>NZ_CP180546.1:2575993-3219991 GCF_047778055.1 Neptuniibacter sp. QD34_54 | reverse complement strand
GTCGAAATTAGGTGCGGGTAATGGTGGTTTGTCTGACGACAAGTCAGGCCTATACGGTAGTGAAGAACTGATACATCAAGCGCAAGCAGGTGATGTGTTACTGCTCAAGGGTGATGGGTGGTATGGCTTGGATGGAAAGGGTGTTGTACATCGCTCCCCAATGGTTCCTTCTGGGCAAAGTCGATTAGTCGCTACTTTGGATTTTGCATAGTTCACAGCCTGAAGTTGGGTTCTGAGCTGGTCGATAAATCTTCTAATTTAATTTGAAACATAACGAGCAGTTAGGTCTGTTTGTTATGATATATCATAATTTTTTGAGGTATAAAATGAAAAAACAAGCACTCGCTTTTGCTGTGGCGGCGCTATCTATGCAGGCTTCTGTAGGTCATGCGCTGGAAGTTGGTGTCATTCTAGATGTGTATCACAAATCCGATGATACGGCGTTGAATGGTCGTACTGAAGGTTTTGGTTTAAGTCACAGTGAGCTTAGTTTGAGCCAAGATATTGGTGATGTTGCTAAAGCGCAAATGACTTGGATTGCTGAGTGGAATGAAGAAGAGTCTGATCTTGAGCTTGAAGAGTTATACATCCAAAGCACTTCGCTACCAGGTGTTAGCCTGACAGCGGGTCGTTTCTTGGCAGATATTGGTTATCTAAATGCTAATCATAGCCACTCTGATAGCTTCAGCGAGCGTCCTCTAATGTACAAAGCGTTCCTTGGCGGTCACTACTATGATGACGGCGTATCAGCGAGCTGGATTGTACCAACAGATCGTTACTGGCGTGTAAGCGCAGCTGCATTTGGCGGTGATGAACTGGGTGAAGAAAAATCAGTTAACACTATCGGTACATGGACGCTGTCTACTGAGTTTGGTGATGACTTCGGTAACAACTCAAGCTGGCAAGCAGGTGTGAGTTACATGCGTAACCGTACTCAGGAAGCTGGGCACCACGAAGAGGAAGAAGATCACGACCATGAAGAAGGTCATGCTCACTCTCATGGTGCTGAGTACCAAGGTGAGCACCTTTATATTGCTGACCTAGTTTGGAAATGGTCGCCTAACGGTAACAACCGCCAAGAGCAGCTAAAAATTGCAGCTGAATACGCGTATGTAGATGATCTATATGGTGCAGAAGTAAACGACTTCAGTGGTTGGTACCTATCCGGTGTTTATCAGTTTGATGAGAACTGGGCGGCTGGTATCCGTCACGGCCAAGTGGATCTTGCACATGAGCATGAACACGATGGCGAACACGAGTGGGAAGATTCTGAGTTGAAAGAAACTGCAGTGATGGTTAGCTGGTCGCCAACACATACTCAGAAAGTACGCCTTGAATACCGTCACCAAGATGCTGACAACATGGAAGGTGAGGACAACGCGATCACTCTCCAATACCAAGTAGGATTTGGCGCGCATGCTGCACACAGCTTCTAAGCTAATTGCAGCGGTTGCGCTGTTAGCTGTTGTTACACCTGCGCAAGCGCTTACGATTTTTGCCTGCGAGCCTGAGTGGGCGGCGTTAAGCCGTCAACTCGCGCCGGAGGCTAAAGTCTTTAGCGCGACTCATGTTTATCAGGACCCGCATTATATCGAGGCGAGACCTAGCCTGATTGCTAAGTTGGCTAGAGCTGATATCGCTATCTGTAGTGGTGCGAGCTTGGAAGAGGGCTGGATGCCTGCACTACAAAAGCGTGCGTCTAATCGCAAAGTGGCGGAAGGTGCCGTAGGCATGCTCTACCTGTCTGAGCATGTAGAGACGATTGAAAAACATGAAAAAGAGTTTTTCAGTACCGAGCATGTTCATCCTGAAGGTAACCCTCACTTTCATTTGGACCCTGAGCGTGTTCAACAGTTAGCACCAGTTATCAGCAATCGCTTACAGCATATTGACCCTGATAACAAAGCAGCGTACCAACAGGCGTTGGAAGATTGGCAAGTGCGTTGGCAAGCAAATCTGGTTCGTTGGAAAGCAATGGCTGAGCCACTAAAAGGTATGCCTGTCGTTGTTCAGCATACGAGCTTTAGCTACTTGCTAAATTGGGCTGATATTAAGGTTGTTGCAGACCTAGAACCTAATCCGGGTGTGCCGCCAACGATGTCACATCTGCAATCGTTGGTAGCGACTGTTGAACAGCAGCGTCCGAAGTTTGTGATCAGCAACTGGTACCAGAACGATAAAGGTGCGCGTTGGTTATCTGAGCAAACGGGTATGGCGCATGCGAATTTGCCAGCGACAGTGGACCTTAAAGGCGAAGTGTCTGATCTAACTAAACTGTTTGATCATCTGCTGCAGCAATTAACGGTGCAGAAGTAATGCAGGCACTGAGTATAGGTTTGCCTGCGTTGGTGGCTGGCTTGCTGATTTTGGCAAGCCATGTCCCTTTGGGGCGACAGGTCTTAAAACGAGGGATTGTCTTTATAGACCTTGCCATTGCGCAGTTAGCCGCCCTTGGCACTATCTTAGCCACACAGTGGCATTTTCATGATGCCGATCATGATCATGGAGCTCTAATATCAACATTGATGGCAGTACTTTTTTCCCTTCTGGGTGTTGCATTGGTGGCTTGGATCAACCGAAATCTGCCAGACTGGCGTGAGGCTTTTATCGGTTTGATCTATGTGGCTTCCGCATCATTGTTGGTGTTGGTGGTAGCAGGCCAGCCCCAAGGAGGTCAGGCATTAACGCGTACGTTAAGCGGTGATGTTCTCTGGCTAACTTGGGCTGATCTGGTGCCTCTCGCTGTGATGGCTATCGTTATTCAACTGCTGGCGTTATTCAGGCCTCAGAGTTTAGAGCGATTCTTCTACATCGCTTTTGCTGTAACGATCACATTGTCGGTTATGAAAGCGGGCATCTATCTGGTATTTGCTTGCTTAATTGCTCCGGCGCTTGCAGCACAAGTAAGAGGTAAATCTGTCGCCTGGGCTTACCTTGTTGGTGTAGTTGGCTTTGTGGTGGGTTTGTTGTTGGCTTGGTCGTTTGACCTTCCTGCGGCGGCTACCATCGTTTTATCGCTGATCCTTACCCTGACTTTGGCTTTGGTCATACAGGTTCAGTTTCAAAAAGATAAAGTTTCAGCGTAATAAAAAATGGGCCTTAAAGGCCCGTTTTTATTTTCTGATGGAACTTAGTTAAGCCACTTCCGCGCAACGACTGCGCTGCTTATAAGCTTGTTTACGTTTACGGCGAGCTTTTAACCATGTGTAAAAGCCCAATAGTGACGTGCCAGAGATAGCCAAAATAAACAGGCTTATAATTCCATCTCTGACATCTCGTCCCAGACCATCTGCAAAGTGCCATTTGTGTAAGTAACTGAAGATCCAGCTGTATACTTTATCTGCGTTATCTACTTTGACCGAAAGCACTGCATCTCGAGTATCCACGTAATAAGTCTTATCGGCATAATCTATAGCGACAACCGGCAGACGTTTATCAATAAACCCATAGTTATGGTCTTCTTTAAAGCTATTAATAAGGCGCTGATCTATCACTTCTGGCTGCTGCCCTTGGGTGTTAGATACGAGTTGTTTTGCGAAGTCGAACGGTCCTTCGGGTAGCTGTTCACCTGATTGTGCATCTAACCATAGACTGGGCTGTCTCGGTTGCTGAAGTTGCCATACAGCACGCCCTTCCAGTTCATGAAGTTGTGTATTACTGCTGTTAGGGTATTGAGCCTGTATTTGAGCTAAGCCAAAACTAATGTCTGAAAGCACGAGTGATTGATCGAGAGGAACCCCTCGTATCTCGGGCTCTAGTTTCTCTATAGTTCTAACCATGCCACTGAATACAAACATTAAGAGAGCAGCGGAAATCCCCACACCTATCCAAGCATGGATCTTCTTTAGTTGAGCATTTTTACGCTGTTTTAGTGGTAAGACTGCAAACAGGTAGAGACCACTGATACCGATAAAGGTTGAGATCAACATCATGCTGATAAACAGAGCGGTTCTAAGTGGGTTTTCCTGATCGATAAAGGCCCATACATGTAAAAAGTGGAACATGGTCATAAACAAACGACGAGAATCATCCGTAATTGTCGCAAGGCGGTCCTGACGGATATCCACAAATACACTTAAGTTATCATCCCGCTCGAACATCACTTCCCATACAGGTAACAATCTGTTGATTGCTGGGTATTGGTGACTAAATTCCGAAATCAGTCTGATCTGTTTTATTCCAGCAGTATTTTCTCCACTGTAATGGCGCGCTAACTGTTCTGCGTAGGCTAATTCTATCTCCTGAGCTGGTTTC
The DNA here is from genome assembly GCF_047778055.1 of Neptuniibacter sp. QD34_54. Lineage (GTDB taxonomy): Bacteria > Pseudomonadota > Gammaproteobacteria > Pseudomonadales > Balneatricaceae > Neptuniibacter. The sequence goes on along the minus strand of NZ_CP180546.1, from coordinate 3,215,737 downwards.
GCATTTAGGGTTAAAAACTGTGATGGCTCAGAACGATTTTCCCAACTCTGGATATACCAGTTTTGATCAATCTGAACGGGGCGGAGCCCTGCTACTGTCGTCAGTTGAGACTCATCGATTAAAGTTTCAATGCTGGGTAGATTGTCTGGCCATTGCGGTTGTGGATAAAAATGTTGCGCCGTCTCCGGAGCTGTTAAACGCATTACCGGATGAAGCAGGCCGCTTAACCCAAATAGTAGCAGGGGCACGAGCACCAGCAGCGCAAGCCGCCGGTGCCAAAGGTAAAGTTTTGCTTTCATATCAGTGAGCTCTACCAGTTATATTTCAGGCCGGCTTTCAGGGTACGGCCTGCACCAGGGTAGAAGCTCTCGCTGCCCCAGCTAAATTCAGTTTGGTAGTTGTATTGGCGATCAAATAGGTTATCCACACGCCCAAATAGCATCAGCTCTGGTGTTAGTTCGTACTGACCTTTCAGGTTGAACAGGGTGTAGCTAGGTGCTTTTAGGGAGTTAGCATCGTCTTTCCAATAGGAGCCAATATGGTCGGCTTGTAGTTGAGTTACTAAGCCCGGAACATATACTGGAGTCCAGTTAACAGTTACGCCGACCTTATTACGTGGAGCGCGCATGATCTCGTTGCCAGAGTAGTCAGTACCATCATTTACATAGTCGATAAACTCATGCTTGGAGTGGCTCAGTGCAAGCTTGGTGGACCAAGAGGGCGAGAAAACATATCCAAGTTCAAGTTCTATGCCTTGATGTCGAGTTTCGCCGGCATTGGTTCGGTAGGAATCTCCGTTGTTGTCATCCGCTGATACGATGGCATCGTCGATCGTCATACGATAGATCGAAGCTGAAAGAGATAGATTCTCGCGTTGTAAGCGGTAGCCTAGCTCGACGGTTGTTGATGTTTCCTCTTTAACACCACCAACAAGGGAAGCACTATCACCACTCTTGAGGTTATACATTGTAGAGGCTGTTGGCAGACGGTTAGCTTGGGCAACACGGCCAAAGAAACCACTGTTATCATTCAGCGCGTAGTGGAACCCAAGTTTAGGGTTCAGGCTGGTAAATTTATCCTTACGATCAGCCAGTTGACGGTTGCCGAAACCATCATCATCCGTTTCAGCTAGATGGTTGTCCAATTCGTACTGGTTATAGTCGTAACGTAAACCCGCTTGTACCGTCAGTGCATCGCCCAGCATTAAGTTATGTTGGATGTAAGGGGAGACGTTTTTATAAGTAATATCCTGATCACGATATTCAAAGCCAGCAGTGTAGCTTACCGGAGGCCCCCAACCGCCTGAGACGGTAATATCAATTGGCTGGTAGCTGAATGTTTCCGACTCGGAATGTTCCAGATCCACACCAAAGATAGTTTCGTTGCCATTGTCGTGTGCCCAGTTACCTTTAGCTAACAGGCCAAAACTGGTTACGTTACTGTCAGTCTTCGGCGTATATGAACGCCACGTTGCAATGTAATCATTCGAGTTATAGCGAGCGTAAGGGATAAAACTCAGCGTTAATTGATCATTTAGGGCGTGAGTTAGCTCGAAGCTTAGGCGAGCAAAATCACTGTCTCGTTCAGGATTAATTGCTTTAACAGCATCGCTTAAACCTGATTGCGTACGGTCTTTGGCAAGTTCTACTGTATCTAGTGAAGACGCCATCTCATCGGTCATCGTTGATACTTGGAACTGTGTTTTTAGCTCCGTATCCTCGTCGATCTCCCAAATGTGCTTTGCCAAAACTTCTTGGCGGTCACGGGCAGTATGGTCGCGCCAGCCGTTATCTTGGAAAGCTGATGCTGAAATCAGGAAGGCTTGGTCTTCAGCTATTTTGTCGCTGTGTTGTACTTTTATCTGTGCGTAATCATCTTCACCTGCCAGTACGCTTACATGGCCTTTAGGTGCGAAGGTTGGTTCTGCACTTAATACGTTGATCGTTGCTGCGACTGCACCCGAGCCGTACAGAGTGGTACCGGCACCTTTAAGTACTTCGATCTGATCTGCACTGGTATTGAAGCTCGACCAACGTAGGCCGTTATGGTTGAAGAATGCGCTGGATTGCAGAGGGATGCTGTCTTGCAGGAACAGGTAATAGCCATCGTAATTTAATGGCATGCGGATACCGGTGTTATGAGATGAACTGCCAGATAGCTGGTTAATCGTCACACCTGCCATCATTCGGGTACTGTCTTGTATATGTGCACCCTGATCCAGTTGCAATTGTTTGTCATCAACTGCGCTGACGCTGACAGGTAGTGAGTTACTCTCTTCATCTACACGGCTTGCAGTCACAACCATAGTTGAAGCGACTTCATCTGCAGCAAACACCGTCTGCGGAATGCTAGCAGTAATGACTGCAGCCGCTAGAGTATTAAGGGGGAACTTGATAGAGAGTGATTGTGACTTCATAACCCTGTCCAAACGCTAAAAATTTGGCGCATGGTAACGATGGCTAAGTGTCTTGAGAATGTGACCAATTGTCGCTGAGGCAAACTGTCGCAGGGCTAAAGTCTTGCTAGAGAAACTACGGTTATAGGCTTTTTCGTAAGTTGAAAGAGGCTTTTGAGAGCGTTTATTTTATTGACTGAAGCGCTTCTAAGAGGGCTGGAATAAACGGCAACTGCTGGTCAGAACCTGTCAGTTTTTTCTGTTTAGCTAGGACTGCATCGGAAGCCGCTTGATAGATGCGCGATTGCACTGGATGTTGTTGTATATCGCGACCGTCGTGCACTGACTGTTCGCAAATATGAGCATCTGGCGAGCTAAACCAGCGACAAGAAAGTGGACGATGATGGTAGATAGAACAAGCACCTTCCTCGTCTAAGAAGGGACAAGGAGCTCTGAATAAAGGCGCTTGTCGTGCAGCGATATTTTGCTCGAGTTTATCTGTTAGTTCTGCCAGTTCAGCAGGTGCTAGCGTGCTTTTTAGATGGTGACTAATATCGCTGATGGTTTGCTGTGGTACTTGAATCGGGAAGTGACAACAATGATGGCAGCCTTTGCTGCACGCTATCTTAGAATTGTCACCAAAGTTTTGACGAAATGCTTGGCTGGCATCATTCACATACTGCAGGGTGACCGCAATCTCATCAGAGGGATGATCTAAGTGATCAATGGAGGAGTAAATCTGCTTACTTAGATTGCCAAAGAGCGCTTCATATTCAGCCGTTACTTGTTGCAGCTTCTGTGCAACATCAGTGACATCGGCGGTAGAGAAAAAAACATCTGTCTCTGGCATGAATAGGCTCTTTTCTGGGCGTTTAATCTACCTGCAGTATACCTTAACTTGGTCAAGCAACCTTAGCTTCTTTCTGGTTAAGTTTACCTAGCTAATAAGGGCCTTAATAACTCTACAGTTTCATCGGGATGCTCAAACGGGAATAGATGACCGCCGTTAAAACCGACTAACTCCATATTGGGGAAGTTACGTTGCCACCATTTAATATCACCTGCTCCAAACAGGTCACTATGCTTACCATAGATAACGGTGCCAGAAACTTGTTTTAGCCACTTGGGTGCATTGAGCAAAACATTGCGGAATATATCGGCTTCAATCTCCGGAGAGATACTTAGTTCTACACCATTGTTTGTTTCAGTTAGACCATGAGTGATGTAGTCATTAAAGCAGGTGGGGTGGAATGTTTTGAAAAGCTTTTTCTGGCTGAAGTATTCACGTGCTTGTTCACGACTATCAAATTTTGATCGACGTTTAGCAGCTCGCTGTGCCGGAGATACTTTGTCTATCAAGCCCATCTTTTTGATCAGCTTTATCAGGTAACGTTTGCGGCCGTTAAAAAGCACGGGATCAAACAATATCACCTGTTTAAACAGCTCAGGCCTGAGTCCTGCGGCAATTAAGGTGACCACAGCGCCAGCAGAATGCCCCATACCGATTACAGGTGTAGCTTTGTTTTGCTCAATATCTGCAATCAGCTCTTTGGCATAGTTGGTTAGATCACCATCTAATGGGTAGTCACCGTGACCCATTTTTTCGATATAGGTCACAGAGTACTCTGGCAACTGGTTAAACAGATATTGATAGCTACTACCTGGGAAACCATTGGCATGACTAAATTGGATGGTGGTCATAATTCTATGCCTACTCAGGGTTGATTGATCATCATACGGACCGTGTTTTTAGCGATATCGTTGATATCTTCACGATTGATATAGATGCCATCGTTAAACAATCGACATAGGCCATGGAGTGCGGCCCAGTTTGATTGAGCAATGCGTAAACTCGGTTGTTCAGGATCAAACAGGTTTTGTTGTTGCAGCTCTTTCACCCAATCCAGCCAAAGATGAAAACTGTTTTTAGAAATGGTTTGTAACTCAGGTGTAGGCTCACCCGTTTTCCAAATTTCACGACCGTACATAAGATCGTAGGTTTCTCGCTCTTCATCAGCAAAGCGGATATAGGTGAGAACGTAATGCTCGAACAGCTCAACTGTTGATAAATCCTTTTTGCACTCAGTAACCGATTTAACTAACTGATCTTGCTGGTGGAATCCTTGTGCAGCAATGGCACAAAGTAGCTCATTTTTGTCTTTAAAGTGGTGATAAGGGGCTGTGCGAGACACGCCGACTTTATCCGCCAGCTTTCGAATAGATAGGTTATCCACACCGCCTTCAGCGATCAGATCGGTCGCTGCCTTTAGCAGTGAATCTCTTAAATCACCGTGGTGATAGTTCTTCTTTGAATTCGTCATAGCTGAGGAATTTAACAATCAATCTTGACAGTGTCAAAATTGGTGCGCTATCTTGTCTTTATCTTGACGGTGTCTAGTTTGGTTTCTAGATCATTTTTCATCCATAAAAATAAGAGCGATGTATGAGTTACCAGACCTTTTCATTACAGGTTGATCAGCAGATTGCGCACCTCCAGCTAAATCGTCCTGACGCTTGTAATGCCATGAACAAAGCCTTTTGGCAGGAGTTTCCAGAAGCATTAAAAGCACTAGATACAGAAGCCGAGGCGAGAGTGTTGGTTATTTCCTCTCAAGGAAAACATTTCTCTGCAGGTATGGATCTCGAGATCTTTACTCAACCTGATCCGCAGATGTTTAACGGTGAAGCGGGTCGACGTGCTGAAGCGGTTCGCCGTTTGGTGATGCAACTACAAACCTGTTTTAACTTGCTGGAAGAGATCCGTATGCCGGTAATTAGTGCAGTACAGGGCGGTTGTATTGGCGGCGCTTTGGATCTGGTTTGTGCGACAGATATGCGTTACTGCACCGCCGAGGCTTATTTTACTGTTAAAGAAACCGAATTAGGCATGACTGCAGATCTGGGCACATTGCAGCGTCTGCCTCAATTAATCCCTTCAGGCCTAGCGCGAGAGTTGGCTTATACCGCTCGTAAATTGAGCGCTGATGAGGCGTTAAAAGTAGGGCTTGTAAACCGTGTTTACCCGACTCAAGAGGCTATGCTTGATGATGTGATGGATATTGCCGCTCAGATCGCGTCGCAATCGCCTTTAGCGGTCACTGGGTGTAAGCAGATGATCAATTATGCTCGGGACCATAGCGTTCAAGACAGCCTGAGTTATATGGCGACTTGGCAAGCAGGTATGTTTCAACCAGAAGATATGATGCAAACCTTCAGTGCCAAGATGTCTGGAAAAACACCGGAATATAAGCCGCTACGAAAAATTACGGCGCCGTTTAGCGGCAAATAATAAAGATAAGAATAATAGATGGGCACTTTAGTTTGCCCTTACGACAAGAGAAAAGACCATGAGTAGAACTCCTTATCCACATCTATTACAGCCATTAGATTTAGGCTTTACCACTTTAAAAAACCGCGTGCTGATGGGATCTATGCACTTAGGTTTGGAAGAAGCGCCAAACGGTTTTGAACGCATGGCCGCTTTTTATGCAGAGCGTGCGCGCGGTGGTGTCGCTTTGATTGTGACCGGTGGTATTGGTCCGAACAAAGAGGGGGCTGTTCATGGTCATGCTGCACAGTTGGCAACGGCAGAGGATGTGGAGAACCACCGTCTGGTAACTGATGCCGTGCATAAAGAAGACGGTAAAATCTGTATGCAGATTCTACATACAGGCCGTTATGCTTATAACCCGCAACCGGTAGCGCCTTCGGCTATTCAAGCGCCGATCAATCCTTTCCCGCCAAAAGAGCTAAGCGAATCTGATATCGAAAGTCAGATTCAGGATTTTGTTCGTTGTGCATCACTCGCTAAAGAAGCCGGTTATGACGGTGTAGAAATCATGGGCTCAGAAGGGTATCTGCTTAATCAGTTTATCGTCAGCCGAACTAATAAGCGTGATGATGAATGGGGCGGCGAGTACGAGCAACGTATCCGTTTCCCACTGGAGGTTGTTCGCCGTGTTCGTGAAGCCGTAGGCACTGATTTTATTATTATCTATCGCTTATCGATGCTGGACTTAGTGGAAGATGGCAGTAGCTATGATGAGATCATCGCTTTAGGCAAAGCGATCGAAGAGGCCGGTGCCACTATTATTAACACGGGTATTGGCTGGCATGAAGCGCGCATCCCAACCATAGCAACCAAGGTGCCGCGTGCTGCATTTACTTGGGTGACAGCGAAAGTTCGTGAAGCGTTAACTGTGCCTGTGATCACTTCGAACCGAATAAATATGCCGGATGTGGCTGAGGAAGTGCTAGCACGGGGAGATGCCGATATGGTCTCTATGGCACGTCCGTTTTTAGCTGATCCAGAGTTTGTTGTTAAGGCAGAACAGGATCGAGCAGATGAGATTAATACCTGTATTGGTTGTAACCAAGCGTGCTTAGATCATGTCTTTGTCGGCAAGTTGACTAGTTGTTTGGTTAACCCTCGTGCTTGTCATGAAACGGAAATCGTCATTACTCCAACAGAAAAGCCTAAAAAGCTTGCTGTGGTGGGTGCAGGCCCAGCAGGCCTAGCCTTTGCTACGACAGCAGCTAAGCGTGGTCACCAAGTAACCTTATTTGATGCTAGTTCTGAAGTCGGTGGACAATTTAATATCGCCAAGCGTATTCCGGGTAAAGAGGAGTTCTACGAAACTCTGCGATACTTTGCTAAGCAGGTCGAGATTACTGGCGTTGAACTCAAACTCAATACACGCGTTGATTCGGCGATGTTGTCAGAAGGTGATTTCGATGAAGTCGTATTGGCGACAGGTATCTCGCCGCGTACACCTGAATTAGAAGGTGTCGAACACGCTAAAGTTCTCTCTTATCTCGATGTGATGAGAGGTGCTGAAGTTGGTCAAAAGGTTGCGGTAATTGGTGCCGGCGGTATTGGCTTTGATATATCTGAGTATCTTATTCATCAGGGCGAATCGACCAGCCAAAATATCACCGCCTTTATGCAGGAATGGGGTGTAGATATGGACCTAAATGCCCGTGGCGGCATTAAGGGGATGAAGCCAAGTTTTGAACCTGCAGCCCGAGAGGTGTACCTGCTGCAGCGTAAAAAATCTAAGGTGGGTGCCGGCCTTGGTAAAACCACGGGGTGGATTCACCGAGCGGATCTGGCTAAAAAAGGTGTGCGTATGTTGAATAAGTGCGAATACCAAAAAATTGATGATGCCGGTTTGCATGTGCTGGTGGATGGTGAAGCGCAGCTGCTAGAGGTTGATAACGTTATTATTTGTGCAGGGCAGGAGCCATGTCGCGAACTTGCAGATCAGATCGGTAACAAGCCCGTTCACTTGATTGGTGGTGCAGATGTGGCAGCAGAGCTAGATGCAAAACGTGCCATTAACCAAGGTACAACATTGGCTTCAGAGATCTAATTAAAATATCCATTACAAAATCGATAACTTAGGGAATTGCTCAAACCAACTTACTGGTCGGTATAACCTGCAAACAGTTGATAGGGATCAATCACATAACCTTTGATTGGTTTATGATGATGTTAAGGATCACAGTAAATGGACTTTGACTGTACCGGATGTAAAGCAGTGAAAGGTTATCGAAGTTCCCATATAGGGCAACAATTTGGCTTGATGAGTGTGCTTAGCTTAATCAGCATGTTGTTGCTCTTTTATCTTTTCTATAGTGCCTTCAGCAATACCTTCTATGAAGAGAAAAAACAGGAGAGTCGCGATCTAACGACTTCTGCTGTCTCTATGATAGAGGGGTTTTATAAGTTGAGTGAGACCTCCGAAATGACGGAGCCGGAAGCTCAAAAACTAGCACTCTACGCATTGAAATCATCTCGTAGTTTCCACGATGGTTATTACTGGGTGAATGATAGTAATGCCAATATGGTGATGCACCCTGAGCGGCCAGATCTGATGGGTATTAACCTCGCTCAGGTTGAAGATATCAATGGCCTCCATCTGTTTTCAGAGTTTGTTCGCGAAGCCCATAAAGGTGGTGGTTGGGTCGATTATTATTGGACTAAACCGGGCGTGGAGCAGGAAGTTTTTCACAAGGTTTCCTATGTTGCTCTGTTTGAACCTTGGGATTGGGTTATTGGTACAGGCGTTTATCTGGATGAGGTTGAGGCTAAGAACAATCGGTTATTTATCCAATCAATCGAACTAATCGTTGCTGCTTTCTTAGTGATGGCAATTGTATCGGTATTGTGGGCGAAACGGAGTACTACGCTTATTCGTGATCTTGCAATTAAAGATCCTTTAACTGGCCTCTATAGTCGCCGCTATTTAAACGAAACAGAAGGTAGCTATTTAAGCCAAGATAAGCGCAATAGGCATCAACATTTGTATGTCATGTTCTTAGATATCGATCATTTTAAGAAGCTTAACGATAACTATGGTCATCGCTTTGGAGATGACGTTCTTCATGCTGTTGGGCAAGTTTTGTTGCAGAGCACTCGGCCTGAAGATCTAGCTGTTCGCTATGGTGGTGAGGAGTTCGTAATTCTCACTCTGGCGAGCGAAATGGAGCCTGTGCGTTTTCTTGCTGAGCGATTACGTGCTGAAATTAATAGTCTAGAGTTTGCTCACGAAATAGACCTGACCATTAGTGTGGGTCTTGCAGAGCGTGGGCATGAAGAGACAATGGCCTCTGTCTTAAACCGCGCAGACCAATACCTTTATGAAGCGAAAGAGTCTGGTCGTGATTGTGTGGTTTCAGAAAGCTAGTTCATTCTCACAATATTAGATATTAAAAAAGCAGCCTAATGAGGCTGCTTTTTTAATATCTGATAATCGCGTTTTGACTTAAGCTACGGTCTCAATCAGCTGCGGGAATTCAGTGCCTGGATCATTTGGAATCTGATCGGCTAGTCGAGCTTGTAGACGCTGTTGTAGTTCCTGATCTTGCTGCTCATTAGCATCTTGAGGTTCAGGCGAATTTGCAGCTGGCGCTGCTGAAAATTCAGGTTCTGTGTTGTCAGCTGGGCGATTACGTAGGCCTTCTTGCAGATCTAGCGCAGACTGAATATCGATGCCTCGGAAACTCTCAACATCTTCACCGGTTTGTTCAGCTAAGAAATTTTCAATCTGTTGCTGCTGCGCTGCTTGGTCAATAGCAGGTTCAGCATTATTAGCACGGTTCGTTCGAGTTTCTAGGCCGTTATCAACATTTTGGACTTGGCTTGTTTGCGCTAAGTCTTGATTAAGTTGCACCTGACCACCCGGCTCAGTACCTAGCGGAGCATTCACGGCTAAACCGTTACCCGCTGATTGAGCAGTAGATTCTGGGCCCGCTCCTCTTGGGGAGATAAGCGATTGTGCAGTGCCTAAGGCTGAGATGTTGTTTTCCATAATACTGACCAAATTTCTGTGTTCTTAAAACAAATACTCTTAAAGCAAACTACGTACAGAGTTAGTCATTATAGCTGAGAATTGGTTCCTGTGCTGTGAACCTTATTCATGATTTATGCCTATCATATTGAGCAATGTAACCTCGAGGATTATTGCTTCGCGATATATGGTTTTAAATAGCTCGCTTGTTGTTCGGCAAGATTTGATAACAAAGTCTGAAGTTCTGTGACTAACGCAGTATAACCGGGTTTTTCTAATGGTTGTTTTAGATTGAACCTATAGGTGCTGATTACCTGTTCACCTTGTTTAATTTGCCAATGTCCGCTGAGGACTGCTTCGCCGGTTTCGGTACCATGAAATTGATCGATTTGGGTTGCAATGCTGTAGTTCCAATCGTTATTACGGCCTAGAGAACCATCATCAACGCGGCTTGTTGGCAGGCGTTGATCCAATTTATTGTGTAATACGCGGGTAATCGCTTGATCGGGTTGTTCCGCCCAAAGGTGTTGATTGGCAATACGAATATGGTTTTCGCGAGTGAGCAGAGCAATCCCCGGTGTATTGATATATGGGGCTACTTTAACCGGCTGGATTCCGATGACTCGCTGATAGGTCTCTTTTATATAGCTCTGACTATCGCTGCTAAGAAGATAGTACTGACTTGGCGGAGTGCTGCTTTGGGATGCGCAACCGCCTAATCCACCTAATAGAATCAGGCAGCCCAAAATGTGGATAGTTTTATTCATTAGGTCGACCTCCTGGGATTGGGTCCGCGCTTTTCGGAGCATCAAAAATAAGCGCATTAGGTTTTTCATCCAGTGTTTTGAGTACCGGTTGAAGCTGTTTTAGCGTTTGCTGCAGCGTATCTAATGAGCGGTTCATCTCTTGGTACAGTTCACTTTGTGGGGCGATGCCTTTTGCTGCCAATCTAACTTCTTTTAAGGTTGCTTTTAACTCTTCTGGTAGGGCTTGGGTGTTGTTATTACGCACCAACGCCTCGATCTCTTTCAATGTGCTATTCAGTTGTTTAATGGCTTTTTCAGAGGTATTCAGTGTTGAATCCAACTGAGAAATGAGTGGTTCAACTTGTAGTTGTTCGATTTTGCTGAGTACCGCGCTGAGCTTGTTCTCTAGCTGTGCAAAGCCACCTGACACGGTTGGAATCACAGGGTAACCATCAAACTCGATAAGGTTAGCTACCTGCTCTTCGGGGTAGAGGTCAAAATCGACAAATAGACTGCCCGTAATCAGATTGCCGGATTTTAGGCTAGCCCGCATACCTTGTTGTATCCAAAAGCGAAGTTTTTCATGAGCGTTGTGCAAGATCTCTTCTTCATCTTCATAACCTAAACGTCCTGGCTCTAGACGAATAATCACAGGAATGCGCGGGTCAGATTCTCCCGTGATCTCAGAAATCTGGAAAGGAATCCGTTCAACTGTACCTATACGCACACCGCGAAACTCGACAGGTGCACCGGGAACGAGCCCGCGGACTGTTTGATCAAACAGCAGTAGGTATTCATTGTAAAAGGCATAAGGCTGCTCTTTGACGCTCTCGAAGTCAGGGTAAAGTTGATAGCGATCACCATCTGCAGCAGATTGGCCTTTGCTATCACCATCAATCACATCAAAAGTCACTCCACCTGCTAATAGGGTATCCAATGTGCCGGTTTGTACATTCACGCCATCAGCTGAGAGATTGAGGTTGATACCACTCATATTCCAGAAACGACTATCTGTAGTTACGAGTTGATCATAAGGTGCTTGGATAAATAGATCGTATATTGCTTGTTTGGCTTTCGTGTCGAAGGTTAATTGCTCAATACGACCGACTGGAAAACCACGGTAGATAACTGTATCACCCACGCTGAGCGAGTGAGCATTATCGCTTATCAGTTGAAGTCTTAAACCTGGCTCTGATGCTGAGGTGACAGGCGGCTCTTCTAAACCTGTGTACTTTGTTGTTTTCTGTTTACCTTCACCGGGGCTCATCTCTATATAAGCGCCCGATAGCAATGTACCTAGACCGCTTACGCCACCAGTGCCTACACGGGGTCGTACCACCCAAAAACGGGTGTTGTTTAGAAGGAGTGCTTCAGCTTCGGGTTCGATCCGTGCATTAACTAAAACGTTGCCATCGGCGTAATTTAGTTGGACAGATTCGACCTTGCCGACCTCAACGCTTCTAACTTTAATCTTGGTTTTACCAGCTTCTATGCCATCAGCAGTAATGAAGGTAATACTGACCAATTGACCACGGTTAGCCCAGTCCTGGTAGATCATCCAACCGCCCAAAAGCAGAGCGATCAGAGGCAATATCCAGATGCTGGAAATTGAGCGTTTAGCGCTGATAACCGGAGTAGGATTTGTTTTCGAAGTAGACATAATTAAGTTGCGTCGTCCATTAAGTCGGTCAGAGGTTCTTGTCCATGATTGATGGCGCGTATTTCTGTGTCGCTCAGGTTATCCCAAATTAAGCGGGGGTCAAAGCTGATCGCCGATAACATAGTTAAAATCACCACGCTGGCGAAGGCGATGGTAGCAATGCCGGGTTGAATACTGACTAGGCCGCCCAGCTGTACCAGTGCAACTAAAACCGCGACGACAAAGACATCGATCATCGACCAGCGACCAATCAGTTCAGTGATGCGATACATCCACATCCGTTCAGTTAATTTGTGTTGGTGTCCCGCTTGGACACTATAAGCCAACCAGAAAATCATTAGCATTTTAGCAATCGGCACCAAAACACTGGCGATAAAGACCACCAGTGCGATCGGGTATGATCCATGCTGCCAGAGCAAAACCACACCGCCCATTATGGTACTGGGATCTTCTGAGCCTAATAGGGTGGTATTCATGATCGGATAGATATTGGCCGGTAGATAAAGAATTACAGCAGTAATCAGGTATGCCCAGGTTTTCTGCATGCTGTAGGGGATGCGTGGATGCAGTTTGCTTTCACAGCGTCGGCAATTTTGTTCGTTCGCTGGGTGGAGCAGATCACAATGATGGCAACTGATCATGTCTTGCTTTAAGGCACTGCCTTCTGACACTTGTATTTTGGTGCGTTCAATACCGGCGCAATGATCTAGTTGATGCCACAACTGCAATTTGTCGACGGAGGTGATCGTTGCGATTAGACAGATTGCAAAGAGTACATAAGCCCAGAATGACATCCCTATGACTAAGTCGGCCATTCCTGCGATCTTAACTAAACTCACTAAAACGCCGATAAGAAAAACTTCCGCCATGCCCCAAGGGTGCAAGGTAAACAGTAGCCGCGTGACTTGGTACATCCAGCGCCGACTATGATTGAGTTTTAACGGAAGCAGAATAGCCAAGTAGGCACTCAGCAGCAGGGCAGGGATTAGAATAATAAAGCAGAGTAGTAATAAGGCGAGTATGGGGAAGCCTAACTGGAGTAGGTCAAATCCGCTTTGTGCTAGAGATACTTCCTGTTCGCGGCCTTGGGATTTAAAGGCTAAAAACGGAAATGGCAGCGATAGAAATAGAAAAATCAGTGCGCTAATGGCAAACGCGATAGCACGATCAATACTGTTGGGTACTTTCGCTGTCAGTTGATGTCCACAACGTCGGCAGTGTGCTTTTAACCCGGGTGATAGATCAGGGATCTCCTGAATCAGGTCGCAGCAGTGGCAGGCAATTTTTTCTACGGACATTGAAAATTATCAGCTCAATCTGATGGTTTCGTCGATTTTACCCTAAACGCTTTCATCTGCGAATTTCCTAATATCTTCATGAATTCGGTCCTAATCAGTTCAGATTGGTAGGAATGGGCAGAGCTAGCTAATCTTAAAGGGATTGAATGAACTTTTCCTGAAGGGGCTTATGGGACAAGAGATTAGTTCTCATAAATTTAGTGAGCAGGCTTATAGCCAATTCAGAACGCGTTTAATGGAAAATCTAGACGGGCTGAAGTCGATGTTGAATCGGCCCGGTTTTGGTTGTGGGCCATCATCCATAGGCGCTGAGCTAGAGTTATATCTGGTAGATCAGCACGGGAGGCCGCTAAGTTTAAATCGCGAAGTGATTGATCGTAGCGGGCATAAGCAACTAGCGTTGGAGTTGAACCGCTTTAATCTCGAATACAACTTAAAGCCGGTTGCTGCAGCAGGCACACCGTTCAGCCAGATGGAAAATGAGATGGTTAGTGCCATCGAATTGGTGAACCATCATTTATCTGCTGAACAAGGGCAAGCGTTGCCTATAGGAATTCTGCCGACGTTAAAACGTAGTGATTTTGGCTTAAAGGCTCTCACTGATGAATCGCGTTTTTACGCATTGACCCAAGCACTACAAAAGCTACGGGGCAAAATGTTCTGTATCAAGATTGAGGGTGACCCTCCTATTTCTCTGCGCTCTCGGGATGTTTCATTAGAGGGAGCCAATAGCTCCATGCAGGTTCATTTTCGAGTGAGCCCCGAGCGTTTTGCCTGTACGTTTAATGCCCTGCAATTAGTGACGCCGGTAGTGGTTGCTCTAGCAGCGAACTCACCGTTTATGTTGGGGCATAAACTATGGCATGAGACACGTATTCCCTTATTTAGGCAGGCGATAGATGGGCGCTCTCATGAGGAGTGTGATCGAGGTATCCCGTCTCGTGTCGATTTTGGTAACGGTTGGGTTCGCGAGGGGGCTTATGAGCTCTTTGCAGAGATGGTGCATCTGCATGAGCCGATACTGCCGGTTATGGGTGACGAAAATACCTTAGAGGTTATTAAAAAAGGTGATGTCGCCTCGCTACAAGAGTTGTGCCTTCATGCCGGTACGGTCTGGCCTTGGAATAGGCCGGTTTATGATCATAAACAGGGTGGGCATTTGCGAATTGAGCTTAGGGCTCTACCCGCTGGGCCGACGCCTTGTGATATGGCCGCAAATGCCGCTTTTGCATTGGGAGTTGCCAAAGGGCTGCAGGAACAGATGGATGAAATCATCCCTGCAATGCCATTTAGTGTGCTGGTTAAGAACTTTTATTTGGCGGCAGAAAAAGGTCTGCAGGCGGAGCTGATGTGGCCAGTATTAAGTCAGGCAGGTGGACTTAAAAAGTTAAGTATTGCTGAGATTTTTCAGGAGTTACTGCCCGTTGCTTATGCTGGATTAAATGCCTTGGAGATTGATTCGCAAGAACGGGATCACTATCTATCTGTGATTAAAGATCGTGTTGATACTGGGGTCACAGGAGCCTACTGGCAACTACGTGAATACCAGCGCTTATATAAAAAATTAAATCACAATCAAGCGCTTACTCAGATGGTGCAGTGTTATATGACGTTGTCAGCCACTAACGAACCTGTAGTGGGATGGTAGCTATTGTGGAGATACTTTATATGGAAGGGAATAGGATATGAGAACGCTGATAAATCCTACTTCTGAGCAACTATTGGATAGCCCTGAATCGTTCTTAAAAGAAATGGGCGAGGCGGTAATGATCTATGTCGAGGGTGAGCGGAGCGAGCGGACTCGTGGTTTAGTGACCTTGCTGCATGGAAATGAGCCCTCAGGCCTTAATGCGCTGCATAAATGGTTAAAGCAAGAGCAAAAGCCGCTGTTTAATCTGCTCTGTTTTATACCCTCTGTTTCCGCCGCTATTTTGGAGCCTATGTATAAAAATCGTGTATATCCGGGGCAACGGGATATGAACCGTTGTTTCTTCCCGCCTTTTACGGATGCACCGGGGCAGCTTGCCGAAGAGATCTTAGAGTTGTTTGAGGAGTATCAACCCGAGTGCATCCTCGATATACATAACACTTCAGGGCACAGTCCTGATTTTGGCGTGGTGACTTATGTGAGCGAAGCCCATGAGGCACTGGTTTCATTATTTAGTGAGCGTTTGGTGATCACTGATTTGAGATTAGGGGCATTGATGGAGCGCAGCACGCGTCGTTGTCCCGTAGCGACGATTGAGTGCGGTGGTGCGAAAGATCAAACGGCCAATCAGATCGCTTGGCAAGGTTTGCAGAAGTTTATCTATCAAGAAGAGGTGATGCAGTTAGAACACGGTCATCATTTGGATCTTTATCGTCAGCCTGTTCGCCTAGAGCTAAAGCCGGAAACGACCATCGCTTTTGCTGATAGCTATGTTATCGGGACTGATCTCACTGTGCCCTCTCAGTTAGATGAGTTTAACTTTGGTGCGGTGGAACGAGGGACTTTAATTGCATGGCTAGGAGGAAGTGCCTGTAAGCAGAATCTAAAAGTTCATGACGCTGAAGGGGCTGATGTTTTTTCCCGCTTCTTTGAGATTAAGGGCAATCTTCTTGTCACTGCTCAGCCGCTAAAGCTCTTTATGATTACGACAAGGCCTGATATCGCTCTGAGTGATTGCTTGTTATATGCCGCGGCTGAAACTGAACATGAGGTGGTGGATACCTAACCAATTGAAAAGATTAAATTTACCTGTATTGTGAATGCTTGTTCAAATATGATTATGGCCAACGAACAGTTAGTTTGGATCTATTTATTATGTAGCTGTAAAGCTGTATAACTATGGTCTTATGACATCTGATGAATGGTTACACTGATCAAAAAAGTGGTTGGTTGATCAAAAAGAGAGCTTGTATTACTCATGGTGCACCAGATTTTAAAGTCACTAACACAAAGGCCTTTCGCTTTTTCTGCGATTGTTTTTGGTGTTGTGATGATGGTGTCGGCTTTCTTTGTTAGCCATGAATTTGAACGTATCCGCGAAAATATAAAACATCAAGCCTTTGTAAATCTTTTGACCTTAGGCGCTCGGTTAGAGGGTGAGGTTAATGCTCATCTCGTTGTTCTGCGAGGGCTTAGAGCAGAGGTTGCAATCAATTCCGATATCAACCAGTCAGAATTTTCTCGTCTAGTTGATGAATACCTCCAAACAAAATTAAGTATACGTCACATTGTACTAGCTCCTGATTTGGTGATCACCAATATTCATCCTTTCACGGGTAATGAGGCTGCATTAGGTGTGGATTATCGAGAAGCCCCCGATCAGTTGCCTGCAGTGATGGAAGCAATTAAACGCAATGAAATTATTTTATCTGGCCCATTTGAGCTTGTTCAGGGAGGTTCGGGGTTGATTGCCCGAGTTCCTGTGTTTATTGGTGAGGACCGGAATCTTCTTTGGGGACTTGTATCTGCGGTAATAGATGATGAGGATCTATTACAAAAGGCAGGGATAGATATTCGTCTTTGGGGCAATGATATTGCGTTGAGAGGCCGTGATGGTTTAGGTGTTGATGGGGATGTGTTCTTTGGAAATGAGGCTACATTCCATCCAGATGCCGTGACGGTCGATGTTATTTTGCCGCTGGGCCGTTGGCAATTAGCTGCTTATCCTCAAAGCGGCTGGCAGGTTAAAAATAGGCAGGTGCTTGGATATTGGTTGATTAGCTTGTTGGTAAGTTTTGTTTTGGCAATGGGTACCTATTTAATTGCCATTAACTATCGAGAAAAACTGCAAGCGATTGAAACTGCGACATACCGAGCTAACTTTGATGCCTTAACAGGTTTGTCTAACCGTTATCATTTTGGTCAGCAGCTTCAAGCGATGATCTACGATCACCAGCGCCATAATCACATGTTTGCGTTGTTCTTTATTGATCTAGATTACTTCAAAGAAGTGAATGATAACTGGGGGCATCATACTGGTGATGAGTTGCTACGTCTGTTTGCAGGACGGATGCAGAGTATTGTTCGCAACGATGATTTACTTGCTCGTTTAGCGGGTGACGAGTTCGTGATCATTTTGCGTGATATAGAATCGGCAACACAGGCTGAGCTCCTTGCCGAGAAATTACAGATGGAGTTGGGTGAACCTTACCTTATCGACGGCCAGTACCTCTCTGTTACTCATAGTTTAGGGATCGCTATGTATCCCGAAGATGGTCAAAGCATGCAGCCGCTATTGCAGAATGCTGACCGTGCAATGTACGCCGCAAAACGTGCGGGTAAGAATAGAATATTCTTCTTCAATAATGCGTTGAGCCAAGAAGTAAAGCAGCATGTTCAGACGCACAATGAAATATTGGCTGGTTTGCGTGAAGGACAGTTTGAACTCTATTTACAGCCTATTGTTGCTTTAGGTGTACAAGAAATTGCCAAATGTGAGGCGCTTGTGCGCTGGATTCATCCTGTTAAAGGTACAGTTTCACCTGCAGAGTTTATTCCTATTGCGGAGCAGACGGGAGCTATTCGGAGTTTAGGTGAGTGGATCTTAGATGAAGCTTGTCACCTGTCTGGTAAATTTAAACATGCGGGAATAGATATGCAGATCTCTATCAACCGATCTGTTGCTGAGTTCTTCCCTAAAGATGCTGACGGTCGCTGGTTGCAAATTATTGATGGTCACGATGTCGACCATAGTAATTTAGTATTCGAAATTACCGAATCCTTACTTATGGGAGGGGGCGATAACCAGTTAGATAAGATCAAACGTTTGCGTGAGCAGGGCATCGCTTTCTCTATCGATGATTTTGGTACGGGATATTCGGCAATTAATTACCTACGTCACTATCCGGCGGATTACTTGAAGATTGATCGTAGCTTTGTGATTGATCTATTGGATGACGAACAAGATCGAACGCTGGTTGAAGTAATCATTAAGATGGGCCAAACCCTAGGTATCAAAGTGGTGGCTGAAGGTGTCGAAAATCAGCAACAACTTGATATGCTCCGCGAGTTTGGTTGTGACTACGTGCAAGGGTATTTCCTTGGGCGTCCAGTTCCCTTTGATCAATTCTTGGAATACCTTCCTAAAGAGATTCACTCTTAATTATTAAACCGAAAATCAATCTATAGCTTTGGGCTATCGGTTGGTTAGTTTTGTTTAATTATTTTTATTCAACGTTTTTGCCTATATTAACTCTAACGAAACGCAAGTCATCCAGACGCGACACATAGAGGAATAAGTCATGCTACAGAATAGCGAAGGTAAGAATATCCCAGCAGTTACTTTTCACACTCGTCAGGGTAATGAGTGGGTTGATGTAACGACTGCAGAGCTTTTCAAAGGTAAGAACGTAATCGTATTCGCACTACCAGGTGCATTTACACCAACATGTTCTAGCACGCATTTACCTCGCTACAATGAACTTGCACCGGTTTTCGCTGCAAATGGTATTGATGACATCATCTGTCTATCAGTAAACGATACATTTGTAATGAATGCTTGGGCTGAAGATCAGCATGCGGACAACATCACTTTTATCCCAGACGGTAATGGTGAGTTCAGCGAAGCGATGGATATGTTGGTAGATAAAGATAACCTAGGTTTTGGTAAACGTTCATGGCGTTACTCCATGCTAGTGAAAGATGGCGTGATCGATAAGATGTTTATCGAGGCTGATCTTCCAGGCGACCCGTTTGAAGTATCTGATGCTGATACCATGCTGGATTACATCAATCCAAAAGCGGAACAGCCGAAACGCGTAACAGTATTGAGCAAGCCGGGTTGCCCACATTGCACACGTGCTAAGAAAGCGCTATCTGACAACGGTTACAAATACGAAGCGATTGAGCTAGGTAGCCACGGGGTAAGTTTCAGCTCCCTACAAGCTGTTACAGGCCGCGGTACTACACCGCAGATCTTCATCGATGGTGAGTTGATTGGAAGTGCTGATGATCTTGAAGCGTGGTTGAAGGGATAAGCCGACGTTTTTAGAAAGATTAAGGATGAACAGGAGAAACAAAAAAGCCGTAGTAGATCTGCTACGGCTTTTTCATTTCCTCTTATTTTTCAATAAGAAGGTACTTAATCATTTAAACGCAAGCCACCGGGTTCAATGGTGATCTTGCCTTGCTTTAATAGTGCGCCAACCGCCATTTTGAAAGCCTTTTTACTGATGCCAAAGTGTTTGTAGATCACTTCTGGAGAGGACTTGTCGTTGATGGTGATAAAACCTTCCTGCTCATCCATCATATCTAGGATCTGTTGAGCGGTATCAACCACCTTGCTGTATCCAGGCTTTTGCATGGAAAGGTTGATCTTGCCGTCCGCGCGTACTTCTTTGATGTAACCTTTAAATTTCTGACCAGGGTAAACCGTTTTCAATACATCGCTACGGAAGATTAGGCCCCAGTGCTCGTGGTTAACAATCGCTTTTTGGCCTAAATCGGTACGATTAGCTATGACTAGCTGTACTTCTTCACCTGCTTTGTAGCTAGCAGGGGTCTTATCCAAAAATTTATCTATCTTGGTGGATGCCACAATACGGTTGGTATTTTTATCCAGATATAGACGCACCAGGTAGCGTTTGCCTACTTCAACTGGGCGGTTCTTTTGTTCGCTGTAAGGCAGCAAAACATCTTTGGGAAGTCCCCAATCTAAAAATGCGCCTACATCGTTTATCTCAGATACTGGCAGCATAGCGAATTCATCGACAATGGCTTTCGGCGTTTCCGTGGTCGCGATCAGATAATCGTCGGTATCTAGGTAGATAAATACGCGGATACTGTCGCCGACTTCTAAATCTTCTGGGCAGTAACGTTTAGGTAGAAGTATTTCGCCCAGTTCACCTGCATCCAGATAAACGCCAAAATCTTTCTCTTTGATCACTTCCAGAGTGTTATATTTGCCGATAGCGGCCATGGGAAAACCTTTCGATAATGAGTAGATGGAGCAGCATTGCTGCTAAGCACCGTATTATCCTAGTCCATCGCTCAATATAAAAGCTCTAAATCGAAAAAAGCCTCCTTAAAAATAAGGAGGCTTTCTGCGTATCAGAATAAGATAGGATTATTCGTTTACGCTACTTGCTTGCATGGACCGGGTTTATTTACCCATGCGGCGGATCGCCTGCGGGGTAAAATCTTTATGTTTAAAGCGTTGGCTAAAGTCGAAGCCATTACCTTCTTCGTTGGTCAAACTACCCACCAGGTAACGACCAGATTGAAGATCATAGAGCGCTTCAGCAGTAAGCCAAGGCACATTTACATCACGGTATTGGAACTGGTGGGATTCACCTACGCGCCATAGCTCGCCCCGACCGTCGTAGTGATCGACTACAGCAATCTGCCAGCTATCTTCATCAATGTAGAACGTACGCTTAGCGTAGATATGACGTTCATTATCTTTAAGCGTTGCTTCTACTTTCCACACGCGATGTAGCTCGTAACGTGTTAGTTCTGGATTCATGTGGCCAGGTTGAAGAATGTCTTCATACTTTAATTCACGATCAGCTAGCTTGAAGCTGTTATATGGGATGTAAAGTTCCTGTTTGCCAACAAGGTTCCACTCGTAACGATCAGGTGCGCCGTTGAAAAGGTCAAGGTTATCGGTCGTACGTTGTCCATCACTGGCGGTGCCCGGTGCGTCATAGGCAATCTGAGGTGCGCGACGGACACGACGTTGACCTGCATTGTAAGTCCAGGCCTGACGAGGTTGCGTAATCTGGTTCATCGTTTCATGAACGAGTAATACGTTGCCGGTTAGGCGAGAAGGTGCTTTAACTCGCTGTACAAAGTAGAACAGGATGTTGTCATCTTTGTTAGCGTCAGAACCGCCTTCTAAAGCGCTCGGCCAAGACATCTTTTCGTTAATTTTTACCGCAGTAAAATTACCGTTAGCTTGCACAGGTACCTGCACAAAAGTCCTTTCCAATGCACCACCACGATAGCGAGTCATATGGTTCCAGATAACTTCTAAACCGTTTTCTGGGATTGGGAAAGGGATTGCCGTTTCAAAGCCTGATAGGCCGTTGCCGCCATCGGTTAGTTCTGCGCTGGAAGCATTCTGTTTTGCTGCAGCATAAACATCTGCTGGTAATGCGGCTGTACGATGGGTTGGGTACACAGGGATAGAGTAACTATCAGCATACTTCTGCAACATCGCCATCTGTCCGGGTGTAAGATTATCCTTGTACTGATCAGCATTGGCTGCAGTGATAGTGAATAGTGGCTTTTCGCTTGCAAAAGGATTGCTGTATCGATCAGAACCACTTTCTAAACCCCCGGTCCATGCCGGAATCGTACCTGCTGCATTACCCGCTTTTTCCGCACCGATCGGGGTTAGTTGATTGCCCAATTGAGCTACCTGCTCAGGCGTTGCGGCATAAACGCTTGCCGAGGCAAAAAAAATCGCCGAGCTCAGCAGAAGTTTCTTGGTATTAAACATAGTGTATATCTCCATTTATCTGCTGATCTTAGAAAGAAACGGATGCGCTAATTGATAGGAAATCACGATCTTCTATAGAGTTAAAATCTCCACCGAAGAAGTCAGTATAAGAAAGCTGAACCTGATACTTATTCAGGTAATCAGCGGTCAGGCTCAAACCAAGTGTTTTCTCATCTTCATTAAATGCAGCACCTGGCTGAGGGCCATAACCTTCTAAACCGTGCTTAAAGCTGATTTGTGGCGTTAGGTTTACACCGGCAAAAGCGTTTGGATAGTTTAGGTTAGCGCGCAATACGTAACCGTAAGAATCTTGAGTTACGAAGCCATCTGTATCACCTGCAGCATACCCGAACGCACCGTTACGACCGTATTTAAGCGCGTTGGCACTCTCATCCAAATCATGAACGTGAGTCCAGGCTAATTCACCTACCATGGTTAAGCGACTAGCACCTAATACTTGATCGTAGAATTTAACAAAGCTTGTTTGGACTTGGGTTACATCGAATGGAGTAAAACCAGATACTTCACCGCCAGCACCCGCTGATGCGATTAGATTATCGGCTGCAGTATTACCAACACCTCCAACGTTTTGTTGAAGAATCGCGCCTACTAATAGCGGTCCGTTTATCTGAACAGGAACGTCGGTTTTATGGCTGATCTCACCCGACCAAGCAATATCACCAATATTGGTATTAAAGCTTAGGCCGATCATTTCGATATCTTCGGGATATTCAACGAAATATTCAGAATCGAATGCTGCTACTATAGCTGCTGCTGCGGGGCTCACACCGCCGGCAATGGTGGGTAGATCGGCTGCAGATACTGAGGAGTTAACACCACTCGTTACTGGTAGTCGGCTATGATAACGAGAGAAGTATAAACCGAACTCGGTATTATTCAGTTCTTCTGAAAAGTAGCGTAGTGCTATACCAAACTGGCCATCGTCATCGGCTTCTCTGCGGCCATCTTCATGTCGATTAACAACAGGGTTAATCGCTGTTCCAAGATCTACCCCTGACAATGCCCATACACCGCCTGTACCTAAGTTGTTAAAGTACTCTTGATCCGACACGTTCACACCTAATAACGCAGATAGAACTGGGTCAGTGGTTTGTATCCGAATGCCGTCGCAACCCTCTCCAACGAAGTCATTGTTGGAGAAATAGGTACCACAACCGTCTATCGCTGTTGGTTCCCATTTAAGTTGGTAGAAACCTTCAACACTTAGATTGTCTGTTAGGCCTAGTGACGCAAAAGCCATATTTACTGGAAGTAAGCCTTCTTTAACCTCAGCGCCAGGGCGTCGGAAAGCATTAACATCAAAAGGGTTAATCGCGTTTAAGCCGCCTTGAATAAATGTGCTTTCACCCCAGTTAACAACTTGGCGACCAACACGTACATCGAGTGGTTTTTCGCCTAAATCAAATGCACCGTACCAGTAGGCATCCAATACTTCGAAACCGCCGAACTTGGCGTAATCGTTAAATCCAGAATCGTCTAATTCTGCGCCGGGATCATAAAGGTTAGGCGAGTGGCCATGGTTTCTGGAACCGGACTCCAGTTCAGCGTCGTACCAGTATTTAGCTCGGGTAAAAACGCCCATATTTTCATAGCGTAGTTCAAGGTCGTGTACACCTTTCACGATTTGAGAGAAGGTTTCACCTTTATCGAAGTTCTGGTTACCGTCATCGTAACTACCTGAGCCAAGGCTAGTACCACCATTTCCTTGCGAAATTAGCTTTGAAGATGCGTCATCCATACGCCAGCTCGCTCCCATTGAGATCTGAGAGTCAAAGCGACCTTCAATATCACCCAGATTAAATTCAATTGCTTGAGCCTGATTTATGCCTACTGCACTACCAATTAGTAACGGCAGTAGTTGGCGTGTAAACACCGAGGATGGTTTTTTGCTGCGACGCAAAATCCGGTTTTTTGTTGCCATTTCGTTCACCTAGCGTTGTTATTTTTTTAAGGCGCAAATTGTGTTTTCTATCTAAATCCATTGCGGCTACTCGGTAGGTTTATAAAACGGGCTCTACAGAGTAGTTACAGAGTCTTTAACGCTATCCATGTTCACTGGGTTAAGAAAATCTCTCAATAACAATTGAGGGCAAAGTTATTAACAAAATAGTTCGTTAGCTTGAAATTATTAACATAATAGTTCATGAATAAGAAAGGGAAGTGCGTTTCATCAAAAAATAAGAACAAAATAGGTTAGAGAGTCATGGAGCGTAAAATTACCGTACCCGCAGGGTACGTCCGTCACTTATTACAATTAGTTGAAGAGCAAGGCTTCAGCGTTGAACAGCTGTTGACCCATGTCGGTATCGACCCGGCCGAAATTGGTAATCAGACAGAGTTTCCAGCGGATAAGTTTGGTTTGCTCTATCAGCGTATTTATTACATCGCTCAAGACGAATATTTCGGAATGTTGAGTGGCGGCAAGGTGCCAAATGGGACCTTCCGTATGATGTGTCATTGCTTGATTCACTGTACAACGCTTGAGAAAGCGATCTACCGTGCCAGTGATTTTCATGAGATCTGTCGCGGCACAAAAGTTAAACCCTATCTGGTACGCAAAGGACGTTTTGCCAAGGTTTCGTTTACTACAACAGATGCCGCTGAAGTCTCGATGGAAGAGATTTTAAAAGACGAAATTCCGGGGCGTATTCGAACCTCACTGTCGATGTGGCAGCACTTTTTGTGCTGGTTGATTGGTAAAAGGTTAGAGCTGAAAGCAGCCTATTTTTCCTTTGCTGAGCCAGACGATGTGGCGCAATACAAAACCCTTTTTCAGTCAGAAGTTAAATTCGATCAGCACGATAATGCCATCGTTTTTCCTGCGCGCTATTTGGATTTTCCGATTGTTCAAACTCCTGAGACTTTGCGTAGTTTCTTAAAAACAGCCCCTTATCAGCTAATCGTGATGGTGGATGATGACACCAGCTTGAAGTCCCAAGTAGTGGCTCTGATTGGTAAGGACTTTAGTCAGGATCTGCCAAGTGCTGAAGAAGTAGCGTATCGACTGCATATGTCAGTATCGACACTGCGGCGTAGATTGCTGGAAGAAGATACTTCCTATCAAAAGATCAAGGACGAGTGTCGCAAGCTAGCTGCGCTTAACTATATGAATTCCCCGCAGTTATCGATCAATGATGTTGCGGGTCTGATGGGGTTTGAAGAGCCCTCCGCGTTCTTTAGGTCATTCAAAAAATGGACAGGTATGACTCCAGGGGAATATCGGCGTAGTGATAGCTATTGCCAGCAATTAGCTGATTCTTAATGCTATAAATTGGCCCTAATTATAGGGCCTTTTTTGTTTATAGAACGTTTTTGTTAGTCATTGAGGTGTGAATTGTTATTGCTGGATATGGGCGCTGGAACGATTATGTTAATAGCATTTCCCAATGTGAATTAACGTCGAGTTATTACAATAAAAAGCCTGAACCAATCTAAGCGGTAAGCAGGTTAAGACGGAGCAAGTTATACAATGAGCGATTATCGATACCCGTATCAAGATGGTGTTTTTGTCTTGAATGAGCTGGTGGGGTTAGAACAGATTTGTCATTCAGCAGGTCTAGAAGAATTTGCTGAAGGCTTGGCTGAAGCGGTTTTAGATGAGGCTTCTAAGCTAGGCACGGAACAGCTTGCTCCTCTAAATGTTGTTGGTGATCAGCAAGGTGCAAAATTAGTTGATAACCAGGTACAGGAAACGCCAGGTTTTTCTGATGCCTATCAGCAGTTTTGTGAAGGTGGCTGGCCATCGCTTGCGGCTAATCCTGAATTTGGAGGTCAGGGTCTACCTAACGCACTCTCTGTTGCGGTTAACGAAGTGTGGCAGTCCTCCAACTTGGCTTGGGCTTTATGTCCTCTGCTGACTCAGGGCGCGATTGAAGCGCTAGAAACTCATGGCAGTGAACTGCTACAGCAGCACTACCTTCCTAGGCTGATCAGTGGTGAGTGGACGGGCACTATGAACTTAACCGAACCTGATGCAGGTACCGACTTGGCAGCCCTGAAAACGCGTGCTGTACCAGAAGGTGATCACTACCGAATTACTGGCCAAAAGATTTTTATCACCTGGGGTGATCATCAGATGACTGAGAATATCGTTCATCTGGTATTAGCGCGTTTGCCTGATGCACCTGCGGGTGTAAAAGGGATCTCTCTCTTTGTTGTGCCTAAATTTTTGTTGGATGAAAACGGCCAAGTAACTGATCAACGTAACGATGCATCGGCTGTGGCGCTAGAGCACAAGCTCGGTATCCACGGCAGTCCTACCTGCGTGATGAGCTTTGGTGATAACGACGGTGCCATTGGTTACTTGGTAGGTGAGGAAAATAATGGCCTCGCATGTATGTTTACCATGATGAACGATGCGCGCCAAGGCGTAGGTCTACAAGGTTTAGCTATCTCAGAACGCGCTTATCAACAGGCGTTAGAATACGCCAAAGAGCGTGTTCAAGGCACATTAAGAGATGGTTCTCGCGTTACGATTATGAAGCACCCTGATGTTCGTCGCATGCTGTTGCAGATGAAATCAGGTATTCAAGCTATGCGCGCATTAACTTATGTTGCTCGCGCCGAAAGTGATCTTTGTCAGCATGCTCAAGATAGTGAACAACGCGCTAAACATCAGGCGCGAACTGATCTTCTCACGCCGATTGTTAAAGGCTGGGTGACAGAACTGGCTCAAGAGATGACCTATCTTGCGGTGCAAGTGCACGGCGGTATGGGCTTTATCGAAGAAACAGGCGCTGCACAGCATTATCGCGATGCGCGTATTCTGACGATTTATGAAGGTACTACCGGTATTCAGGCTTTAGACCTGATCGGTCGAAAAACTTTGGTAGATAGTGGTGCTGCACTCACTGATCTACTGAGCGAAATTGCTAGCGATCTTGATCAGATCTCCGAACCTGAACTGCAAGACCTAGTTAGCGCGACCCGTGATGCCCTTGCCCATGCAGAAGACGCTAAAAAATGGGTATTGGAAACTGCGAGTAAAGATCCAGCTGCAGCAGGTGCAGCCAGTGTCAGCTTTATGATGTTGCTTGGTTATCTTTGTGGGGGTTGGTTATCGGTTAAATCAGCCAGCATCGCCCAAGCTAAGCTAAATGATCCTGAAAGCGATCAGCCGTTCTTAGAAAGCAAAATTGTATCGACACGCTTTTATGTCGAGCAGCTGCTACCACGTACGTCAGGTCTGTTGAGCGCAGTCATGGCAGGTGGTGATGCGGTGATGCAGCTATCTGAAGAACAGTTTTAAGTAGACGCCATATAGGTGAGAGAGGTGAGTTATGAGTGATATGGCGCGTGAATCAATGGAGTTTGATGTAGTCATTGTTGGAGCCGGTCCTGCTGGATTATCCACAGCCTGCCGTTTGATGCAGCAAGCTCAAGAAGCGGAAAAAGAACTAACGGTTTGTGTGGTAGAAAAAGGTTCTGAAGTTGGAGCACATATTTTATCGGGCGCAGTGATTGAATCGCGGGCTCTGGATGAGCTGTTCCCTGATTGGAAAGAGCAGGGTGCACCGTTAAATACTCCGGTGACCGAAGATCAGATCTTTATGCTCAAAGATGAGCAAAAAGCCACCCAAGTCCCGAACATGCTGGTTCCTAAAACGATGCATAACAACGGGAACTACATTGTTAGCTTGGGTAATTTATGCCGTTGGTTGGCAGAGCAGGCTGAGCAGCTTGGTGTGGAAATCTTCCCTGGCTTTGCTGCAGCTGAAGTTCTCTACCATGAAGATGGCAGTGTAAAAGGCGTGGCTACCGGCGATATGGGACTAACTGAGTCTGGTGAGCAAAAAGATAGCTATATGCCGGGTATGGAGCTGCATGCTAAATACACGGTGTTCTCAGAAGGCTGCCGTGGGCATTTAGGTAAAGAGCTGATAGAGCGCTTTGATCTGGCAGCAGATGCCGATGCTCAACATTATGGCTTGGGTATAAAAGAACTGTGGGATATTGATCCTGATAAGCATAAGCCCGGTTTAGTTGTGCATGGCTCAGGCTGGCCATTGAGTGATGGCGCGAGTGGTGGTTTCTTCCTCTATCACACCGAGGGTAATCAAGTGGTTGTTGGCTTGATTATCGATCTGAACTACTCCAATCCATATTTAAGCCCGTTTGATGAGTTTCAGCGTATGAAGCATCATCCCGTTTTAAAACAGTACCTAGAGGGCGGCAAGCGCGTCTCCTATGGTGCTAGGGCGATTACAAAAGGTGGTTTTAATGCCCTGCCTAAAATGACCTTCCCAGGCGGCATCATTGCTGGTTGTAATGCCGGTACGCTTAACTTCTCTAAGATTAAGGGTACGCATACGGCAATGAAGTCGGGCATGTTGGCTGCAGAAGCGATTTTCGATGAGTTAACTCAGTCGGGTGAGGGTAGTAAAGAGCTAAGCGGTTATGCGCAGAAGTTTGAATCTTCTTGGTTGTATGATGAATTATTCCGCTCACGTAACTTTGGCCCTGCGATGCATAAGTTTGGTCCGTTGTTAGGTGGGGCCTTTAACTACATCGATCAGAATATCTTTGGTGGCAAAATTCCATTTACGCTGCACGATACTCATGCAGACTATGCTCAGCTGAAGCCTACTTCTGAGTGCAAAGAGATTAGTTATCCAAAACCTGACGGCGAGATCAGCTTTGATAAGCTCAGTTCGGTGTTCCTTTCAAATACCAATCATGAAGAAGATCAGCCGTGCCATCTTCAGTTAAAGGATGAAAGTATTCCTTTAGGTTCAAACCTATCAACCTATGCTGAACCTGCGCAGCGATATTGTCCTGCTGGGGTGTATGAAGTGGTTGAGGATGAACAGGGGCAAAGATTCCAAATAAACTCGCAAAATTGTCTACACTGTAAGACCTGCGATATTAAAGATCCGGCCCAAAATATTAAGTGGGTAGTCCCAGAAGGTATGGGCGGGCCAAATTATCCAAATATGTAGTTTGTAGAAATCCGGTGAGGCGTGTTTATCCGGTTGTTTTTTAATCGTTTCTGGTTAATCTTTAGTCGAATTTCCAGAAACTGAAAAAACTTTGAAAAATAATCAGTTTTTTTGAAAAAACAGTACGTAATTAGTTGACACAAAAACTCATTGCGATAATATACGCGCCGTTCCTGCGGAGGGATGGCTGAGTGGTCGAAAGCACTGGTCTTGAAAACCAGCGGTCCGAGAGGGCCCTAGGGTTCGAATCCCTATCCCTCCGCCATTTACTGGAACAGCAGTTCCCTGATAGCTCAGTTGGTAGAGCAGTAGACTGTTAATCTATTGGTCGCTGGTTCGAGTCCAGCTCAGGGAGCCATCTTAAGAGTTGGGTCGTTAGCTCAGTCGGTAGAGCAGTTGGCTTTTAACCAATTGGTCATAGGTTCGAATCCTATACGACCCACCACTCTTAAACTTCTTTAGCGAAATTCTTTCGCAATCTTATGTGGGTCGTTAGCTCAGTCGGTAGAGCAGTTGGCTTTTAACCAATTGGTCATAGGTTCGAATCCTATACGACCCACCACTTTAAGAATCCAGCCTTGAGCTGGTTTTTTTATGCCCAAAAAATACTCGTTGTATAGGATGAGAACCGTTAAAGGTTCGATTCGGAGGGCGAAGCCTGTAGAAAACAGCGGAGCTTGCGGCGCTGGCCCGCAGGGCATTAGTAATCCTATACGACCCACCACTTTAAGAATCCAGCCATGAGCTGGTTTTTTTATGCCTGAAATTCAGCACGGCTTCGCCGCTTAGGGCGCCACTTCGTGGCTAGAGGACGCAGCTGCGCTGCTAGAGGACGGCTGCGCCTAGAGGTTGCTTTGTTAATCTCTATCATTGGCGATCCTAAATTTACTGAACTATTGATCCAGCTCTGACTCTATTTCTTGAATAACTGCTAAAGTTAGTGAGTGGTTTATATACAGTTGTT
Source organism: Neptuniibacter sp. QD34_54 (assembly GCF_047778055.1). Lineage (GTDB taxonomy): Bacteria > Pseudomonadota > Gammaproteobacteria > Pseudomonadales > Balneatricaceae > Neptuniibacter. The sequence goes on along the minus strand of NZ_CP180546.1, from coordinate 3,185,994 downwards.
TCTTTAGAGGGTTTTATGTTGCATCCTGACCAGTGGGTAATCGAGGAAAAGGATGATCTGGTGCCATTGGATAAGTGGCAGAAAACAGTGGATGTGATGGCGCGTATCTTTCAAGCGCCTGCGGGCTTTATCGTTCAGTATCGGCCGAAAGGCTATCAGGTGGTGATTGCCAGTGATCAGGAATCGAATCCATACCCAGCGGGGGTAGAGATTGCGCCGGATACCAATATTTTTTGTAAAAAAGTCGTGCAGGAAGGGCATGAACTATATGTCAAAAATGCCCAAGAGGATTCTGCCTGGGATACCAACCCTGAAGTTGCTAATGATGGTTTTAGCTCCTACCTAGGTTTGCCGGTGCAGTGGCCATCAGGTGAGCCGTTTGGAACCATCTGTGTTATGGATTTTGAATCCACCGATTACCGTTCTGAATACTTAGATCTGGTGAGTGAATTTAGGGATCTAATCGAAGCTGATCTGCGTCTTCTTTCTCAGTATGAAGAGATCTCCAATCTTGCAATGACAGATGAGCTGACTGGGCTCTATAACCGTAGAGGTTTTATGTCTGTCGCAACGCATTATTCGGTGCTTGCTAAGCGCACTGGAATATCTTTAGGCTTGCTCTATTTGGATCTGGATGGTCTGAAAGGGATAAATGACCAACACGGCCATAACTCGGGAGATCAAGCTTTAAAGCACTTGGCAGAAGCTATACGAAGCTCTGTAAGGGAGAACGATATCTCAGCGCGTATGTCAGGCGATGAGTTTGTTGTACTTGCAGCTGCAGAGACTCAGGCTGACTTAGAAAAAATCGCCGAACGTATTAACCAAAATCTTAAGAAAAATAACCTCGGTGTCAGTATTGGTAGTGTGATATTGCAAGGTAATCAGGCTATTGAGTATTGGTTGGAGCAGGCTGATAGTCGGATGTATCAGGAGAAAAGTGGCTAGGTTTTAGTTGCTAGTTGCTGGGAAAGGACGCCGCTTCGCGGCTAGAGGACGGCTTCGCCTTTTAGGACGCCACTGCGTGGCTAGAGGACGGCTTCGCCTTTTAGGACGCCACTGCGTGGCTAGAGGACGGCTGCGCCTAGAGAAAAAGCGTGAGTACAGGGTTCTTCTATCTTATTTCGGCAGTTATATTTTCCTCCCTTCTAGCTATATCAGTTTCATAATGCCTGTAAAATAAAGTTTTATTTTATCAGCTTGTTTGTCGTCTTTTGCTCCTTAGCTATTGAGCGTAAAAGTAAATAATACAGTTATACTTATCTTAAAGTTGCTATAGGCCATATTTCATATGGGTACTGATCCTAAGCCTCTCTCATCAAGCTTGAATGATATCGATGGATCGATTCTCAGTTATATAAATGATCCGGTTTCTATCGTAGATAAGGATTATATCTACCGTGCGGTAAGTCGTGGCTATGAACTTATGTTTCAGCAGCCTGCTTCAGAGATTATAGGCACCCACGTAAGTGACCTTCATGGCCCCGAAGTATTCAACGGTTTTTTGAAGCCTGCATTAGATAGAACACTGGCGGGGGAATCCTTTGAGTTTCAATTTTCTAGACCTGGCCCAGACGGTAATCTCATTCATATTTATAGCAAGCACTCGGTTTATAGTGGTCCTTTGACGGAAGGCTTGGGTGTGGCAGTTGTGGCCCGAGATATAACTGAGCTAATAAATGCAACGCAAAAACTAGAAGAGGAACGTGTTCTTCTAAAAAAAGAACGAACTCTGCTTAAGAACATAATAAATACGCTACCGGACTTTATCTTCGCCAAAGATGATGAGGGTGTATACCAGGTAGTGAACCGCAGTTTTGAAGAGTTCATTAATAAGCCTTTGAGTGAAATCATAGGCAAAACTGATGCAGACCTTATGTCCAAGGAGTCAGCGGGCTATGTTCGGGGTATAGATGCTCAGGTTTTGAAGACCGGAGAGGCTCACAGGGATGATGAATGGGTTACCTATGAGGATGGTAGGCGTCGATTACTGGACATGCATAAACTGCCATTGGTAAATGAAAGCGGTGAAGTAAATGGGGTTTTGGGTATTGGCACTAACGTTACCTTTGAAAGTCAGGCGGAGCAGAATCGTCAAATAGCTTCGGTATTCTTCGAAGTGACCAATAACCCCTGTTTTATTCTAAATGCTCAGTCTGAAGTATTAGCTGCAAATTCAGCGGCTCAGAGGGCATTTGATTTAGATGAGAGGCCGGAGGGTTCCGTATTTGATTATTTTTTTGATGCAGCAGGTGGCAAGTGCAGCCTTGAAGAGTGCTTAGGAAGTAATCACTATTGGAGCGGGGAGCTCTGTGACAACAAGAATAGTACTTATTTTGCTTCGCTTCATAAGGTTGCTGCCCACTCTAAGCTAGCTGATCGATTTGTCTTGGTTTTTCAAAACCCAGAAGATCATACTCAGGTTGCTCAGGAGTTGCTGACAAAAGCTTATGAGGATCCCCTTACTAAGCTGCCAAATAGAAGGCTATTCTTTTCAAAATTAGAGAGCGCTCTAATTCGCGCTGAACGTCAGTTGAAAAAGATAGCGGTACTGTATATTGATCTTAATAGCTTCAAGCCTATAAATGATAATTTTGGGCACGAGGTTGGAGATAAGGTCTTAATTGAGTTAGCTGGAATCCTAACCTCTTGTTTAAGAAAAACAGATATCGTTGCTAGGATTGGCGGTGATGAGTTTGCTGCACTGGTCGACACAAACTCATTGGAAGAAGCTAAGCTCATTGTAAGTAAGATTCATCAAACTATAGAAAAATCATTCTCTGTAGAGCAATTACCCAATCATAAAATCAGTGTCAGTATTGGAATCAGTTGTTTTCCAGATGATGCAGGCGCAGCTGAAGAGCTATTACGCATTGCTGACCAAGATATGTATAAAGCGAAGCAGAAATTTAAGTCTCAATCTGTTTAGGACGCCGCTTCGCGGCTAGAGATCGGCTTCGCCTTTTAGGACGCCACTACGTGGCTAGAGGACGGCTTCGCCTAGAGAAAGAGATGGTGTTGTTGTAGCTTCTGCTTTGTGCCAAAAGCGGACACTCAATGTTGATTCGAATGACAAGCTAAGACATAGTTATAGTTCTAAAGGAAGTGAATACCCCAACTCGTACTAGGTCGTTTTTATCGGAGGAAAATGGCAGTGCTGTCTAAAAGCTATTTAGATTCAATTCATTACAGTCATTTCGTTTTTCTACCGTGTCAGAAAAATACGCACGCTTGTTGTTAAAATGTTAACTTTCCAGTAGAGATCGAGAATGACCATTGATATCGAAAAGCAAAAAGAGAGATTCGATTCATTCCGTGAGGAAAGAATGCCAGTGCTTCACGATTTTTCACAAAAGTTAGGCTTTCAGAATGCACATGAAATCCTGATCAATCCGGTCGCTTTTCTTGAGCCAATAAGCAGCTGGCTATCCGAGCAAGACATCTCAGAGGATGCTAAGAACTGGATTGTTGTTAGAATTGGCTATTTCATTGGAGAGCTATTTGTTGAAAAGCATGGTGGTTGCTGGAGTGTTTGCGAGGCTCCGGGCTCTCGTTACTATGGACACTATGTTGTTGGTGAGTTCTCATCATTCAATAATTCAAATGCTCTGTTTGCGCCTATGGAAGCTGCCTTTGAGCTCGCCAATCAGCCAAAAGGCCGTTCACTATCCGCAATCGTAAATGAAATTGAGGCAGGGCTAAGTGGTCTGTAAAAAGTTAACAAGTTTAGGCAAGCGGACAAATTACTACGCCTTCGGCTGCGTAATTTGCCGTTACTAAAGGCGTTAAGCCTATGGAGAGAGTATGGGAAGACTTGTAACTTGCGATGAAGACTATGTATGGAAATATGTCTTCGGTGAGCAAAATTCAGAGCTGTATCGAGTACCACAGGATGTTGGAGTGGGCGAGCATCACTTCGTTAAATTTGATGAAGAAAAATTAATGAATGAAGATATTCAAGAGTGGATTCCTGTTGATCCTAATGCAGAAGAATTTGAGGCAGAGGTTTTAATTCTGTCTGCACAGGATCTCGAATATATTTCCAAATACATTGAAAACAACACCAAACAGCCAACTTTCCTTCAAAAGCTATTCGCAAAGAAAGAAGAACCTGACTATTTCATAGCTATGTTAGATGCTTTTGTAGAGTATGGTATTGGCAAAGAAGAGATAGAGCTGGTTGGTGCAATATAGGTTTAACAAACACATCAAAAATCGCTCTACTGGACGTCGCTGACGCTCCGACTTTTATATGGGCGTTAATGTCTGGTATGTGTCGATGACGGACACTCCCAGCGTTATATTTGCTCCTGAGCACTTAAAATAGTTCTAGTCTGTTCATGGTTTCTAAGGAATGGAATGAATAAGTATTTAATCGTCTTGGTCATGTGCGTATTTTCATCAATAGCCATGGCTGATGGTTGGGGCTGGTACGGGACTGCATTTAGCCACAAGCGTTTAGACATGTTGATGGATGATGAAACTAAACTCAGTGTAAAGGTTGATGTATTAGATAGTTTTAGGTCTTACATCGAAAAGTATCGATACGCAGGCCCGAACCAAGCCACATCAACACTTAAGTATATTTTCCTAACTGGTGCCTTTAAACATCCCATACCTGAGAAGCAGTTTGACCATTGGTGGGCATTCGATTTACTTATCTACAGTCGCGTTGATCCACAATTAACACCAGTAGAGTATTCTTCTGAATCGCTGCCTCCAAAATTTTATTACGATTTATACACCCTACTTAAAGATGAACCTGAAGCTGAAGTTCTTCGATCTTTTAGATATGGCAAAGATTTTAATTCTTCTACGCCACATGAAGATTGTTTAACCACAAAGAAAAAGAGTGAGAAGGTGCCTTGGATGCCAATATGCACTGAAGCCTTTCTAATTCTAAATCCGAAAGAATTGGATGCTTTTGTTTCGTTACTTATGAAGGCTCAAGCACATGAAGAGTATTTCCATGATGACGATATGTATTACATTGAGGAAATGTATAAGTACTCTTTAAGTGCAAGCCAAAGGGGTTTGTCACTATTTTTTAAAGGAAACAACTGATCTTGCAGGCATACAGGAAATGTCTGCTTTGTGTCGAAAGCAGACAAACTAAATTTTCTAGCTCCCTTAAACCATAAGTAACAATGAAAATCCTATCTACCGAAAGGCTTACCCTGCGCTCGTGGCGAGACGCTGATTCTCAGCCATTCTTCGAGCAAATCAATGCCGACTTTGATGTGATGGAGTATTTCCCAAGTACGCTGTCCCGTGAAGAGAGTGATGCATTGGCGTTTGAGCTGCAGCGTCGTATCGATGTGAATGGTTGGGGGTTATGGGCTGTTGAGGAGAAAGCGTCTGGGCAGTTTATTGGCTTTGTTGGTTTGAATAGCCCTCTGATAGAGCTGCCTTTTACACCTTGTGTTGAGGTGGGTTGGCGATTAAGTAAAGCATTTTGGGGTAAGGGTTACGCCACAGAGGCGGCTAAGAAAGCGTTGGAGTTTGCGTTTGTCGATTTGGAACTTGATGAGGTGGTGTCGTTTACAGCGGTGCCTAATTTGCGCTCTCAGGCGGTAATGACGCGTTTGGGGCTGTGTGATACAGGGGAAAACTTCAATCATCCTGCTGTACCATCGGAAAGCCCACTGTACGAACATGTATTGTTTAAAATCACGCGCGATGAGTGGGCTAAATCGCTTTAGGCTTTAGATCAAGATGAAGCGTACTCGATCTTAGTTATCTCGTACCAAACTTCGCTGCCGTCAGGTTTCTGTAAACAAACCTCTTCGCCAAGCTGCTTTTTCAGCAATAACTTTGCAAGGGGGGAATCCATAGAGATGTAATCAGAGCCAGCGCCGATCTCATCGGGACCGACGATGCGGTGGCGTTTCTCTTCATCCTCTTCATCTAACAGCGTAACCCAAGCGCCGAAAAATACGGTATCGCGTTTATCCGGGGCTGGAGCGCGGTCTACCACAACCATATCTTCTAAGCGTTTGGAGAGGTAGCGAACGCGGCGGTCGATCTCTCGTAGTTGCTTTTTACCGTAGATGTATTCTGCGTTCTCGGAACGGTCTCCTTGAGCGGCAGCTTCCTTTACCGATTGGGTAATTTCAGGACGTTTTTCCTTCCAAAGATATTTCAGTTCGTCGTTCAGCTCTTTATAGCCTTCGGCTGTAATGTATTTAGAGCTTCGAGGTTGAGGGGGGCGCCATCTTCCCATGGTGGTTTTTCTCTAATTTTTCTGTGATTTTCAGTAAAGAAGTTTAGCGTTTTGCCGATACAGTCGTCACTAGTTTCAACACTAGATTGTTACTTCCGGTTGTAGATAGGCTTTATGCGTACAGAACAGATTCAAACTCGAATAGAGGGCTATACCTCCAATCTGAGCCAAGCGGTTCAGAGTGGTAGTGGTGCGCAGTTCTCTATGCTGCTGAGTTTGATTCATTCTAACCAGCAGTTGATGAAGCCAGATGCTGTGCCTGCTGCGTCGGATGCAGAGTTTCGTTTACCGGAAACCCAGTCCAAATACCCTGATCCAAATGAGTTACATGATGGTCAGGTTGTAGAGCGACTGAATATGGCGGTGCATGACGGTTTAGTGGGTGATTTTGCCTATGTGAACGGTTATCTGCATAGCCATAGTAATACGCCACGTCAGCAGCAATTATCGTCAGATGAGTACGCTAAGGTTGCGTTGATGTCGACCGGTCAATTAATGATCGATGAGATTGAAAGCTCCCGTTCACAGATCCGTACGGCAGCTTAATTTTATTTCTAATTTAGGCGCTTAAGTACGCCACTGAATCTTTTCTGCTTCGCCCGCTTCTACCTTCCAGTATTCATCTGGATCATCACCATCGTTCCAGCCGCCAGCAATGCTTCGCACTTGTGTATCCATCTCTGAGGACGCTGCGTGTGCGCAGTCTAGGTCTTGAGCCCATGGGCTCTTATCCGATTTAAGCCATACGCTAGCCCATGCTTTGCCAGCCACTTTTTCGTGGATCATGACGGGTACGGAGTGATCACCGAAGCGCAGGTTCAGCTCGTGGATATTGCCTTTAGAGGAGATGATATCCATTTGGTCGGCATGTGACTGAAGCCAATTAGTGATTGAATCAAAAGAGCGATTCTTTACGTAGATTTCTATATCAGGGTGTCGGGTGTCAGTCATTTTTGTCGTCGCTAATAAAACGGATGATACGTAGTACGCTGAGGCTAAGATAACCTATGGCCGCCAGTATGATCCCTGCCACTATGATGATCAAGCCAATCAGGGCAAGAATCTCTTGAGCTACTGAGCTTTTCAATGCAAATTCGGCAGCGCCTAGGATAAGTACGCCGACAAAGAAGGCGACAAAGCCGATGCCAAAGATTACTAAATTTTGGCGAGGGTTGTCGGCTCTATGTTTTAGCCAGCGTTTCAGGGTTTGCTTCATAAGCGGGTAAATACGCCCAAATTAACATCTAGGGTGAGATCTAGCTGTTCTTGGTCGATGATTTTTTGTTGTGCTTCAGCTTTGAGACGCTGGCCGTGCGGGGTCATCGCCAATAAAGTGCTGATCTGCTCTGAGCTATTGAGTGAAAATTGGTAGTTCACTGTTACTTGTTTAGATAGCTCAAACTGCTCTTTTAGCGTATCAACCGGATTGAAGTGGCTTTCTCTAATCTCGCTGTAGATCAGTTTGCGTAGTTCGATCAGATGATCGGCACCGGGCCAAGCAACAATCAAACTGCTGCCGACTTTCATGGGCTTAGCCAGTGCTTCAGGCATTAAGCGGCTGAAGAGCACCAGTTGAAGGTCGAGCGACTGATCCGGTACTGGAGTATCAGCACCGGAAGCGACTAACCATTGAATCTCTTTGGTTCGAGCACAAGCAGCTTTTACCGCATGTTTGGAGATATCTAAGCCGGTGAGTTCAACAGATTGACCGTTGGCTAACAGGTGCTGGTGGAGGCGGTCTGTGTAGTAACCTTCACCGCAGCCCATATCTAGGATACGAGCGTTCTCTGTGCCTTGTATTTCGTCTAAAGCAAGCTGATTAATCTGGTCGGAGAGTGCTTGGTAGGAGCCGCCATCTAAAAACTGACGGCGGGCTTGTACCATCTCTGTATTGTCGCCCGGATCTTTAGAACGTTTTTTGTGGGCCAGTAATAGATTCCAATAGCCCTGACGCGCCGCATCGAAACTGTGATTGTTCTCGCAGCGCATATTTTTGCCCTGCTGTTCCAGCAAGGATTTACAAACAGGGCAAGTGAGTTGCATGACTAGTCCTTAACCAGCAGGCGAGCCATAACGTTTTCGTAAAGATCAGATAGGGTATCTAGATCTTTGCAACTGATGCGCTCGTTCACTTTGTGGATAGTCGCATTGATAGGGCCAAGCTCAACCACTTGTGCGCCTGTTGGAGCGATAAAGCGGCCATCAGAAGTACCACCAGACGTGGATAGCTCAGTGTCCTGACCTGTGATTGCTTTAATCGACTGCTGACATGCTTCTACCAGATTACCTTCAGCAGTCAGGAATGGATTACCAGACAGTGTCCAATCGATATCCCACTCTAGGTTGTGCTTGTCTAGGATATCGCGAACACGGGTTTTTAGTTCATCCGCTGTTACTTCGGTGGAGAAGCGGAAGTTGAACATGATATCCACATGACCTGGTACAACGTTAGTTACGCCTGTACCGCCATTGATATTAGAGATCTGGAAGCTTGTTGGTGGGAAGAAATCGTTACCTTCATCCCAAACTTCAGCCGCTAGTTCTGCCAATGCTGGCGCCGCCATGTGAATTGGATTTTTGACTAGGTGTGGGTAAGCAACGTGACCTTGAACACCGCGAACAGTCAGTGCGCCGCCTAGAGAGCCGCGGCGGCCATTTTTAATGACATCGCCTACGTGTTTAGTACTGGACGGTTCGCCAACGATACACCAAGTGATCTTTTCGTTACGTGCTTCAAGGTGGTCAATTACACGGGTTGTACCGTTCACCCAAGGGCCTTCTTCGTCACTGGTAATCAGTAGCGCGATAGAGCCATCATGATCAGGGTGGTGTTCTACAAAGCGTTCTAGCGCCGTAACAAACGCCGCTAGGCTACCTTTCATATCTGCTGCGCCACGACCGCAAAGCATACCTTGTTCGATATGTGCTTCGAATGGTGGAAACTCCCAGCGCTCTTCAGGGCCGGAAGGAACAACGTCAGTATGACCTGCAAAGCAGAAAACTGGACCAGAATCGCCACGGCGAGCCCAGAAGTTAGATACCTCTTCAAATTGAAGGCGCTCAATTTTGAAGCCTAGGGCTTCTAAGCGTTCAATCATGAGATCCTGACAGCCTGCGTCTTCAGGTGTTACAGAGCGGCGGCTGATAAGGTCTTTGGCCAATTCAATTGTTGGAGAGAGGTGCTGAGTCATAGTGAGGTTCCGTTAGGATGACGCGTGATATAGAGAAAGGCTAAAGCTGGAAGCTAAGCGTTATGAGCGCAGCTTAGTCGAGGCGGAGCTTAGTGAGGAAGCAGAGTTTACATGTAGTAAATGAGCATTCCGAACTAAGCTCCAACGCTGAATAAGCAAGCGCAATAGCTTAGAGCCAGCTTTTAGTTGTGCTTGTGTAGCTCTTCGTTAAGCTCAATCGCAGACTTGTTAGTCTTAACTTCGATGCGACCGTTCTGAGAGTTACGACGGAACAATAGGTCTGGCTTGCCAGCAAGGTCAGCAGCTTTAACGGTGCTAACTTCGTTGTTCTGATCGTCAAGGATAGTAACTTTGGAGCCAGCAGTTACGTATAGGCCAGCTTCAAGTGTACAACGATCGCCTAATGGTAGACCTAGACCTGCGTTTGCACCTAGTAGGCAGTTTTCGCCAACAGAGATCACAACGTTGTTACCGCCAGATAGTGTACCCATAGTAGAGCAACCACCACCTAGGTCAGAACCGTTACCTACAACAACACCTGCAGAGATACGGCCTTCGATCATGCTTACGCCAAGTGTACCAGCGTTGAAGTTTACGAAGCCTTCGTGCATTACAGTAGTGCCTTCACCTACGTGAGCACCTAGACGTACACGAGAAGCATCGCCGATACGGATACCAGCAGGTACAATGTAATCAGTCATTTTAGGGAATTTATCAACAGAGTTAACTGTTAGTACGCGGCCTTGAGCACGTGCAGCTAGCTGACGCTTTGGTAGGTCGTCTAGAGATACAGCGCCTTCGTTAGTCCAAGCAACGTTTGGTAGAAGACCGAAGATACCAGTTAGGTTGATACCGTGTGGCTGAACTAGGCGGTGAGAAAGAAGAGAAAGCTTTAGGTAAGCTTCCGCAGTGCTTGTTGGGTTCTCGTCAGACTCAAGGATGCAAAGTACTAGTGGCTGTTGAGTGCCTTCTAGGATCTCTACGATTTCAGCTTGGTCTTCAGCGCCTACAGATAGGAATGCTGCTTCTAGATCTTTTAGCTGAGCTTCTTTGATTTCGATTGCAGCGTTGCCACCTGTGTAGCCAACTTTTTCAGCAACAGCGTTAACCATCGCATCGTCTGCGTTCAGCAGTGGTGCGTTGTAATAAACTTCTAGCAGTTCGCCAGCAGAGGACTTAGTGCCTACACCCAAACCGAATGCAAAATTCGCCATGATATTCTCCAGAAATATAAAATTTAAAATTCGTTACGTTGTTGCAGCGCGCTTAACTGAAAAGCGCTGCGTATTCTGTATCTTTAAAACCTACTTTGCGTTCACTTCCGATATCCAGAAGCGGGCGCTTGATCATTGCTGGGTGCTCCAGCATTAGCGCAATGGCAGAGGCTTCATCAATATTGTTCTTTATTTCGTCTGGCTGCTGACGCCATGTAGTACCGCGCTTATTTAGCAGTAGTTCCCAACCTAGCTCATCAACCCAAGTTTTAAGCTGTGCTTCTTCTAGGCCGTTTTTGCGGTAATCGTGGAACTGGTAATCAACACCGTTCGCTTCCAGCCATTTTTTAGCTTTCTTGATTGTGTCGCAGTTAGGAATGCCATACATAGTAATCATATGGGGATTAATCTCCGGCCTTAAAGTGATTCAACGTATTCGCGGATACGATTTGCTGCTTCTACGCACTCTTCAACGGTTGCAACTAGTGCCATACGTACAAAACCCGCACCCGGAAGGATGCCATCAGTTTCGCGAGATAGGTAGCTACCCGGAAGTACAGTTACGTTTTGTGAAGCGAACAAACCTTGTGCGAATTTGTCATCAGCAATCGGTGTTTTAACCCACAGGTAGAAGCTTGCATCTGGGCGCTGAACTTCAAGTACAGGCTCTAGGATACGAATGACGCTGTCAAACTTGTGACGGTACTGATCACGGTTATCGAGTACGTGATCTTCATCGTTCCATGCTGCAATAGACGCTAGCTGATGCTGAATCGGCATAGAGCAGCCATGGTATGTACGGTATGACAGGAACGGTTTTAGCAGTTTTGCATCACCTGCAACAAAGCCCGAGCGAAGGCCTGGTAGGTTAGAGCGCTTAGATAGGCTGTGCATAACGATACAGTTTTTGTAATCGTCACGGCCAAGCTCTGCGCATGCTTGTAGAAGACCTACTGGCGCGTTCTCTTCGTCTAGGTAGATCTCGGAGTAACACTCATCAGATGCGACGATAAAGTCGTATTTATCAGAAAACGCGATCAACTTCTTCAATGTTTCCAGATCAGTTACTGCACCTGTTGGGTTGCTTGGAGAGCATAGGAATAACAACTGGCAGCGCTGCCACACATCTTCTGGTACAGCGTCGTAATCAGGAATAAAACCGTTTTCTGGCAGGCAGTTTAGGTAATATGGCTCTGCGCCAGATAGGTACGCCGCACCTTCATAGATCTGATAAAACGGGTTTGGCGATACCACCAATGCGTCAGGCGCGCGGTTAACTGCTGCTTGTGTGAAAGCGAAGATTGCTTCGCGTGTACCGTTAACAGGCAGTACGTGATCGTCAGCAGTTAGCGTGTTTTCATTCAGGCTAAAGCGACGTGTACACCAGTCGGCAATTGCTTGGCGCAGCTCTGGCAAACCTTTAGTTGTAGGGTAGTTTGCCAGCTTGCCCATGTTTTCAATTAGGCACTCTGCCACGAATGGAGGTGACGGGTGTTTAGGTTCGCCGATAGAAAGTGCGATGTGCTCTTTATCCGAAGGCGGTGTTACTTCCGCTTTCAGCGCAGTCAATTTTTCAAATGGGTATGGCTGTAACAGACTCAGATCGCGATTCATACGGGTCCTTTAAGTGCCCAAGTCGGGGCTCACTAATGAAAAGATGAAGCAAAATTAGGCGCAAAATTATACCTGAGAACAGGACTAGGATTAAGACCTAATTTTTCGCCTTAAAATATAACCTTTTGTAGATTTTAGGCGGTATTTCGCAGTTTATGGCTCTGAATAGGTATGAAGATATGATCAAACCGAACTATGCTGATGGATATCGCAAAAAAGGTAGGGTTTTATGACTACCGAAAGACGAATATATCCGCGCATCAATACGGATATACCTGCAGAGCTTTCCACGCAAGATGGGGTTTCGGTCGATGTTGCTCTGATTAACATCAGTTTGGGGGGCATGTTGGTTGAAGGTGGGCCTGATATGAACCAGTTGAAACCGCCTATTGTCGGGGCTCCCCTAGAGATTTATGTCCATTTTGGTCTAAATAATCAGCCTATACATTGTCTATGCCGAGTGGTGTATAACCAGCGCCAATCTCAGCATTGTATGCGCTACGGCTTAGCCATCTTGAGTATTGATGACCAAGCCGCGGAAAGTTTGCAGAGCTTTATTAAATCCAAACTTAACTAGTAACTTGAGAGTTAGCTTCTTTGCGAGGCTCTTCAGGTAGATCTAGACTTTTCAGACCGAAAAACTGACGGATATTTTCGATATAGGTCAGTGTTGCAGGCACAAATAGAAGAATCAGCAATGTGCCATAAGCCAAGCCAAAGACGATAGATACCGCCATCGGGATAAGGAACTGTGCTTGCAGAGAGGTCTCAAAAAGAATCGGTGTTAGGCCTGCAATAGTTGTGAGCGAGGTTAGCAGTACCGCACGCAAACGTTGGCAGGCCGCTTCCTCTATAGCTTCTTCAATCGCCAGTCCCTGTTTTCTTAATTGCTTATAGAACGTTACCAAAACGATTGAGTCATTGATGACGATACCGGATAAGCCGAAGAAGCCGAATAGGGACAAAATGGTCAAACTTAAGCCCATAATGCCATGGCCTAAGATTGCACCGGTCAGCCCTAGAGGGATTGCTAGCATCACCGCGATTGGCCAGCTGTAAGAAGCAAAAACCCAAGCCAGAATAATAAAGATCAGAACAAGGGCGAGGAGAAGCCCGAGCTTCATATCATTCAGGGTTTCACGTTGGCTCTTATTCTTACCCTCAAAGCTGGCTTCGATGCCGTATTGGCTTAACACGCTATCGAGTTTGCCTGCTTTAAGGTCTTCGATTATCTCATCTGCATTGGCTGCGCTTTCATCCAGATCTGCTGTGACTTTAATAGACAGTTTGCCATCCACGCGAGTTAAGGTATCTAAGCCTTGTTGCGCTCTAAACGTCACAATATTACTCAACGGCGTTGTACCGCCGTTAGGAAGTACGATTGGAAGTTGTTCTATGCTGCTAAGGCGATCGCGTTCCTCTTTGGGCAGTTGGATACGGACCTCAATTTCATCCCGATTATCATAGAAGTTTTGCACTTCCATACCATCAAAGGCGGTACGTAGTTGTCGGCCGACGCTGTCTAATGTCATCCCTGCTGATTTCCCCGCAGGTGTTAGCGCGTAGATCAGCTGCGATTTGCCGAAGGGGAGATCGTCATCAATATTGTTTAAGCCAACATAGCCTTTTAGCACCTCTTGAAGATCTAAAGAGGCTTGCTTAAGTACATGAATATCGGTGCCAGATAGCTTTATCTCGATCGGCTTTCCAGGTGGGCCGCTGGTGCTGACATCAATAGAAAATTTTTCTACCCCTGCGGGTACTTGGATTCGGCTACGCCACTCTTTATTAAATTGAGAGGTGGAATATTTACGATAATCACCCGGATTAAATTCTACTAATAGCGATGCAAATTCATCACCACGGCTACCTGATGAGGTGGTGCGGGAAAAAGAAGCTTTTCGCAAACGCTGGAAAGCGACTTTAATATTATCCCCGCCTAAGGCCTCATCGGCATCGGCTAAGGTCTCGTCCAGATGCTGAACAAAGCGCTCAACTTCTGCAAAGTCAGTACCCGAAACAAATTGAACATTGGCGGTCATTACATCGCGTTCAACAGCTGGGAAAAAGGTGAACTTGACTCGTCCCCCAGAGACCAAACCTATGGCGATAATAAAAACTGCAAAAGCGCTGGCAATGGTTGCTCCGCGGTATTTTATCGCGAATTTAACTAGCTTACGGAAGTGGATCTCTTTAAAACGGTTAAAACCTTCATCTAAACGAATGCGTAACTTCGACGGATGAAGGTCCTCTGCTTTCTTGATGCTGTGGTGCAGGTGCCCTGGCAAGATCAGGAAGCATTCAACGAGTGATGCCAGAATTACACAGATCACCACGGTAGGGATATCGATAAGAATACTGCCGATATGCCCACCGATCAAAAGTAGCGGCAAGAAGGCAGCGATGGTCGTCATGGAAGAGGCCATAACCGGAGCCAGCATGCGATGCGCACCGCCTATGGCGGCCTGTAAACCCGGTTCGCCACGTTGCACGTGGGTCAGCGTGTCTTCCCCGACCACAATAGCATCATCTACGATTATCCCCAGTGCCATGATCAAGCCAAACAGGCTGATCATATTGATGGTGCCGCCAATACCATAAAGGATGGCGAGTGTGGCCATAAAGGAGACAGGGATACCAATGGTGACCCAAAATGCTACGCGAGCATTTAGGAATAGAAACAGAATGGCGATAACTAGGATCAAGCCACCTAAGCCGTTTTTCAGTAGTAAATTGATACGCTGTTGAACCGGTTGCCAACGCTCATCATAGGTAACCATAGTGATGTTTGATGGCAGTGTCGGACGCGTTTCCTCTAGCCATTTATTGAGAATATCCGCCGATTTTAGGGTGTCTTGATTTTCGGTTCGACGAAGGCGAATCATGACCGCAGGTTCGCCTTTGTATTTTAAAAGAACCTGATTGTCTTTAGTGCCTAGAGATACATCAGCGATATCACCAAGTCTGACTAATCGGCCATTACTGTCGGTAATAATCGGCAGTTGGCGGAAGCCTTCTACATCTCTTTGCTGATTTAGACTGCGGATCTGACGTGAACCATCACCCTTGGCGGCGGTACCTGCTGGCAGGTCTAAACTGCGTAGGCGGATGCTATTGGCTACCTGCATCATTGTCATATCCAACTCATTGAGTTGGGCCGCCGGTAGTTCTATTTGAATCTGTTTTTCCGGTAAGCCGGTAAAGTCGACTTTGTTGATACCTCGATCTAATAGCTCTTGTTCAAAACGCTGTGCAAAAGGGCGAAGCTCTTCTATGGAGCCATTTGAAGAGCTAAGGATAAGGCTGGCGATCTGCTCATAGCGCAGGATACGTTGTACCAGTGGCTCGTTGATATCAGAGGGTAGCTCGCTACGGACATTATCTATCTTCTGCTTTACCTCATCTAAGAGGTAATCAACGTCACTGTCTTCATCCACCTCTATACGAATCGAGGCAGAGCCTTGGATAGCGGTCGAATATAAGGTTTCGATGCCGGTGAGGGATTTTAGCGATTCTTCAACGGGGAGTACGATTGAGCTCTCAATATCCTCCGCAGCCGCGCCGCTCCATGGTACTGATACAGTAATCACATCTCGTTCAAACGATGGGAAGAACTGCGTGTTGAGTTTATTCAGGCCCCAAATACCGGCCAAAATCATCAGCAGCATGAATAGATTGGCTGCAACGCGATGACTTGCGAAAACCGCAGTGAGGTTCTGCAGTGGGCCTTGGTAGTTATTCATCTTTCGCCCCAGTCGATGCAACTACCTCGGGCGCGTTTACGTCTTTAACTCTAAGCCCAGAAATAGCGTTCGGCAGCTGAGTCGTAATGATCTGATCTCCGCTCACCAGCTGAGGGCTACGAATAAGCACAACAGGTTTGCCTTGTTGATCACTACTGTCACCAATGCGTTCGACGTCGAGTCCTTGCATGCGACCATCTTTAAGCAGGTAGATACGGTTTAAACCATAAAGTGCCATAGGTGGAAGCGCGATTGTCTGTTCTACAGCAGGAAGCTCTACGGCGATCGCTAAGGAACGGCCAGGTTCCGGAACATTCTGCTTGTCGGTGATTTTGAAGAGGGCATCAACACCGGCACGGCCACCATCGACTTCGGCGGCGATGCGATCAAGCTCCAGCTTTAGCGTCTGTCCATCCAACTGAGCGGTAGCTTGAATGACGGAGTTTATTTCTCGATTGCGCAGATTGGCTAACACTCGATTGGGGATTTGAGCACGCACTTCTAAACGATCGGTACTGTATAGATCTAGCAGTGGATCACCGGCGCGAACTCGATCTCCAGGTGCGACATGCAAGCGTGCAACACGGCCAATAAACGGTGCTTTAATGGCTGTTCGCTCAAGATCCAACGTTGCCGCATCTAAAAGGCTTGTAGCGCGTTTTAATTGTGACTCAAGCTGAGCTAAACGGTTGGGGTGATCAGCAATGGCTTGTTCCCGTTGAGTGACCGCTAGGGTCTGCTGGTGGTACGCACTGCGTGCACTATCAAGTTGATCCTGACTGCTGACTTTTCGTTTGATCAGGTTTTGGTAGCGGGTAACTGCTTTAAGGCTTAACTGCTGTAGTTTTTGCTCAATCGCTAATGATTTCTGATCAGTTTGATAACGTATTTTTTCGGCATCAATCTGTGCTTTAAAGCTATCGACATCAGCTTGGCGTTGCGCGACTAACAGTTGAGCATCACTGCTATCGAGCTGAATGAGTGCTTCATCCAAGGCAATGTTTTTGCCTTCATCTGTATCCACTGCTTCTACAAAAGCTGTAACTGCCGCGGTGATATGGGTCATGCGCGGAGATTCGACTTTGCCGTATAGAACAAGGTTAGGCTGGTGGATACTGGGTTCTGCCGAGATGGTTTTTACGCTCCAGACTTTCTCTTCGATCTTTTTTGAAGGTGCCTGAGGTTTGGTACTTTTAAGGAAATAGAAGACCCCGCATGCGAAGGCAAAGATAATCAGAGGGATCAATCGCCTAATCCAAATAGATGAACTAGATGAGGTAGTGCTGCTCATATTGTTTTCCATTGCTCAAGTGGAAATGTGACTTACGAACATAGTAGCTGAATATGATCTATAGGTTCAGCAATTGTTGCGTTTCTTTACAATTTTAGTGTGCATGCTAACTTATTGAAATCGCTTAACTCAGGAGGCCCTATGCATACGGATAGCATACGTTGTTTAAACCCTGTTGGATTTCATCGGATGGTGTATCACGAATGGGGAAGCGCCGAGAACGATCGAGTGATCGTCTGTGTGCATGGTTTAGCACGTAATAGCCGAGACTTTGATGAGCTAGCCTTGGCTTTGTCTCGGGATTATCGTGTGATCTGTCCTGATATTGTTGGGCGTGGTGAAAGCGATTGGCTTCCTACTGGGCAGGTGTATGGAATACCTCAGTATCTTAATGATATTACAGCGCTTTTAGCGCGTTTAAATGTAAATAAGGTGGACTGGGTTGGTACCTCCATGGGTGGTATTATCGGCATGTGCTTAGCTGCTCTGCCTAACTCGCCAATCAAACATCTAGTGCTCAATGATATTGGAGCGTTTGTTCCCGTAAGCTCCCTTAAGCGCATCTCTGAGTATCTTGGTGATAAGCAGTTTCAGTCTCTTTCTGAGGTTGAGGCCTATATGCGCGATACCTATGAATCCTTTAAGCATCTGTCGGACCGACAGTGGCACCACCTTGCTAAGCATGGTTCACGCTTAGATGAAAATGAGGTTTATCATCTTCATTACGACCCCGCTATTGCGCAAGCGACTGCAGATGCTTCATCAGAGGATGTCGATCTCTGGCCGGTATGGTCGGCGATTAATATTCCGCAGTTACTTATTTGGGGTGAAGAATCGGATGTCTTGCAGGAAGAAACCGTGCGTAAGATGCAGGCAAACGATAAACTAGAGCTAATCTCCATTCCGGGTATCCCTCACGTGCCATCCTTGATGGAATCTGAGCAGATTCATCAAGTACAAAACTGGTTACGTGAACACCGTAAAGATTAATCGTAGAGGAACTATCTATGGGCGTAATAACTCGCTGGCCCCAAGATCAGTTGTGTTTGAGTTACCGTGAGCGTGAGGATGCAGTTGCTGCGGTAGAGAAGGCATTTGCTTCGACATTGGAATCGTTGAAAGTAGATATCGGTCTGGTGGACATGTTTGAGGCGATCTATGTGCCTCTAGGTGCGTGGATTACTTGTCGTAAACGCCAAAAAGATGGCCCTTTAGTTATCGGTATCAATGGTGCTCAAGGTGCTGGTAAATCTACACTATTCAATCTGTTAGAAGTCATTCTGACTGAAGGGTTTGGTTTAAAAGTCGTCGGTTTTTCTATCGACGATCTCTACAAAACCTACAATGAGCGTGTTGAGCTTTCTGAAACAATCCATCCTTTGCTTCGTACCCGTGGCGTGCCTGGTACGCATGATGTGGATCTAGGTATCGAAATCCTAAACTCTCTGAAGAACAGTACTGATGAGAGTGTTACCAAAATTCCTGTGTTCGATAAATCGACGGATGATCGCTGTCAGGCGTCAGTATGGCAGGAGTGGGTTGGGCCGGCGGATGTCATCGTGCTAGAAGGTTGGTGTGTAGGCGCCGACCCGCAAAAGCCAGACGAGCTGATGAATGCGATCAATGAATTAGAGCAGGAGAAGGACCCTAACGGAGAGTGGCGTGATTACGTGAATACTCAGTTGGGCGGCCCTTATCAGGCTTTGTACTCTATGCTTGATGTCTTGGTAATGTTGAAAGTACCGAGCATGGATGCAGTATTTGAATGGCGTTCTCTGCAAGAGAAAAAGCTCGCAGAGAGAGTGAAATACATCTATGACACGCAGCAGCCAACGGAGCATCTTCGGATCATGGATGAAGAGCAGATTAAGAGCTTTATACAGCATTATGAGCGACTGACACGTCATATGTTAGAAGAGATGCCGCAAAGGGCAGATGTCACTCTATGCCTCAATAATAATCATAAGATCGCTGAGATTATGATTAATAACCCTCTACAGAGTTGTGGTTAAGGACAGAAATGATTTCCAAAGTTAAGTTAGGCCTATTATCTATTCTGATGGTTGCTTTAGTTGGCTGTCAGAGTGCGTATTACTCTGCGATGGAGCAGGTAGGTATCCATAAGCGCGATATATTGGTCGATCGAGTGGAAGACGCGCGAGAGTCCCAAGAAGATGCGCAAGAGCAGTTTAAAGACGCCTTAGAACAGTTTCGTTCTGTCGTGAGCTTTGATGGCGGTGAGCTGGATGCAGTCTATAACCGCCTACAAGGTGAATACGACGATAGCGTTGCAGCGGCAGAAGACGTGACGGCACGTATCAAGAAAGTAGAACAGGTGTCTGAAGATCTATTTGAAGAGTGGGAGGAGGAACTGACCAAGTACTCTAACCGTAAATTGAGAGATCAAAGTGCGGCTAAACTGCGCAGCACGAAAGTCCGTTACGCTGAGTTACTTCGCTCCCTTAAGCGTGCAGAAAAGCGTATGCCGCCGGTGCTAAGCGCGCTACAGGACAATGTGCTATTCCTAAAGCATAACCTTAATGCCCAAGCGATAGGATCCCTTAAAGCCGAGTATCGCGGCATCAAAAGCAATATTGATCTGTTAGTACGTGATATGGAAAAAGCGATCGCGGACTCGGATCGCTTTATCAAACAGATGGAACAAGGCTAATCTTCAGTTCCTAGTTCCCTTCTTGACCTAGTCTCAGATTAGATAGGGAAAAACGTCATAGAAGCCGCACCATGAACAACACGATTTATGGTGCGGTTTGTTTTATCTGCAATTACATCCGCCATCAAATCCTGCGTGCCAATCAGCTTGCCTAAAATTCGTTCGTAGCTGTAGTTTGTAATCCCTTCTTCTGAAATACCATTACTCAGAATGTACAAGTTTCCTTGGGGGTCTTTGCGGTTATTCAGGTGCCAAGCCACGGATTCTAAATTACGAGCAGAGTTATAGAGCTTCTGTTGATCTAATTCATCCAGAATAAAGATCTCTTTCTTGCCGTTATAGGCTTTGTCTAGCATGCCTGTAACACCCGCCATCAGGGCAAATACACGATCACCTTGATAGTTATCTGAAAATGCTAAAGGCACTGCGTCGGCTCCATCTTTCTGGCCCAGTTCTGGGAATCCATCCGCTAAACGAGTGATAGGGAATAGTTGTTCTAAACGCTTCTCTACTGTCATGCCTGGGACTTTTTGCAGCTCTTTAGGATTGCGTTTATAGAGCTTAATGGTCAGATCACGGCTGAGTTTGCGGAGGGTTTTTAGATTGATATCCGCGACCATATCGATATCGGATTTAGCTAGATTTTTAACGTCAAACGGTTTGGCATTTTTATCCATACAACCAGCGGTAAAGATAAGTACCATAGAGAGTAGCAACAGACGCATAGGATCCCTTATTGATGCGTAGTAAAGTTCCTAAAACTATAAAGGTATAGGGATAGCCGATTCAAGTGGAGGCTGGACGACAGTGAAAAATTTGCAAAACTGGGTTGAACAGCAAGGGCTGAGAATCGATTCTGAAGAGCGTCTCTCTGGTGGCTGTATTGCTTCGGCTAAACGGGTGGTGCTGAGTGATGGTCAGCAGCTCTTCGTAAAGTCCGTGAGTCAGGCAAACGAAAGGATGTTTGAGGCTGAAGCTGCAGGGTTACAGGCTTTATCTGCTTGTGCAGAGTTATCCATACCAAAGGTTATTCAGTTTGATCGGGATGGATTGATCATAGAGTTTATTGAGCAATCTCCCAAGGCAGAAGACTTCGATCAGGTCCTAGGGCGGCAGTTGGCTCATTTGCATCAGATGCCTGTTCCTTCCTTTGGCTTCCCCCAAAACACCTTTTGTGGCCCAACCGAACAGCCTAATTCGCAGCTCAAAGATGGCTTTGAGTTTTATGCTGAGCACCGTTTCGGTTACTTAGCGCGTATCTGTTACGACCGCGGGATTATTGATAAAGAGATCATTGAGGGTATAGAGTCGATCAATAAACGCTTAAAACAGCTAGTACCAGAGAAGGAACCTGCTTTATTGCACGGCGATCTATGGGCGGGAAATGTGATTGCCAATAGTCAGGGGAGACCC
Organism: Neptuniibacter sp. QD34_54; assembly: GCF_047778055.1. Taxonomy (GTDB): domain Bacteria; phylum Pseudomonadota; class Gammaproteobacteria; order Pseudomonadales; family Balneatricaceae; genus Neptuniibacter. The sequence goes on along the minus strand of NZ_CP180546.1, from coordinate 3,164,634 downwards.
GTGTTAATCGACCCCGCAGTCTATTGGGGGTGGCCAGAGGCCGACCTTGCGATGACGGATCTCTTTGGTGGTTTTAGTTCGGATTTATATAGCGCCTATCGGGAAATAGCACCGCTGCACTCTGGGTGGAAAGAGCGATTCTCTTTGTACAACTTATGGCATTTGTTAAACCACCTGCTGTTGTTTGGAGAAAGCTATAGAGCTGATGTGATGGGTGTTGTAGCAAAATTTAGGTAGTGGCCTAAACGTATTTTTGCGACCTTGATTAGTGCTATAGTTGCAGCACATTTCTTGATTAACCATTCTTGCAAGAGACTTGTATGACGAATAAAGGCGACCTAACGGCTGAACGCCGTGAATATCTGGCGCAGCCTCTGCGACGTGAAGATCTGATCAAAGATCCTGTCGCACAGTTTGCCAAGTGGATGGATGATGCACTGGAGGTATCTCCAGATGATGCGACGTCGATGACATTGGCCACAGCTTCTAAAGATGGAATGCCTGCTGCAAGGATCGTGTTGCTGAAGCATTTTGATGAGCAGGGCTTTGCTTGGTATACCGATTACCGTAGTCAGAAAGGGGATGACCTGTCTGAAAATCCTCAAGCCGAAATCATGTTTTATTGGTATGGCTTAGAGCGTCAGGTGCGTATCCGTGGTCAGGTAGAAAAATTAAGCCTTGAACAGGGTAAGCAGTATTTCAACGCGCGCCCGCTAGGTAGCCGTTTGAGTGCAGCTGCGTCTTGCCAAAGTCACCCTGTAGAAAGCCGTGAAGCTTTGGAGCAAGCAGTGCAGAACCTTGCTGATCAATATCCAGAAGGTGATATCCCTCATCCACCAGAATGGGGCGGTTATATTCTTAAACCTACACGTTTTGAGTTTTGGCAGGGGCGAGAGAGTCGTTTACATGATCGTTTCCAGTTCAATTTAGTTGATCAAGAGTGGCAGATTGAGAGGTTGCAGCCATGAGCCAAGAAACAGAGCAAACCTTAGTTAGCGTAGAGCCTCAAGGCGAGGCTAAAGCCTGTGTTATCTGGTTGCATGGTCTAGGCGCTGATGGTTTTGATTTCCAACCTATCGTTCCTTACCTACGCCTACCTGAAAACCTAAATGTTAGGTTCCTTTTTCCTCATGCAGAGGTTATGCCTGTTACCGTCAATGGTGGCATGGAGATGCGTGCTTGGTATGACATTTTAGAGATGAATATTGACCGTAAGGTTGATAAAGCATCATTGCTTAAATCCAGTCAGCGAATTGCTAACTTGGTGAATGAGCAGATTGCTCAGGGTATCCCTGCGGATAAAATCCTGCTGGTAGGTTTCTCTCAAGGTGGTGCGGTTGCTTACCAGACAGCGCTAACCTTCGCCGAACCTTTGGCGGGGCTGGTTGCTCTGTCTACTTACATGGCAACAGAAGAGGAGATCGAAGCGTCTCGCACTGATGCCAATAAGGAACTGCCTATCTGGGTTGCTCACGGTACGGTGGATCAGGTTGTACCTGTTCAATTAGGTGAGCAAGCTTATGCCAACCTAGAAAATATGAATTATCAGCCGAGTTGGAATGCGTATCCAATCGGTCATGAAGTCGCGATTGAAGAGATAGAAGCTTTAGGCCGCTGGATGTCGCAAAGACTAGCGGTTTAATCGGAGATAAAAATGAAAGTAGAAAACAACAAGGTAGTGTCTTTTCACTACGCGCTAAAAAACAATGCTGGTGATGTGTTGGATGACTCTCGTGATAGAGAAGCGCTTCCGTATCTACATGGTCATAAAAACATTGTGCCTGGCCTAGAAGCGGCGTTAGAAGGCCGTGAAGTTGGGGATAAGTTTGAAGTTACCCTATCACCTGAGCAGGGCTATGGTCAGCGTGATGAAGCTAAGGTGCAGGTAATTAGTCGTGAATCCTTTGCTGGCTTTGATCAGTTGGAAGTCGGCATGGTGTGTCAGATGGAAGATGATAAAGGTGAATTGCAGCTAGTTGGCATCACAAACATCGATGCTGATGAAGTGACAGTGGATGCGAACCATCCTTTTGCTGGGCTTGAATTGAACTATGCTGTTGAAGTAATCGAAGTGCGGGAGCCGACAGAAGACGAGCTATCTGCCGGCCGTGTAGAGCTTTAAGGGTCAGCTTCGATTAAGGCATAACTCATTATGCTTGATGGTTTGCTGTACTCCACTCCCGCATTCTAAGGAGATAAAAGATGCGTTTGTTACTTGCTTTGTTAATTCCTTGGCTACAGTTTTTTACGATCGGTCGCCCGATAGCTGGAATTGTCTGCCTTATTTTACAGATTACCTTAGTGGGCTGGATTCCAGCAGCAATATGGTCTGTATATGCTTTGAGCCAATATCAGACCGACAAAAAGATTAAAGATGCATTAGATAAATAACGCTTAATGCATTCCACAGAAAAAGCCGTTTCAGTTTGAAGCGGTTTTTTTATGCCTGTTACTTAACCTTTTCCTGCCATTCAAGATCACCGATCTGAACTTTTAGCCATTCAAACCCAATCCGTTTTGCTACCGCAGCAGCACCATCAAGGCTCTTAAACTCCCGTTCCGACTTAGATCGCTGTAGATCTAGCGTGATGATTTCGTCCTGTTTTGTCACAAATTTTAAAGTCCATCCGCGTGCCATAGAGATAGGAATCGCTTGGCAAGAATCAAATACGCCCGCTTTAAAAAGTAACTTCACTTCCTTTTCTTGCATCTTCATTTCCTCATTTATGAAACTTCTTTTATCTATATTGATAAGTCTATATCAAATAAGGATTTATCGCAAATAAAATGCGGCGTTTTTGTGCGTGTAAGTCATTGAAAATAAAGGAAAAAATAAATAATTTTAAATTGTTTTTCTAAGTAGAAGCTATGTTTGTAACTTATTGATTTATAAGGAATAAAATATGAGGTGGAAGATGAGGTTTTTTACAGAAAATTAGGTTTCTATTGATCTAAATTGATATTTGTTTAATCAATAATTAATATTGATTGGTTGTTTTGAATTGATTGATGGTTTTTGTGAGATTTGTGCTGTTAACTGATTGTTTTTTATAGGAAAGGGTTTAAGGAGGGCGAAAAAAGGGCAGGTACGATGACCTGCCTTATTTTTGGAGCGGACAGAGGGTTATGGCTTTCTTATTTGAGCTTCTACTAAGTCTAGAACTGCATTCATATTAGCGACGGCTTCATCGCTGGCTAAGGTTAATGGGGCAAGTTTAAATGTATCCAGAAAATCGATCATAAAAGGTTCTGAATTCATTTTTTTGAGTTGCTCGGCGGTCCAGGCAACTGTTTTATAAGGCATGACGCTTACCTCCTGAACAGTTATCGGTGACTCAAGCTTATGAGTCTTGGCGGAGCCTTATGCATTTTTATTATTCCGGCACTACCGGAGCTCCCTTAATGCTGGGGCTCGCCATTTAAGTTATGGTTCAGTTCATAAGCTTTTTCAAACTTAATCGTTACAAACGTAAAATTTTTCATATTCGCTAATGATCATTTCTTGAGCTAAATCAATAACCCCTAATCTCTAAAGGGTTAATCTAGTCACAAGTAAATACGAGCAATTCGAAAAATTTTGTGAGGGTGTCGTAATGGTTGATGTATATAGCATGGAAGTTCTGGTTCCTAGTCTGGCAATGATTGTTGGTATGACTGTCGCAATGGTTTGGGGATGTTTCAAAGTTCGCGACCTGATTAACGAAGACCAGAAAAAAGAAAGTTAAGTTTGCTACTGGGGTTGTTTGTCACCTTCCTCAAAGTTGTCAGCTTTTATCTTGCTAAAAAAGATCACTTAGGTGGTCTTTTTTAATGCCTGAAATAAATTCAGTTTGTTTCATTTTTGTCCGACCTCTCAGTATTACACCTTCGGCTAAACCCTGTTTATTGTCTGGTTATTTTGTGTACACTCTAACTTTACGTTATATGCGCAAAATATTTATAAGAAGTTAGAGAGATAAAAAACAATAAATATAGAGAAAGGAGCTTCGGCTGTACTCAGTTTTATTTACTTGAGTTAGCTTCGTAAATTCTCTGGGGCGATCCAAATAAAACTGCTTATGACGATTGATTAAACGGATATCGTCATTGTGGTTAGAGAAGATGGATTCTGCCTTAATAAAAATAAAAAGGAGATGGATCGTGAATGAGAATAGAGAACCTGGGTTTTATAAAGTTCGTTATGGCAAGCGCTGGATCGCTGCGTTTTGGTGTGGTGAACTTTGGGGCTTGCCGGATGAAATGAAACCAGGCGAAGAAGGTTGGGAAGCGGTTCTTGATGCAGAACCTGATGAAATAGGTGAATATATACCTATGCCCATGAGCCTTCAGGCCTAATCAAGCTCTGGGAATAACAAATTATAGAAAATGCAGGAGCACGCTTATCCGTGCTTCTGCTTGAATTTGCTCGAAGAAACTATTTTAGAAAAGGAACTATTTTAGAAAAGAAACTTTCCGCCACTAGCAATAACCACTGTTGCCAAACCTAAAGTTAGATTAACCGCGACAATCTTTCTGATCTTATTTAACTGTTCGCCGGCATCGGGCCAACGGTTTTCTTTTACCGCCAGACTCAATTTTTTATACGGACTGAAATACAGATGTCCAAATATTGCCATCATGGTATAGCCGGTCAGTAGCATAATGTGGACATGCATACCAACGCCTTTAAACCCACCATAGATTGCAATCATGCTATGACCACTGATGATCAAAAGCAGAATTGCAGCCCATACCCAAGCAAAAAAACGAGCAAATACTTGCTGCCAGAGTGCTAACCGAGCAGGCGCTTCAAGTTGCTCGGCTGCAACTGGTCGTAAACAAACATAGGCGAAAAACATACCGCCTACCCAAATAACTGCAGCTAAAATATGGAGGGGTAATGCAATAAACATAGGCGTCCTCACTGCGGGAATTACTTCCCTGAATTTTAAATAAGGTTAACGTTTAATCGCTTTCAAAATGACAAACTTCTTATTGTTAGCGATAGTCTCACAATTTTTAAAAATCTTTTTGAGTGCTACATGGTAGCCAAGATGACGGTTGCCGATTACCCATAACTCACCACCCGATCGTAAGACTTTATGAGATTCTCGGAACATCTGTTGAGCAATGAAATCTCCGACCACATTTTGTTGGTGGAAAGGTGGATTGTTTAACACTAAGTCACAACTATTCTTCTGAATACCGGCTAGGCAATCGGTTGCTTGGAAAGTTGCTTTTCGACTGTCGCCAAAGGCTTCTCTGAAATTAGCTTCGGCAGAAGCGACTGCCATAAATGATTCATCCACAAAGTGAACAGCCGCAGACGGATTCTTTTCTGCTGCAATTAAGCCTACAACCCCATTGCCACAACCAAGATCGATTATATCTTCGAATGAATCTGTATCAGGCAGGTGTTGAAGGGAAAAGCGGGTGCCGATATCCAAACTGTCACGGGAAAATACGCCAGCATGGTTGATGATCTTATGCTGCGTGTTCTCCAAAATATAATCGGATGGGTAGGGCGATTCTAATTGCGGTTGATTCAGATCGATCTCTGGAAATATCAGTCTTGCTTTCTTCTTTGCCAACGAGGTTTTTGTAGGGCCTAAATACTTTTCGAACAGTTTTAGCGTTGATGTATGAATAGATTTAACCATACCGCCGCCGATTACTTTAGTTTCTGCTGTTAATAAGGGACGTAAGCGGATCAGTTGGTCTTCCAGCATTGCTAAGCTTTTTGGAATTTTAATCAGCACTAGATCAAATGGTTCGGTGGGGTAATCCAAACTGTTACATAGGGTTATGGCTTCCGCATCAATCTCGTTATCCGCTGCATTGTGTTTAATACCGGCATGGGCCAACCAAGAATCGCTGACCACTGTTGGCGCTTGGTCATTTAACACGATTGATAAACCGCCAAATTGATCATTAATAATCAAGATACGTTTTGGGTTTGCAAGGATCTCTTCCTGATCAATCTGATTTAACAGGTACTCATCAGCAGCGTCCCACGCACGTAGTTGTTCATTTTTACGACGAGGATAACGAGAAAGAGAGAATTGACCGAAAGGTGTTTCGAAGATATTCATACGGGCCCAAAACTGATTCGAAAATTACAGGCCGCAGTTTATCACAAGGGGGGATTTAGAACGTAGCGTCGCAAGGGAACTGGGAAAAGAAAGAAACCCAGGTAAATGTACCTGGGTTTAATAACCTTAAGGGTGTTTTACTTAGTGAAAGCTAGGTTAAAGCTAACCGGTACTGCGAAAGAGATCGATGGTAATTTTGCGATCTCTTTCAGTGCAGTTACACCAGTATCTAGAGCAAAATCCGCAGCGTTAATTGTGATGGGTTGAGCTGTACTCACCAATACTTTGTTGTCAGCTAGCTTGACGACATTCACTTGAGCGGTAATCTCTTTTTCAAATCCGTGAAGGCTTAATTTGCCGGTGATAGTCTGCGGCTGGATGGAACCAACGGCTTGTTTCTCAATTTGGTTTACATCTACTTGAGCCGTAAAGTTGGCCTGAGCAAATTTGCCAGTTTCGAACAGCATATTTTGCATACGCTCGTCACGGATCTCGATACCTGTAGTTACAGATGCAAGGTCAAGATTTAGCGTTGCTTTGCCTGCAGCATCGATGCCACCGCTGAACTGTTTAAAACTGTGGTTTTCTAGCACTTTGGCTTTTTTGATGGATGAGAAGCTGAAGTCAGAATCTTGTTGGCTTAGCGTCCAGTCAGCTGAAGCAACTGTGCTGAAAAGTGTAAGTGATGCGATGGCTACTAATTTTTTCATGGGTAAATATCCTTATTTTATTGTAGTGATGGGTATGGATTTTAAACAGTCGTTTACTTTTGTCTAGAGCAGAGTTGTTTAGGATCAAAGAAATACATTTATCCCTTTGATATTCAATGATTATAGTTTTCGTTTTTTGTTAACTTTTAAGAGTGATAGAAATTAAATTGTATATACCTAAGATATTCTTAAGATGTACGTTGGGGTAAGGGGATAATTGCTGTATTCTTGCAGTCAGTTGACGATTTAGAGTTGAAAAATGATGAAGTCAAAAAAGAAATCTAAGGCTAAAAAGAAAAATAGCCAACTAGTTATTCGCATTAACGATGTCGAGCGCGATGATTTTGTTGCGTTGTGTGAAGAGCTAGATACGAGTGCTGCACGTGAAGTCCGTCGTTTTATTCGCGGTTTCCTTGCAGAGCATGAACAGGCAGAAGAGGAATAATCCTTTTTCTATAGATTGTTCTTTCTTTCCTAATAAAGCGTTTAATATTTCTTATTTATTGCTTGCCGTTACCTCACGCTTAATTTAGTTAAGCCATTTCAGTTCTTCCCGATCAGTATTAAGATGAATACCTCCTCCCAAGTTTACTAAAGGAGATTGTGATGTTTGGGTTTGAAATTACCGCTGCGGTAGTGGTTGTTCTCGCATTAATTTTTATTTTTTCTGGGGTCAAGATGGTTCCTCAGGGGTATAACTGGACAACAGAACGTTTTGGACGTTTTACCAAAACTCTTACACCAGGTTTGAATCTGATTATTCCTTTTGTTGATCAGATTGGCGCTAAGCAGAACATGATGGAGCAGGTACTGGACGTACCACCTCAAGAAGTGATCAGTTCTGACAACGCGCAAGTAACTACCGATGCTGTTTGTTTCTATCAGGTGTTGGATGCATCTAAAGCGAGTTACGAAGTTAACGATCTTTATCGCGCGATGCAGAATTTGGTAATGACTAATATCCGTGCGGTTTTAGGTTCGATGGAACTAGATGAGATGTTATCCAATCGCGACAACATCAATAGCCAATTGTTAAGCAAAGTTGATGAAGCGACAGATCCATGGGGCGTTAAAGTTACCCGCGTGGAAATTCGAGATATTTCTCCTCCAGCCGATCTTGTTGAAGCGATGGCAAACCAGATGAAAGCTGAGCGTGAAAAGCGTGCTGCGATTTTAACAGCAGAAGGTGAAAGAGAAGCTGCAATCAAAGTAGCTGAAGGTGAAAAACAAGCTGCCATTTTGACTGCAGAAGGTGAGAAAGAGGCTGCGTTTAGAGAAGCGGAAGCACGAGAGCGTTTGGCAATGGCAGAAGCGCGTGCAACCAAAGTGGTTTCGGAAGCAATTTCACAAGGTAACCCTCAAGCTCTGAACTATTTTGTTGCTCAAAAATATACTGAAGCTCTGCAAAATATTGGTGCAGGCGAAAATGCTAAAGTCGTGATGATGCCTCTAGAAGCAAGCAGTGTTATTGGCTCCGTTGCTGGAATTAGCGAGCTGTTAAAAGAAACTAAGATAGGTTCGTAAATGTTAGAACTACTCGAATCAATTACTTACTGGCATTGGATTATTCTAGCGTTGGTGCTTTTAGGCGGTGAAGCCCTAGGCGCTGCCGGATTTATGATCGGTGTGTCTTTATCTGCTTTTGCAGTTGCTGCATTGATGGCGATTGGTGTGCTAAATGATTGGCAGCATCAATTCCTCTTGTTTGCGCTCTTCTCAGTTGTTGCTTCGGTTATTTTCTGGAAGTTCTTTCGTTGCCAAAACAATGATGATGAAGCAGGCATGATCAATGATCGAGCGGCTCAATTGATTGGACGAAAACTGACATTAGTTGATGACGTTGAAAATGGCTTAGGTCGAATTCAGATCGGTGATACTTTTTGGAAGGTTGCTGCTGAAGATGATTTGGAAGCGGGAACTAAAATAGAGGTTTATGCCAGCGAAGGCATGACGCTACTGATCCGTAAATTGTAATTGATATCTAGCGGGATCGGCCAAGCTGGTCCCGTTTCATTATGACAGCACTAAAATATATTAATCATTATCCCGAGTCTTTAAAGCAGCAAGCTTTAGCCATGTTGCAAGATGAAACTTTAGGGCCTCTTCTTCAGAAAAAATATCCAGATCAACATTCGGTGCAAAGTAACAAAGCGCTGTATGAATATACGATGGATCTGAAAAATCGCTATATGCGAAAATCGGCACCTGTCAGCAAAGTTCAATACAGCGATAAAGTTGCAGCGATGAATGCTTTAGGTACGCATAGTCGCGTATCTCGTATCCAAGGGAATAAACTGAAATCTAAAAAAGAGATCCTGATCGATACGCGATTCAAACAATTACCTGAAGCCTTTTTGCGGATGATTGTTGTCCACGAATTAGCACATCTGAAAGAGTTAGATCATAACAAATCGTTCTATCAGTTATGTCAGTATATGGAAGCTGATTACCACCGATTAGAGTTAGACCTGAGGCTCTATCTTACTTGGCAAGAATATTCGGTTTGACGTTTTTTGCCGTAAGTTTGCTTGTCCTAGCGAGCTCGCCAGCTGTGCGCTATCTTCTTATTTATTTTCAGAATTATTTCGTTCGCTCAAAAAGTTAAACAAAATTGTAGGCGCAATTTAGATATTTTGTCCTATGCTTTAGGCAGTACCCTTATATTTGGTCAGGGAAAATGCCAAAAATTATTGTTGCTACCTTTATCAGTTTGTTTCTTCTCGGCTGTAATAGCTTGCCGGAGAAATTCCAGATCGCAGAAAAAGTCGAACTGCTCCCGTTTGATGAAGTGGGGGATATGGATTTAGAACCCACCAATGTCCAAGCGCTTTGGGGAGGCGTGATCGCTAATACAGCGAATTTCACTGATCGCACTCAGATAGAGATAATATATTTTCCTCTTAATGATCAGGGGCGGCCTCAAATCAATCAAGAAAGCTTAGGTAGATTTCGAATCTATGTAGGTGACTTTATAGACCCATTTGTTTACCGACCTGGGCGCATGGTCACTGTGTTGGGAACACTTGGTTTACGCGAAAAGGGTTATGTTGGTCATTACCCATACGATTACACGGTTTTGCACTCCCTAGAATTACACCTATGGACCGATAAACAACCACTACCTATGCCTCCGCAAATTGAACAATATCTGCAATCTCCACCGACTTTTAGCTATCAATAACCTTCTAATTTGTAGACCTTATAAACTCTTATTTGGGTAGCTTTTTATACTTTGGCACTGAAATTATTTTAGAACTTAAAATTCAGATGCTTTCCGCTTTCACTCTCGGTAATATTGCGCCTTCAAACGGGGGTGGGGCGTTATTGTGGACGATAAATTGTGGATTTATATTGCGAGTGGAGCAGCTGTTTGTGTACTGCTTTTAGTCGTGATTATTCGTGCAAAAAGATCTAAAACGCTAGATTCCTCTCTTTCACATACAGAGCGTATGTTTACATCGGTTTTAGAAAAAGCCGTCGGTGGCCACTATCAGGTTCATTGCAAAGTACCTATGCCTGAAGTTTTGGAAGCTTTGCCCGAACAGTCTGACCGTGCCAAGAGAAAAGCATTAAAAAAAATTAGGCATCGTCAGTTTGATTACATTGTTTCTGATCCAGCGAGCAACCGTGTAGTGTGTGCTGTTGAGTTGGATGACCACGCTTATGATAAGAAACAGTTCAAGAAACAAGATCTTTTTCTAGAAGAGATCTGTCACGATGTAAACTTGCCTCTTCTTCGAGTAGCGCCTCAAAATGGTTATAACCTAGTTGAAATCATTGAGAGATTTGAGAGAACCATTGCGCCTGTCGATTATGTAAAAGATCAACAAGGGCGATTCAATCTTCGTATGGTTGATGCATTAACTTCACTCTGATCTGTAGCCTGTGTGTTTCACCACCCTAATTTGTCTATAAATCCCCTTCATTTTCTCTACATGTACTTGAATTTTGCTAACTGGCGACCTCCCGATAGCTTACTAGACTTAAAGTAAGCGTCGGGTTTTATAGTGTTTGTACTTCAAGCAAATGAAGCTTGCTCCTGAGTAGTCAGTTTGGTGGCACGGATTTGAGCCAACTGTAGTTGCACTGCCTGATATCTGTTTATCACTTGATAATGACAAGGTAGGTTGGTTATGAGAGCGTCAGTAAAACTACTCTGCATGGCAATGTCCTGTACTCTTGCAGCAGGCACGGCTATGGCAGAAATAAAGTTCCGACCGGGAGAGGTAGTGGTAAAAGGAGAGGTTTTTGCATCCGAAGGGTATGAGATTCTTAAGTATTTACCGAATGCTGATCTTACTATTCTTAAAGTGTCCCCCGGCAAAGAGCTATCACAGACCTTAGCTTTAAGAAAAAAAGGGCGTAAAGCCAGCCGAAACTATATTGCTCGAAAGTTCGCACCTAATGACCCTTTGTATGGCTACCAATGGCACTTTGGCGCTGTTCAGGCTGAACAAGCGTGGGCGATTTATGATGGTGCTGGTGTGAATGTTGCTGTATTAGATACCGGTTTACAGTCAGGTGGCCCTGACGGAATAGATTGTGTTTTACCTGGATACAATGCGATTGATGGCAGTGCCAATGTTGCAGATGGTGATGGACACGGCACCCATGTTAGCGGCACGGTTGCTCAGAGTACAAATAACGGGGTTGGTGTAGCAGGGCTTGCTCATGGTGCATGTATTCTTCCAGTAAAAGTCTTGGATGACAACGGGTCGGGTACGGATGCTGATATTGCTGAGGGTATCGCTTGGGCTATTAATAATGGCGCTCAAGTAATTAATATGAGTCTTGGTTACCCTGCTGATTATGCGCTGGAACAATTCGTTAACTATCCATCTTATTCAACACTGACTAATTCCGATACCAGTGTGACTATTGTTGTTGCATCAGGTAACGATAGCTCCACAAATGGGATTAGTTATCCTGCAAGTCATCCAGAAACTTTAGCTGTGGGTGCTACTGATGTCGATGGGATTGCTCCCTACTCAAATCAAGGTCCTAAATTAGATATAGTGGCGCCAGGTGGTAACACATCCCAAAACCTTCATATTCCTAATGATAATTTTGGCGATGGTGTCGCCCAAGAAACTTATCTTTGGTCCCAAGGACAAAGTAGTTGGGGATATTATCTTTTTCAGGGTACTTCGATGGCGGCTCCCCATGCTGCAGCTGCAGCAGCCATTCTTTTATCTAAGAATGAAAGCTTAGATCGTTATGAGGTTCAGACTGCGCTTGAAACTACAGCTTCAGATTTAGGTAGTCCAGGCTGGGATAGTGTTTTTGGTCACGGCCTGATTCAAGTGTACGACGCATTAGGTGCAATTGGAGCTGGAAATAACGAGCCTCCAGAAACAAAGCCGGGCTCACCTGAACAGTTTTCTGCAAGTTTCGATTCTAATACAAGTGCTGTCCAGCTTACTTGGAATCCTCCATCGCAAGGTACTGTAACCAGTTATGCGATTGAGCGTAGTAAACAAAATAAACGCGGTAAACTCGGTGGTTTCAGCGCTGTAGCTACACCTGATGGCACGGCTACGTCGTATACTGATGATGGCTTGGATAGTGGCACTTATGTATATCGGATCCTCGCTAGAAATAGCGCTGGAGCATCTTCATGGGTTTTAAGTAATTCAGTTGAAGTCACTACTTCAGGCGGAGGATCTGGAGGAGGTGATGGAGAATGTAAAGGTGGCTGGAGAAAATGCGGTGGTTGATTTGTTAATCTGCTAACAATAAAAAAAGCCTGCATTAACAGGCTTTTTTTATTGGCGTGAAAAACTAATTGCTACAGCCTCCAGGTAGTTGATCGCAGACATCATCATAAGGGTAGAATCTGACTTGGATATTATATGAACCGTTATTGTCTATTCCCCAGATATACTCTACGAAATCAGCAATATTAAAAATCCATTCGTTCTCCCAGCTTTTACATGTGCCTACCGCAGGCGCATCGACTACCAATTTATTCGGATCGCTCCATTGTTCAAAGTAGCCAATACTGGGAACAGCACCGCTAGCGATGTCAGCTTCTACTGTGGCGATGCAGGCATTGTATTCATCAGTTGAACTGATGAGTGCATAGTTGTCGTTAGCTGTGTCGTAACAGTAAGCATTAACAGAACACTCTTGCGTAGTTGTATAGGCTGTTAGCATATAGGTTTCTAAGAGGTTTGTAGTGACATCGGCCCAATCATCCTCACCATTATCACCAACATCTACGGTAGCTAAACCATCGCCGTTATCATCAGGATCATCCCAGAACCACGCTTCCAATGGCAGCCAATAATCGGTTGTGCCATCGTTATCTGAATCGACACTATTTTCTGGAAGTTCGGAGTCTGTTATCTCTTCACCGCAGAAATAGCGTTGGTCACCAGGGGATATGTAACAAACGGAACCAGTGAAGGTGAAAGCGCTGGTAATGTCTGTCGCATTTTTTACACCTTTACCACCCGGTCCTTTGGTTTTTGTACCGTCTTCTTCACGGGTAAGATTAAAGTTCTGCCAAGTGCCAGATCCATCCACGAAACCTAAGGCTAATAAGTCATTACCTTGGTCATCTACAACAAAGCCAAAGCTATTGGTAAATAACGTACCTGTCTCACACTCGCCATCTTCATTAATATTGTTACAGGGTTTGCCTGTAACTCTGGCAAATACTGCATAGCCATGGTCGTAGGGAGGTAGGGTGACAATCGCTCCATCGGCTCCATCGCTATCTGGAAATGATTCGGTACACCAATCTGTGACTTTTAGGTCAGGAATTCCATCTCCATCTAAATCCGATGCTGGCGCTGACTTATTTTTACCTCCTTTAGTGTTACCAGATTGAATGGCTACACTCGTATCTGCATTGGTATTGACATCATATCGAGGAATAAAAACTACATTTTGGGATGGGTCTTCATGGCAATAAAATTGCGTATTCGAATCATCTGTTACTAGAATGCATTCTTCAATATTTGGGTCACATGGAATGAAACCTAAATCATCTGTTTGGCAGCGATAGTCGGCCTCACTAGGGCAATTGAATACACCGGGGGCCTGAGTTTTTTTGCCAAGTAAGTTTAAATTGAAATGAAAGCCTGCGGGGAAACCATTACCTTTTAAGTTCTTTCCAGAATGTGCGTTTGTCGATAGGCTCAATAACAAAATGGAAATTAAACAACAAAGGATATACGTTCCGAAGGACTTGGTCTGAGCGGTATACATTGGGTATGCCCTCAACTAAAAAATGGAAATCCTCCTTACAAAATTTAGCTTAATCCATCTAACTACGTTTAACTGTAGCTTTGAATTTAATCTGTGAATTGGATTTTTTTGCACCTAAAATCCAATCCTGAATACTTATATTCAAGGTGGTTAATGTAATGAGGTGTATTTTAATAATGGTTTAGATCATAAAGCTCCTCAGGCGCGCAGCTGATTTCACCGTGTTGCTTGTTTCTCATTAAATTTTGGAATTGTTGCCGTTTTAGGTGGATTAAGTTTTGATGATCGCCCGCTTCGATGTAGATATCATCTGCGTCGGCTAAGCGGTCATCCCAAACCACTTCGAGCCCGTAGGCCTGTCCGATAGCAGGAATAGCACCTTCTTCACAATCTCCAAATATACGCTTTATTTCAGCTTCTTTTGCTAATCTGGCTGGAGAGCCGGTAATTGCAGCCAATTGAGGCAGCATAACTTTGTTCATCGCAGGAACGGCAGCAAGGGTGAACCTGTTTTTCTGATGAATGACAACCGCTTTGGCCATCTGTGTTACCGGTATTGAAGCCCTATGCGCACTATCGAGAGAAGTAAAAGAGTAGTCGTGTTTGATTGTGTCATAACTGCAGCCCTGATTTTCTAAAAAACTACAGAGTGTGGCTGATACGGACATGCTTATTCCTCCCATAAGAGACTTTGTTGTATAAGTTTAGTTGCCGATTATGGGAACGCTATAGGAAATTGCATTTTTGAATAAGCTGAAATAAACTCCATTCGTAAATGTAATTGATTACCATTTAATCGAGTAGTAACTATGGCTGACGGTGTTGCTTCAACGGCAAAGATCTTAATTATTGAAGATGATCGTACGTTAAATAATCAGATCACCTCGCTCCTAGAAGAGCAGGGTTACGAAACGGATCAACGTTTTGAAGGACGTCAGGGATTGGTCTCCGCATTAAGTAAAACTTATGACCTCATCTTGTTGGATGTACTTTTGCCGGGATTAGATGGTTTTTCATTACTCAGTAAGTTGAGGCAAAAGCGCGAAACCCCCGTGATGATGCTGACTGCATGTGGAGCGGAAGAGGAACGTATTACAGGTTATAGCAATGGTGCGGATGATTACCTAGCTAAGCCTTTTAATATTACTGAGCTCTTATTACGTATCGAAGCCATTTTGCGTCGTACGCGATATTTGGTAGAAAGTCAGATCGAGCAAGATGTTATTAAAACACCTTTCTTCCACTTAGACCGGAAACAGAATCGTGTTCATCGTGATGATCTAGAGGTCGTCCTCACCCCTATCGAATTTAAAGTGTTATGGGCGTTAGTAAAACAAAGTGGTGAAGTGCTTAGTAAACCGCACCTTTACCAGTCCGTTCTTAACAAAGAGTACAGCCGATACGACCGTAGTTTAGATATGCATGTGAGTCGAATAAGGCGCAAACTTTCGCAACGAAGTATTGATGTCTCAGCTTTAGAAACGGTACATGGTGAAGGGTACTGCTTTAAATGAAACGGCGTTTGTTTTGGAAACTGTTCGCTATTCTAGTGGCAGGTACCGTTGCTTTATACGGAGCGATCGATTGGCTTGCGAATCATACCGAACAACGTATGAGCCTAATTGCCGAAAAGCACCAGTTAGAGATGAAGTCTTGGGCAGCTGAAGCTGAGGCAATCTATAAAGCAGGTGAAATGCAGTTACTTGATCAATGGATCGAAGATCTGGAAAAGCGCGAGGATACTTGGGTTGCGATTGCCGGATCTGATTTGACCTTGCTGGCCGGTAACTACATGGATGACTATTACACTGGCAGTTTGCGGCTTGGCCGAAATGTCGAATACATGATCCACCTTTACTATGCCTATAACCCGATAATGGAGCTCCCATTTGTTGATGGTCACACGCACTTTTTGGTTCGGTTGCCACAACGTATGAGGCCGGGTGGTTTTTTAAAACCTGCACAATTGTTGTTACAGATCGCTCTGCCTTTTGTGGTTTTGGCATTGGTGTGTTTGATGCTATATCGACACTTAGTAACGCCCATTCAGAAACTGGAAAAAGCGACTCGGCAGTTCAAAGAAGGGAATTATGATGCTCGCGTGAGTCAATCACTTGGGGCACGTAATGATGAGTTGGCTTCGTTAGCCCGAACTTTCGATACCATGGCGGAACATACGGGCGGCTTGATCGTTACCCAAAGACAGCTAATTGCTGATCTTTCCCATGAGTTGCGTACACCCATTACGCGTATCGAAATGGCGCTTAGCAGTATCAGTGAAAAGAACTGTCCAGAAAATATCGAGCGTATTCAGCGTGAAGTCGCACAGATGCGTGAAATGACAGAGGACGCTTTAACCCTAGCTTGGATGGATACCGAGAAGCCCCAGATTAAAGGTGAATATCTTGATCTGGTGGACCTACTAGATAGCATCATTGATGATGCTCGTTTCGAGTATCCCGATCGTAAGCTCGTTAGTTGTATGCCTGAGAGCGCGCCACTTGATTCCTCTAGTCACCGAATTCTTGGGCAGTCGATAGAGAATGTTATTCGCAATGCTCTACGCTATACACCTCAGGGTGGAGAGGTCAGTATTCAACTGAGTATTCAGGATGATGAGTACTTACTTACAATCTGTGACCAGGGGCCTGGAGTTCCGGAAGAATCACTCGAAAAAATCTTTCAGCCGTTCTATCGAGTTGAAAAATCACGGGGGGCTGATTCGGGTGGCTTTGGGCTTGGGCTGGCATTAGCTAAAAGACAGATTGAGGCCGTTTCTGGCACAATTAAAGCGTCAAATATAGCCGGTGGTGGATTACAGGTGAGAATAAAATTACCGGTATAAGAGGGAGTTGGATAAGATAAATTCAACTCGCTTTGTTTCTTCTTTTTTAGCTGATCATTGTGGAGGGAATCTTAGTTTTCTCTGAACTCCGGATTCCTCCAGATAGAACCTAATTTTCCTTCCTCTTTGCACCTATAGATAACCTAAGGCTCCAGGGGTTTAATTCCTTTATCTAGTGGAGCGATAAACTTACTGATCTTGAAATCTTTCACCTGAAAAAACCTTCTGTACGTAACAAATGTAAACGTTGTGACAATTATTTTACGGCTATTGATAATAGATCGTAATTGTAAATGGTTGTTATTTGCGGTTATTGTGACGCGCAAAATTTTGGCTATGTTCACTCTCAGCTTTAGTTTGATAAGTTTAATGTAGGTAGGAATTAAATGATTTCACAGAAAAACCAAAGACGAGCTACATTGTCTTTACTGATTGGTTATGCAATATCCAGCCAAACCGCTGCCGCTCAAGACGAGTCTGCGAAAGGTGTTGATCGTCTGGAAACAATTCAAGTAGAGGGTGTGGCTACGGATGTTGGTGAAGATCGACTTGGCCTAGAAGAAATACAACAACTGAACCCGAATGATTTGCAGGACCTATTTAGAAATACACCAAGTGTACAGGTAGGTAGCTCAATTTCTGCGTCACAAAAGGTATATGTCCACGGTATTGAAGAGACAAACCTAGCTGTGACTATCGATGGCGCACGTCAAAATAATAAGCTCTTCCACCATTCAGGCACTAACATCATCGATCCTGAATTGTTGAAAGCTGTAAGTGTTGATGCCGGTGTTGCGCCTGCGGATGCGGGGCCGGGTGCATTAGGCGGGTCTCTTGCTTATGAGACCAAAGATGTCTCCGACTTATTGGAAGATGGCGATAACTTTGGTGGATCTGTTGGCCTTGAATACAATACTAATGGCGATACATTTGATAGACATATCTCGTTATATGGCCGTTCAGGTGGTTTTGAAGTACTCGGTTATGCCAAAAAGGCAAGCGGCAACGACTTTGAAGACGGTAATAATGATGTAGTCGTGGGCTCTGAGTCAGCGTTAAAAACGGGTCTAATTAAAATTGGCTATCTGCATGAAAGTGGTTACCGTACAAAACTATCTTATGAAGCTGTTGAAGATGATGGAAATCGTCCAGGAAGGGCAAATTTCAATAGTGGTGTTTTGTCAGAAAACAACAACCTAGATCGAAAAACGCTAGTGTTCTCGGTTAAAGATGAAACACCTGAAGGTTTAATTAACCCATATATCAAAGTTGCGCGCTCTGAGACTAAACTTGATTGGATACCGACAGGAGCTCCTTATACAACGTTTGGTGAGTACGAAAGTTTAAATGGTGTAATTGCCAATACATTTGTATTGGGAACAGGGACGGTCGATGCCGGTGTAGATTTCTTTGATGATACGAGTAAAGGTATTTTTCCTGGTTGGGCGACTTTTGAGGAAGAAGCACAAAATATAGGTGTGTTCGCTCAGGCGCGACTGACTCCGACAGAGCGCAGCCGTGTATCTTTTGGTGCACGTTTTGATGATCATGAAATCAAAGGTATAGATGGATCAGTTCATGATAGTGATGGTGTTTCCGGTAATATCTCTGGTGAGTATGATCTAACTTCATTTGTTACTCTAAGTGCAGGTTATTCCCATGTATTTGGTGGGGTACAGCTAATGGAGCCATACATTGGTAATCCTAGCTGGGATTACTCTGGTGGTTTTAAAGAATCTGAAGCAGATAACGGCTATGTAGGTCTTAACGTCAATGGCGAGGCTCTAAATGCGTCATTATCCGGTTTAACAGTTGGCGTTAAGCTCTTTAAGACTGATATTGACGATATTCGTGATGAAGAATACGCTGGCGGTCCTGATGTTTACAGTGATGTAGAAACTGACGGTTTTGAATTGACTGGTCGTTATGAATGGCAGTCTGGATCTGTACGTTTAACCTATGTTGATATCGATACAGAAATTAATGGTATCGAAGGATCTACATCTTCATATTATATCGGAACTGCCATTGGCCGATCGCTGAAAGTTGATTTTGTTCAGTCTATTGATAGCGTGAATACAACCTTTGGCGCTGACGTACAGTACTACTACTCGATGGATGGGCATGATGGTACAAATACGATACCAGGGGCTTTTCCTAGCTACACCGTTGCCAATTCATTTGTTGAATACGCTCCTCAGGCAATCAAGAACCTCACGTTACGTGCATCTGTAAATAATATGTTTGATGAAGATTATTCAGATCGTGCATCGTATGGACATGAGTTCGGATCAGATATTACTTTGAATGAGCCGGGTCGCTCGGTTGTGTTGGGTGCCAAGTTTAAATTCTGATGATCATATACCAGTGCAGGGTTGATCTTATAGGAGGCCTGCCGAAAACTGTTTTACGCTTCTAGGACTTATGTCCATCCCTTCTAAGGAAACGTAACCAGACCCCGCCAGCTGAGCTGGTGGGGTTTTTTATTACTTTCCTAAAGCTAACCACAAACCAACCAAAATCATTAGGCTTCCGGCGATTCGATTCATAAGGCGAACGTTGTTGCGTTCCATTAAAAGGTGCTTTAGTAGTTTACCGCCACTGGCGTAGATAAGCAGGCAAATGAATTCAAGTAAAAGAATCAAAGCAACCAGTATGGCTAATTGCGGCGCCATAGGTAGATCGGCATCAATGAAGGGAGGCAAAAGGGTGACAAAAAATGCCCAGCCCTTTGGATTCGCCACGGCAGTAAGAAAACCATTTGTTGCTAGCTGTAATCCTGAAACTTCTTGTTTTTGTTCACCAGGCTCGGTAATGACTAGCTTGCCTCTAGAACAAAACATCTCATAACCTAGCCAACAAAGGTAAGCGCCACCGCCCCACTTTAGAATAGTGAACACTTCTGGGTAGTTCAGCATTATTGCCGCGACACCTAAAGCTGCGGACGCGGCCACCAAACCAACTCCAATTAACTCTCCCCACATCATATGCAAGCTACGTTTGACGCCAATAGAGATACCTAGACTCAATGCCAAGGTCATACACATTCCGGGTGTAATGGAGACAAAAAAGAAGGTCGGAATAAACAGGGACAAAAGTGTGAGTGACATCAGAAAAGCAATACCCGTTGTTATGGACAAATTTAATATAGCGAGGAGTTTATGCTGTGCAAAATCAATTAGTAAGAAAAAAAATTTTTACGGTGTAAAAAACAACCAGATTTTTATATCCCCGCAACAATGGGCTTTGAGAGGGATACGCAGAATTAACTAACAGTTTTATCCACAGCTTGCGTGGATGGATTTTTTTACTGTTAGGGCTTGACTGGTTGATTTTTATACAGGCTTTTTGAGTAAGAAAAAATTTTACAAAAATGTTGATATTACCGATCGCTTTGATCCTTATTCTACAAGGTTGAAATATGATCAATTCTCTACAGGCTAATAATCATGGGCTTTATGGAGGATGTCCATAATTAGTTAACAAGCTTATCCACAGTTTGTGGGGAGAAACTAGTAATCGGCTTTATCAACGATAAGCGCTCTATTTTTGGAAGTTTGTTCACAAGTGTATTGGGCGTGTTATGTAAGTACCTACTCTCTTCTTGCCCTTTGTAGCTTAAGGTTATCCAAAGGCTGGAAAGTTAAAAAACGATTGTTATTTTCTTACAAGTGGCATGCTTAACTTGAGGATTATTTATAGAGGAATTTGGTGCTTATCAAGGGCGTTAAAAAGTGTTATTTTGCGCGCCCTTTTTCTGAAGAAATAAGATCGAAAGCATGATTGCTGGTTTTGATTACGGTAGTTCAAATTGTGCCATGGGCGTTCTGAAAGCAGATAATAGTGTGCAGTTATTGTCACTTTATCAGCAGCAGAAATATGTACCTTCTACTCTATATGCACTCTCTCGCGAATTAATCTGCGAGGGTGTTGCGCGTCAAATTAGTAATCCTAAGATTCGTGATACTTATCTAAAAGAGAGAAGTCTCCAATTAAGGCAGGCGTCTGCGTCTCGTTTGTCTCTAGGCGTTTTATCTGATGAGCAGACTCTCTTTATTGGCGAGGAAGCAATTGAACAATATATCGATCTGCCAGAAGAAGGCTATTTTGTTAAATCTCCAAAATCCTTTTTAGGCGCGAGTGGCTTACAAACCCAGCATTTGGCATTTTTTGAAGATGTCGTCACAGCCATGATGTTCCAGATAAAGCAGGCGGCAGAAAAATCACTGGGTGATTCGATCACCCAAACGGTAATAGGGCGTCCGGTTAACTTCCAAGGTAGTGGAGGGGAAGAGGCTAATCAGCAGGCTTGTCGTATATTGAAATGTGCTGCTGAGAGAGCTGGTTTTGTCGACGTTGAGCTTCTGTATGAGCCCTTAGCAGCCGGAATTGATTTTGAAGCGGGGTTAGAGGAAGACAAAGTCGTTTTAGTTGTCGATGTCGGTGGTGGTACCAGTGACTGTTCTATTGTCAAAATGGGCCCGAGCTATCGCGATAAGCCAGAACGTTCAGCTGACTTCCTTGGTCATAGTGGTGCTAGGGTAGGGGGAAATGACCTTGATATTCACCTAGCTTACTACGGATTAACGCCAGTTCTAGGCATGGGAGGGAAATTGAAAAATGGGTTACCTATTCCCTCTCAGTCCTACTGGAATGCCGTATCTGTAAATGACATTCCCTCGCAGGTCGAATTCAATAGCTTAGCTTCGATCGAAATGATGGAGCAAATGCAGCGTGATGCAGCGGAGCCTGAAAAAGTAGCGCGCTTAATTCAGCTGCAAGAACAGAAACAAAGCTATCAGTTAGTGCGTAGTGCTGAGCTGGCAAAGATCTCTTTGTCTGATCAGGAGCAAGTTATTTCGGATCTAAGCTACCTTGATAAGGAATTGTCTCAGTCAATCAGTCGTGAAGTGTATGAGTCGGCAATAGAGCGCCCAGTATCTAAGATTGTAGATCTGATGAGTGAAGTGATTAAACAAGCCGGCTGCACACCTGAGCTGGTTTATGTGACAGGCGGTACGACAAAATCGCCTGCTGTCCGGCAGGCAATTGCATCTTTATTGGGTGATATAGACGTTGTTGATGGCGATCACTTTGGTAGCGTGACAGCTGGGCTTACACGCTGGGCAGAGAAGCTTTACCGCTAAACCAATGCGCTAAAGCATAATGGGTGTGGTTTATTCTGTGGTGTGTGCAATACCCAGTAATAAGCCGCCTTCTTGCCAGAGAGTAACAGCTGTTCCTTGGTTGTTAATAATATTCTGAGTATCAACCTGTTCTAGGGTTAGGCCCTCTGGATATTCTGCTTGGTAGAAAGTGTAGATCTGATTGTTCTCAATGTTGCGCACCTTCAACTGAGCAGCAATTTCACCATTAATTGAACAGTAGCTACCGCCAATCAACTGCCACATATCTTTTCCAAGTTTGCTTGATGAAATCAGTTTAAAGCTTAGCTGGGTTAGCTGTTGTCCAAGTTCATCTATAGAAGATGTGTATATAGAAATTTCGCTTGGCTGTTCATGATGGCCCGCAATTTCATTCACAATACTTGGGCCTGATATAGGCATAGGCATCAAACTGACAACCATAAAAATGCAGGCTAAAGCCAACGTCGGAACCATTAATTGCGGCAGTCTAAACCAAGTTTTGCATTGATCAAACCAGCTAATTTTGGCTTTCGGGGTTTCAACATTTATATCCGCTTGGTTGCTAAGCTCTTCTTGCATAGACAGAAGTTGAGCTAACTTGTCTTCACTTAAGGACTGATCTTGGTAGTGCGCTTTAAGAGCTGATTTTAAGTTTTTAGGTGCGGTTGATTTCATTGCATCGCCTCCTTTGGAACCCATTGCTCTTCGGTTAGCTCTAGTTGGACTCGCTTTTTTAATCGGTGCATTTTGGATAGCAAGGTGCCTCGCGGCACTCCCTGTATCTCAGCTATTTCTGTCATGCTGTACTCTTCTATTGCCCATAGATAGAGTAATTCGCTTTCTTCTGCGCTTAGTAGCTTTAATAGCTGTTCAACATCACGTTGTTGGATAAATAAGGTTTCCAAAGAGTCTGATGATGTTTGGTTTATCTTTTCTACTGCATCAGGTAAATCAGATAAAGAAAGCAGTTTGTTATCCCCACGGCATTGATCAATAAAAGCGTTACGAATGCTACGCTTTATATAGGCTTCAGGTTCCTTTATTTGTGCAGAGTTAGTGCGTAGAAATTTCTCTACGCACTGCTGGAGCAGGTCATATGCCTGATCCTCATTTCGAGTCAGGGATAAAGCATAGCGATAAAGTTGGTTGAGCCTATTTTTGTCTAGCATTTATAAGTCGTACCGTGGCTGCCCAAACATAAAGTGTGGGCAGCCTAATCAGATAATTATGGGCTAAGCCATTTGGAACACTAATTATCTGAAGAGTTTCATTCGGTAGCGGTTATTTTTGCCTCCGATGGTCTCTTAAACGAATTTTTGAGGCGTGTGATCAAATCATTTAGGGCAAAACGTTCGCCACCACCGAAACGAATCAAGACAACCCCAGCAGCAAGAAAAGCAAATTCGCGTTTAAAGCTATTTAGGTTAGCGATTAGGCTTTTATCAAAATTAAGCTTATAGCCCATATACCAGAGCATAATAGCTACGGTTACTGCACCTGCTGTTCTAACTAATATCGGTGGTGCAAATAGAATAATTAGGCCCGCAAGTAACAGTAGAGGTTGCCACGTAGCAAAGGTAGGGACTTTTGCGAACGCGCCGAAGCTACCACTGACTAAAAACATGATGCCAATCGAGAGGCGGAGCAGTAACCCTAGGGCATCCCAACTGATGCCGTAATCATGCTGTCTATGTAAAACGTCAAGGCTATAACGACCTGGGCCCAGATTAAAAAGCACAAACATCATACCGGAAAGCGCGATATCTCTGATCTGTACAAACATGGCCGGGGAGGTATAGGTTTTTACCGCAATCTCAGTGTCAGGCACCGTCATGACGGGTAATGAGAATACAAAGCTCCAAAGCAGGAAAGCATAAATAAGTGCTAGAGGTCTCACTAAAAAACCAACGACTAAGGCGATACCAGAGATAAGCTCAAAAGCTGAAAGTGAGGTCAGAAAGAGAGATGGAGTTAATAGCTCGCCTAAGAAACCCGTAAACAGATATTGTTGAAAAAGCTCATTAATATAGCCTGTTGATCCCATGTAATTAGCAACGATGGCATCATGTTTAGTGCTGGAAAGTAACTGGCTGAGTTTAGATACGCCGCCAATAATAAAAAGAATACCGAGACCTAAGCGTAAATATAGAGCTGCTTCATCGTAGTCTCTTTGTCGATTGTGAGTAAGGGTATTATTCATCTATATAAGCCTTGCAGATAAAAAAAATGCCCCGCTGAGCTTTTCCAAGTTGAACAACAAAACTGGGGTGTAAGCATGTTGTTTGCTTTGAAGTGACAGGTGCTCTTGGGGCGTTAAGGTGTAGCTGCCTTTAAAGACGAACCAGTAGGTGTTTTGATTGCACGATTTTGAAAATTAATTATGAAAAAGATGCAAAAAAGGGTGGGTTTTCTGAATTAAGGTGTTGATTTAAAGGGTAATAACTGAAAGCTTAATTCACAAGGTTAAAAAATAAACAAGCCGCTATAAGCCTTTATTCATGGGCTTTTTAACGGTTGTCCAAAATTAATATACACGCTTATCCACAGAAAACTGGGGTAAGTTTTATTTTAAGTAGATAGTGTTATTCAACTGCAAAAGGGGAAATTAATTTAAGTGCATTTCCTTCAAAGTCTTCTTCGCGAAGTTGTTTTAAAGCTTGATCAAACTCATCCTTCCGTAGTGCCCAACGAGAATTTGAAGATAGGCCAATAAATAGATCGACCCTGTTTCCAGGTTTAAAAACTGCTTTATCTATTTGAGGCGTTAAACCTCGTGAAGCAAGCTCATAATCTGCTTGGCAGTCGGTGCCGATAAAACTATCAATTCTTCCCTCTAACAATAGGTTGGGAAGCACAGCTTCTTGAGTCACATTTTTTTTATAGATATCTGTATCTTGATCAAATTCTGTGTAATAAGCAGAGCCACCCACCATGCCAATGGTCATCGCATGCATATCTCTATGTTTGCTGATGCGGCGAGACTTACCATGAGGAAGATAGAGTTGGGTACTGCAACTGTAGTAGTGAGGGTAAGCGTAGGTAATGTATTCAGCTCTTTCTTCGCGCCATGCTAAACCGCTCATCGCGTCGATCTGACCATTTTTCATCATCCGCAAGCAACGTTTCCATGGACAGCGTAAGTAGTGGACCTTAAAGCCTATTCGTTCAGACAACTTTTTCCATAACTCGTGGTCAATACCAGTTACGGTTTCAGGCGTCACGAAGCGGAACGGAGGCCAAGAATCAGCGCCAACAACTAATGTATCGGCATCTGCTTTAGCGGTATTAATGCAAAAAAGAGCCGTTAGCACTAGTGTGTAGATGAAAGGGCGTCGTAACAACGGAATACCTCTATAAGACAGCAGAAAATACGTTTATCTCTTCACTATAGTCAAAAACGTGTTGGAGAGGTCGATGAGCTTATTGTGAGTGGACAGGTGTTGATCTTGTGAACAGATAACTGCACACTAGGACAAAAGGATTTTTAATAAGTTAAGTGTTCAAAGGAATGGGCATGAAAACCACACCTATACAATCCAAAGTGGATTGTATCTTTTTCTGTTTAGCTTTGTTTAGCACGTCACCGTTTTATAGGGAGGCGTGTTGAAATGCTAACGAGTCTTCACTTCCAAGATACCATTGGTGTAATAGTCTTAACTGCGTTGGTAAGCTACCTCTTTTTTGATGGCTTTCTAAATGTGACCTGCAAAGGCTTTTATACCCGCTTATTTTTTCATTCTAATAACATAGCGATCATGTCATTACTGGCTACTTTAGGTTTTTCAGACCTATTGGGGTTAGTTGCCGCAGAGACTATGGGTGTCATGGGGTTTTACCTACTTTTACTTTCTGTATTACCCATTTTTATCGCTATTGTTTACGCCTTTACCTTAGAGCCACCATCGCTGCATCTACTTTATGAACGTTGCCGGCAAGAGATTAATTATCTTAACTGGGGAGTGAAATTGGAGATGGTGATTATTCTATCTGCAACCCTGTGTTTGGCATCAGGCCTATCTCAAGTGGAGACGTTTCGTGATTGGTTTGGCTACTTTAGCCTGGGGCATATGTTAGTTACTTATCTGGGGTTATTGGGTATTGTTGCTTTTGTAGTACAGGCCTTTTTCAATCAAGTAATGTTGATAGTTCGCTCTACCCTAGCAGTAAGTTTTTTCTATCCGGTTATCCACGTGATGTCTTTGTAGATGACTGTGCAGTTGTAGCGAAGGATTAAAAAGCCCTTTTTGAATTTAACAAAAAGGGCTTTTTTCTGCTGATAGGAATGCAGGATTGAAGAAGGTTAAGCGCCGCTAGCCTCTAGTGCGATAACCGTCAGTTCTTCAATCATTTCGATCTCCTGTAGCATCGGATAAAGCACTGTTTCTTCACATATGTCGCCATGAAGGTTAGGCGCCATAAATAGATCTTTTGGTCGGTGTAGTAGCATGACACACTGGCTACCAAACAGGCTCATCTCAGTTGCAGCCACGTCTAACTTATCCGTAAAGCTTTTGTAATTTTGCAAGAAGTCCGGTGTCAGGATCTGTTTAGCATAAGCTTCATCTTCAGCGTAAATATGAAAGTCCTGGCCAAAGGGATTGTTGTCTAACGTGATACGCTGATCTTTATCCATAGGCTTCTGCTGGAAAAAGCTAAGCACTTTTCCCCAATTTGCTTGTAGGATCACACGAGAAGAGAAGGTTTTTGGCAGCGTCATATTCAGGATCACCCCTTTAAATTCGGTGCTCTTCCTTGTATTTCCTTTAGCGTCAGTTTTCATTCGGCTTAACTGGCACTCTACCATTTCTACAGCTACAGCCCCAATCTCTGTACGGAGGTAATCCTCTTGTATGGTCAAATCTTCTTGATGTGGTGGCAGTATGCGGCTATCGCGCACTGAATCCAGCGGTATGATTCCGTGACGCTCATAATGAAAACCGTCTAAATGATCGAGGATTTTTGGCAGTAAATTTTCAGCAAAATGATGATTGAAGTCTTGTTTGAATTTAGCTGCTTGAAGCCCTGAAATTATTAGCGGGATGATCGCTAAGAAGAGGCCGCCCCCAATAAATATCACAATAGAAATGACTGCACAGGCTAGGGACGTGATAAAACCAATTAGCAAACGACGGTCACATGCTTTTTTGGCTTTTTCTCGCTCTTTAAGCAGCTCTGCCCATTCAGGAGCGCAGGCCCGCTTTAGCGCTTCGAACTGTTCTGGAGCTACATCAAACTTCAGTTGCGCAGGCTTTTTACGAAAAATTCGGTAGACGATAAAATCAACAATCGTATCGAGCAATGCGTCAGTTGCGGTATCGAGGCGCTTTTGGCGGCTATTGGGTTGGTAAGATGGAGCGTTCACACAGAGCCTACTATTATTCAGACAATTATAGAGATCTGAGCATAACAACGCTTTTTACGGATTTAAACTGACTAGGTTTGTAGGGATATAAACACTAGTCAGTGTAGAGCTTAGTTTCTTTTGAAACTTTAGGAGCAGGATTCCCTAGGTAGAGTATTTAATTCCTGCCTTGCTTGTTTTATTACACTTATGCCAGCGCTGGTGGCTAATAGGCCCATGATGGTTGCTACTAAAAGATCTGGCCATGCTTGCCCACTACCTAATACACCCGCAGCAGCGATCATCACTGCAACATTGCCAATGGCATCATTTCGACTACATAGCCATACAGATCGCATATCAGCATCGCCACTGCGGAATGTATAAAGCATGATAGCGACAGTTACATTCGCTACTAATGCTAGTAAGCCAATAATGCCCATAGTGACTGGTTCTGGAGTTTGGCCATTAAACGCATCCCATAGTACTTTTAGCAAAACGGCTATGCCAAACAGTAGCATGGTTGATCCTTTGATCAGGGCTGCTCTGGATCGCCATAACATACCCATAGAAAGAACGGACAGTGAGATGGCATAGTTTGCGGAATCGCCTAAAAAGTCGATCGCGTCAGCGAGTAGAGATGCTGAAGAAGCATTAAAGCCCGCGATTATTTCGATGATAAACATGCTAGCGTTTATCCATAGAGCGATCCATAAGGCTCTTCGAAAGCGGCCATCTTCTAATGCACTTTTAGAATGGTTAGCGTTACAACAACTGTCGGCCATTGTTTTTTTCCTCAAAACGACATTGTCAAAAATAGTTCTAAGGTTATTAAAAAGCCTGTAGTCACTACAGGGTCAAGTGCGTTACTGAAGGTCTACCTTAATGCCCATGTAGACCGTTAATATGAGTATCTGATTCTGGGTCAGTATGGGGTTTATCCGAAGAGAGGCCTTCAAGGATCCCGCAGTGCTCTATATCACTCTCAGAATTACAACGTTGTCGTAAATTACGTAGATCTTGTTCTAAAGATGTGAGTGCCTGAATACGTTTAACAACGTGCTCAATATGACTATCTACCAGCTCATTAATATCTTGGCAGCTTTCACTGGGGTGATCCTTGAGCTCTAACAGGGTACGGATTTCATTGAGGCTCATATCTAAACTGCGGCAGTTACGGATAAATAGAATACGGTTTCGATGTTGTTCGTTATAAATTCGGTAATTGCCCTCGGAACGATAGGGGGAAGGAATTAATCCCTCCTTTTCCCAATAGCGAATCGTTTCTATGGGACATTCTGTTTGTTTAGCTAGTTGGCCGATTTTCATAAAGTTATCCTCAAACTCTAAAGTAATTATAGACTTTGCAGAGGTGAGTGAAAGTATTTACCTAAGGGGTAACGTCAGTTGTATGGTCGCAGACTAAGTATCGATGTTCTGATGGAGTGGAGTAGAGGTAGCCTTGAATTAAATCGACACCGGCCCAGCGTACAAAGTCTGATTGGAGTTGGGTTTCAACGCCTTCAGCCACGATGATGCAGCCTTTCGATGAGCACAGCTTAATTATTTGATGATAAAAGCTGGCCGCCCAGAGGTCTGTTGGTACATCGTTTAGCAGCTTTACGTCTAACTTAATAATGTCGAAGGGGGCTTGTAAAAGCCGCTGTAAATTGGAATATCCCGCGCCAAAGTCATCCATGGCGATACTAAATTCATGTTGCTTTAGAAAAGAGACACGACGCGACACAAGCTCATCACTGATGTCGTGCTCGCAAATTTCTAACACTAATCGCTGTTTCTGTTTCTCATCTAGATTTAAAAGAACGTCTTGCCAGAGTTTTTGAAAAAGTTGATCGCAGGCAATCAGAGGTCCTGCAAGATTAATCCAAATACTAGATTCATCCTGAAACTGAGCGTCCAATGCGTCTTTTATCTGCTGACTGGTCATTTTTACAAGTAGCTCGGTATTGCGATATAGATAGGGGATAAGTTCTCGCATGGGTATTTTCGCGCCCGAATCTAAGAAGAAGCCTCTACATAGGATTTCTCTGCCGTAGCCATTATCTAACCCTGCAGTAAAAAGCTCCTGTGAATACCAAACAAGGTGGGCGTCGCGACCACTATAGTTAAACAGCATAAGTCGCCTCGTCGGTATCTAGGCAAGAATAGATAGAGTCTTCATCTTTTAGGCGTTGGCTAATTTCCTGCAGAAAACTCTGAATGTTCAGGTTATTTTCCATATTGATCAGACGATTACCTTTGGTCAGTTTTAGATGATGAATGTAATCGCTGGTGTTATGGCATGTCTGTTGTAACTTCTTGTAACTCTGAGTAAGGGCTAGCTTTTGTTTAGCGCTTAATTCGCTACCTTGTAAGGTTGGTACCAGAAAGCAGGTTTCTAGATCGAGATGAATGACGACCCCTTTTATCAACTTTTTTAGTGCCTTATCGAGTTGTAACAAATGACAAAAATCGCGTGACAGTAATCGTTGAATAGTGGCGATTTCTTCTTCGAGTTGTTTGTGTTGTGTTAACAACACTGCACTCCACTGGGTATTGTTATGTCCTTTGAGTAAGGCATTAGCGATGGAGTGGTTGGTACTAGCTAGGCGCATATTGATGGTCTCCTGCCAGAATTTTCATACTTGTGACCTTTACCTAATAAGCCAATGAAGAAAAATAATAGGTCACAGAACCAATAAGATGTAATTTGAATGCATCTTATTGTTTTTAAAATGTATGTCAAATGTATTTTATGTGCCCTTCTAAGGCCTGCTGTTTAAATCTAGATAGTTATAGAGGGAATTTGGTGAATAGGCGGTTCCTTAACTATTCTGAATTGAGTTATCCCATTTGTATTCACTGTGGTTATGTCTGAGAAAACGCCATCCATAGAAGCGCTAGAGAAGAAGATTCGCGAGTTAGAAGAAGAGAACGAGATTCTCTCTGACTTTGCTGGATTATCTTCTGAGTGGTTTTGGGAGCAGGATGCGTCTTTCAGGTTTGTGCGATTTTGGGGCATGTTGACGGAGAAGCTACAGCGTAAACAGAGCTTATTTATCGGTAAGCGACGGTGGGAAATGCCTATCCAAGGGTTAACCGCTGAAGAGATACAGGCACATATCGATTGCTACGAACAGCACCTACCTTTCCGTGATTTTGAATATGAAGTACCAGGTAACGATGGTGCTATTCAACATTATTCCGTCAGTGGTAAACCAGCTTATGACCGAGAGGGCAATTTCACCGGTTATCGTGGCGTAGGCCGTAATTTAACTCTTCTGCATAATGCCCAGAAGGCAGTTCGTGCAAGCCAGCAACAACTCTCGCAAATCTTACAGGGCAGCCCAATTGCCACCTTTGTTATCGATAAAGAGCATAAGGTGACCCATTGGAATAAAGCCTGCGAAGCACTGACCGGTGTGCCTGCCAACGAAGCGATTGGTCGTGATGATAGTTGGCGTGGTTTCTATGCTGAATCAAGGCCGACTATGGCTGACCTTGTTGTGGATAATGCCCCCGTTGCCAAAATACGGGAGTATTACGATTACCACTTTGCTGTGTCTAGCTTGATTAGCGGTGCCTGTGAGGCGGAGGATTTGTTTCCCAATATTGGCCCTTCAGGGCATTGGTTGCACTTTAATGCTTCGCCGCTTTTAGATACAGAAGGTAATACGGTTGGTGCCATTGAGACCTTGCAAGACATAACTGACCGAGTTAAAGCTCAGCAAGCGGAAAAAGACCACCATCTCAAGTTAAAACGTGCGCATGAGGAGTTACAGTCAACTTTGCAGCAGTTGGTCGAGGCTAAAAAACTGGCAGGGCTTGGACGATTAGTTTCTGGTGTAGCGCATGAACTGAACTCTCCTTTAGGAAACATTTTGCTGGGATTAACAACTGCGCAAAATAATTTAGAAGAGATTCAACAGTCTTTTGAATGTAAAAACCTGAGTCAGTCACAATTGAGCCAATACCTAGAAACTGCAGCTGAATCGATAGCGTTGATGGATCATAACCTTAATCGAAGTATTAACCTGATCAATCGCTTTAAAGAGCTTTCAAGTGATACCAAAACAAAAATCACGAGTAATTTCTCACTACAGGAGGTCGCATTAGGTGTATTTGGGGCCTATCAGCACAGGTGTGCTGAACGACAAATTGACTTAGTAACTGCTGTTCCCTCGAATCTCATGATTTGTAGTAATGAAGAGGCGCTTGAACAGATATTAGTTAGTCTTCTGGAAAACAGTTTGAACCATGCTCAGCTAGGCGAAGGTAGTCGAATTGAACTTACAGTGACTAACGTAAAATCGGGTATCGAAATAGGTTTTTCTGACAATGGTAAAGGGATGAATGAGAAAGCAAAAGAGCATGCGTTTGATCCATTTTTCTCATCAAAAATGGGGCATGGTACGTCGGGATTAGGTCTGTATAGGGTCTACAATCTGGTTTCTGTTGTATTGGGGGGGAGTATTAACCTGTATAACAATGAGCCGGGGTTGCTAGTGAAAATAACGTTGCCTGATTTGTCTAGCGTGTGAATGAGCATATGCGGCTGAGTACCTGAGTTAAGTGTCTATACTTACCATTGCTCCTTAATTTAATAAGAATAAATTGAGCCTATGCGTAACTGTAACTTACTTATTTGGACGAAGGATTTAGCGCAACTAAAAGTGCGTATTTTGCGCTTGTTAGTAATTGGTTGTGCTTTAGTTTTTAGCTATCAAGTTGCAGCACAACCTGATTTAAAAGTGATTACTGAAGATTGGGCACCATACAACTATGAAGAAGGCTCTGAGTTAAAAGGATTCTCAATCGAAATAGTCCAAGCGGTTATGAATGAGTTGGGAGAACAATATCCTATATCCATCTATCCAGGTGCCCGAGGTGACCGGATGTTGGAAACCTTACCTAATGTGATGTACTTCTCTTTGTTTCGGACACCTGAAAGGGAAGATAAGTTTAAGTGGATCGGTCCTATATCCCAAGAGGCCATCTATTTTTATAAACGTAAAGATAATCTGCAAACCTACAAAACAATTGATGACATAAAGCAAGCGAATAACATCACTGTTCCTTACAAAGGGTTGGTCGCAAATAAGGTGGATGAGCTGGGTATTACCAATGTAATAAAGCTTTCTGCAAGAGATCGCCAATTCAGCCTGTTGTTTTCAAACAGAGCGGAGCTTGCGGTTAATACCAGCCCCTTAGGCGTAGCTTATTATCTGAAACAGATTGATAAACCTGTGGACTCGTTGGTAGCTACAGGCGTAAAACTACTCGAATTTCCTCTCTATATTGCTTGCTCCAAAGAGATCCCAGATAGTGTGATCGAACGTTGGCAGGCGGCTCTGGAAAAAGTGAAAGCATCCGAGAAGTACGAACAAATTTACAGCAAATACTTAATGTAAAAGTTACCTATTACCTCCCGAATAATTTGCCTCCCGTTGTAAATCAGGCCCATATTAAATAGCAAAACCCTGTATATCACCTAAATTGAATTAATTGTGATCTTGCTTGTCCGAGCTAAGCAATTAGATATTTTGAATAGGGAGATAAATGATGGGAAAAATCACAGGTACGGTAGCGGGTACAGTTGCTCTTGGCGTTGCAATGAGTGCTTCAGTTCAAGCTGGAGATGGCATGATCAATGTGAAAAGCCAGCACAGCGTGGTTCAAACGGCAGATAAGTTAGAAACCGTTTTGAATGATAAAGGTATGACCGTCTTTGCCCGTATCGACCATAGTGCGGGTGCTGAGAAAATTGGTAAGCAACTACGAGATACTCAACTGGTTCTATTTGGCAATCCAAAGGTGGGCACGCCATTGATGCTCTGTGCACAAAGTGTTGCGATCGACCTGCCGCAGAAAGCACTGATCTGGGAAGATGCTGAAGGCACTGTTTGGTTAAGCTATAACGATCCAGCTCACTTAGCTAAGCGCCATAATATTCAAGGGTGCGAGGAAGTACTAAACAAAGTGTCGGGCGCTTTGGGTAAGTTTGCGAAGGCGGCAACGCAGTAAAGATAGGACGCCACTACGTGGCTAGAGGACGGCTTCGCCTAGAGGACGCTGCTACGTGGCTAGAGGACGGCTTCGCCTAGAGGACGCTGCTACGCAGCTAGAGAAAAAGAAAGGCTGCTTGCGCCTAGAAAGCTCCATATCATGGCTTTAGAGCAATGATCTACAGTCGTTGTCTTTCCAGCGAAGGCTGGAATCTATGGTTCGTAATAAGCTGTAGTTATCCGTAAGCTTGAAATTACTTTCTGTACCTACTAGTATGTTTGTTACTTAAATATTGAGCACACTAAGTTATGGCAGCTACACGCGAGTTATTGATTGATACCATGAAGCAACTGCTTTGGGAGCGGGGCTATGATGCTACTAGTCCTAATCAGGTGTTAGAGCGTAGTGGTGTGGGTAAAGGTAGTTTCTACCACCATTTTAAAGGCAAGAAGGATCTGGCGATTGCTGCGATGGAATCCCGAACAGATGACCTGATAGCCGAGTTTGATCAGATCATTGCGCAAACGGATGGGGATTGGTTAGCTCAAGTCAGTGCTTATTTAAGATTGCCACGACATGCGTTGAAGGGCTGTCGTATGGGGCGGATCGTTCAAGATCCATCGGTTGAAGATGAACAGCTGTTAGCACCTTTGGAGCGTTATTTCTCCACAATGCATAAACGCTTCACAGCTATTTATACCGAGGCGCAAGCATCTGGTGCATTGGTAAAGATCCATAAACCAGAAGCTTTAGCAAAGTTAACCTTGAGTGTCTTACAGGGCGGTTTTGTTGTAGGGCGAGCGGTGCAGCAAGATGATACGGTGGGTGATGTCTGCGAGAGTTTCTTAGATATGTTGGCAGCACTGAAAACGAACTAAAAATCGTTGAGAAACAGCCTGTTTAATCACGGGCTTTTTTTGAAATATAAATTGTACCTACTGGTATGTACAGGATTTGCTAGAGGCATAGTTAAGGAGGCAATATGAAAGTTTATCTAAATCAGAACATCATACTGATGCTGCTATTTATAGCGGTGTATGGCTCCGGATTCGTTGGGGCAAAACTTGGCCTAGGTTACAGCGAACCGTTTACCTTTTTAGCTGTGCGTTTTGCTATTGCGGGTGGCTTGCTTGCATTGGGTGCGGTATTACTCAGTGCACCTTGGCCAAAAAATCCTGGGTGGATTTTAGTAACGGGAATCTTAATGCAGGGGCTATTTTCGGTAGGCGTTTTTTATGCGCTTTATTTGGGTATGAAGCCAGCCGTATGTGCCTTGATTATTGCGTTGCAGCCATTGTTAGTCACAGTGCTGGCTGGACCATATCTGAAAGAGCAGGTCACTGGCTGGCGCTGGCTTGGTTTGCTGATAGGTATCAGTGGTGTAGCAGTTGTTGTCGCTGATGGGCTAGCTGTTGAAGGGATTAGCTGGACGACCCTAATCTGGGCTCTACTTGGGTTATTGGGGTTGTCGCTAGGGCAGTTAATTCAGAAAAAGCACTGTGCCGATATGCACTTGATCAGCGGTGGAGCATTGCAGGTATTAGGTACGGTTCCCGTGATGCTGTTGTTAGCGTTTCAATTTGAAACGATGCAGATGCAGTGGCATCTTGATCTAGTTTTGGCCATCTTCTGGATGGCGGTTGGCGTATCCTTAGGGGCAGTGAGCTTGCTCTATATCTTGATTAATCGAAACAGTGCATCCCAGGTTGCCAGCGTGTTTTATGGTATACCGGTCGCTGCAGCACTAATCGCATGGCCTCTATTTGAACAAGTACCCACCATGGCCGACTGGGGCGGTTTTGCGGTGGTGGTCGTCGGTATTTTAGTTGCCAATATCAGGTTGAAAGAGACGATTACTCATGAAAACGTTGCGAATGAAACGCGCAGCAATGCTTCTCATAAGCTTCCGCTAGAAGCTCAATAAAGGCACTGATCTTACGGGGCACGTAGCGAATATTGGGGTAGATCGCATAAATGCCGACATCGCGGTAAACCCATTCCTGTAATACTGGGACAAGTTCGCCGCGGGCAACCTCGTCACGGACGAGGAAGACAGGCATAAATGCAATCCCAGTACCGGCAATCGCGGATTCTCTTAAGGTAACAAGAGAGCTTGCCTGAAAACGGCCATTTACTTTAATACGATCGGGCTGGCCTTTCACCGTGATTGGCCAGTCATGGGGGCCGGTTTCTTGATATTTAAACTGCAGGCAGTTGTGCGCTTCTAGATCGGTAACTTTTGTCGGAGTGCCTTGTTCTTTTAAATACTCTGGTGAAGCATAAGCGTACCAACGGGATTGCACTAAAAGACGGGCACGCAAGGTTGAATCGGATAAAGTACCGGTACGAATTGCGAGGTCAAAACCGTTTGATATCAGATCTTGAAAGCTATCCTTAATCACCATCTCAACCTTCATCTCTGGATAACGTTTTAGATATTCATCGACGACGGCAGGAAGGAAGAACTGACCCGAAATCATCGGTGCAGCAATACGTAAAAGGCCCTGAGGTTGCTCAGCATGTTGAGACACTGCTTGCTCGGCTAGCGCCACACCACTCTCTAGTTGCTGACAGTGGTGATAAAACTCTTCACCGGCTTCTGTAAGGTTCAACTTTCGTGTGGTGCGGATTAGCAACTGCACGCCTAAATGCTTTTCCAGCCGCGAAATATGTTTGCTCACTACAGAGCTCGCTACGCCTCTTTGTTCCGCGACCGCGCGGAAAGACTTGAGTTTCACCACTTGGGCGAACAGCAGCATATCATCCAGATTATTCATATCGGTCTTATTATTCAATATTTGGAATCAATTAAATTCGATTGTGCACGCTAATTTAATTATAGCGTTTGAGCTAACCTATCTCAAAACCATAATAACTAGGGAACCTACGAATAAGTCCTATACGACTTTGCTATGCCCCTTGGGTACAGGCTTAAAGAGCAATTGAAGCACGAGGCAATGATTACAGGCATGCTGGTTACCTGTCGAAAATCATTAACAAAGTGATTCGGTTGCTCTGTAAGCCCCGTAGGGTGGGCTCTAAAACGACCATCTACTTTGTCAGTCAGCTTGAAAAGGTCCAGACATTTCGCTGCACTGACTTTCGCGTATCTGGTCGTTTTATAGCTCACTGAGAAAGTATGAGACTTATCAGTAGGTTCCCATAAGCTCAACTGACAGGATCGCATCATGCAGGAACAGGATAAATACCAAGAATTTATTGCTGAAGCCGCTAAGTTTATTCCGGAAAAGCGGATTATTACTGATTACCTTCGTACCCTTGCTTACGGTACGGATGCAAGCTTCTACCGCTTGCTACCGAAGGTGATTGTGCAAGTGGCGGAAGAGTCCGAAGTGATCCGTCTGATGGCTTTAGCGACAAAACTGAATTTGCCGATTACGTTCCGTGCTTCTGGCACCAGCCTGTCAGGTCAGTCCATTACCAATTCGATCATGCTTTCCTTAACACCGGATTGGAAAGATTATGAGATTCTTGAGTCAGGTAAAAAGATCCGCATGCAGTGTGGTGTGCTGGGAGGCGATGCCAACCGTTATTTAGCACCTCTAGAACGCCAACTTGCGCCAATGCCAGCGTCGATCGATGCGGCTACTGTGGGTGGTATCGCTATTAACAATGCGGCGGGCATGAACTCTATGGACACATACGGTGTTATGGATTCAGCTCGCTTTGTTCTGTTAGACGGCACTGTACTGGATACAGGCTCAGAAGAGAGTCGTGAAGCGTTCCGCGTGAGTCATGCAGGCATGATTGCCGACGTAGAAGCGCTATCGAAAAAGCTGCGCAGTAACACCGCGTTAAGCAAACGTATCTTGCGTAAATACGAAGTTAAAAACACCACCGGTTATGGTTTACGTTCTTTAATCGAGTGGGATGATCCGATCGATATGATTGCGCGCTTGATGATTGGATCAGAAGGCACGCTAGGCTTTATTTCCGAGATTACACACAACACGATTCGTAAATACCCGCTAAAAGCCTCTGCGTTTTTGGTCTTCCCTGATATCCGTACAGCAAGTATTGCGGTTACGCGATTTAAGCTAAATAAAACACCGGTATCTGCGGCAGAGATGATCGACTATTTTGCACTTAAAGCTGTACAACACATGGATGGTGTACCAAGTTATATCCAAGGTGTTCCCGAAGGTGCGACAGCGATCTTGGTTCAAGCCGAAGCCGATGAACAAGAGGTTCTAGAAAGCCATATCGCGACGATTCTTGCTGAGATTGATGATCTAGAATTGGTTGTGCCTGCCAGCTTTACCGATAAGCCATCGGAATATCAGGCGTACTGGAATGTGCGTAAAGGGATCTTCCCGGCGGTGGGTGCGACGCGTCCGAAAGGTACGACTGCCCTGATCG
Organism: Neptuniibacter sp. QD34_54; assembly: GCF_047778055.1. Lineage (GTDB taxonomy): Bacteria > Pseudomonadota > Gammaproteobacteria > Pseudomonadales > Balneatricaceae > Neptuniibacter. The sequence continues at coordinate 3,126,919 of NZ_CP180546.1, read as the reverse complement.
AAGACGTCGCTTTCCCAATCGAAACGCTAGCAGATGCGTTGGTGGATCTTCAGCAGTTGATGCAGAAGTTTGGTTACGATGATGGTGTTATTTATGGCCACGCTTTAGATGGCAACCTGCACTTTATCTTCTCGCAAGGCTTTAGCAGTAAAGAAGAGGTCGATCGTTACGAACGCTTTATCGATGAAGTCTGCGATGTCGTTGTTAACAAATACGATGGCTCTCTAAAAGCGGAACACGGCACAGGTCGTAACATGGCTCCTTTCGTCCAGAAAGAGTGGGGGGATGAAGCCTACAGCGCCATGTTGGAGATCAAGCGTATCTTCGATCCACAAGGCATCTTAAACCCGGATGTCATGATTACCCAGAATCCAAAGCTGCATATTAGTAACCTGAAGCCGATGAAGGCTGTTAGCGATATTGTCGATCAGTGTATCGAATGTGGTTTCTGTGAGCGTATGTGCCCATCGAAAAATCTAACCCTCAGCCCGCGCCAGCGTATTATCGGCAAGCGCGAACTGGCGTTGTTAGAAGGTGAAAACCAGCAAGCTTTCGCTGATGAATATGACTATATGGCAGTAGATACCTGTGCGGGCTGTGGCTTGTGCTCAACGGTTTGCCCTGTAGGCATCAATACCGGTGATTTGGTTCGACAGCTTCGCCACGAACGTCATGCCAGCCGAGAAGGTATGTCCGAATGGATCGCTAATAACTTTGGGACGGTTACCAAAGCGGCGAAAACCGCCTTTGGTATAGCTGATATGAGTCACGGCTTGCTGGGTAGTAAAGCCATGGGTGCAGTAACGCGTACCGCGCGTAAACTCTCTGGTAATAAGATTGGTTACTGGAGTCCAGAGATGCCGACCCCGGCACCTAAACTGGAGACTGAAAAGCGCCAACCAGCTCAGCCAACTAATACCTCAGGTAACAAACTGAAAGTGGTTTACCTACCAAGCTGTGCTAGCCGTACCATGGGCCCAGCACGCGGCGCAGAAGAACAAATCTCGCTTGTGGACAAAACAGAAGCGCTGCTACGCAAAGCAGGCTTTGAGGTTATCTATCCACAAAACCTTAAAGAACAATGCTGCGGTATGCCGTTTAAGAGTAAAGGCATGTTTAACCAGGCCGAAGCTAAAGCTGCTGAAACAGTCGATATGCTGCTCGAAGCGAGTAATGGCGGAGAGATTCCTGTCTACTGTGACACTAGTCCATGTACGATGCAGCTAAAAGAGAATCTAGATTCTCGTATCAAGTTGTATGAGCCGGTCGACTTTATTCACACCTTTATGATGGACAAGCTGGACTTCCAGCCTGTGGATGACAAAGTTGCACTGCACATCACCTGTTCGGCACGTCGCTTAGGCCTCGATCAAAAAATCGTCGAAGTGATGAATGCCTGCAGCACTAATGTCGTGGTTCCAGATCAGATTACCTGCTGTGGTTTTGCCGGTGACAAAGGCTTCACCACACCAGAACTGAATGAATCAGCACTACACACACTAGCGGATCAAGTTGAAGGCTGCAGCAGCGGCTACTCAACCAGCCGTACCTGCGAAATCGGCCTAAGCCACCATTCCGGTATCGACTACCAGTCCATCGTCTACTTAGTAGATCAGTGTACTGAGAGGAAGGTGTAGGAATAGAACGCTTCGCTTTTAGGACGCCGCTTCGCGGCTAGAGAACGGCTGCGCCTAGAGGACGCCACTGCGTGGCTAGAGAAAAAGCCAGTTCAAGTTATCACAGGGATGTTTTTAGCTGAAACCTGACGCCCTCAGGTTTCAGCTTTTTTCTATGTCTCTTCCCTTACTCTCACGGGTTTACCAATCTTGATTAATTTGGGCTTACAACTAGCCACAATTTTAATCAACTTATACAGTTGTTAAATGCTATTCATGCAGGCAAACTTTAACTTCATAAAGGCCAAGCTGGCCGTGGAGTTGTTCGTCGTAGGATTGGCGAAACAGGGAATGAACTGTCATGAGTATTGATCTCAGATTTTACCTCGGCCGCTCGGTTAGAGGTTCTTGATATCCCTATAGCCTTTTCTGATTTCAGTGAGTCGAAAAAAAGGAATTAATATGGCTATTATCGGGATAGATCTTGGCACCACAAACAGTGCTTGTGCGGTTTGGAATGAAGGGGAAATTAAGATGATCCCTAACCGCTTAGGCGACTTTTTAACACCTTCAGTCGTTGGTGTAGACGGTAGTGGTGAAGTGGTAGTGGGGCGAACTGCTAAAGAGCGTTTGATCCGAGATAGCAAAGCCAATGTTGCAGTGTTCAAGCGCCTCATGGGGAGTGATCATAAGATCAGACTCAATCGTAAGGAGTTTTCGGCGGTTGAGCTGTCTTCACTGGTACTTAAATCTCTAAAGGAAGATGCTGAGAGTTATTTAGGAGAAGAGGTAACCGAAGCGGTAATCAGTGTACCTGCCTATTTTAATGATAATCAGCGTCACGCAACCAAGCTGGCTGGAGAATTAGCTGGGCTTAAAGTCGAGCGCTTAATTAACGAGCCGACAGCGGCTGCTATGGCTTATGGTCTACATGAAATTGAAGAGGGAATCTTTCTTATTCTCGATTTGGGAGGGGGAACATTTGATGTTTCTATTCTCGAATTCTTTGATGGGATCATGGAAGTACATGCAAGTGCTGGAGACAACTTCCTAGGTGGCGAGGACTTTGTCGAGGTCATGCTCGACGCTATTTTACAAGAACAGGGTATTACCAAAGCTGATTTGAGTACAACTGAGCTGCAACGTACATATATGCAGCTTGAGACGGCTAAAAAGCGTATCAGCCAGGATAAAAAACAACTGCTAGAACTCACGTTGGCGGGTGAAGCGATTCAATGGACCGTAGATATGGATTGGTTTATTGCCGTTACTACACCGCTATTGATACGTCTTAAAAAGCCTATTATTCAAGCCCTCAAAGATTCAGATATTCCGATGGAGGATATCAGCGAAGTGCTTTTGGTGGGTGGTTCGACCAGAATGCAGGTGTTTCGCAGCACCATCGCTCGGATGTTTGGGCGTTTACCTGCCTGCAATCTTGATCCAGACATTGTTGTGGCTATGGGGGCAGCAGTTCAGGCGGGTTTAAAAAGCCGTGACGCAGCGCTTGATGATGTTGTATTGACCGACGTTTGTCCCTACACCTTAGGTACGGCAATTCTTAATGATGACTCTCCAGATCAGGGCGACTATTTCTTGCCCATTATCGAACGAAATACCGTCGTGCCTTCAAGTATTGTGAAGAGAGTCTACACAGCGCATGAAAACCAAAAGCAGCTAGCTATTCGTGTTTATCAAGGCGAAAGTCGATATGTGAAGAAGAATGTCTTTTTGGGTGAAGTCGAGGTCAATGTACCAAAGGCACCGAAAGGCGAGGAAGCCGCGGACATTCGTTATAGCTATGATATGAATGGCTTGTTGGAAGTTGATGTGACTGTTGTTTCTACAGGCAAATCGATCAATAAAGTGATTCAAAATGCACCGGGCAGTTTAAGTCAGGACGAATTAGAAAAATCACGAGAGCGCTTAGCTCAATTGAAGTTTCATCCCCGCGAGGACGAAGAAAATAGAGCATTACTCGCAAGGGCAGAGCGTCTCTACGAAACCATGTTGGGCAAGGATCGTGATCAACTAGCTGAAATTATTGCTTGGTTCGAACGTATCTTAGAGGAGCAGAATCCAGCTGAAATTCTGAAAGCCCAAAAACGGATGACTAAATTGCTAGACAGTATGGATACCGAGGATTGGATATGAGCGATATCTGGCAGGTACTCGGATTAGAGGGGCCTACCGATGATATCAGGGCGATCAAAAAAGCCTACGCAAAGGCGGTAAAATTAGCTCGGCCAGATGAGCACCCCGAGCAATTTCAGGCGCTGAACAAGGCTTATAAACAAGCCCAACGGATCGCCCGCGACCGAGCAAAAGCATCCATAATTGAAACGGAACAAATAGCACCGGAAGTACAGCGTTCTGAATCTGCCGAGCAAGCAGAAAATAGCGATCAAGAAAGTTCTATTGAGTTTCTACTGAATAGCCGTAATGAGCAGGAGGTGTTGGAAACCTCTACGCAGTTAGAGTCCGTTTTAGAGCAACCAAATACGGTTGAAACCGTCGTTGTAGAAGTGCCAGAGTTACGGGCTGAGGAACAGGTAGCTACTGATAGCGAAACTGTACAAGTAGAAATTGTTGAAGCGCCTGTTCTTCCAGAAGAGCCAGATTACGCGGCTGAGCGGCACAAAAAACAGCTTGAAAAAGAGCAGTTAGAAACGGCGATGGATGATGAGCTGTCCTGCTTGTTGGAGCAGGTCGAGCAACTACTCCTCAAACCCGATGATTTTAGCAATGTTGAACAATGGAAATTTGTAGAACGTTCTCAGTTTCTGTTGGATGACCAATTTAATTGGGATTTCGGTCAGGAGGTGTTTCGGCTGATATTAGCTCATAATCAAGCTTACGCTGAAGCCCCAGCTAGCCAATTACGCGATGTCCGAGTTTTTAGCTACCTTGACCGCTTCTTTGACTGGCGAGGCAATGAACATGAATTGCTAAGAGAGCACGGAGACGAAAGCTGCCGCCCGTATCTCAATGCTCTGCACCTGCATGCAAGTAAAACTGATCCGCTGGAAGGTGTTAAAGGCGGGGTGGAGCAACCTAAAACTGCAGTTGATAAATTCAGTCATTTAGAAAACTATATTCTCGCTGGACGTTTAGGGCGCATCTTAGCCAATTTCATTGATTGGATCGTGTTTATATTCGCGGCTGTTTGGATAAATATTTTTCTACCTACAACATGGTTTTTGGATGGGAAGGGAATTATCTACTCGATCTTTATACCGCTCTTAATGTTTTTAATTATGGAAAGCAGTCCATTACAAGCATCCCCCGGTAAGCTTGTTCTGGGATATCGAGTAATGCGGCAAGATAGGTCAACCGTTCCTTGGTGGTTGAATATTTGGCGGATCACCTGTTACATCCTCTCGACGGTCGCGATCAAAATTACGTTCTGGATTAATCTATTTATTGGGGCACGCATACTGCACGATCGATTAAGTGGCACTATGGTGGTTGACATCAAAAAGAGTTACGCCAGTTATCTAAAAAGTTTTGAGATTGAATTATAAGTGCTAACTATTTGGCTAGAGGAAAAGCCAGTTCAAGTTATTAAAGGGATGTTTTAGCTGAAACCTGCGTTCCTCGGGTTTCAGCTGTTTTTGATATTCTTAATTACTTCTTTGCCGTCTCTTACCTGCCAGCTGTGACGGAATCCCACCCTTTTTGAATCTCTGCCTTAAGGGGTTCTAGTTTTAACTGCTGTTCGGCATTTCGTTGTTTCAGTAGACGCAGATCTTTCCGTACAACCTCGGTAGTTAGCTGATGACTGATTATTTTCTAGAAAAATGGCTAAAAAATATCGGTTTAGTGTCTAGGCTTAGGTAATAAAGCTAAATTGAACGGATAGGGATATGCCTGCCATAGAAGTAAATGCTTTTTATCAATCTGACATCGGGAGTGTCAGTTATATTATCGCTGATCCCGAGAGTAGGGAATGTGCGGTGATTGACCCTGTGTTGGGCTTTAATCCTGTTTCGGCACGCATTGATACAACACCGGCCAAGGCATTAGTCGGCTGGATCGAAAAGCATGGCTACACTACTCGCTGGTTACTGGAAACGCATATTCATGCTGATCATTTGAGTGCCGCAGGCTACATAAAGCAATGCGTTGGAGGTGAAACGGCTATTGGCAGCGGTGTGGTTGAAGTACTGGAAAAGTTGATTCCCCTATTTAATCTTGAAGGGCGGGTTCCTAATGATGGTAGCCAGTTTCAGCACCTGTTGGAGAATGGAGCAGAACTACCTCTAGGCAATAAAACGATTCGGGTATTACACAGCCCTGGTCACACCCCCGCCTGTGTTAGCTACCTGATAGAAAACTCGCTTTTTCTTGGTGATACCTTGTTTATGCCTGACGTTGGTAGTGCGCGATGCGATTTCCCGGGAGGTGATGCCAAAGCGCTTTACCAGAGTATTCAGCGCTTATATAGCTTACCCGGCTCTACAACGGTATATGTGTGTCACGATTACCCATCAGAGCAAAGACCGCAGCCTTGCTGGCAAAGTACAATCGAAGAGCAACAGCGGCTGAATATCCACCTGCCAGGTCAAATCAGTGAAGCTAAATTTATTAAGATGCGCGAACAAAGAGATAAAGGCTTACCGCTTCCAGAGGCCATGCTTGCCGTCGTTCAACTTAATCTAATGGCAGGGCATTTACCTGCTCCTGATATAAATGGCCGTAGTTATCTAAAAATACCGATCAATGTTTTTTAAAAGAGGATTGGCAAGTAGCTTAGGAGGCTACTCTAGATAAGGTTGCCTAATGCGGGTATATGTCCCATCCATAAACATCCTTCCTAAGGCTTGTTGTAACTTGTGTATTATTTCGTCTGGAACTTGTTTATTGAATGCCAGGTAATAATCATAGCGGTCTTCAAATGGAATCAGCTTTTCTATAGCTGAAAATTCATATCCGTATTGTTTAACGTGGTGAGCCGCGACGAGCTCTGTCGCATTCACCAAGTCCACTCGACCACTGAAAAACTTTCTATACATCGTCTCTTCTTGATTACTGTATTCAATTTTAAAACCTAGCTCTTCAAGCTGTTCAGCTGATGAAAAACCACGAACACCGCCGACAATATATTGAGTGGCTTCGGGGAGTGAATTGGCTTGAATATCATCACGTGTTTTTAGTTTCCATAGCCATTTCACTCGTGGTGCGACGGGACCAACCCATTTAAAGAGATGCTCACGTTTGGGGGAACGGGTGGTTTCAAACAGCATGACATTCGGTTGGGTTTCCAGCATATGGTAACCCCGAGCCCATGGGTAAACCTTGATACGGTTATCCACTATTTGAGTATCGGTACGTTTTAATAGCTCCTCTACTACTTCCACGACAAAACCAGCTGCTTTCTGGGTGTTGGTATCATAGTAGGTGTGTGGTGGTGTTTCTTCCGTGATGGCGTGTAGTTGATAAGGAGCGGCGTTCAGGCCACTAGAGAGAATGAATAAAATGTAGATGACGAAACGCATAAAGCATTACTCATTGAACAAAGGGTAAAGTCTAGTCGGAATTATAGTTGTTCATTTAATGGTTATGCTGGCAGAACGGTTTTTCCGGTGAGTGGTTAGGGCGCTCGCGCTAGAGAACGCTTTGCTTTTAGGACGCCACTTCGTGGCTAGAGGACGCAGCTGCGCTGCTAGAAAAAAAGAAGTGGTGCTTCCGCTTTTACCGCTTTAGTACCAGTTTATGTAGTTGTGCTAATCTGGCACGCTAGGCAGACTGCTTTACGCAATTTACTGCGGGCACTAGTAATAAAACTGCCAAATGATTTAACAGGGATTTTAAAGAGCGAGTCTCTTTAACTGAAGCACAAGGATGAGAGATGCAGGAAAGCTACACGTTTAAATTTGCCGGTAAATTCTATTTAAAGGTTATAGCTATAGGCCTTATTATTTGGGCCGGACTTAACTTTTTATTTGGAAATAGCCCTTTCGGCGGTCAGTACTATGTCCCTTTCTTCCTCTGTATAGTTCTGCTTATTCAACGTAGTTATAAGCTGAATATTCGTGATAACGCGCTGTTTATTAAACGCCTTGGCTTAGAGACAAAAGCGAGTCTAACTAAGGTTGAGTGGATTGAAAGCAGCGGTAAAAAGTTAATCCTGCATATGTTGGACGGTGCTCAACATCATATTCCCTTGTATCGCTATAGCCCTGAAGATCAAGCCATGTTGATCGAGCAGACCGAGAGATATTGTTTTGTCGGGCCTCGCCAGATTGTCCCAACTTCACATTTCTCTCAACAGGAAGTAGCGCAAGAAGAGCAGAAAGAAAATCCTGTCACTCAAGCTTCTTTCACTCAAGAATCACGTGTCGAAACGTCTTATGCACAACCTTCTAACCATATGTCGAAAAAGCGCATTAAAAGCAGCGTGGCAGAGTTGCTCAATCGCGGAGTTCCTAAGCGAGAAGTGTTTGAGCGGTTACGCAACTGCGGAGTCACCGACAGTACATTGGCAACATTAATTGCCACCACTCCGGACGAAATACTAAACGAGTTACATGAAGGTAAAAATAAACTATTTGTCACGTGCTTTACGCTAACCAGTGCGTTGGCTATTTGGGGAAGTTATGTCGTTGCAGCACCAGAGCACAAACAAGTTACTTTAGTCATTAGCCTAGCGGTAAGTATCTTTTTTGTACTGGGCTTTTTACGCCGCAGTATATTTGCTTATAACTTGTATCTGGTCCTGTGTGGCATAACTATTGGCCGTGAATTGTTTGCCTTTATCCATGTGGGGGCGGTTCCAGTTCCACAAATGATCGGAATAGCTCTATCTATAGGCTTGCTGCTATTTGCTTGGTTTATACGCTCAAGGCTCTATCCTGATTTTAGATTCTTTGGTGTCAAAAAAGGCCACAATGGCGAGTATGTATTTGCGGATTAGGGTATGACGCTGGCGCTAGAGAACGCTTCGCCGCTAGTGGTTAGAACGGCTTCGCCTGCTAGTGGCTAGGACGCCGCTTCGCGGCTAGAGGACGGCTGCGCCTAGAGGACGCCACTGCGTGGCTAGAGGAAAGCTAGTTCAAGTTATTACAGGGATGTTTTGAGCTGAAACCTGATGCCCTCAGGTTTCAGTTTTTTTAATTCAAGATCAGAACTTTCAAAAATACAGATCTGTATTCATCTTTTTATGCAGGATTCGGGCAATGCATATCCCGTTATCGGCTCGTGTGTAATACAGTGTATGGCTTCTGAAATGGAACAAACGAAGACCTAAGGAAAGTTCATTACAGGGCTGACCAATAAATGGTGTGCCAGCTAAGTTTTCGCAGAGTTGCTCTAATTCAGAGATGTAGAGTCGAGTTTGGTTTTGGCCCCAAGCGGTGAGGCTATGTTCGATGATTCCTTCCAAATCTGCCACCGCTTCATCCGTAAAGCTGTATGTTTTCATGCTTAGAACTTCCGTTTCTTAATTTCCTCAAAGATCTCTCTGCCGTCTCTTACCTTGCCTGCAGCGACGGAATCCAAACCTTTCTGAATTTCTGCTCTAAGGGTTTCTAATTTTAACTGCTCTTCGGCATCTCTTTGTTCGAGTAACCGCAAAGCTTCCCGTACAACCTCGCTAGAGGAGTTATAACTGCCACTTTCCACCTTTGATTTTACAAACGCTTCCAGTTTTGGAGTGAGTGATACATTCATTATTGATTGCCTGCTTTTTGATCAGATATAACGAAGTTTAGCAAAGATTGTTATTCTAGATACAGTGGTTAGTTGTAAGAACAGGCTTCGCCTTCTAGTCGCTAGGACGCCGCTTCGCGGCTAGAGGACGGCTGCGCCTAGAGGACGCCACTGCGTGGCTAGAGGAAAAGCGAAGGGAGTTTCTAACATTTAATAATTTAACTAATAGATTCTTTCCCATCAATCGCCTAGCATGTGGCTCTCTTTATCAGAAACAGATCAAAGGATTTGATTAGATGTTCTTATATTGGAAAAGGATTTTTCTCAGCATAACCACTGCTATCCTGCTCGCGGGATGCGCGTCTACTGCACCTCCGCAACACGTAGTTGTTCAGCTTCCTCTGGCAGAAGCTACTCTCAAGCTAGATGTTAAAAATAACGATCAGCTAGCCATTGGCGACTTTCTGCTATTAAACAGCGATGAAGGCTATGTCAGCATTCAAGTGCTTAGTGCTGAGGAAGAAATCGAATTGTGGGACATAACGACCCAAGAGTATCTTGATCAACTTTATGGCACTAGCAAGCCAGAAAATCAGGATATCGGACAGGCCAAGTTAGCATTGTCGGAAAGTGTACTTTCAACTGACTACTTAGAACACGAAAGCTATTTTGCGATATACCAAAAAGAGCAAGATGGGCGAGAGCGTATCTTCTTTACGGATAAAAATGAGCAATCATCTACGTATTACATTTTAGAAACTGAGGGAAAGGATTCCCGCAAAATATTCTATGGAGAGATAAATGATAATAAGCGCGGAAGATAAGCGATATGCCAAGGCTATTTTAGAAGCATTCTATGGCCGCTCAATAGCCGATCGGATGGTGATTAATGCCAAAATTCTTGATCTCATTGGGCAAATGCTGGAAAAAGCACATAGCTGTACCGAGCTAATAGAATTAGTGCCTAGACCTGTTGCTCCTGTTGGTGCAAGGCCGAGCATTAAGTGGACACTAAAGCTTATTCGTAAAACAGGGAAGAAGTTAGTCACTAGCCCAGGCGCTAAGATATCTTTAACCTGCAAAAGAGCCATAGCTTACAGCTTTAGAGGGCGGTTGGAGCGAGCTCAGTTTTAGATAGAAGTGAGTCTCGAATTTATGTATTTAATCGGTAAAGAGCACCGACATACAGAATTTGTTGCTTTTTACTGATTTTCCCTGCCTCGTTCTTCCTAGGTTTATACTGGTTTAAGCTGTCACTGGCTACCTTACCTGCATTTATCATTCCTTTCCCTCCTTCAACTGATCCTTATCAATTTGTGTAGTTGTATAAACACTAATGTATAGGCATTCTTGTTTGAAATAAGGCCAAGTAGGCCGTGGACACTCTTCGTCAAAAGGAAAGACGATGGAATGGATTTTGATCTTTGCAGTGTTGATGTTTGTCGCACTGATCTTTTTAAAGAAGTTAGCTGCGCAAAGTAGTGACTCCTCAGAAAACGCATTAGGTTATCGCCAAAAGAAAACCTTATTCACAGAAGCCGAACGTTCATTCTTAGGTATTTTGGATCAGTGTATCGATCCTAAACAGCACCGCATCTTTGGCAAAGTCCGCGTAGCGGATATTGTTGAGCCAAACCCAACTAAAAACCGTAGTGAATGGCAGAAGGCATTTAACCCTATCAAAGCTAAACATTTCGATTATGTTATTTGTACTGTCGATACGCTTAAACCTGTTTGCGCTATCGAACTGGATGACAAAAGTCACAGCCAGACAAAACGCCAACAGCGTGACCAGCTTTTAGAAAGTGTCTGTTCAGACGCTAACCTCCCTCTTATTCGTGTACCAGCAAAGCGAAGCTACAAGCTTGAAGAGGTTAAGGCATTACTTTCAAAACGTTTTGCACAAACGCAAGTTTCTTCAGCGAGTGATCGGGAAGTTGAGTCTCAGCGAGAGAAAAAGGTAAAGCCCGAAACTGCTAAAAAATTAGATGAGATTAATGCTTAAGGGGCTGAGGTGTCAGTAGGTGATTTAAGTTGAGAGATTAAAAGGCTTTGACTCTATTAGTCTTTTATATTTTTACAGAGGGAGAAATGCATTGAAGGTTAAAAATACAGTCACTGGTGATGTTATAGATTTATCTTCAGATAAAAAGGCTAAGGCTTGGGCTAATTCCACCTCTCCATGGGTTTTGTTAGAACGCTCAAAACAAAAGGCATCGGAAAAGCAAAAAATAGAAATTTCAGAGCTGATACAAGAAATCCTGACTTGGTCCGAAACCAAACTATCTCTATGGCAAAGAGATGCTTTAAGGAGGTTATTCTCAAGTACCAGTAATTTAAATAGTGATGATTATAGCGAATTGTATTCGATGCTTAAGGTTGAAAATGGCATTGAAGTTAAAAGCAGTGTAACTCCAATTCCTTTGTCAAAAGCGCATATTCCGGTATCGCATCATGAAGGCGATAAAGTAATTCTGAAGACAGTCCGAGATTTTGAAAACGTCAATCGAATCGCTACAGGTCAAAAGTTAGAATTGGCACCGTCAGGAATGACGGTGATATATGGTGGGAATGGTACAGGGAAGTCTGGATATGTTCGTGTATTAAAAAAAGTGTGTCGTGCTAGAGGCCTGAAAGAAGACGTATTGCCAGATGCGAAGACAATAGAGAGTGATCCAAAAGTTCCTTCTGCGAAGTTTGACTTTATTGCGAATGGTCAGTTTGGAAGTTCTTCTTGGGTGGCGAATGCAATCCCTCCGGATGATTTATCCAAATTAACTGTTTTTGATACAAGCACTGCTCGTGCGCATTTGACCGAAGAACAAGAAGTTGAGTTGTTGCCATTTGGTTTGGACCTATTGGAAAAGCTCACCAACGTTGTTATTCCGGCTATATCAGAGTTGTATAAAGCAGAACTGATTTCTATCGATACCAACCTTACGCCATTTGAGCACCTTACTGGGCCTACTGCTGTAGGTCATGAAATTGGTGCATTAGGGGTGAAGACGAAACCTGAAGTTTTAGAAAAATTAGCTGATTTATCTGAAAAGGACTTTCGTCGCCTAGAAGAGCTAAAAAAGGCTTTGTCAGTAACGGATCCTGAGAAGAAGGCACAGGATTTGTTGTTATCAGCCAATCGTCTAAGGGAGTACTTGAAAAGTATTGAGGCGTGCTCCCTTTGGGTTAGTGATAAGGCTGTTGAAAAACTTAAAGCAGTTCATGAACAAGCAGATAAGTCTGCTAGGCTTGCTAAAGAAGCTGCGGAGAAATTACGTTCAGGCGAGGATTTACTTGAGGGCACTGGTGACGATATCTGGAAAGAAATGTTTGCGGCGGCTCGCCGCTTTTCTGAAGAACAAGCTTACCCTGAGAGCTCTTTTCCTCATTTGAGTACAGGGGCTGTTTGTCCACTATGTCAGCAAGATGTAGATAATGTTTCAGATAGACTCACTCGATTTGAAGAATTTATTCAAAACGATATAGCTAAAAAGTCAGAGAATGATAAAAGTGCATTATCAACTGCTTTAACTAAGATAAAAAATGCAAAAATCGATATATGTGCAAATACACCGATACTGGATGAACTAAGGCAGCTAGATTCGGAAATCATCAATGAACTATTAGTGTTCCGTGATTCTATGAAGTCCCGTAGAGAATGGATGCTCAATGATTTATCAGCACAATCGATTAATTTGTCAGAAAGTCCTATAAAAAGATTGAGAAATATAATTGCTGCGCAATTGAGATCTTACAGGACTTTTTTAAAAGCTATCGATGTTGATAAGAAGGCTGAGTTAACTAAAGAGAAACAAGAGTTAGATGCTAGATTGTTGTTATCAAAGTCGCTTGAAGCGGTACAGCAATTGAGATTAAGGATTGTAAAAAAGAGACAGCTGGAGAATTGCGAAAAAAACCTGAAAACACAACAATTTTCCCGAAAAGCTAAAGAACTTGCAGCAAGTGTTGTTACAGGTGAATTGAAAGCGGCGCTTGACCAGGAATTTGGTGCTCTTGGGATTAGTCATATAAGAACAAAGCTGAAAGATCGAACTGTCAAAGGTAAAGTGAAGCATAAACTGTTACTTGATTTATCAACAAACTTGAAGCTAGACAGTGTATTAAGTGAAGGTGAGCAGAGAGCAATAGCTTTGGGAGCTTTTCTAGCGGAATTGAAAATTTCTGATCACAAGTGTGGGGTTATTTTTGATGACCCAGTATCTTCTTTAGATCATGTCAGGCGCTCTAGAGTTGCGAGAAGGTTTTCGAATGAAGCTAAAATGAGGCAGGTAATCGTTTTTACTCATGATGCTGTATTTTTATCTGATCTAAGGAAAATGTGTGAAGAAAGTAATGTTGATTGCTCTTTCCGTTACTTAGAACAAGTTCAAGGAGATTTCGGTAATGTCTCTGAGGGCTTACCATGGGTTCATAAGAGTTATGGGGATCGACTTAATTCAATTGAACTGGAATTAAAAGAGTTAGAGAAAGATGGTTGGCCTGAATATCCTTCAGACAGCCTTACTCGAAAAATTATTGCTCAATATAATGATCTACGCGCGACAATCGAGAAGTGTGTAGAAGAAGTTGCTTTGGGTAGAACTGTTCAAAGGTTTGATAGTTATATAAGGGTTAATAATCTTCATAAAGCGGTGTCACTTGAAAAGCCTGATGTAGATGAAATTAGCCGTCTTACAAATAAATGCCATGATTTGGTTGATGCTCATGATCCTTCATCTGCGCGTAATGATCCTCCTCCTTCCCCCACCGAATTAAGAAAAGATATTGAAGATTTAAAAGTGGTGTTAGAAGGAATAAAGTCTCGTCATTGAAGAAAATGGATTAGAGGATTTAAAGGGATCAAAGCCCTTTAATTCATACAATAAAAAACCAGACAACTTCATCGTCTGGTTTTTTATTGTGTTAAGGCTTTTTCTAACCACTCTAGCGGCGCAGCCGCGTCCTAAGCGCGAAGCGTGCTAGAAGCGAAGCGATCTGGGAGCAAAGCGACCTACTCTATACCCAACTCCCGCATCGCGGCCTTCGCTAAGAAGTTAGATCGATTTCCATACAAGCTCTTCTCTGCCACGGCTTGATCAATCTTGTTGATAAGTCGGCCGGGGAGGGTGACGTTAATCTTTTGAGCTTTGCCTAAATAGGGTGTGATATCCACATCTGCTAACGCCCAGATACCATCTTGATAGTCAGCTTGGTCTTTATAGGCTTCTAAGCTGCTGCCAGCAGGAATTTCTTCGCCATCTTCGGCTAAGGTTTCTAGATGGCCTTCTATAGCGTCTTTCGCCATATAAAGCGCATCTTCGTAAGTTGAGCCTGCGCTAAAACAGCCAGGGAGATCAGGAATGATTACGCCATAATCACTTTCTGGCTCTTTTTCGATAAAAATTGGATACAGCATCAGGAATCTCTGACTTTGAAGGTTTTGAGGTTTTTCTAACTACTCTAGCGGCGTAGCCGCGTCCTAGCGCGAAGCGTTCTAGAAGCGCAGCGGTCTAAGATACCAACCATCAGCTTCCAGCTGCTTTATTAATTCTCGGCTATCCATGCTAAATCCTAATTCATAACTCCGGGGTTATATTTTGAGTTTAGCTTACAAAAAAACTCATCACAATATTTGTGACTTTTATCTCTTCTTGTAGCTGTAAAATTATAGAAAGGAGGGGCTAACTGCATTATGGATTCCAGCCTTCGCTGGAATGACGGAGGTAAAAGCCTAGTTAGGCTTCTGATCTTCTCGTTTTTAGTCTTTTTCTAACCACTCTAGCGGCGCAGCTGCGTCCTAAGCGCGAAGCGTTCTGCAAGCGAAGCGATCTGATTTTTCTCTAGCGGCGAAGCCGCGTCCTAAGCGCGTAGCGTTCTACAAGCGAAGCGATCTGGTTTTATCTCTAGCGGCGTAGCCGCGTCCTAAGCGCGAAGCGTTCTAGAAGCGTAGCGGTCTGCTTTTAAGCGAGCCCCTCATTTCATTGCTAGACTACATACAGTTTTTTGTAGATCTGCCAGTGGAGCCCTCGTGAAGATCAGAACCTTCTGTCTATCTCTGTTTTTGCTACTGAATGTAAATACCGCGGCATGGGCGGATAACCATTCAGAAGTGACGCTTATCTCTACTGAATTGATGTCGGGCCTGTTGGAAAAAACAGAGGTGGGAGTCGAAGGGATCTATCCCGATTTCTTTGCACAAGCTGCAGATAACGCAGGAGTGGTATTAAAGTACCGTATTGTTCCTTGGTCCAGAGCGGTTTTAGAAACTGAAAAGTCTAAGGAATACCTTCTATTCCCACTCACTCGAACGACTGAACGAGAAGAGCGCTTTAGTTGGTTAGCGAAACTGTGGGAAGTGCCAATCTGCTTTCTGAGTGTGACTCAGCCAATTAATTCTTTTGAGGAGGCTAGGAGGTTAGAAGGGATTATGGTTTGGCGCGGCTCTTCTCATCAGCAAAAACTGGTAGAGCTAGGTTTTGGCAACTTGATAGCTTTTGATGATCCCCGTTTGGTTAAGCGTGTTGTCAAAAAAAGAAAAAATGTAGCTTGGTATAGCCCCTGTAATGAGGCGCTATCTCTCTTTGGTTCGTTTAACGCTGAGCATGCGATCATTATCGGTAAGGTAGTGGATAATGAGGAGGTTTGGCTGGCCGGAGGGCATAACTACCTCTCTACCGATGAAAGGCAGCGTTTCTTAAATGCAGTGTCGGAGTTAGCACCTGAAGGCACGCTTAGACGAAGAATTTTGATTGAAGGGAGATAGGGAGAGTAATCTTTTAGATCTCCACTATTTTCATCTATTCACTTCAAAGATATATCCATTTTTTAAAAAGCCCGAGCAATGCTCAGGCTTTAGGTAATCGCGTTGTCTTGACGCTCTTTGGCTGTTTCGGCGTCGTTACTTCAGGCTGCTGTAGTATGCAGACAAGTTGTCGATGTCAGCGTCTGAAAGCGTTGATGACATAGGTGCCATAACCAGATCTTTACGTGCACCGCTTTTAAAGTCACGTAGTTGCTTGGCAAGATAAGCAGCTTTTTGCCCTGCCAGATTCGGATACATAGGAAGCTTGCTAATGCCTTTTTCTCCGTGACAAGCGGCACAGATCACCGCTTTAGTTTTACCGGCAGCGATATCACCAGCCATTACCGAACCCGACAGGCTCAGTACTGCGATACCCGCGATTGTGAAAATCTTTTTCATTGTGGTGCCTCACTTTATAGTTATTTTATTAACTGATTATCAAACGCTAGATGCAGAGTAAAAGAAATGTATAAAAAAGCCCAGACAGAAGTCTGGGTTTTGTGTTTAAGCTTTTTCTAGCAACTGAAAACCTTGGATTCCAGCCTTCGCTGGAATGACGAAATAAAAAAGCCCAAACAGAATTAACTGCTTGGGCTTTTTTGTCTTTAACGCTTTTTCTAACAACTCTAGCGGCGCAGCCGCGTCCTAAGCGCGAAGCGTGCTAGAAGCGTAGCGATCTGTTCTTAAAGCGCTTCGATCTTACCGTATTGCTCTTTCAGCTTATCGAATGCAGCTTGAGAGCCTGCCAGCTTCTCGCGCTCTTTCGCGATAACCGCTTCTGGGGCATTGGATACGAACTTCTCGTTACCTAGCTTACCTTCAACACGGCTGATCTCTTTCTGTAGCTTGTCTAGTTCTTTCTGTAGACGAGCAAGTTCAGCATCTTTGTTGATTAGGCCGGCCATTGGTACCAATACTTCCATATCGCCCACTAGCTGAGTTGCCGCCATTGGCGCTTCGTCACCGGCATTTAGCCATGTGATGCTACTTAGGGACGCTAGTTTAGATAGGAAAGTACGGTTAGCTTCTAGACGTTGCTTGTCTAGATCACCACCGTTCTGGAACAGTACGTCTAGCTCTTTAGCAGGGGAGATGCCCATTTCACCACGGATGTTACGTACACCAGTGATAACGCCTTGTAGCCATTCGATCTCAGCTTCTGCATCGCTATCGATCTTGTCAGTGCTTGGTACAGGGTAAGCCTGAGTCATGATGGTGTCGCCTTCAACACCGGCTAGACCTTTAACCTGCTGCCAGATCTCTTCGGTGATGTACGGCATGATTGGGTGAGAAAGGCGTAGGATAGATTCCAGTACGCGAACTAGGGTACGGCGAGTGCCGCGCTTAGCTGCTTCGGATGCATCTTCGTCCCACAGTACTGGCTTAGAAAGCTCTAGGTACCATGCGCAGTAGTCGTTCCAGATGAAGTCGTATAAAGACTTAGATGCCATGTCGAAACGGTACTCGTCGAAGTGTTTAACCACTTCAGCTTCTACCGCTTGTAGGCGGCTAGCGATCCAGCGATCTGCCAGTGACAGTTCGATATCACCGCCGTTCTGACCACAGTCTTCGCCTTCAGTGTTCATTTGCACGTAACGTGCAGCGTTCCAGATCTTGTTACAGAAGTTACGGTAACCTTCTAGACGCTTCATATCCCAGTTGATGTCACGGCCAGTCGAAGCTAGTGCCGCAAGGGTGAAGCGAAGTGCGTCAGTACCGTGTGCCTGAATGCCTTCTGGGAACTCTTTCTTAGTACGTTTGCCGATCTTCTCAGCTAGTTGTGGCTGCATCATGTTGCCGCAACGCTTTTCTAGCAGTGTATCTAGCTCGATGCCGTCGATCATATCCAATGGGTCTAGTACGTTACCTTTAGACTTGGACATCTTGTCGCCGTTTTCGTCACGGATAAGGCCGGTAACGTAAACAGTTTTGAATGGTACTTGTGGGTTACCGTCTTCATCTTTCATGAAGTGCATGGTCATCATGATCATGCGGGCTACCCAGAAGAAGATGATGTCGAAACCAGTTACTAGCACATCAGTCGGGTGGAACGTTTGTAGGCGCTGAGTGTTTTCAGGCCAGCCTAGTGTTCCGAATGTCCATAGTGCCGAGCTGAACCATGTATCAAGAACGTCATCGTCCTGACGTAGTTCAACTTCTGGATCTAGACCGTATTTTTCGCGCGCAGCTTCTTTGTCGTTCGCTACGTATACGTTGCCTTCGTTATCGTAGAAGGCTGGAATACGGTGGCCCCACCAAAGCTGACGAGAGATACACCAGTCTTGAATGTCGCGCATCCAAGCGTTGTACATGTTCTCGTACTGCTGTGGTACAAATTTGATATCGCCTTTTTCTACTGCTTCAACTGCTGGTTTTGCTAGCGTTTTAGCATCAGCAAACCACTGGTCAGTTAGCATTGGCTCGATAACTACGCCACCACGGTCGCCGTAAGGAACCGTCATGTCGTTTTCTTCGATCTTAACTAGTAGGCCTGCTGCTTCGAAATCTGCAACGATTTCACGACGCGCAGCGAAACGTTCCATGCCACGGTATTTCTCCGGGATGTTAGTGTCGATATCGTTGTTTGGCGTACCGTCAGTGTTAAAGCCTTCACCTTCTTCGCGGATATCAGCGTTGTAGGTTAGGACGTTGATCATTGGCAGATTGCAACGTTTACCTACTTCGTTATCGTTGAAGTCGTGCGCAGGGGTGATTTTTACGCAACCTGTGCCTTTTTCCATGTCAGCGTGTTCGTCGCCAACAATTGGAATACGACGGCCAACAAGCGGAAGAACGATCTCTTTACCGATCAGATCTTTGTAGCGCTCATCTTCAGGGTTAACCGCAACACCGGTATCACCTAGCATTGTTTCCGGACGAGTCGTACCTACAACAATGTGGTCTTCGCCAGCGGCAGTTTTAACGCCATCAGCCAGTGGGTAACGTAGGTACCACATCTTGCCTTTGACTTCTTTGTTCTCAACTTCTAGATCAGAGATCGCAGTGTGAAGTTTAGGATCCCAGTTTACTAGACGCTTGCCGCGGTAAACCAAGCCTTCGTCGTATAGACGGATAAATACTTCCTGAACCGCGTGGTAGAAGCCAGAGTCCATTGTGAAGCGCTCGTTCGCCCAATCTACAGAGTTACCTAGGCGACGCATCTGGCGAGTAATGGTACCGCCGGACTCTTCTTTCCATTCCCAGATCTTTTCGATAAAGGCATCACGACCTAGATCGTGACGTGACTTTTGCTCTTCAGCCGCAAGCTTACGCTCAACAACCATCTGAGTAGCGATACCTGCGTGGTCTGTACCTACCTGCCACAGCGTGTTTTTACCCTGCATACGCTTGTAACGAGTTAGAGCATCCATGATGGTGTGCTGGAAAGCGTGACCCATGTGCAGGCTACCGGTGACGTTCGGTGGCGGAATCATGATGCAGTAAGAGTCACCTTCGCCTTGAGGTGCGAAGTAGTTGTTGTCTTCCCAGGTTTTGTACCAGGATTTCTCGATTTCGTGCGGCTGGTAAGTCGTATCCATTGCGCTCTGAGTCTTCTGAAAATCTGTCGAATTAGGCTGCCCGAGAGTTGCCGTGGGCAGCACGCATAAAGTCCAACATTATACAGGATATTGGTGAGTAGTAGCTAGGGCGAGGAAGACGATAGGGCGCGGCTTTGCTATTAAGGTAAGAAAGAAGGACAGCTGCGCCTAGAGGACGCCATTTCATGGCTAGAGGACGTGGCTGCGCCACTAGAGGACGCTGCTACGCAGCTAGAGGCAAAGAAGGACAGCTGCGCCTAGAGGACGCCATTTCATGGCTAGAGGACGTGGCTGCGCCACTAGAGGACGCTGCTACGCAGCTAGAGGCAAAGAAGGACGGCTGCGCCTAGAGGACGCCATTTCATGGCTAGAGGACGTGGCTTCGCCACTAGAGGACGCTGCTACTCAGCTAGAGGAAAAGAAGGACGGCTGCGCCTAGAGGACGCCATTTCATGGCTAGAGGACGTGGCTTCGCCACTAGAGGACGCTGCTACGCAGCTAGAGAAAAAGAAGGACGACTTACGCCTAGAGGACGCCATTTCATGGCTAGAGGACGTGGCTTCGCCACTAGAGGACGCTGCTACGCAGCTAGAGAAAAAGAAGGACGACTTACGCCTAGAGGACGCCATTTCATGGCTAGAGGATGTGGCTACGCCACTAGAGGACACCGCTACGCAGTTAGAGAAAAAACGCAAAAAACGAGCTGTATGTTAAAAGTGCATTGAGGGTTATGTTTTTCTCTAGGCGAAGCCGTCCTCTAGCGCTAGCGTCCTAAGCGCGAAGCGTTCTCTAGCAGCTTTGCTGCGTCCTGTATTGATACTTCTATACTTATAAGTATCAAAGTTAGTGCGGAGGTACGAACATGAAACAATGTTATGCCACACGCGGTTTTTTACCTTGTCAGGATCCGGCGACTGAATTGGTTCTGGGGGAGCCTTATGCGGTACTGGATACGGTAGGTAATTCGTTACCGAGTTTGTTATTAGAAAAGGATGCTCGAAACTATCTGCGTCGAGTGTTTGTTCCCGATTGGCCCTATATCAATATCCCTGATGATCTCTGGCCGCAAGCGTGCCTTTATTATGTCAGGTTGGGTTTTATCGCGTCGGGTTATATCAATCAAATAGGGCAACCAAGTTGTCACTCTTTACCTGCTAACTTAGCCCGCCCCTTATGCAAAATTGCTGACCTGATGCAGCGTCCGCCAATCTTGAGTTACGACGGTTACGCGCTGTTTAATTGGCGACGTTTTGATATTCGTAAATCCGTTCAGCTTGGCAATATCGATACGATTCAGAACTTTGTTCATCTCTACGATGAGCATTGGTTTATCTTGGTCCATATCGAAATAGAGGCTTTGGCAGCTGATATTTTGGATGCGGTTTTAAGTCTACAAGGCGAGGTTCAGCCCAGAGACGTTGATGCAGCACTCGATAAGATTGCCATGGCGATGACCTCGATTATTCAGGTGTTGCAACGGATACCTGAACGTATGTCGGATGAGCTGTATTTCTCTAAATTCCGCCCCTACATCGGCCAGTTCCAAGAGGTGGTGTATGAAGGTGTGAATATAGATCCGATCAGCTATCGAGGTGAAACCGGCGCACAAAGCTCCATCATGCCGTTACTCACAGAGTTTATGAAAATCCCTCACCAAGATAATCGCTTAACCCGACATTTGTACGATATGCGTCAGTACATGCCTGTCGATCATCGAGTTATGTTGGAACAAGTACGTGCCATGCCTGATGTTAAAACCCTGGCAAACTCCGATAAGTTTGATGCTGTGTTAGAACTGATGGCCTGCTTCCGCGAAGTGCATTATCACTGGGCGATTAAATACATCGCACGCCGCTGTAATGATCAACAAGGCACAGGTGGTACGCCGTATATGCGCTGGCTTAAGTTCCTGATTGAAGAAACACGCGGACATAAAAAGTCTGGAGGGAAAGGGACGGTTGTGGCTTGAAGGGCAGGACGCAGCAAAGCTGCTAGAGGACGGCTTCGCCTATAGGAAAAGAAGGACGCTTACGCTAGAGAGCGGCTTCGCCTTTTAGGACGCCATTTCATGGCTAGAGGACGTGGCTTCGCCACTAGAGGAAAAGAAGGGCGCTGCTACGCAGCTAGAGAAAAAGATTAAAAAAATTATAAGTATTGTGAAGATTCGAAATGATTCGAGGGTATGGTCATTGAGGATCGTATTACTTAGAAATATTAAAAACTAATCCCTTAATTCCTATAGAGGTTTTTTCTCTAGCAACGAAGTTGCGTCCTCTAGCAGCTTTGCTGCGTCCTACAAGCGAAGCGACCTCTAGGCGAAGCCGTCCTCTACGCCTTCGGCTTAGGGCGCATATCATGCATATCAATCTGGATGCCATTAGATTGATATAGCTTGTAGTTCTTGCGGGTGGAGGTAAGGACGTCTTCTGTTTGTACGACGACTTCTAAGATTCGGTCGAATCCGAGTGCGTCTTCTGGAATATCTAAGTTCAGATTAACGAACACGTCTTTATGTTGCGGGCGTTGTTGATCCCAGCCGATTTGTACGCCGGCCTGGAGGTCTTCGCCTACCAGTTGGTGTGGGATAAACGCTTCGGGGCGGTATTCCCAGAGAAGCTGATCAATATGTTTGGCTTCACTTTCGTTTGCGGTTTGAATGTAAAGTTCGTGCCCTAGCGCACGGATCTTTTCGACTAAACGGCAAAGGAAGCGACCACGGGCATCCGGGTCGCTAGAAGGTAGTACATAGAAATCAGCTTTACTGGTCATCGGTTGCTAAGCCTGAGGCTTATTCCTCGTCTGCTGATTGGTTTAGCAGGTACTGAGTTAGTAGTGGTACACAGCGGCCTGTAGCGCCTTTGTTTTTACCACCGCTATGCCAAGCAACACCAGCGATATCCAAGTGAGCCCAACGGTACTCTTTAGTGAATCGAGATAGGAAACACGCTGCTGTGATTGTGCCGCCTGGGCGACCACCGATGTTAGCGATATCGGCAAAGTTAGAGTCTAGCTGCTCTTGGAACTCATCCCATAGCGGTAGTTGCCAAGCTTTATCCGCAGCTTGGTTACCTGCTTGCATTAGCTCTTGAGCAAGATCGTCATTGTTAGACAGTACGCCTGTCGCGTGGTGACCCAGTGCTATGATGCACGCGCCAGTAAGGGTTGCGATATCTACAACTGATGCTGGCTCAAATTTGCCTGCGTAAGTAAGCGCGTCGCAAAGAACCAAACGGCCTTCAGCGTCAGTGTTTAGGATCTCAACAGTTTGGCCAGACATAGTCGTTACGATGTCGCCAGGCTTAGTTGCATGGCCACTTGGCATGTTTTCAGCTGCAGCAACGATACCAACAACGTTGATCGGTAGCTCCATCTCACATAGCGCAGTCATTGCACCGAATACGCTAGCCGCACCACACATGTCGTACTTCATCTCGTCCATGCCAGCGCCTGGCTTCAATGAGATGCCGCCGGTATCAAACGTAATACCTTTACCTACAAGTACGTGTGGCTTATCGCCTTCTTCGCCGCCTTTGTATTCCATAACAATCAGTTTGGAAGGCTGCTCAGAACCATTGCCTACAGAAAGTAGGCAATGCATGCCCAGTTCAGCCATCTCGTCTTCATCAACGATGGTTGCTGTTAGGCTTTCAAATTCGTCGTCTAGTTCTAGTGCTTGCTCAGCTAGGTAAGTCGGCGTACAGATGTTGCCTGGTAGGTTGCCTAGGTCGCGAGCAATGCTCATGCCGTTGACGATCGCTGTACCGTCTAAAAGGGCTGTTTCTGCCACTTCTGCATCACCATCGTTAACAACTAGCGCAATTTGTTCCAGTTTTAGAGGGTCCGCTTTTTTGCTCTTAGTTTCGTCATAAACGTAAAGCTCAGCGCCTGCCCATTCAACAACATGACGAAGTTGACGGTATTGATCAGCGTCGTCGCTTAGCTTGCAATCTAGCGCAAATGTTACGCTGCTTACGCCAGTGCCTTTAACGATGCCCATAACCGCGGTTACGGCTTTACGTAGATTACGGTTGTTACGATCTTCTTCTTTACCGAAACCAACCAGCAATACGCGCTTAGCAGTTACGCCCGGTACTTTATGAAGTAGAAGTGTTTGTGCTGTTTTACCGCTGATATCACCTTGGTTGATGATTTCGCTGATGTATCCAGAGCTGGCGCTGTCGACTGCTTTCGCTGCAGGGGATAGGTTGCCATCAGCTTCAACTGCGATGACTAGACATTCTGTTTCTAGTGACTGAATCTCACCATTTACAATTTCAAAATCCATGTTAGCTCCAAACTCACGGCCAGCAGCCGTCTAAACAAGACATTAGGTGCGGATTAAAGGATAATGCCGATACTTTAAAACTCAGTACCTAGGCTTTGACAGATAATTTCCGCTGTAAAGGCCCATAATATAAACCATTTTTGTGTCGGTAACAGTTTCGTAGGGACATAGAGTGATCGTTTTTCGTTATTTATCTCGAGAAGTGCTACTCAGCATGTTGGCGGTGAGTTCGGTTTTACTCGTCATCATTATGAGTGGACGTTTTGTTAGATACCTTTCCAAGGCGGCGGCCGGTGAATTAGATCCGAGTGTATTGTTTGCTATTATGGGGTATCGCTTACCGGGATTCCTTGAACTGATTCTTCCCTTAGGTTTATTTCTAGGCTTCTTGCTGGGTTATGGTCGACTCTATCTTGAGAGTGAGATGACAGTGCTCGAAGCCTGCGGTATGAGCCAGAAACGATTAGTGGCTTATTCCATGGGTCCCGCTTTGTTGGTGGCTGTTGTTGTGGGCGTTTTATCTGTTTTTGTTTCTCCTTATGGCGCTTCTGAAACAAATAAAATCTTTGATGAGCAAGAAAGTCGCAGCGAGCTAGAAAGCCTTGTGCCAGGGCGCTTTCAGAAGAATCAGAACAGTGCGCGGGTGACCTATACCGATTCAGTAAATGAAAATGGTGAGCTCGGTTTGGTCTTTATGGCTGACCGCAATCAAAGCACTAAGCGTTTGCAGATTACCTTAGCTGAATCCGGAAGTATGTTGACTGATACTGAACGAGATCAGCGTTTCTTAGTGCTAGAAGATGGCTACCGTTATGAAGGTGTTCCGGGCAAAGCGGATTACACTGAGCTTGGATTTAAGCGATACGGCTCAGAGGTTGAGCGTAAAAACCAAGAGATACGTTATGACAAAGTAGAGGCGCTTCCTACGTCTGTACTTTGGGATTCGGATGAACCTAAGCATCGCGCCCAACTGAACTGGCGTTTATCTCTACCTGTACTGGCGATCGTAGTTACCCTGTTGGCGGTGCCTTTAAGCCGTGTTAATCCACGCCAAGGGCGTTTTGCACGTCTAGTTCCGTCGATCATTATCTATCTTCTATACCTCACGATTTTGAGCAATATGACCAGTAAAGTGAGTGACGATGAAGCTGCGCCGATTGCTATCTGGATGGTGCATTTTGTCTTTGCTTTGTTTGCGCTCAATATGATTGTTTTTGGCCGTTTCTGGAGTCGGGTATTTAACCAAATTCCTATGCCGACTTTGCGTATGCCATGGAGTAAGAAAACGTCATGAAGCTATTAGATCTGTATATTGCTCGTCATGTCTTAGGTGGCTTCTTGGTGGTTCTACTGGTGGTTGCAGGGCTAGATATGTTGTTTGCTCTAGTTGAGGAACTTAAAAATGTTGAAGGTAGTTATACCTTCGCTGCAGCGGTTGAGTATTCTCTGCTAACCTTGCCGCGCCGTATTTATGAGTTTATTCCTCTCTCAAGCTTGATCGGCTGCTTGTTAGGTTTGGGTATCCTTGCATCGAGTTCTGAACTTACGGTTATGCGTGCAGCAGGTATCTCGACTTTAGGGATTATCTTGTCTGTTATGAAACCGGTATTGCTGATTATTGCGTTTGCATTAGGTCTTGGTGAATTTGTAGTTCCGCATACAGAGCAGCAGGCGCAGAGTCACCGCCAAGTAGCTCAAACGGGTAGCCGAGCGATTAATGATGCCAGTCGTGTTTGGCACCGAGATGAGCGTACATTCCTACATATCAATGCTGTAATTCCTGATGGCTCTGTTCGCGGCGTAAGTCGTTATGAGTTCAATGAAGATCTCACTCTTGCCCGCTCTAGTTTTGCCAAAGTAGGGCGTTACGAAGAGGGCAAGTGGGTACTTACGAATGTTCGTGAAACTCGTTTTCCATCGGCAGAAGATCGAGCGACACCAGCGACATCTTCTGTGACTACGGCCACTTTAGAATCCGAAGTTTGGGAAAGCGGTTTAACGCCTGAACTCTTAAAAGTTGTAATGGTTCAACCGACCAACCTATCGATGAGTGGCTTGCTTTCTTACAGCGAATATCTCAATGAGCAGGGCCTAGCATCCTCCCAATACCGTGTGGCTTTCTGGAGCAAGCTCCTCTTACCGCTAGCTGTATTCGCTTTAGTATTGGTTGCTGTTTCTTTTATCTTTGGCCCATTGCGAAGCGTAACCCTCGGGCAGCGCTTGATCACCGGCATCATCGTAGGCCTCGCATTTAAACTCACTCAAGACATCCTCGGTCCTACCAGCGCCGTATTTGGGTTCGCACCGTTTGTTGCGGTGATCATCCCAATTCTGATTTGTGCGGGGTTTGGTTTCTGGTTGCTTAATAGGGCGAAGTAGGACGCTGGCGCTAGAGGACGCCACTGCGTGGCTAGAGGACGGCTACGCCTAGAGGACGCTGCTTTGCAGCTAGAGAAAAGGCTTAAAACATAAACAACATGGAGGTTGTTATGAGTTACGAGAATCTGGATGTATGGAAACGTTCCTGCCGATTAAGTACAGATCTTTACTTAGTTCTTGCCAGTTGTAAGGACTATGGTTTCAAAGACCAAATTACGCGCAGTGGTCTGTCTATTCCCAGTAATATAGCCGAAGGGTATGAACGGAGCTCCGTTAAAGAAAAAAGGCAATTCCTTTACTATGCGAAAGGTTCTTCAGCAGAACTACGAACACAAATACTAATTGGGCAAAAAGTAGGTTTTATACCGAAGCAGAAAGCCCTAAGTTGGGCTGAAGAAATATTGGAGATTAGAAAAATACTCAATACTCTAATCAAGCAGTGTTGAAATCTTTTTCTCTAGGCGAAGCCGTCCTCTAGTCACGAAGTGACGTCCTAAAAGCGAAGCGTCCTCTAGCGTCAGCGTCCTTCTTTTACTCTAGCCACGAAGTGGCGTCCTGCCGTTATTCCAAAATCTTCGCATTCTTCGGTAGTTCTACCACATGGGTACCTGACGCGAGGTCATGCCATGTCATTTTCTGTTTGTTGATAAACATCCAAAGAAAACCTACGAAGCAGGCTGATAGGGAGATAATGCCTACGATGTAGCGAATCAAACATTGCATAAAGTTAAGGCGATAGCCTTCTGATGTTTGCACACGTAAGCGCCAAGCGAGCATGCCAAGGGTTTGGCCGTTGCGCATCCAGAAGAAGGAAAGGAACAGGTAAACGATGATAAATAGAGCTGACTGATACACGGCAAAGTAAGGGCTGGTATCTAAGGCTTCGCCGCCGTTGATGGTCATAAGTACACCGGTAGAGACCATTAATAGGGCTGCGACTAACATCAAGTCGTAAATAAAAGCGCCTAGGCGTTTAAGTGGGCTGGCGATTTTGATATCGGAATATGTTTCTTTAAAGGCTCGGCTCATTTGATTAATACACGTGTTGGGTCGAGTTTAATAATGGGCGTTACTTGCTGGATCGCGAAAAAAGCCCGCTAAAATGATCTATCTGGGTGTCGATTTTACATGGAAATAACCATGCTGTGCTAGCTGTACACTATGCGGCCAATAAAAAAGGCGATCATCTGATCGCCTTTTTTAACTGGACATGCTTATTTTGCAATGTACGTTTTGCGGTACTCAACAGCCAATGCTTTAGCTTCTTCAAGTTCGCTAGCGTTGAGTTTCATTACCAAACGTTTTTCGATCGCTTGAGCTGTTTTGTTACCCAATTCAGCAGCATTGTGCATCCAAGCGTAAGCTAGGATATTGGTATCCTGATCTTTCTGAGAGCCGTGATTGTTGGAGTAAAGCGTACCCAAGAAGAACATCGCGTCAGTGTGACCTTGGTTAGCCGCTTTACGGTACCAGCGTTCTGCTTCTTCAAAGTTTTGTTCAACGCCTGTGCCGAAGTTATAGCAGCGGCCGATGTTGTGCTGTGCAGCGACATAGCCTTGATCAGCGGATTTTAGGTACCATTCGATTGCCATATCAGCGTTACGTGACATGCCGTAACCGAACTCTGCCATTTCACCCAAACGGTTTTGTGCTTGAGCATCACCAGATTCAGCGGCAGGTTGAACGGTTTTTAGTTCAACTTTGTATTCTTTGTCTTTCAGAGCACGCAGGCTGTTTACGTTAGCCATATGGCCTTGAGAAGCACCGCGCTTGTAGTAACGGCGTGCTTTAGCTTCGTCTACCTCAACGCCCCAGCCATTCTCATACATCTGGCCAAGCATGTTGAGTGCATCTGGATCGCCTTCTTTTGCCAGTGGCTTCAGCTCTTCAAGGGCTGTTGCGTAGTCTTGCTTGTCAAAGGCTAAAGAACCTTTGCCTAGATCGGCTGCCATTAGGTTTGTTGTACCAATGCTCAGCATTAGACTTGTAGCTAAAAGAATCTGTTTCTTCATCGAGTGTTGCCCGCATAAATTAGTTTGGGTTCGAGAGAGGTCGACGATTATACCTATATTGGAAAAAATTTGTTTGCTCCAAGTCGTATTTCCTCACCTGCACTTCATAAATGACCGTAGTCTCAGTATAAAGTTTTATTAAGCGCTATCTAATGTTTTGTTTTTACTGAACAAATAAGCGCTTTCTATTAGTCAGATACTAATTTTTGTACCTAAACTAGATTAGTAAACGTAATTATATAAAAGATAATTTTAAAATACATTATATCTTCTTGTATTTAGATCGATTGATATAGGTACTGATATCAATGTTTTTGACAATCGATCTGGGTAGCATCATTAACTGCTTGATCTAATTCGAATTGGTTGATGTATGAATTTGAATGCTATTGAAATCGAAGCGGCACCTTTGAAGGCGATACTTACACCTAGTGTTATAACTGTTTCACCGGATGTGCCCTTAAAAACGGTGCTTGCGTTAATGCAGCAGCATTCGATCAGTAGCATTGTCGCTGTCGGTGATTCTGCTAAGCCTGTAGGTATCTTTACCGAGAAAGATGCCATTCGTTTAATGCTTGATGATCATTCGATCTCCTCTTTATGCATGGCTGATGTAATGAGTCAGCCTGTCATCACTGTTTCCTCTAATCTTGGTTATGCCAAAGCTTATCAAACGATGTCTGAAAACAATGTCAGGCATCTGGTCGTCGTAGGCAACGAAGGACAGTTGTTGGGTCTTGTGAGTGAAGGGGATTTTCTTCACCACATGGGAATGGAGTACCTCGTTGAATTAAAAACCGTAGCTAATTCGATGAGTTACCGTGTTAAAGGAGTAGAGCCTGAAGCTTCGTTGGCTTCTGTGCTTTCTTTGATGAGCTCAGAGAAAATTAGCTGCACGGTAATTGTAGAGAAGGGTTGTCCGGTTGGTATCTTGACCGAGCGGGACATAGTTCGTCTAGCGACTGAAAATTTAGACATAGAAAAGGTGCTGGCAAGAGAGGTTATGGCTACGCCTTTAATAACTGTTTTGCCTGATCTACCTTTGCAAATTGCTAGTCGGATGATGGAGAGCAACCATGTGCGTCGTCTTGTGGTGGTTGAACATGATGGTTGCCTTAAGGGCATCTTGACTCGGCATGATATCGCTAAATCTCTACAGGGTTCTTATATCGAGTATTTGCAAGAAACCTTAGAGCGAAAAAGCCGTGCTTTAGTTAATAGTGAAGCGCGTTTAAGGGATATAGAGCAACGCGATTTTTACCAGCATTTGGTTGAACAGGTCAGTGATGCAATTTACATCATTGATGCTGATGATGGACGAATTTTAGATGCTAATGAGCAGGCATCAAAAAGCCTAGCTATGTCACATGGCGATTTATTAAATTTGCGTGTTGTTGATTTGACCACCGCGAATGAATCTTTAAACGACTGGTTAGAAAAAAATCTATCTGAGTTAAAGGTTAAAGAAGAGCTGTTACAAACAACAGAATATCGGCGCTTGGATGGCACCGTTTTTCCAGTAGAGGTTAAATCGCGTTTAGTACGCTTTGGGCATAAAGATTATGTTGTTGCTATCGCTCGTGATTTGACTGAACGGTTCCAAGCAATAGATTCTATTCGAGATAGTGAACAGCGTTTTAGAGTCTTGTTTGAGCAATCACCTGTTCCTATGGCCTATGTTGGGTTTGATGGAAAATTGATTAGCCTTAATAAAGCCTTCACAACAACATTAGGCTATTCAGCAAAACACCTACCCGATTTAGATACCTGGTTTTCCTTAGCTCATCCCGATCTACAATACCGTAAAGAAGCGCGTGAGCGTTGGTATGGAGCTATTGAGCGAGCGCGTATAACCGACCATAAAATTCCCTTAAGTGAATATAAGATTACTTGCTTGGAGGGTAAGCAAAAACTGATTAACGCCTCGGGTATTACTACTGAGTGTGGTTTCTTGGCTATCTTGGAAGATGTAACCGAACGCAAAAGCCAAGAAGATCGTCTTCGCCAGGCTGCTGCTGTGTTTGGTAGTACGACAGAAGGGGTGATGATTACTTCGGCAGCTGGAGTTATTCAACGTGTTAATAAAGCTTTTTGCCGGTTAACTGGGTATGGCAGTGACGAAGTGATTGGGCAGCCAGCAAAAATTCTCCAGTCTGGTCGACATGACGAGCAGTTTTACGCGGTGATGTGGGATAGTTTGAGAGAAAAAGGCAGTTGGCAGGGGGAGATATGGAATCGTCGCAAGGATGGGGCGGTTTACCCCGAGTTACTGAGTATTAGTCAGGTTACCAATGATTATCAAAAGGTCACTCATTATGTAGGGGTCTTTTCAGATATCTCTAAACTTAAAGAGTCTGAGCAAAAGCTAAATTATTTAGCTCATCATGACATGCTCACCCATCTGCCTAACCGATTGATGCTGCAATCACGATTGGAGCAATCGTTAGCCGTAGCAAGGCGGAATAGTAAACAGTTGGCCTTATTATTGTTGGATTTAGATCGGTTTAAAGATGTGAACGATAGCTTTGGCCATGCAGCGGGGGATGAGCTGCTACAGCAAGTAGCTGTGCTATTAAAAGACCGGTTGCGGCAAGTTGATCTTGTTTGTCGTATGGGGGGGGATGAATTTGCTTTGTTGCTTGAGGATATTCACCATCCGGAGGATGCAGGTCTTGTTGCAAATGAAGTAATCGAAGCTATTAGTAAACGCTGGGTTTTAAAGAATGGTGTGGATGTTGCCATTGGGGGCTCTATTGGGATCAGTATTTATCCTACCCAAAGTGAAGATGCGGAAGCATTATTACAGCATGCAGATGCAGCATTGTATAAAGCTAAGAACGAAGGGCGTGGTTGCTTTAATTATTTCACAGAAGAGCTAACGCGTGACGCTCGTAGTCGATTGGAATTGGAAGCTAGGTTATCCCGTGCGATAGAGAATCAAGAGCTAGAGGTTTTTTATCAGCCGCAAATTGATATTGTTTCAGGTGAGTTAATCGGTGCAGAAGCGTTGGTGCGTTGGCAAGACCCGGAAAAAGGTTTAATCGGCCCTGCTGATTTTATTCCATTGGCCGAACAAACGGGGTTGATCAATCCTATTGGTCTGTTTGTACTGAAGCAAAGTTGTATACAACTGAAGTCATGGTTGGATCAAGGTTTTAAGCCGATTACGATGGCTGTTAATTTATCTTCTGTACAATTGCGGCACACCGATATTTGTCAGCTTGTGGAAACGGTGCTTGAGCAAACGGAGTTGCCTGCACAATATCTAGAACTCGAAATTACCGAAAGTGCATTGATGGAAAGAGAGCAGGAATTTATTGATCTGCTTCATCAGCTACGAAAGTTGGGCGTTAAAGTCGCTATCGATGATTTTGGTACCGGTTACTCTTCATTAGCCTATCTTAAAAAATTCCCAATCGATGTCCTTAAAATAGATAAATCTTTTGTAGAAGATATTCCTCAGGATAAAGACGATATGGTGATTGCAGCTACAATCGTTGCCATGGGGCATAGCTTAGGTTTAAAAGTGTTGGCTGAGGGTGTGGAGACCCAAGAGCAGTTAAGGTTTTTGCAAAACAAAGCTTGCCATTACTATCAAGGTTACCTCAGCAGTCGGCCAGTACCTTATCTGCAATTTGAAAAATTAATGCTTAAACCTCAGTAGTACTAACCTTTAGGCTAAAAATTGAAATATTGAATGAAAGGAGTATGAACGGTCGGTAGAGTTTCTGCTAACCTAAATTAGAGAAAGAGAAAACAGTTCCTGCTGTATTGAGGTTGTTAGTTGTTGAGCCCAAAAGCCTTATCATCATCGTTGAGTCAATTTTTACAGCGATTCTGCTTAGTTGCCATTCTTGCATCGATTGTTCTATTACTGCTTAGTGGCTATGCTGCTAGCAAATTATATGAACGTCATGTCGTACGTCTAGCTGAATCCAACGCCATTAACCTTACGGAAGCGATTTTTACTACATACCGTACTGAGCTCAATTCAGCACTGAACTCTGCTCCTCTGCTACCTCCGCAATTATTAGAACTAAATAAAACTCTAAGAGACTTTATTCAGCCTTACGGTATTGTGAAAACTAAGCTGTTTTCCCCAGAGGGTATCATCATCTACAGCACAGATCTGAGCATTATTGGCAAAGATGCGAGTGCGAATGAGATGCTTAAACAAGCCGTTATAGATGGTGCGAGTTCGAATATTCAAACAAAAGACCAGATCAGGGATTTGGCTCATGAAACCCGGTTCGATGTTGATGTGGTTGAGAGCTATGTTGCCATGCATAATTCGGAAGGAAAGCTGATCGCAGTTTTTGAAATATACCAAGATACTTCGAGCTTTCGTGGTGAAATCCAACAAGGAGTTATTCTGTTTGTCGGTGTGCTAGCGATCATTCTGTTGAGCGTAATTTGCACAGCCTTCGTATTTATGCGTAAGGCGGTGAAGAAAATGGTTTATCAACAAGAGATGTTGGAAGAGTTGGCGACGGTTGATGCGGTAACAGGGCTTTATAACCGAGCTGAAATTACACGAAGAATGGAAGCTGAGTGGCAGCGTTATAAGCGCTCCTCGTCAAAAAAAGCTAGCTTTGCCTTGCTGATGCTAGATCTTGATCACTTTAAAAAAGTGAATGACAACTACGGTCATCTGGTAGGCGATAAACTCTTACAGTTGGTGGCGCATCGGTTGATGGGAGAGCTGCGCTCGTATTCAGCGATTGGTCGATATGGCGGAGAGGAGTTTATTGCCCTGATTCCTGATGTTTCTTATGCTGGTACAAAGCAGGTAGCTGAACGGTTGCAGCGGCTTGTTTCCCAGTCTGAATATGCGCTTTTGGGACACAAAATAAAAATCTCGATTAGTATCGGCTTTGCTACTGCGGAACCGACAGACATTAATTTAGATGCTTTGATTAAGCGGGCAGATGATGCTCTATATGAAGCGAAAAAAAGTGGTCGAAATTGCGTGGTTGGAGATGTGAGTCTAAAGCCTGTAGAGAACACTGCACCAAGTTCTATGTAAAAGACTACCTGTTATATTCAGCCCTCTAAATTTGCGTATTGGTGCCTACTGAAGAACAAAAAAGTCTTAAGCGTGCCTCGGTAGCTTACCTGCCTTTGTTTGAATTTTTATTACCTTCCTCTAGTTTTTATCTGCGATTCTAGATTTTAGTCACCATATTCACGAACGTTCCTTCCTTTATTTTTTCTATTAAAAATCATACCTCTGCGGGATCAATTCCGAATTCGTTTGTTAGGTTTTTTAGGAATGCTTCACGGGAATTTCGGGATGAAGTTGGCTCCAAAGTACTAGAAAAGGTGGCTCTAATGGCCAGTTTGGTAACATTTTTGAAACAGTTACCTTTTCTGTCACGTTTTTCGGACATGGGGTGCTAAGGATTAGTTCCCAACATTTCAAGGAAGTCAGATTAAGCCATAGCCAAGGGCAAAAAATTATGAGCACGGATAAACCAGCAGCTGATCCAGCTAAAAAGAAATTGTTGGAGTTGTTTGAAGATGTGCTTGCTCATGATGGTTATGGTGAGATCCGAATCGAAACCAAAATTCTAAAGCGCCAGCAAAAAGAGGTCATTCTCCATTACGGTCGACAGTACCGTTTTGTGGTGGATGTTTAAGCTAGCGAAGAGCTCGTCCCTAATTAAAAGAGTGCAATGCGGGTTTGCATCTTAAAGATTTTTATAAATAAAAATCCAAAAATCTGTGCGAGACAGATGCGGTAAAAATAATAAAGAGAAAAATAATGAACGCTCAACAGATGAAAGATTCTATTCGCAAATTTATGAAAGCTGACCTATCTCAGGTTAAAGACGCAGAGTTGCGCGCTAAGGGTGAAAAGCTACAAGCAAAACAAGGCGGTTTTACTCTGCTTGAATTGTTAGTAGTTGTTGCGATTCTTGCAGTAATTGCGGGTGCCGTAATTACTAATATGGATGGCCAAGAGGAAGGTGCAGCTCAAGCTACAGCAGTTCACACTATGGCAACCTTAGAAAACAGCATGAATGTTTTTAATGTGACAGAGCGACGTGTTCTTCCGGCGGGTCTGGACTCTTTGATCTGTTCGACAGGTGTGCAGCCAGATTATTCTGCTACTGTAACCCAGATTAGTAATGGTACCGAGCGACTTTTAAGTGATGCTGGTAATACGTCCAACTTGCAGAGAATCAATGGCGGCCTATCTTCTGATTTATTCAACAAACTAGGTATTGCAGAGATCACTTCAGGTGCGGTGACAGCACTTGCTGAGAATGGTCTAACATCTCTGCGCTACGTAAACGATGAGCTGTGTAATGGCTCTACAGGTAACAACTTGTTCACAACTGCTGGCGGCTTTGATGAAAATGTTGCTGAGATTGATTTGGTTGAAGTAACTAAGCCATCAATGGTTTTCAACTCACCAGTTGTTGAAGATGATGAATGGGAATTTGGCGCAGGTGCAGAAGTTGATTTGACCGGCGCTTTGACAACTGAAACTGTACCAATCGCATTATTTACTGAACCTGCTGAACTAGGACAGGCAGAAAATGCTGTACTTGCTGTATTTGGTGTTGGTCCAGCTGCTGAATTGGATGCTGTTATTGCTCGTGCTCCTCAAGATGGTAATTCCCCAGCTGATAAATACTCTAATTACTCTGTTGTAGTAAGACTAGCAGAGTGTGACAGTGGTGATGTAGAAGACCTAATTGATGGAACCGATTGTGCTGTTGCTAACTGGGAAGAAGTTGGTGATGAATTAGAAGTTGTAGCGATTCTTGATGCCGGCGGCGACGGTTACGACGACGAGATCGCTGAAGCGAAAGGTAACGAAGAAGAGTAATTCTTCTTTTTGAAAAGGCAGGAGCTAAGCTCCTGCCTTTTTTATAAGGAATGTGTTTGCCCTTAACCCACCGTTTTAAATGGATGAAGGGTTGGCAGTGACAAAGGTTTTACTTGGATGAAGGTAGATAGCTAAGGACAGGCTAATAACAATAATAAATACAATGGCTAAGTATGAAGTTGGTAGATAAAAAATACCGCAGTTCCCCTATAGACCGTTTTTCTAAAAGTGTCCGTAATGATGTTTTTAGCAAAGCGGTTTTGTCGTCTCAGAAGGGTTTTACACTTTTAGAAATGCTAGTGGTTGCGGCTATCTTGTTAGTAGTCGCTGGTGGTGTTGTGACCTCTTTCCGTGATGTTGGATCAGATGCCGCAGATCAAGCCACACGTTATCAGATGCAGCAATTGGGTGAGGCTGTCGAAGCCTATTATAAAGATAACGGCACTTTACCTGTTCGCGAAACCCCTGCTGATTTAGGTTTCTTATTTATTAAACCCGCTTCTGCTGCTGTTTGGAGTGTGGATTATCGGCGAGGTTGGCGCGGTCCTTACCTAAATGGTCATAAGTACCTATACCTGGATATTGGTGACGATCTGACATCTGATGGCTCGAGTATTAGTGACCCAGTAAATCCGGGCGAGCCTTTTGTGATCGATGGGGCGGAAATTCCTTCTGTTATTGGTATCGCAGACCCTTATGATCATTATCCCGTCGATGACGGGCAGAGTCGCAGTGTGAGTGGTTGTAGTACACCTGGTGCAAATGATTGCCTTCTGGAGTGGCGTAAAATTTCGGGTGATGATTCAACCCTGGTCAATCACTTTGGTCGACCTTATCTTGCGATTGATCTCGAAGCCATGGCTGATAGTTCAAGTCTAGGCGTACCTCGAATAGTTAGCTTTGGTTCTAATGGTATTTATGAGCCAAATAACTGTAATTACGACCCAAGTGAGCCTGATTATTGTACATCGGATGAACTTTGTAACAGCAGTGGGGATGATATTGTCTTATGCCTTCGCTAATCCTCAATCAACAGTCCTCTAAACGTCAATCAGGCTTTACCTTATTAGAGCTAGTGTTAGTGATGTTAATTATTGGCTTAGTGGCCAGTACCCCATTGGTGTTTATCGATAATCAGGATAACCAACTTCGTTACGATGAAACCTTAGATAAGATGGAGCTGCTTAGAAAAAGCATCTTGATGCAAAGTAGCTACCGCAATCAACCAGTGCTGTCTGGCTTTGTTATCGATAACGGTGTTTTACCCCCAGCGAGTGCAGCCTCACCACAAGTGGCCGAAATGTTACAACCATTAATCAATAAGAATGATTGGCCGGAAGATGGAGGAGACGATTGGCTGAACTACGGAATGCATTCTCCTTATACCGTTTTAGGTCCTTCTTCAACTGCGGAAAGATCAGCTTATCCGCAATTAAAAGGTTACCGCGGGAACTACCTTTCCTCTGGGTTAGATAGCAACCAAGAATTTCTCGACGGTTGGGGGATCCCTTTTGCTGTAAGCAATGCTTCTAATACCTACCAGTTTAATTATCAAGGTGATGAAGATCATCCAGCACCTTATGACATTGTTATTTCCGGTGAAGTAAAGGCAGATGATTGGCAAGTAAGGTTGAATCAAATTGATATCTTAGTCGATGACAAAAGTGGAAATAACCTAATTTTGGCCCTTGTGATTTTTAAAAATCAGTCAGCGGGTAGCCCAGCTAACCCTGCTAATCGTTGGGTTACCTATCATTTTGACGTTCCAGTCTCTTCTGCAACGCATTCATTATCTTTAGGTTCTGGGGAATGGAGTGAAAATGGTGAGCCCGTTTCTGATGCAAGTAATGAATTTGTCCCTGCAGGTCAGCATGCAGTGTTTGTATTAAATAGTGCAGGAAATACTGTTTTGAAATATGACCGCCTACTCGTTATTCCAGGCGCCACGCAGCCAGCACTGCAATTTGAGGTTAATTAATGCTGTCGTTTCTGAATAAAAAAACAGCCGGTAAAGGCTTGCTAGTCCTCAAAACCGACGGTTTTGGTTTGCGGGCCACCGTTATCAATGGCAACCGCGATGCGTTAAAAATTACTGTATCCGTGTCATCGCAACAGGTTGATCCTGTTGCTGCTCTGACTGATGTGCTTGAACAGTTGAAGAATGTACTGGGTAAAAATGTACCTAGTAATGCCTTGCTCCTGCATATTAGCGCTATACCAGATCTTGTTCAGATCACTGAAAGTTTTGATTCTGCTGAAGCAGAAAATTTACTTGAGATGCTGCGTTGGGAGATGGAAGGTGTGGTTGCCATGCAATCGCCAAACTGGGATCTGGGTTGGTTGTTGATGGGGCGTGGCTATATCACTCCAGAACAACGCGAAGAACTGGTGCATCTAGTAACAGAAGAGAAGCAGTTGTCAGCGCAACATGGCGGCCGAAGCCCGATGCGTTTAGGGGAAGTGGCGATCCGTGAGCAGATGGTATCTAAGGAACAGATAGCAGAGTGTTTGCATATACAGCAGAAACTTCAGCTTGCAGATCAGCGCTTGTTAACTCAGTGGCGACCGCAGCCTAAAGAGGAATCACCTTATAGTGATGATGACTTAGGTGATGTGCAAAAATTCCTATGCAGTGCTATGCCAGCTGCTCAGCATCAGCAATGGTTAGATGCAGTTAAAAAAGTGAGTGGTAGTTCTGGTTTTCCAAAGCTAAACCTGCGTCAGGTTTATCCGTTTGCTGGTTCCTCTCTGACTTTGTTGGATAGCAGTGATACTGTGCTGCTGACAGAATTTTACAAAGCCTATGTTTATTGTGCTGTGCTCCAGGATAACCAGATCCGAGATGTGGCGATGGTGAAATGCTCCAGCCATATGCTGGATGCTAATGCTGTAGCAGAGGTTGTCAGCGTAGGGACGTTTGCTGAGGCTACACGCTGGGTTGTGAGTGATTGCGATGGTGTGTTTGGAGAACAAATCAGCCAGTTAGAAGCTCTTTTGCAGTTGGATGCAGAACCGTTAGCACAGGCTTCTGCTGACAAAGTGCCTTCTGGCCGAGGTGAGCTAATTGCCGAACTTGGTGTGGCAAGGCACTTTTTGGGAGGTTCTCCTCTTTCTATCGCTCCTTTAACGGGTATGCCGCCACCAGACCCTATTTATCGTAGTAATGGTTTTAAAATTGCGATGGCAGCTTGTGTTTTGCCGTTGTTAATTGCTGCGTATGAAGGTTTCTTTTATTGGAAATTAGATCAATTGCAACAGGAATTAACATCTTCTGAAAGGCAATTGGAAATAATGGAAGAGAAAAGGGATCGGCAGCGTAAAGATAGTGCTGAAGCAAGAAAAAATATCACTGCGTATCAGAAGAACACCGTTTTACTTAGTGCGTTGCAATCTGAAAAGCAGCTGGTTGAGCAAGTTATTGTTAAACGTCAGTCATTTGTTGAGCGTCTTCTACCAGTGCTATCGGAAAGCATTAATGATGGTGTAGTGCTTGAATCAATGAAAGAAAGTGCTTGGTATGAATTTTCTATCACTGGCAAAGCGGTGGATCAGGCCAGTATTGATGACTTTAATCAGGTTTTATCTATCAGTCTTGAATCTCTTAATATGTACATCGATAAGAGCCCAAGTAATTTCAAAGGGGATTCTGCATTGATGCAAAATGGCATTTATGTGTTCGAATTCGTTTTAAAACAGAAGGGGGCTCAATGATGAATGCGTTCTCTGAAATGAACTTTCGTGAAAGAATCTTAGTGGCTGTTCTAGGTGCCGCTTTGATTGCTGGGGGCTATCTTTTCTTCCGGGGTGCAGATCTGAATAAACAGGTATTAGTGCTGGAAGACAGAATTGAATCTGTTGAAAAAAAGATTAATAAAGCGGTTAAAAAAGAAAGAAAAAGATCCACTCCATTACCTGAGTTGAATGGCAAAAAAGTCAGCGCGAGTGATGTGCGTAAATTAACTAAGGCGATTGAGTCTGAAAAATCTAAACTTTCGGGTTTTGGTTATAGCTTTATCGATGTTCGAGACAAGGCTCGGTTTGCGCAGTTATTGAGTCAAATTACCCAGCATGCGCAAGCGAACCGATTGCAGTTACTTTCTAAAGTACAAAGTGAAGGTAACCTGGCAGAGATGGTTGCTGCTAAACCGTCTAAGCAACGTAAAGGTGATCTGAACCGACCTTTATATGAATTACGTTTGCAGGGGGGCTACAGCGCGCTTTACGGGTTTATTAGGCAACTATCACAGTTGGAATATTCAGTCATTCCAATCAAATTTCAGATTAGTCGTACTGACCGTACCGCCATAGGTGGTGGTCGAGTGTTAGATATTGAGATGACGTTGGCATTGTAATGGATAGAAACAACTATACAGATCAGTTTGAGCAATTATTGGCATTAATGCTGGAGGCTGGCGCCTCTGATATGCACTGTTCTGCCAATGTTGCACCGGTGATGCGTGTTCATGGTGAACTGTCGGAACGAGAAGACTCAGATGCATTCACCAAGGACCAATTATTAGGAATGGCCGAGGCAATCCTGTCAGCCGAACAATTTGATCACTTATTGACGAAGCGTAGTTGTGACTTAGGTTATTCCAACTTGTTAGGTGTGCGCTTCCGCCTTAACTTTTATTTCGAACGCGGTAGTTTAGCTTTTGCTATCCGTGCATTAGATGGCACGTTCTGTACGTTTGAAGAGCTGCGTTTGCCTGCCCAACTAGAAGATGTTGTAGGTTTTAAGGACGGTTTGGTTCTAGTGACGGGGGCTACAGGTAGCGGTAAGTCCACAACATTGGCAAGCATTATCAATAAGATAAATAAGACACGTGCTTGTCATATCTTAACTATCGAAGACCCGATTGAATTTGTACACAGTAATATTCGCTCCGTAGTGCATCAACGCGAAGTAGGTGACGATGTCCTATCTTTTGCGGATGCAATCCGCAGTGCCATGCGTGAAGACCCAGATGTAATGCTGTTGGGTGAGATGCGTGACCTAGAAACCATGCATGCTGCTATTACCGCGGCGGAAACAGGCCATTTGGTATTTGCCACTCTACATACAAATGATGCGGTTGGCGTGATTGATCGATTAATCGGGATGTTCCCTGGCGATCTGCAAAATACAGTGCGCCAGCAGCTATCTATGTGTCTGCGCGCAGTTGTCACACAGACTTTAGTCCGCTCTCCTGATGGCCAAGGTCGTGTTCCGGTGAATGAGATTTTGATGGTCAATGGTGCTGTATCTAATCTTATTCGGGAGAATAACACCACTCAAATTCGTTCTGTGATGGAAACGGGGCGGGCACAAGGCAATCAGACTTTTGAATTTGCATTAGCTAAACGTGTATATGAAAAGTTCTTAACCAAAGAGCAAGCATTGCAGCTAACCAGTCGTAAAGAGCAGTTTGAGAACTCTCTTCGAGTGTTGGGCAGGTAACCGGCTATGGCGATTAGGGATAAATGGCTAATTGAAGCTGCTATTAAGCAAGGGCTGATTACTGAGAGCCAGCATACAGAGGCCAGCTTACATGCGCGCCGTTTAAAAATGGATGAGAAGACGGTGCTTTGTTATGAGCAGCGGATAGCGCCAAGTAGCTTCTATCATGCTTATGCTAGTGAGCATGGTATACAGTATCTTCGACCATCGCAGATCCAAGTAGATAAAAGTCGCCTGAGTAATATACCGCAAAGTTTTATTCGTCAGTTTCGTATTCTTCCTGTCGATATAGGTGAAGTTGATAGCGATAAAATCTATGTCGTTACCGATTCTCCAGAGAATCCGACACTCGAAAAACAGTTACAGCGATTATTCAAGACGGATGTAAAACTCTGCTTGGCTGAGCCAGAAGCATTTGAATGTAGTTTGCGTTTAGATGTGGAGTTAAGCAATGCAGAATTAGGTTTTGATGCAGTTGCAGAGTTTTCTGAGTTGTTGAATCAAGCTTATATGCATCGAGCATCCGATATTCATATCGAGCCCTTAGCTGACTACTACATTGTGCGATTGCGGGTAGATGGCCAATTACAGCAATATGGGAAGCGTTTTACCCTTTCGGAAGGGATCTCTTTAGTTAGCCGTATTAAGGTTATGTCTAACCTGGATATTGCCGAAACTAGAATGCCTCAGGATGGCGGTGCTGATTATACAACGCCTTATAATGTCGAGTTTGAAATGCGTGTGGCGACAGCGCCAACTAAGCATGGTGAGCGAGTAACCCTACGTTTGCTTGGCACGGATAATCAGTTGTTTACCCTGAAACAGCTAGGGATGTCTGATGTAACGTTACGGCAGTTCAGCCGCGTCATTGCTCAGCCTCATGGCATTGTTCTGATTACAGGGCCTACAGGGAGCGGTAAATCTACAACGCTCTACGCTGCGCTTGAAGAGTTAAAATCGGAAAGCACCAATATTCTTACTGCTGAAGATCCTGTTGAGATGGTGGTAGAGGGTGTTTCTCAAGTGCAGATGAATGCGAAGGTGAATTTTGCTTCTGCCCTTCGAAGTTTCCTTCGTCACGATCCCGATATCATTATGGTCGGTGAGATTCGTGACTCTGAAACCGGTGAGATTGCTCTAAAAGCTGCTACTACGGGCCATATGGTTCTATCTACCCTGCATACCAATTCTGCGATTGCCAGTGTCACGCGATTGAAAAATATCGGTTTAGAACCGTTTATGATCGCTTCAAGCCTTCAAGGGATTGTCGCGCAACGATTGGCCAGAAAGCTTTGTCAGAGTTGTAAGTTAGAGATGCCGGCAGATTTCTCAGAATTGAAACAGCTGGGTTTACCATCGGATGATCTAGTTATGCTCTCTCACCCTCAAGGGTGTTCGCTGTGTAATGGCACGGGCTTTAAAGGGCGTATTGCTCTATTCGAAACCTTGTGGATGGACGAGATATTGCGTGAGTTAATCACGCAAGAAGCCGACGAACAACAGTTACGTAAGCATGCTCAGTATTATATCAGTCTTGCTCATGATGGCCGCGAGAAGGTACTTCAGGGCTTAACCTCGATGGAAGAACTCCGCCGCTTAGGTCTTCTTAATCAGTTTGATGAGGAGGCTAACGGATGAAGTTCGTCTATCAGGGGATGAATACCTCGGGTGAAACCTGCGAAGGGACTATCTCTGCCGTTGATCATGATGCAGCAATTGCTAAGCTGCAAAAGAAAGGGATCTATATCAGCAGTATTCAAGAGAATGCTGGAAGTGGTGCTGCAGATAAACCGAAACAAGATGCCTTTGAGCAGTTGCTTTGTCTGTTACCTGTTAAGACCAACCAAAAAATATTCTTTTTCCGTCAGTTAGCATTGATGTTTCGTTCGGGGCTCTCCGTGACTGAGGCGCTGAATATTTTAGGCGGTATTCAGCGTGGCAGAATGCGCGAAATTATTCTGGATATTAATGACCAGATCAGTGCGGGTCAGTCGTTCTCTCAATCTATGGAGAAGTATGAGTCGGTTTTTTCACCACTAGCGCTGCATATGCTGCGCAGTGCTGAAGCCAGCGGTGAGTTGGAACCTGCTCTAGTACGTATTGCTGATTTTATGGAGCGCCAAGCTGATATCAAAACCCAACTTATCTCTACCATGACATACCCGGTGGTGGTGCTGTTTATGACTGTTGGGGTGTTTATCTTTTTGATGTCGACGGTTATTCCTAAGTTTGCCGCTTTCTTTGAAAAAACGGGTAGAACGCCTCCGCCAGAGATGATTCAGATGATGGGTATCTCTAACTTTATCCAACAGTATTGGGCGCATGTATTGGTAGGGATCTTACTCATTTTGATCGGAATTATTTTGACGTATTCCCGTAAGAAAGGGCGCTTTTATATCGATTACTTGCTCCTAAAAGTTCCTCTGGTGGGTAATATGATCTCTGCAAGTTCTATGTCGCAAATTACTTGGGGATTATCCAGTATGTTGCAAAGTGGCATATCAGTAGTTCAGTCCTTAGAGATCATTAGTAAATTGATCAATAACAAGGTGATAGCAAAAGATATTGCGGATGCATCAGAAGAGATTCTTCAGGGGGCTG
The DNA here is from genome assembly GCF_047778055.1 of Neptuniibacter sp. QD34_54. Taxonomy (GTDB): domain Bacteria; phylum Pseudomonadota; class Gammaproteobacteria; order Pseudomonadales; family Balneatricaceae; genus Neptuniibacter. The sequence goes on along the minus strand of NZ_CP180546.1, from coordinate 3,083,760 downwards.
ATATGGGGAAAAGCTTCCGTAAGCCTCATATCGAAGGGCTTATTCAAGAGATGACTTTAGTCGGTGAAAGAACAGGTAGCATGGTATCGGTGATGAAGGATGCCGGTACATTTTATGAAGAGCGTGTGCGCATGATCACTAAGGCCATAGCAACAGCTATGGAGCCGGTAGCCATTCTACTGATTGGCGGCATTGTCGGTTATGTGTATTACGGATTCTTCAAATCGATGTTTGCGGTGTCAGGTTAATTGATGATGAAAAAAATAATATTACTGATGTTTTTAATTATGGCGAACCCGACGGCTGTTGTAGCGGAAATGGTTAAAGCTACTCATGTTAATGTCGGCGCAGGTTCTGGCGTAATTATTATGCGTGATCCATTTAGCGAACCTCAAACATCGCAGCGGAGTGATAAAAATGGAATTCTGGGCGGGCTGGTTAATAGCTTCGGACAAGGCTTCCGTAGGACACCAGGTGAGGTAAAAGTTCCTAAATTGCTCTTCAAGGGCTATATAGATCGAGGTGATTCCAGTCCAATGGCTTTATTGCAGATTGCTGGTAATCGGGTGCACTTAGTTAAAGAGGGGGATGAGATTAATGTAGATCCCGCTAACCCGCGCCAAGCAATCAGAATTACAAAAATATCCCGTTTAAGTATTACTGTAGAAACAGGCACTTTAGGGCAGATGAAGGTATTACGATGAAAGGTTTTGGAAGAATTGCCCTAATACTGGCTTTATTAAATCCGTTAACAGTTTCTGCTGCAGTTATTTCGGAATTGGAGTTTGCGGATACTCAGTTGAGAGATGTTATTCGCACGCTATCGGAGTTATCGCAGAGTAATATTATTGCAACCCCTGGTGCTATCAATAAACGAGTGACAATACATCTGAAAAATGTATCAGATATTGATGCGATTAAGTCCATAAGTCGTATCAGCGATCTTTGGTATCGCTATGACCAAGATACCAATACTTACCGTATTATGACTCGAGAAGAATATGCGAAGGACTTGGTGGTTCGTGAAAGTCAGCGTATAGAAGTATTTCGCTTACTCAATGCCAATGTTCGTATCGTCGCTCAGGCAATTGAGGATCTATATGGTGATCGAGTTAATTTATCTCTTGGGGAAGAGCCAGGTACTACTAAGTTCTCGGGAGGATCTAGGTCATCGTCCAAAGGCGGTAATGTTCAGGATTCAGCAGCAACTAAAGATGCAAAGAAGTTATCTTTGGGGCAGCTTGAGCAATTGCTGCAAGGAAACACTAATGCTTTATCGATAGATCCGGCTGCTATGCAGGCCGTAACCCTTAAAGCGCAGCCAATCTATGTCACAGTGAACAATGAGCATAATATGATTATTGTGCGTACTGATGACAGCAAGATTATTAATTCCATCAAACAGTTGGTGGATAAGATGGATATTCCAGTACCTCAAGTAATGCTAGAGATGAAAATTTTGAGCATAACTTTAGGTGATGACTTTAACTCTATCTTTAACTTTGAGTTAGCGCCTCAAGGTGGGAATCAATCTACAGTTCCTCTCAAATTGGGTAATAATGCTTTGCTTAATAGCGGCAGTTTTATCTATGAATTCCTTAACGATAAGCTTAAAGCAAATATTGAATTTCTTGATGAAAATAAGCGCTTAAAAGTGTTATCAAATCCGATGGTATTAGCTTCTAATCACCGAGAAGCGGATCTATTTATTGGTGAAGAAAGTGTACTGACACGTGGGTTTACCTTTAATCCTGCTCAGATTGATAATGGGGTAGTTGTATCTCCTTCTTATATAGAAACAGATACTGAGTTAGAGGAGATCGGTATCTCTTTAAAAATTACTCCACGTATTAATTCAGATGGTACGGTGCTACTGGAACTACAACAAGAAAGCTCCACCCTGAATCCTGGGGGTGGCACAATTCCTGTACCTGATGGTAATGGTAATGTTGTGAATTTAGCGATTGATACAGTTAATACCTCTCGCCTAAAAGGTATCGTTGCAGCTAAGAATGGTCTCACAGTTGCTGTAGGTGGCTTAATTCGTACTACTAGAACTAGAAATGAACGCAAGGTCCCGTTACTTGGTGAAGTGCCTGTTGTGGGGAATATCTTTAAGTCGACGATCGAAAGCGATGAAGAGACAGAGATGGTCTTATTGATTACTCCTAGAATTCTAAATTCACCTTCAGAGAGCCAAGAGTTGCAACGTGGTAATAACCGTTTTTATCAACAGTATAATGACGGATTCCCTGATCCAGCCCCTGCAGAGAACCGTTTTATACAAGCACCTGTTCAGCAGTCGAAACCTGAATCTAAAAAAGCTGGATCGGAGCTGTCTGATATTGATCAATTTATGATGGATGCAGGTTAAAGCACATCCATCATTCCTTTCTTTAAAGCAGGCCTAGATACCTAGGTTTGCTTTAGTCTGTTCTCTTCGTCCCTAAAAGTTCGATCATATAACCGTCAGGATCTTTTACAAAGGCTAAGATTGTTGAACCGTGTTTCATCGGTCCGGCAGGGCGAACCACTTCACCGCCTTTGGCTGTTATTGCATCGCACGCGGTGTATACATCTTCAACTTCAATGGCTAAGTGACCAAACGCATTACCGAGTTCGTATTGATCAGTATCCCAGTTATGGGTGAGCTCAAGTGCGGTGTGCTCAGATTCATCGCCATAGCCTAAAAAAGCTAAGGTAAAGCGGCCGTCAGGATAGTCTTTACTGCGTAACAGTTTCATACCCATTAGCTGTGTATAAAACTCAATAGATTGCTGTAAATCAGTAACACGCAACATGGTGTGTAAAAGGCGCATAATTCAGCATCCTTTTTATTTATCTTTGGTATGATGGGAGATATAAGTTTTGCCATTATATCTTTACAGTGCTTTATTATAAGGATAGATATAACAGAAGTCCTACGTTCTGTTCTGGGTATTGTGTGCGTACGGTTGTTTCTCTGGCGAGATAGGGAAGGTGTTTATGTTTCAAGATATGAATAAAAAGATCTCGGATTCGATGGGTCCGTTCAAAGAGTTGGTCAATATTCAAACCAAGATGCTTGAAGAGCTTACTCGCCAGCAGATGGAATGCACAAAGTCTTGTATTGAAGCGACTATTCAGCAGACAAAAGAGATGCAAAAGTGTCAGTCACCAAGTGATTTGATGGAGCTACAACGTAGCTATGCGAAAGAATTGGAAGACACACTCAAAGCGGCAAGCGAACAGAATATGAAAGCGTTACAAGATGCTCGCACAGAAATTGAAGATGTAGCTCAGCATACATTCGACGCTTTTAATAAGTAATTTTAAACCACCTAAAAAGCAGCCTAGGGCTGCTTTTTTTGTTTTATCTGGAAAGAAAAATGAGTGCTTCAATCGGTTTGTTTTATGGCTCCACTACGGGGAATACTGAAAGCGTAGCAGAGCTAATTACAGAACACCTTGGTCAAGATAAAGTCCATCGTATCGATATTGCTGCTGACGGTATTGAGAGCGTGTCTGAATATGAACATCTTATCCTTGGAATCTCTACTTGGGACTTTGGTGAGCTGCAGGAGGATTGGGCAGACCTATGGGAACAGTTGGATGCCGTAGCGGTTGCAGGTAAAAGCTGTGCCCTGTTTGGCTTGGGTGACCAGATTGGCTACAGCGAGTGGTTTTTAGATGCGATGGGACTTTTACACGAACGATTGCAGAGTAAAGGTGCCCAGATGGTTGGTTATTGGCCTGTTGAGGGTTATAACTTTGAAGCGTCTAAAGCGCTAACACCAGATCATAATCAGTTTGTCGGCCTTGCGATTGATGAAGATTGCCAGCGTTCAGAAACTGAAGAGCGTGTTGCCACTTGGTGCCAGCAAATCAGCAAAGAGTTCGAACTCTAGTCTTACCGCTGTTATCAAATCTGTGTTAACAATTCAGCCTAAACAAGTAGTGTTATGTGCTGATTTTCGGTAAAATATCGCCCTTTTTTAAACTGCCGGCTATAGATTCTATACCATGGAAATTAACCCGATTCTTAACAACCTCAAAGATATTACAGTGCGTACTGAAGCGCTTCGTGGCTTTCTTGATTACGAAGGCAAAAAAGAACGCCTGGAAGAGGTCACTCGTGAACTGGAAGACCCTGCAGTTTGGGATAATCCAGAAAATGCGCAGCAATTGGGTAAAGAGCGTTCTACGCTTGAAGCTGTGGTAAACACAATCGACGAACTGACAGCGGGTGTTGAAGATACACGTGACCTGTTAGATATGGCTGTTGAAGAAGATGACGAAGATACAGTCGCAGAAGTTGAAAGTGATGTGAATAGCATGCTGGATAAACTGCAGACGCTTGAATTCCGTCGTATGTTCTCTGGTGAAGCCGATCCAAATAACGCCTTCCTAGATATCCAAGCGGGTTCTGGCGGTACTGAGGCTCAAGATTGGGCTGAAATGATGCTGCGTATGTACCTGCGTTGGGGCGAGGATAAAGGCTTCAAAACTGAGCTTTTGGAATGTTCTGCGGGCGATGTTGCGGGTATTAAGTCTGCGACGATTAGTTTCCAAGGCGAATACGCTTTTGGTTGGTTACGCACCGAAACCGGTGTTCACCGTCTAGTACGTAAATCACCATTCGATTCCGGTGGTCGTCGTCACACATCTTTCTCTTCCGTATTTGTATCTCCAGAGATTGATGACAACGTTGAAATTGAGATCAATCCAGCAGATCTACGTGTCGATGTATACCGTGCATCGGGTGCTGGCGGTCAGCACGTCAACCGTACAGAATCTGCAGTACGTATTACGCACGAACCTTCCGGCATTGTGGTGCAGAGTCAGGCGCAGCGTTCTCAGCACCAGAACAAAGACACCTGTATGAAACAGCTTCGCGCTAAGCTATATGAAGTTGAGATGCTTAAGCGTTCAGAAGCGGCGCAGGAGCAAGAAGATAATAAAGCGGATATTGGCTGGGGCAGCCAGATTCGTTCTTATGTGTTGGATGATCAGCGCATTAAAGATCTACGTACAAACGTTCAGAGTTCAAACTGTGACAAAGTACTGGACGGCGATCTGGATCTATTTATCGAAGCTAGCCTTAAAGCTGGCCTGTAAAGAATTTATTAACTTAAAGGTTTACCACACCGATGTCTGATAACACTCAGAAGCAAGATGAAAACCGCCTGATTGCGGAGCGCCGTGAAAAGCTAAACGCGCTACGTGATGAAGGTAATGCATTCCCAAATAACTTCCGTCGCGATAGCTATGCTGAAGACCTTCAGGCTCAGTACGGCGATAAATCGAAGGAAGAGTTGGCTGAAGCAGGCATCAAGGTGAGCATTGCGGGTCGTGTAATGCTAAACCGTGGTGCTTTTGGTGTTATTCAGGATATGACAGGTCGTATCCAGTTTTACGTAAACAAAGAAGCACGTAAGTTTGCTAAAAGCTTGGACCTTGGTGATATCGTAGGTATCACAGGTGAGCTGCATAAGTCTGGTAAAGGCGATCTATATGTAGATATGGGCGAATACCAGTTGCTAACGAAAAACTTGCGTCCGTTGCCTGATAAGCACAAAGGTCTTCAGGACACTGAGATCCGTTACCGTCAGCGTTATGTCGACCTGATCACTAACGAAGATTCTCGTAAGGTATTTGAAACACGTTCTAAGATTGTTTCTGGTATCCGTAACTACCTAACTGAGCGTCGCTTTATCGAAGCAGAAACGCCTATGTTGCAGGTGATTCCAGGTGGTGCGACAGCACGTCCATTTATCACGCATCACAACGCGCTAGATCGTGATATGTATCTGCGTATTGCACCTGAGCTATATCTGAAGCGTTTGGTTGTCGGTGGCTTTGAGCGTGTATTCGAGATCAACCGTAACTTCCGTAACGAAGGCCTTTCTACGCGTCACAACCCTGAATTTACAATGATCGAGTTCTATCAGGCGTATGCGGATTACAATGATCTGATGGACCTAACAGAAGATATGCTGCGTATTGTTGCGCAGGATGTTTTGGGTACAACAACAATCATCAATACAGTACGTAACGATGAAGGTGAAGTGCTGGAAACATTTGAATACGATCTAGAAAAGCCATTCCGTCGTATCAGCGTGTTCGATTCTATCCTGCACTACAACGATGACATTACTGCTGAAGCGCTAGCAGATGAAACTGCTGCTCGTCAGATTGCACAGCGCATGGACATCGATGTTAAAGATAGTTGGGGCCTAGGTAAGGTTCAGATTGAGATCTTCGAAAAGACTGTAGAGCACCGTTTGGATCAGCCTACATTCATCACTGAATACCCAGCAGAAGTGTCTCCGCTTGCACGTCGTAACGATGCAAATCCTTTCATTACTGATCGTTTCGAGTTTTTCGTAGGCGGTCGTGAGCTTGCTAATGGCTTCTCGGAGTTGAATGACTCCGAAGACCAAGCTGAGCGTTTCCGTGCGCAAGTAGCTGAAAAAGATGCGGGTGATGATGAAGCGATGCACTACGATGGTGACTACATCAACGCGTTGGAGTACGGCCTACCACCAACGGCTGGTGAAGGTATTGGCATCGATCGTTTGGTAATGTTGTTTACTGACTCTCCATCTATTCGTGACGTGATCCTATTCCCTGCAATGCGTCCGCGCGGCTAAGGTTAGAACCGTTTTCATACTAAAGCCCTCGTTTGAGGGCTTTTTTGTATATAGCTAAACCTATGTTTGTTCTATATCGTTAGGTAAAAAAGGAAGAGATACTGTGGCGATGAACTGGTTATTCCCAACAGAAAAGCGCTCTATACCAGCTAAGCGCTGGTTGGGTATAAGTTTGCGAACGATTCATCTCGTTGGTATTGCTGGTTTGGCTGGAGCCTATCTTTTCCAGCAGCCAGAGAGTAGTTGGTATCCTTATTTGCTTATGACCCTTGTTAGTGGTTTTCTGATGGCCGCTATGGAAGTGTATGGGGATGGTATTTGGTTGATACAGCTCAGAGGCACAGCTATTGGCATTAAGTTGCTGCTGCTATCCACAGTTTTTTGGTGGTTTGAGCAGCCAAATGCCTATATCTATTTTCTAGCAATTATCATCTCCGGCATCGTTTCTCACGCTCCTGGGAAGTTACGGTACTATTCCATCTGGCATCGTAGGGTCATTACAGAGCCCGTTGAGTTAAGTTCTAGCGACGTTAAAAATTGTGGTGGTTGAAATACGTATGGCTTTAGAGAATGCTCCAAGCTGGCAAGCTGTTTTGGCTGAACAGTTTAAGCAGCCTTATATGTTAGCTCTGAATGAGTTTCTAGAAGAGCAAATGTCCCAGCATAAAATTATCTACCCTCATTCGGATAATTGGTTTCATGCTTTAGAAACGACGCCGTTGGATGATATTAAAGTCGTGATTTTGGGGCAGGATCCTTACCATCAACCTGGTCAAGCTCATGGACTGTGCTTCTCGGTGATGCCTGGGGTCAAAGTACCGCCCTCTCTTGTGAATATCTATAAAGAGCTAGAGAGTGATTTAGGGCTTCCTCGACCTGATCATGGTTATTTGGAATCATGGGCTCAGCAAGGGGTTTTGCTACTCAATAGCGTGCTAACAGTGGAGGAGAGCAGTGCAGGTGCTCATCAAGGTAAAGGCTGGGAGGTGTTTACCGATCAAGTCATCCAAGCGGTAAATCAACATTGTAATAATGTTGTATTTCTTCTTTGGGGAAGTTACGCGCAGAAAAAAGGAGCTTGTATTGATGAGGCAAAGCACCTTGTCTTAAAAGCACCTCATCCATCACCTTTGTCTGCTCACCGTGGATTCTTGGGCTGTCAGCATTTCAGTAAAACCAATCAGTATCTACAGCAGCAGGGTAAAGTGCCTATCGATTGGCAGCTTCCGGCTCTCTAGCATCATGAAGAAGTGGTAGTTCGGACTGGGTAACCGGACTAGGGGTAAAGTAGCAATGCTGACCCCGCCCGCGCTTTTTACTTTCATACATGGCGATATCAGCCCAGTGTAATAGACCTTCAAAATCGGTTGCATCTTTCGGTGCAAACGCAGTCCCTGCGCTACAGCGTATATGTAGTGCTGCTGGAGTGTCGATAATTGGATGATCTAAGCGTTCATGGATACGCTCCATAATATGATCCAAAGCTTCCTGTGCTTCAAAAATGCTGTCGGCTTGAATCAGTAAAATAAACTCGTCGCCGGCAAGGCGGGCCAAAATATCATCTTCACGAAGGATTTGGTTAATAGCCGTAGTGAAGCTAGTGAGAACTTTGTCCCCAACGTTATGGCCGTACTCGTCATTAATAGGTTTGAAGAAATCTAGATCGATAAAAGTCAGGGATAGAGCGCTTTGTTTTCTTTGCGCTCGACTGATTGCTTGTTTTGTAATGGCTTCAAGCATTTTTCGATTGGGTAGGCCGGTTAGCTGATCAGTATGGGCTAGCTCTTGTAGGCGTCTATTTTGCTCGGATATCTGGGTGTTAGCTAAAGCTAACTTTTGCATATAACGAGTTCGGCTATCAGTAAAGCGGTGAACTGAATAGCCAGATATTAAGGTCATGGTTACAATGGCTAAGAGTAGTAGAGCAAGCAAGGAGTTTTGAGCCGTATCTTCATAACTAATGCGCATTGTGAGAGAGCTTTCTAGAGCATTAGCTTTCTGAATAATCTCTATGAAAATCTTATCTTGGCGTTGTTCTTCCTCTGTTCCAGCATGTGCAGCTTCGAGGTTGAAATATCTTTGATCTATAGACTTACGGAGTTTCTCTAGTCTATAAACAAGCCGATTAGCTTGCTGTCGAAGCTCTTTGTACTCTAGGGGTTGGTAGATATTTTGATTGAGGGTTCCTCCATCTAAAATCGCGTTTGCGTACCATATTGCTTGATCTAGATGGGTGTATACCGTTCCTATCGATACAGTAGAATCGCCTGCAGATATCTCTTCAAACCATAGGTGAGCTTGCGTCACCTCAAGTTTGATCTCCATTGAGGCATCAAGCCACGGGATGTATTTTTGAAGAGTGCTTTGAGCGCTAAGGTGAATATATAAGAGAAGGAGTAGGCACAGGGTGGCTGTTGCACCAGTAAGCAATAATGGTACTCTCGGGCTGGTTGGTGCCGAAGTTGTCATCCTTGAGCCTCTCCCTAGGCCTTTTACGAAAGTTGTAAGGGAGTGTCTCGTTTATTGCTTTCTGGGTCAACAGTTGTGCTCTATTTGTTCAGTTTTATTTTGGCTCAAATAGTTTGGGGTCTAGCTCGTAAGGAAGTGAAGCTAGCTCTAGCTTTGCAGCTCCAATTTGTAGATCGCCTTTTTCGGCTAGGGTTTTAACTAATACGGCCAGTACGCGGTAACGGTTTTCGCCACAAGGTGCAGCAATCACTACTTGGCCTGCTTTTGGCTTGTCTGGGCTGCTCACTTCCTGGCCTGGTTTTGGTTGCTGATTAGCTGTGATTTCAGCAATGTACATCGGCTTTTTGAGTTGTCCGCGATGTTGTAGACGGGTAATGATCTCTTGTCCTGTATAGCAGCCCTTGCGGAAGCTAACGCCGCCCAATGCTTGGAAGTTAGTCATTTGAGGAATGAAGGCTTCCTGTGTTTCTGCGCGAAGGTCAGGGATTGCAGCGTCTATTTCGCTGAGTATCCAGGTATCGGTTGAACCAATGCCTACTTCGTCTGGCAGATTTTGAATTAGTTCTACTAGACCGCTATTTTCCATCCAAATTTCGTAGCGGTTGCCAGGTACACGAACAACAACACCGTTACTTAGGCTGATGATGCTATCGTCTTCGGTTGGAGACTGTTCAAATAGCTGCTCAATAAGTGCTTGTGCGCCAGGACCAGTTAGGCCAATGCCACTTACTTGGGTGCTAATATCTTCCGCTTCTGCTTTGGAAAAGATCATATACTTTTTCAAGTTATTGCTGGCACTTTCAAAAATATCGTGGCTCATGCGCAACCAAACGTGATCTTCGCCTTGTTTAAGCATACGGAATAGGCTCAGCATATGGCCTTTGATATTGCAGTGAGCCCCGAGAGCGCTGCCTCGCACGAATACTTCTGAAACATCGCAGGTCAGCTGACCTTGAAGGAATTTTTCTGTATCCGGACCTGCTATAGATAGAACGCGTTGATGTAGCAGTGGGATGATTTGGGTTGTTTTGGGGGTTGTACTGAGTACAGCTGTGTTGTCAGTATTGAGTTGAATATCTTTATCTTTTAATAATTCAATCAGATTGCTCATCGTACATTAATACCTAGACTGTGACTCTACACTCCTAGTGTATGCTAAATACAAACTGAGGACAGCAGACAAAGTTTATGGTTATTCAGAATGAGATCGATCCTTCTGACTAACCTTTGTGGTGCACCTTGGTCAGTTGAAGTGAGGAAGCTAGGTGCACAAATACAAAAGAGGATGTTTAAGCGTCGATTTTCTTCGCTATCATTTTGCCAAGTTCAACAGGGCTTTCTGCGGCGAGCTCTTCTGCCCAAGAGATCTGGTCTTTGCCAAATAGTAATACAACAGTTGAACCGAGTTTAAAGCGCCCCATCTCTTCGCCTTTCTCTAAAGTAATTGGTTCAGGAGAGGTTGGGCTGAAACTTGTGTGAACGGGGCGTTTTAGTGCAGGCGCTTCTTGTCCTGACCAAACTGTCTCAATGCCAGCCACAATCATTGCGCCGACTAACACCATCGCCATAGGGCCGTATTCTGTGTCGAAGTAGGCAACTAAGCGCTCATTGCGGGCAAATAATTGATCAACGCCTTCTGCTGTTGTCTGGTTTACTGAAAACAGATCGCCAGGAACATAAGTGGTATGAGTTAGCGTACCCTTAACAGGCATGTGAACTCGATGATAATCCCTAGGGGAGAGATAGATAGTCGCAAACTCACCATCAATAAAATCTTTTGCTCTTTCTTGATCGCCACCTAATAGCGTTGCTAAACCATAACCACGGCCTTTTGCTTGAAAGATACGACCATGCTCAATTTTCCCTAATTGGCTAATTGCGCCATCTGCTGGACTCACAATATGTGTTGAATCTGTATCGATCGTGCGCGCGCCGTCTTTTAATTCACGGGTAAAGAAAGCATTGAAACTAGGGTAGTTGGTTGGAATCTCTTCACGAGCTTCCGTCATGTTGATCTGATACTTCTTGGCGAACCATTTGATAAATGTGTTTTTTACCCAAGGAGTTTGGCAGTCTGCAATCTTGCCTACCAAGCGTGATAACAAATGCTGAGGCACGATATGTTGAAATAAAATAAACAGACGGTCAGTAAAGCTTTTCATTATTTCTCCACAGGAGTGTTTGGAAGATTACCCCATTCGAACCACGAGCCGTCGTAGCAGCGAATGTCTTCAAATCCGAGGTGTTTAGCAACCCAGTAAGTTAGACCTGAGCGGCGGTGAGTTTGGCAGTGGGTAATAATCGTGTTTTCAGGATTAATCCCTGCATCTGCTAGTAAGGATAACAATTCCTCTTTGGGTTTTAGGCGAAGATCGGAATCACTGATCAAGCAGTCAGTCCATTCGAAATGTTTAGCACCGGGAATATGGCCGCCTTTTTGAGCATTGATGACCTTTTCGCCGCTGTATTCTGCTGCACTGCGTGCATCCCAGATGGTGAAGTTAGCATCATCCAAATGTGAAAGAATAAAATCCGCATCAGCAAGCAGGGAGTCATCATAGTTGATCTCGTGATTACTTGGTGAAGCTTGGTTCTTTTGCTGTTCAATTGCCAAGCCTGCTTGTTTCCAAGCGTCGAATTGGCCATTTAAAATGGAACAGTTTTGGTGGCCTAATATGTTTAGTGTCCACATGAAGCGGCCAGCCCAAGGCCCTTTTTGATCATCGTACGCAACAACCCATGTATCAGCTGTGATACCTAACTCATTGTAGAGAGCCGCTAATTTTTCTTTGGTTGGAATTGTATTAGGAACTGGCTTCTCACCATTTAGCAGACGGCTTGATGCTAGGTGAATGGCACCTGGAATATGCCCAGCTAGATAGTTTTCTTCACTGGATAGGTCAATTACCAGTACCTGTGGATCGTCGAGATGCTGGTGTAAAGTTTGCACCTCAACACTTAAAGGTAAATTCATTCAATCACTCCAAAAGAAAGGGCTGGTCAAAGACAATATTGGGACTATTACGACTTATTTCAAGCGTGTTGAGATACCAGTCTTACTTAAGCATTTTTTTCAGGCTAAGAGTTGCTGCTGAACAGAGGTAGCGGAATCGCTCGTGGTGGAAATCACTGATTTCAGGCCCCTGACTACCATAATCTACATGGATAATCGCAATAGGTTTTTTTCCAAAGAATAACGACATCAGTAAGAACCCATTTGGATTACCCCAACTACGGTAGACCTCCGGCAGCATTGGATTCATTTTGTCGATGTTTTCAGGCTTCACCCAAATGCACCCAGGTTTCTCTCTCAGTTTTTTAAATAAGCTAGGTATTTCCAAATCATATTGAAACGTCGACATCGGGTGAGTGTCTTCAAACCCAACGGCAAAAGCGGTCTTCATGCTGTTTGTCTTTGGGTTGACTAAAAACATACACACTCGCTCAAAACCTAATCCACGGTTCGTGCCTTGAATTAGTCCCTGAAGGATATGCTTGGGTTGCGTATAAAGGTCGTAACCTTTTAGGAATCTTTCGGCGATTTGATCGTAGATGTTTTGATCTTGAAAATCGGGTTTAACAGGCAGGCTTATTTCAGGCTCAGTGGCCTCTTCAGGTTCCGGTGTTGGCGCCGGAATCACAATTTGTGGCTTGGTTACTTCAGGCTGGCTTGCCGCCAGTATTTGGCTTTCTCTATCAGATAAACGGTAATTAATTTGTTTATCTGAGGGAAGCATGATCATTTCGGCAGCGGGTGCTAGAGTGCCTGCTACATGGTACATAGTGGATGCGCGGGCGCAGTTTTTATGCAGCATGTTGATCGTATCTGCAATTTCGCCTTTTAGATAATCGTTAACAATATCAATTATCTTCATGGTCTTGGTTTGCTGCCAACCTAGGTTGGCGGTTAAGGCGATCCAGTTTGCAAGTTTTACAGGAAAGAACTTTTCTTGTACCAGATGATTTATCTCGCGGAGATCTTCATCGCTTAGTCGAGGGTCACCCAATGCTCTTTGATGCAATTGAGCTAAGGTCTTTTTATTTGGGGATGTTTCATGTTCAAGGCTGATTGAAGCTAGTTCAGAGATTCCCCAGTGCTCGATTAAACCATGCGATATCTCTTGTATGGTGCAACCAAGTACATCTGTTTCTGCGAGAACAACATCAGTTCGTTCTTCTCTGAGTTTAACTTGGATCGCACTCATATGTAGAGCTGCATGTTGCCAAAGCATCCAATGACCTACACCGTAAAAGAGTGCTGCTAAGTGTGTTTCTTCAATGAAAGGAGCACGACGTATTTCGAGCCAATTTGAGGCTTGGGTTGCTGCATGATGGCTTATGGCGATGTAACGGAAGTACATCTTTTGAGCAACGCTAGATGGGTTTAGTTTGAGTGCTGTTGTTCCTTTTAAAACCGCATCAATATTATCTAGGCCTAGTGAGCTTATGGCGTGGTCAATGCTGGTTACTTTTGAATCGACTTGGTTATGTAATTCAGATGCCTTTCTGACCATATGTAGACACAAAACCGGATCTGATTTAATGATTCGGTTAAGAGTTTGAAGGGTGACGTTGGGGTCTCGTAACTGTTTTTGCAGACGACGAAGAACACTGTTTCTGACAGGTAATGGGCGATCTTTCAGGTATTCAACCCAACTCTCCACTCCGTATGGGGACTCTGACATCTGTTCTCCGCCTGATTCCAATATTGAAACTATGGACCAAATTTAACTATTTTGCTCTTCAATAGAACTAAGAATATGTTTGTAGCTCTTCCAACGGTATTCGCTGATAGTACCATCTTCAACAGCCGACTTTAGTGCACAGCCAGGTTCTTTTTCATGTTTACAATCGCGAAAACGGCACGACCCAGCTAAAGGCTGTAACTCTTTGAAACCATTGATAACATCATCAGGCTCAATGTGCCACAAACCAAACTCCCTAATCCCAGGAGAATCGATCAAGTCACCGCCATCTGGGAAGTGGAATAATCGTGCTGTTGTAGTAGTGTGTCGGCCTTTTTTTGTTTGAGTTGAGAGTGAGCCTACTTTTAAATCTACACCAGGCAGCAACACATTGATTAAAGAGGATTTACCGACACCGGATTGACCAACGAATACGCTGATTCGATTGTCGAGATAGCTCTTCAGATCTGCTAAGCCTTCTTCGCTGGAGCTTGAGGCAAGAAGGACGGTATAACCGATATCTCTGTAACGTTGCAGCATTGCGTCAATCTCGACGCGATTGTCGTTATTTAATAGATCGGTTTTATTTAACAAAATAACCGGTTCTATCCCGCTTAATTCTGCTGCCACTAAGTAGCGATCAATCAAATTGGCATAGGGTGTTGGTTCTACTGCGACGGTGATAACTATAAAATCAATATTGGCGGCAACGGGTTTCATATCGCCATAAGGGTTAGGGCGGAGTAATTCACTTTTGCGCTCGAGTTTCGCTACAACCACCCCAGTATCTTTGCCTTCACGCCAGATAACTCTATCGCCGGTAACAAGTTGCCCTAAGTTAGTACGCATATGACAACGAATGATCTCTCCCTGGTTGTCACCTTCTGTCGCCTCGACATCAACGGTGCGGCCGAAATGGGAGATAATTAAACCATGTTGCTCTGGGCCAAGGTCGCTGCTATCCAATTGCTGTTCAATCGCAGCGTCCTTTTTCGATGCGCGAGCGGCGCGTTCGTCTTGAATTTTTTGAATGCGCCAGCTTTGACGGCGAGTTAATTTACGTTTTGCCATAATGAGTTAGCAGCGTTTTAAAGCGCGAATGCTAATAGTCTCCATTAATATCGAAGCAAGATGTTAGAAGGTAGGGTATTCTAAGGGAAAGTCAAAGAACCTGCGAATTAAGTCCGCTATTCAGTGACAGAGGTAGGTGAAAACGTCATTTTTGGAGGTAATAAGGTGGTAAGTAAGGAAAATCTGATCTGGATTGATCTAGAGATGACCGGTTTGGAGCCGAAAACAGATGTCATTATCGAGATTGCAACCATTGTCACTGATTCTGATCTGAACATCTTAGCTGAAGGTCCAATGCTAGCAATTCATCAATCAGATGAGCTTTTGGATGGTATGGATGAGTGGTGTACCAATCAGCATGGTAAATCTGGCCTTACTCAGCGCGTTAAAGATAGCCAGGTAACTGAAGCGCAGGCGGAAGCGCAGACAATTGAATTTTTAAAGCAGTATCTGGAAGCAGGCGCATCACCAATGTGTGGAAATAGCATTGGTCAGGACCGCCGCTTTTTGAATAAGTATATGCCTGAGCTAGAGGCATTCTTCCATTACCGCAATCTTGATGTGAGCTCTTTAAAAGAGCTGGCGAAACGTTGGAAGCCAGAAGTCGCCAAAGGCGTTGTGAAAAAAGGGTCTCATCTGGCGCTAGACGATATCAAAGACTCAATTGAAGAGCTTAAATACTACCGCGAGCACTTTATTAAGCTGGATTAAAATTGAATTTTCTTTCGGCGAGGGTGGGTCTGAATAGGAAGAATCTGTGCAGTAGTTCTACTTTCTAGTTGCTTTAGGGCCCACTCAACGTGCTCTCGAACGATATCAGATTCGTGAGTACGTTTACTTTCTAAAGCTTCAATCACTGTAGTGCCGCCGTTGCTGTTTCCCAACGCCACTGCAATGTTTCTCAGCCAGCCAATATGTCCTGTTCTTCTGATTGCCGAGCCTTCGGTTTTTTTCAAAAACTCATCTTCTGACCATGCGAACAGAGTAGCTAACTCTATGTCATCTAATCTTTGTCGGGGGTGGAAGTCATTTTCTTGGGTGAAATCCGAAAAACGATTCCAAGGGCAAATTAACTGGCAATCATCACAGCCAAAGATCCTGTTGCCCATCAGAGGGCGCAACTCTTCAGGAATTGAGCCGCTTAGCTCAATGGTGAGATAGGAGATGCATCGGCGTGCGTCCAAAACATGCGGTTGCGGAAACGCCTTGGTTGGACATACGTCCAAGCAAGCTGTGCATTTACCACAATGATCTTCTGTAACGGGTTCATCTATTGGCAATGGCAGGTCGATCAAAAGCTCGCCAAGAAAGAATAGGGAGCCAGCTTCACGGTTTAGAATTAGGGTGTGTTTGCCACGCCAACCAATACCAGCTTTTTCCGCGAGTGGCCTTTCCAAAATGGGAGCGCTATCTACGAACGCTCGGTAGACCGATTTACCGACCTCTTGCTCAATTCTTTTGCCGAGCTGGGTCAAACGTTTTCTAATCAGTTTGTGATAATCTCGGCCTAAAGTGTAGCGCGATACATAAGCTTTATTGTTATCGTCGAGGATCTTTGTGATCTTAGTGTCGGGTGGCAGATAATCCATGCGAACGCAGATGATACGTTGCGCTTCGGGTACTAAACTATTAGCAGAGAAACGTTTATCTAAATGGTTCTCTAGATATGCCATCTCTCCATGGAAGCCGTTGCTAAGCCATTGTTCGTAATGCGCTTGTTCTTGGCTTAAATCGCAGTCGGTAATTCCACATTGCTGAAAGCCAAGTTCCTTTGCCCAAATTTTGATCTTTTGGGCTAACGCTTTCAGGGATTCAGTTGGCATATCTGTCATGGTATCTGCTTGCCTTAATAGGCACAGGTTCCTCTATAATGGCAGAAATTCAAAGGAGTTCGCAGAGCAGATGTCCATCAACAGAGCTGTCTTACCCGCACCATTATACACTGCTGAACAAACTCGGGTGTTGGATAATACCGCAATTACTCAGTTTGGTATTCCGGGTATTCGCTTAATGCAGCGAGCAGGCCATGCTGTGTTTGCTGAAATACTCGATCGTTTTCCGCATATAGCGTCATTAAGTATTGTTTGTGGCGCAGGTAACAATGGTGGCGATGGCTTTGTGGTAGCAGCCCTCGCCATTAATAAAGGCTTGCGGGTGCAGTTAGTCTGCGTAGGCAAAGCCGATTTCTCCTCGCAGCTTAGTGGTGAAGCACTAGAGGCTTGGGAGCAGTTGCAGCCGATAATTGAAAACATAGAGGTGGCATCTGCAGGATCTGAACTATGGGGCGATCTTATTGTAGATGCGCTGTTGGGTACGGGGCTGACGGGTGAAGTCAGGGAGCCCTTTGCGGGGGTGATCAGGCAGATCAATCGCAGTCATAAACCAATATTCGCAGTTGATATTCCCTCAGGTATTTGCGCTGATACCGGCGCTGTTTTAGGTGTGGCTGTTCGAGCAGATATCACATTAAGCTTTATTGGCCTTAAACGTGGTCTGTTTACCTCAGAAGGGGTCAACTATCGTGGTCAGATTCTGTTTGATGACTTAAAAGTGCCCGATGAAGTTTATGACCTAGTTACGGTAGATGTTTTTCGAACCACGGAGAGTGATTTAGCTGAGCTGCTACCAGCGAGGGAGCGCAATGCCCATAAAGGTAAGTTTGGTCATCTGTTGGTGATTGGTGGTAATTCCGGCATGGGGGGAGCGGCCCTTTTAGCTTCTCAGGCAGCGATGCGAAGTGGATCTGGTTTAGTCTCTTTGGCGACCCGTTCAGAGCATGTAACGGCTTCATTAACGCGCTGTCCTGAAGTTATGGTGCACCCTGTTGATTCAACGGGGCACTTATTACCTTTATTGGATCGTGCGGATGTGATTGTCATAGGGCCGGGTCTTGGGCAAAATGCGTGGTCCGATCAGATGTTACGTGCTGCGCTAGCAACCGAGAAACCTTTGGTTTTGGATGCTGATGCGCTGAATTTAATTGTTGAAAATTCGTTATTTGCCTCCCTGAATCGGAAAAATTGGATCTGCACCCCTCATCCGGGTGAAGCTTCCAGAATCATGGATAAGTCTGTAACTGAGTTAGAAGCTGATCGTTTCGCATCGGTTGAGCGTTTGCAGCAAATTTGTGGTGGTAGCGTTGTTTTAAAAGGTGCGGGTTCGTTGGTCAGTGCTGGTGAAGTAGTTTATCTTTGTGACGCCGGTAATCCAGGAATGGCGGTTGCTGGGATGGGAGATGTCTTGTCGGGTATTTGTGGCGCTCTCCTAACTCAAGGTTTATCACCTGAGAATGCCGCTCGTTTGGCGGTGTTTATTCATGCTAAAGCCGCTGACTACGTTGTGAAGCAACAGGGCGAAATAGGTTTAATCGCATCAGATCTGTTTGATGCAATTCCAAGAGTAATAAATAGTAAGTATGAGTAATCAGTATCAAGTAAAACTATCCGATGAAGAGGCGATGATCGCATTCGGCCATAAAATTGCGAATGCAGCAGCGGGTAGGGGTGTTATTTTCCTGTTAGGTGACTTAGGTATGGGTAAAACAACCCTAAGTCGCGGTATTCTTCGTGGTTGTGGCCATCAAGGTTCGGTTAAGAGTCCAACCTATACGCTGGTGGAGCCTTATGAAGTGGGCGAACAGCAGATTTATCACTTTGATTTGTATCGGTTGTCGGACCCTGAGGAATTGGAATTTCTTGGTATTCGTGATTATTTTGAAGATAAGGCATTATGTTTAGTTGAATGGCCAGAAAGAGGGCAAGGTATTCTGCCTGAGGCTGATTTGTTATTGCAGATTGAGCTTGATGGTCGCGGACGACAATTAACTTGGACACCACAGTCTGATTTAGGCCAGCAGATGGCCGATAAATTATTGCAAGCGACTGAAGAGAAGTAAGAAGGGGTTAAGCTTAAGCACTATGCGAATGAGCGGTTTCCGGCATGCTTTTGCTGGATTATTAGGTTGTTTGATTTTTATCTGTAGCGCGATCACTCATGCTGCGGATGTTAAAAATGTGCGTATCTGGTTAGCGCCGGATCATGCTCGTCTCGTATTTGATATGAGCGGTCCTGCATCTCACAAAGTATTTACCCTCGATAAGCCTGACCGAATCGTGCTTGATATTGAAAAGGCATCCTTAAAAGCTGGGCTGGATAAGCTTGGTTTAGATAAAAGTCCGGTCAAAAAGATTCGTTCTGGTAAAAACGGTCAAACCCTCCGTTTAGTATTGGATCTCAAAAGGGCGGTTCGTCCCAAGAGCTTTGAATTAAAGCCCAATCAAAAATACGGTCACCGACTCGTCTTAGATCTTTACGAAAAGTCTTCGCTTAAAACAGTTAAGAAAACGGCCAAACCCAAAGCAGTAGCGGGTCGCGATATTGTGATCGCTATCGACGCTGGTCATGGCGGTGATGATCCAGGGGCAATTGGGCCTGGTGGAGTTCGAGAGAAAGATGTTGTACTTGCGATTGCTAAAGAGCTAAAACGACGTTTAGACGCCACCCCTGGTTATAAAGGCAAGCTAACACGTACGAGTGATTACTATGTAAGTTTACGCGGTCGAACGAAAGCTGCCCGCAAGCATAATGCCGATCTCTTTGTCTCTATACACGCGGATGCCTTCAAAGATGCACGTGCTCGAGGCGCTTCAGTCTGGGTTCTATCGTCCCGTGGTGCAAGTAGCGAAATGGGTCGTTGGTTGGCGCGTAAAGAAAATAGTACCGACCTCATTGGTGGTGTAGGTAGCGTTAGCTTAGATGATAAAGATAATGTGTTGGCGAGCGTGTTGCTCGATATGTCGATGACCGCGAGTCGTGAGGACAGCCGCTCTATCGCCAAACAGATTCATGGCAATATAAAGCGCTTCGCTAAAATGCATAAACCCCATGTAGAGCAGGCGGGGTTTGTTGTCTTGAAATCACCTGATATCCCATCGATTCTGGTTGAAACAGGCTTTATCTCCAATCCTGGTGAAGCAGCGAAGTTAAAGACCAAAAGCTATCAGAAGAAGATGGCGGGTGCTGTCTTTAAAGGGATTACACAACACTTTGCGCGTAAGCCGCCTGCGCTAACGTATATCGCGCAGCGTAGAGAAAAAGATAATCGTACATACAAAGTTGTTCGTGGTGATACGCTATCGGTGATTGCTTCTCGCAACGGTGTATCTCTATCCTCATTGCGCAAAGAGAACAACTTGAAAAATGATCGAATTAAGATCGGTCAGGTTTTACGTATTCCAACCAGCTAGCCTCAGCTAAATCCAAAGGTAGATTAATGTCACGTATACAGCTTTTATCGCCGCGTTTGGCCAACCAAATTGCGGCGGGTGAAGTAGTTGAGCGCCCAGCTTCTGTTATCAAAGAGATTCTTGAAAATAGTTTGGATGCCGGAGCAGATAAAATTGACGTCGATGTTGAGCAGGGCGGCGTGAAGCTCATGCGTATCCGTGATAATGGCTTTGGCATTGAAAAAGATGATCTTTCTCTCGCGCTTAGTCGACATGCCACTTCAAAAATCAAAGTGCTAGAAGATCTAGAGGCAGTTGGTAGTCTGGGGTTTCGTGGTGAGGCGCTAGCCAGTATAAGTTCGGTATCACGTTTAACCTTGACCTCTAGACAGGCTGAGCAAGATAACGCTTGGCAGGTGCAAACGGAAGGGCGGGATATGGAGGCTCAACTTGAGCCTGCTGCTCACCCACAAGGCACAACGGTTGAAGTAAAAGATCTGTTTTTTAATACCCCAGCGCGTCGTAAATTTCTAAAAACAGAAAAAACTGAATTTCGCCATCTTGATGAGGTGGTAAAGCGCCTTGCATTAAGCCGCTTTGATGTTGCCTTTCAGTTGCGCCATAACGGCAAGGTTATCCATCAGCTTCGACAGGCGGATAGTGAATTAGAACAGGAACGTCGTGTTGCCAGTATCTGTGGTTCAGCGTTTATTGATAACGCTTTAAAAGCAGATGTGGTTGCCGAAGCATCGGGTCTGCGTTTATGGGGTTGGGTTGGATTGCCTACTTTTTCTCGTAGTCAGGCTGATCTGCAGTACTTCTTTGTAAATGGTCGAATGATTCGAGATAAAGTGGTTACGCACGCTGTAAGACAGGCTTATGCAGATGTCCTTTACCACGGTCGCCATCCAGCTTATGTGCTGTATCTTGAGCTTGATCCAGCATTGGTTGATGTTAACGTGCATCCGACTAAGCATGAGGTACGCTTCCGCGAGAGTCGTTTAGTTCATGATTTCTTATTCCGGACTTTGCATCGTCTGATTGCGGATATGCGTCCGCAAGATCAAATATCGGAAGGCTCCGCACCTGTAGTTGCTGAGTTACAGACTCAACAGCAGCCAGTACAACAGAATTTCGAACAAAATCGCATGGCGTTTAGATCTGGCGTTAATAGTTCAGGTGGAAACGGTTACTCGGCACCTGCTTATCAGCCAACTTCAACGCCCTCTGGACCTCAGATCCAAGAGCAGATCAGTGGCTATGCTGCGCTTCACCCTCAGCCTGCAGCAATACTCGATTCTGGTGTGTCTGCTGAATCCGAGGTAGAACATGAGCAATGCCCGCCAATGGGTTATGCCATTGCACAGTTACATGGGGTGTACATTCTTGCTCAAAATGACCAAGGCTTGATTGTGGTAGATATGCATGCGGCCCATGAACGTATCGTCTATGAACGCATGAAACAGTCTTTTGAACAGGATGTTGTACGTTCTCAACCGCTCTTGGTGCCTATGAGCCTTGCAGTAAGCCAGCGGGAAGCAGATTGTGCTGATGAACAGGCGAATACGTTTAAGCGCTTAGGTTTTGAATTGGCGCGTATGGGCGAAGAAACGATTGTTGTTCGTCAGGTGCCGGTTTCTTTGGCTAAAGGTAATATTGAGCAACTGATCCGTGATGTGCTTTCCGATATGTTGGTATATGGCGAAAGTAAGCGTATTGAACAACATATCAATGAGCTTTTGGGAACCATGGCGTGTCATGGGGCGGTTAGAGCAAATCGCCAATTAACTTTGCCAGAGATGAATGCCTTGTTAAGGGATATGGAGCAAACCGAGCGCAGTGGTCAGTGTAACCATGGTCGACCAACTTGGAGTCAGATGACCATGGCTGATCTTGATAAATTATTTATGCGTGGCCAGTAGGAGCAATTTAGTGAGTAATCTACCCGTCGTTTTTTTAATGGGGCCTACTGCGTCTGGTAAAACCGATCTAGCAATGAAGCTTTACGATCATATGCCTTGCGAGATCGTTAGTGTTGATTCAGCGATGATCTACAAAGGCATGGATATAGGCACAGCTAAGCCTGATCACGAAACGCTGGCTAGATATCCGCATCGCCTGATTGATATTTGTGACCCTTCCGAAGCCTATTCGGCTGCAGAATTTCGTATGGATGCGCTCAAACAGATTGAGGAAATTCGGTCCGCGGGCAAAGTGCCGATTTTGACCGGTGGAACTATGCTCTATTTCCATGCGTTGAAAAATGGCTTAGCGAATCTACCAGAGGCTGATGCAGCGGTTCGTGAAAGACTGTTACAGGAGGCTGAAGCTGAAGGTTGGGCTGCTATGCATGCTCGATTGGCTGAAGTTGATCCTGAATCGGCTAAGCGACTTAACCCTAATGATGCACAGAGACTTCAGCGTGCCCTAGAGGTATATGAAATTACTGGCCGTTCTATGACGGATCTGTGGGCAGAACAGGAAAAGCAAAAGCCCGATTTTCCTATTGTCTCTCTGGCAGTGATGCCGCAAGAGCGTTCTGAACTGCATGATCGTATTGCTCGTCGTTTTGATATCATGCTTGAGCAAGGTTTTGTAGATGAAGTAAGAACGCTTTGGGATCGAGGTGACTTAGACCTGCAGATGCCATCAGTGCGCTGTGTTGGTTATCGCCAAGTATGGGAATATTTTGCCGGAACTTGGGATTATGACACGATGAAATTTAAAGGTGTTGTCGCTACAAGACAGCTGGCAAAAAGGCAGGTTACGTGGCTAAGAAGTTGGGAAAACCTTAACTGGATTGACACTCACGATACAAAACTCTTGCAGAATGCCTTGAAATTCATTGAAGGTAGCATTATATAATGTCAGGCTAGACAGTAAAAAGCTGTAAAATAAGGCGTTTAAGCGGCGAAAGCAGTAAATTTAAGAGCCGTCAGCCATACTATAACGAAAAAATTATAAAATTTTCCTCGGGAAGGAGTTTGCAAATGTCAAAAGGGCAATCATTACAAGACCCTTATTTGAATGCGCTACGTAAAGAGCGTATTCCTGTGTCTATTTTCTTAGTTAATGGTATTAAACTGCAGGGCCAGATTGAGTCTTTCGATCAGTTTGTTATTCTGCTTAAAAATACTGTTAGTCAGATGGTTTATAAACATGCCATCTCAACTGTTGTTCCTGCGCGCCCGGTTAAACTGCCAGCAGCAGACGAAGCAAAAGCAGAGGACTAATAATCATTGTTCTTTGAACGTCCTAAAAGTGGCGAACGTGCCATTTTGATTCATATGAATCTGGCCGCTGAGGCCGACCAAGAAAGTCCTAAAGAGCTCGAAGAACTAGCCCTATCTGCAGGTGCAGACCCAGTCGAATTTTTGACTGGGTCTCTTTCTCATCCTAATCCGAAGTTTTTTATTGGTCAGGGAAAGCTAGATGAATTGCGCGAGCTGGTTAATCTGCATAATGCGCAACTGGTGATCTTTAACCATGCCTTAAGTCCCGCTCAAGAGCGTAATATCGAACGAGAAATACAAAGTAGGGTGCTTGACCGTACAGGCCTTATTTTGGATATCTTCGCTCAGCGTGCGCGAACCCATGAAGGTAAACTTCAGGTTGAACTAGCTCAGCTTGATCATATGTCTACCCGTCTTGTGCGTGGTTGGACTCACCTTGAGCGTCAAAAAGGTGGTATCGGTCTACGTGGACCGGGTGAAACTCAGCTAGAAACAGACCGTCGATTACTTCGTGCTCGGATGAAGTCTATCCACAAGCGCTTAGAGAAGGTTCGCAAGCAGCGTGAGCAAGGTAGGCGTTCGCGTAAGCGCGCTGAAGTGCCCACTTTATCGTTGGTGGGTTATACCAACGCAGGTAAATCAACGCTGTTCAACTCGCTGACGACTTCTGAGGTTTATGCAGCAGATCAGTTGTTCGCAACACTAGATCCAACTTTGCGGCGGATTGAAGTCGAAGATATTGGTCAGGCTATTCTTGCGGATACAGTAGGTTTTATTCGTCATCTTCCACATAAGCTGGTGGAAGCATTTCGCGCTACTCTGCAAGAAACCATAGAGGCGACTTTGTTGCTTCATGTCATCGATGCTTATGATGATGACCGTCATGATCATGTCGCTGAAGTAGAAAACGTACTGGCTGAAATTGGTGCGGATGAAGTGCCAGTTCTAGAGGTTTATAACAAGATTGATCTGATCGAAGGGCGTAAGCCTCGTATCGATCGTGATGAAGATGGTAAGCCCAGTCGTGTATGGTTATCCGCAGTCACGGGCGAAGGGCATGATCTGCTGTTTCAAGCGGTTAATGAGCTACTTGCAGATGATGTATTTCATGATAACGTGTGCTTGGAGCCGCAAGAAGGTCAGTTTAGAGCTAAATTGTATGAGAGCGGTGCCGTACTTTCTGAACAAATAGATGAAAAAGGATCTATTATTTTGGAAGTGCGTATACAGAAAAAAGACATGCTGCAGCTGCTGAGTCGGTTGGGAATGGAACGTGATCGTTGTTTTCCTGTCGAAGTTAATCCTTGGTAAGGACTTAGCCTGTCGAGTAAAAAGTTTCAAAACCTCGATTTTAGTTAATTGAGGGGTAATATCTGGCGAATAATGTTTTTCGCTGATATATGTTTTAATCTACCTAACATGTTGTTTTTATACGGAGTGACGTATGGCTTGGAATGAGCCTGGTGGTAACGGTGATAATAAGGACCCTTGGGGTGGCGGTAATAACAATAACCGCGGGGGTAAAGGTGGTGGCGATCAGGGGCCTCCTGATCTAGATGAAGCGCTGCGTAAACTGCAGGATAAATTGAACGGCATTTTTGGTGGCGGTCAAAAGTCCAGTGGTCACGGCGGTGATGGTGGCGGTTCGTCTTCGGCTTCCGGTGCTGGTTTCTTCTGGGTGGTGATTCTTATTGCTGCGTTGGCTTGGGCTGGTATGGGCTTTTATACGGTCGACCAACAAGAGCGTGGTGTTGTATTAAGGCTTGGTAAGTTCAGCGAGACCGTAGGTCCAGGTCTGCAGTGGAATCCACCTATGATCGATGTGGTCGAGATTGTTAATACAACTCGTCTACGTACTCGTGATCATCGTGCTCTAATGCTGACCAAAGATGAGAATATCGTCGATATTGAAATGACCGTTCAGTATTTGCTCTCTGATGCCAAAGGTTTTGTGCTGACTGTGCGTGACCCTGAATCAAGTCTATCACATGCAGCTGAGTCTGCTTTGCGTCATGTGGTTGGTTCGACTGATATGCACTCTATTCTGACGCAAGGTCGTGAAACCTTGTCGGTTCAAGTGCAAGATCGTCTTCAGAGCTATATGAGTCAGTATGGTACGGGACTTCAGATTTCGAAGGTGAACATCAAAGAAGCGAAAGCACCTAACCAAGTGCAAGATGCATTCGATGATGTGATCAAGGCGCGAGAGGATGAGGTTCGAGTTAAAAACGAAGCAGAATCTTATGCAAATGGCATTATTCCTGAAGCGCGTGGTCAAGCTCAGCGTATGCTTGAGGAAGCGAGCGCATACCAAGAGCAAGTTGTGGCTCGCTCAGAGGGTGATGCGAAACGTTTTACTGCTTTGTTAACAGAGTATGTAAAAGCGCCTGAAGTAACGCGTGAGCGTCTATACCTAGACACTATGCAGGAAGTTCTTTCTCAGAACCCTAAAGTGCTAGTTGATGTTGAAGGTGGTAATAACATGATGTACTTGCCGCTGGATAAGATTATGCAAAATCGCCCAGTGACAGGTGATAATAATCGCTCAGTGCGACTAGATAGTCAGAGCCTGCGTGAAGTGACTGATCAAGTGGTTGATCAGCTACGTCAGCGTCAAGGTAGTCGTCGGGAGGGTCGATAATGCAGTCTAAATCACTATTTTTCATAATTATTTTTGCTGTGTTGGTGCTGGTTGGTCAGAGCTCTCTTTACATCGTAAAAGAAACTGAACGTGCAGTGTTACTTAAGTTTGGTGAGGTGTCTGATGCCGATGTAGGTCCAGGTCTTCACTTTAAAATTCCAATTGTAAACAAAGTGCGTAAGTTCGATTCACGTATTTTGACGTTGGATGCGCGCCCCCAGGCTTACCTTACACTTGAGAAGAAACGTCTTATCGTAGACTCTTTTGTGAAATGGCGTGTTAAAGATGTGCAAAAGTACTACACAGCAACTTCGGGTGATGAGTTTAACGCGGCAAACCTTCTTTCGCAGCGTGTTGATGCGGCATTGCGTAACCAGTTTGGCGCACGTACGGTGACTGAAGTGGTATCAGGTGAGCGTGAAGAATTGATGCGTAAGCTAATCAGCGAGATCAGCCCAGTAGCTATAGATAAGCTGGGTGTTGAGGTTGTTGATGTTCGTGTAAAACGAATCGATCTTCCTCAAGAAGTATCTGAGTCTGTATATGATCGTATGCGTACAGAGCGTGAGCGTGAAGCACGTGAGCTTCGTTCTCGTGGTAAAGAGCTAGCGGAAGGTATCCGAGCGGATGCGGATCGTCAGAAGACGGTTATTGTGGCAGAGGCTTATCGAGAATCCGAAGAGATTCGTGGTGAAGGTGATGCCGTAGCAGCTAAAAACTATGCTGAAGCATACTCTGCAAACCCAGAATTTTACTCTTTCTACCGTAGTTTGCGGGCTTACCGTGAATCTTTCGGTCAGAGTGGTGATGTTTTGGTGCTAAAACCAGATAGTGACTTCTTTAAGTATTTAGGAGCATCAAAAGCCGAGTAATATCGGCTGGCGTAAAAATGTACAAAAAAACGGATCAGGGGAAGGCATTCCTCTGATTCCGTGGTAGAATAGCAAAACCGGGTTAAAGCCCGGTTTTTTTGTGGCAATTGGATTGTATAGGCTGAAGTAAGCATGTCATCCGAACTACTGCATTCACTCGCTGTTGGTTTTTGCTTGATGCTGATTTTGGAAGGGGTTATTCCTTTTCTTTATCCGCAGCGCTGGCGTAATTTGGTTCAGCAGCTTTCGTTGATCAGTGATCGGTCACTACGCCTTATAGGCTTGGTAAGTATGCTGTTGGGTCTGGTTGCACTTTATATAGTGAATTAAAGCCGAGTCGTTATAGATCGGCGTGTTGTTTTATAAGATACGGAGTACCACATGGCATTGGCAGATCGTTGGCTGCTACCGGAAGGTGTACAAGAATTACTTCCACCGCAGGCTCGTCGCGTTGAAGTTTTGCGCAGACGTTTATTGGATCTGTATGAGCATTGGGGCTATGAGCAGGTTATGCCTCCTGTAATGGAGCATTTAGAATCTTTGCTTACAGGTGTAGGTCATGATCTTGATCTGAATACTGTAAAAGTAACTGATCAAATTAGTGGTCATACCCTAGGCTTCCGCGCTGATATTACACCTCAGGTTGCACGTATTGACGCGCATCGTCTACGTGAATCTGGTGCTACCCGTCTATGTTACTGTGGTTCAGTTGTGCATGCGTTGCCAACTCAGCCACTAGCTTCTCGTAACCCACTGCAGTTGGGTGCTGAGCTATATGGTCACTCTGGTATTGAGAGTGATGTAGAAGTGATCTCTCTGATGGTTGAAACCATGCATGCAGCGGGAGTAGATCGTGACCTTAGTATTGATCTGGGCCATGTTGGTGTGTTTTCTGGTTTGATGGAAATGATCGAACTATCTGCTGACGACAAAGAGCAGTATCTAGATATTCTGCAGCGTAAGGCGCTACCAGAGCTTCAGTTGTTTGTTGAACAACTGGATCTAGACGATACAAGTAAATCTTTCTTGGCAGCGTTGCCATCATTGAACGGTGGTAGCGATGTTTTAGCTCGAGCGCGTGAGCTGTTTGCGTCTGCGCCAGCGCAAGTGCTTGAAGCTATCGATTATTTGCAGCAGTTAGCAGAGCGTATTGCTTTGCGTTTCCCGCAGTTAGATCAGTATTTTGATCTGAGTGAATTGCGTGGATACAACTACCACACAGGCGTGGTATTTGCTGCTTATACGCCTGAATTTGGTCAGGCTATTGCAAAAGGTGGTCGCTACGATGAAATTGGTCGAGATTTCGGTCGTGCGCGTCCAGCTACGGGCTTTAGTGCTGATCTTAAAACGTTGGTTGAGCTTTCTTCTGTTGTTCTTGATGAAAAGCAGATTGTTCTAGCGCCAGCCGAAGAGAGTGCAGAGCTATTGGCTAAAGTGAGTCAGCTGCGTTCTGAAGGTGTAAAAGTTATCTATGCGTTACCGGGCGCTGAACCGGCAAAAGAATGTACTGCTGAACTAGTACAACGTGATGGAGAATGGGTCGTTAGCGGCCTGTGATCAGTAAAAATTTTTATTCTTAAGTAATCTCAAGTAGGCAACAATGGGCAAAAACGTAGTTGTTCTGGGTACCCAGTGGGGTGATGAAGGTAAAGGCAAGATCGTAGATCTGCTTACGGATCAGGCTTCTGCAGTGGCACGCTTTCAGGGCGGTCACAATGCGGGTCACACGCTGGTTATTGATGGCGAAAAAACAGTTTTGCACCTGATTCCTTCAGGTATTTTGCGCGACAATGTCGTGTGCATGATTGGTAACGGTGTAGTGCTTTCTCCAGAAGCATTGCTGAAAGAGATTAAAGGTTTGGAAGAGGCGGATGTGCCAGTGCGCGAACGTTTGCGTTTGAGCCCTTCTTGCCCACTTATCTTGCCATACCATATTGCTATGGACCAAGCGCGTGAAGTTGCGCGTGGTAAAGCTAAGATTGGTACTACAGGCCGTGGTATCGGTCCTGCTTATGAAGATAAAGTGGCTCGCCGCGGTCTTCGTTTGGCTGATCTTCTAGATAAAGAGCGCTTTGCAGAAAAACTGAAAGAAGTTATTGAATACTATAACTTCCAGTTGGTTGAGTATTACAAGGTTGACGCTGTTGATTACCAAACAGTTCTGGATGAAGCATTGGCGATGGGTGAAGAGCTTGCGCCAATGGTTGCTGATGTGACTTCAATGCTTCATGATCTGCGTAAGCAGGGCAAGAACATCATGTTTGAAGGTGCTCAGGGTTCATTGCTAGATATCGATCACGGTACTTACCCTTACGTAACTTCTTCAAACACAACTGCCGGTGGTACATCTACGGGTAGTGGTTTTGGTCCTCTGTACCTAGATTACATTTTGGGTATTACTAAAGCGTATACAACGCGTGTAGGTGGTGGTCCTTTCCCAACAGAACTTCATTGTGAAGTGGGCGAAGGTTTAGCTGAGCGTGGCCATGAGTTCGGTTCTACTACAGGTCGTGCGCGCCGTTGTGGTTGGTTTGACGCTGTTGCTGTTAAGCATGCTATCCAGATCAACTCTATCTCAGGCTTGTGCCTAACTAAGCTAGACGTACTTGATGGTATGGAAGAGATTCGTATCTGTGTAGGTTATAAAGACTCTGCAGGTAATGTGGTTGATTCTTTGAGCGGTAGCGAAGACTACGAAGCAGTAACGCCTGTATACGAGACTATGTCTGGTTGGGCTGGCTCTACTGTTGGTGCTAAGTCTATGGATGAACTACCTGCTGAAGCAGTGGCGTACATCAAGCGTTTAGAAGAGTTAGTTGAAGCGCCTGTGGATATCATTTCTACTGGTCCAGACCGTATCGAGACTATCGTATTGCGTAACCCTTACGAAGCGTAAGGGTTGTTCTAATGAAAAAAAACCGGCTGATGCCGGTTTTTTTTGTGCATAAAAAAAGCCATCCAGTGGATGGCTTTTTAGTATAGCTTTTTCGCTTATTTTAAATCTTCAGTTAGGGAAGATTGTAGGCCCTTTAAGATGGCTTTAAACATCTTGGGGTTGCCGGCAATTAGGCTGCCGCTTTGGCGGAAATCGTTTCCACCCATAAAGTCACCCACAAGGCCGCCTGCTTCTTGTACTAATAATAGGCCGGCTTCCATTTCCCAAGGATTAAGGCCGATTTGGTAGAAGCCATCAATGCGACCAGCTGCTGTGTATGCAAGGTTTAATGCTGGAGAACCACCGTTATAGATAGTACCGCCAGTCAGTGTCATGTCACGGAATATGTTTAGGTAAGCTTCTAGGTGTGCTTTATCGCTAGGGCGATTGAAGAAGCCTGTACCAATCAAAGATCCTTCGACAGTTTTGTGATTACTAACACGTAAGCGTTTACCGTTTAGCTGTGCTCCATCACCACGGCTTGCAGTGAACTCTTCACCTGTAATTGGATTCAGGATTAGGGCGTGCTCTGTGCGACCATTTTGTTGGCCTGCCATGCTAATCGCAAAAACCGGCAAGCCATTGGAGAAGTTGGAAATGCTGTCGATTGGGTTGATCGTCCAGCAAAATTCAGGTCCTTCACTTAAAGGTGCGTGTTCGCCTGTGTATTCACCCACGATTTTGTGATTTGGATAGGCTTTTTGGATTGTATGAACAATGCTTAGTTCTGCTTTTTGGCATGTGTCGCTTAGAAGCTTAGCTACATCAGATTGTTCGGATTTAACCAAATCCAGACGCTCTACAGCGCGGACGATCTGCTCGCCTGCAACGCGTGCTGCGCGCAGTGCAATATTAACCATGGGTTGCATTTGTTAGGAACCTGAAGAATATTCGGGAAAATTAAAAAAGTATTATACCTGAGGATGGGGGATGCTGTGAATAAGTGGCTCAATTGTTTACGGCTCTGTTAGAATACGCGCCTTCATTTATTGTGGTGGTGGCAAGGTCTATGTCTGCAAATATTCGCATTGTACTCGTTAATACAACTCATCCAGGTAACATTGGCGGTGTGGCGAGGGCTATGAAAAATATGGCTTTGGGGGAGTTACACCTCGTAGCGCCTAAAAAGTTTCCTCATGTGAATGCGGATGCACGAGCGGCAGGAGCTACTGATCTACTAGAGAGTGCTGTCATTCATGATACGCTTGAAGAAGCGATTGCAGATTGCCAAATTGTAGTTGGGACAAGTGCTAGAGGGCGTCATATCCCTTGGCCGGTGGTTGATCCGCGAGAGTTGGCCGCAATTGTTCAGCCAATTGCAACGGATAAAAAGATTGCGATTGTTTTTGGTCGAGAAGATCGTGGACTAACAAATGAGGAGCTTCATCTTTGTCAATACCATGTGCATATACCTTCAAACCCTGATTTTAGTTCATTGAATCTTGCTGCAGCTGTTCAGGTTGTTACTTATGAGTTACGTATGGCTTCAATTTACGCTCAGGAGAATGAGCAGCATAAGCCTCAATGGGGAACAGATTGGGATATTGAGCTTGCTGATAGTAGTGATCTTGAGCGTTTGTTCAAGCATTTGGAGGAGACTTTGGTCGATATTGATTTTCTAGATCCAGAAAATCCGCGTCAATTAATGCCAAGGCTTCGCAGGCTATATCTACGGGCTATGCCGGATAAAGTAGAAGTTAACGTATTGAGAGGGATTTTGACGGCTACCCAAAAGAATTCTAATGCTAAAGATTGACCCTTAAGCGTTCGGTTGTGAATATTTCGTGTTAGAATTCGCGCGATAAAGAATATAAAGACCTACAATAATAGTAGGGTATTTAGTTGACCTTTTTAGTCGGGTATTGCATAATGCCGCGCAAATGCTATTGCGCGTGAAGGCGGGAATTATGCGATTAACAACTAAAGGGCGATATGCCGTTACAGCGATGCTGGATCTGGCTCTTCATGAAGGTAAAGGGCCGATTAGTTTGGCTGATATCTCTGAAAGACAGGGCATTTCATTGTCATACCTAGAACAGCTTTTTGCTAAGCTGCGTCGCAACGAACTAGTTCGTAGTGTTCGTGGGCCAGGTGGTGGTTATCAACTAAATCGTGAGCAAGCAGGCATCAACGTTGCACAAGTGATTGATGCTGTGAATGAATCAGTAGATGCAACTGGATGTAATCGCCAGGGTGACTGTCAGGGCGGAGAAACGTGCCTTACTCATCACCTTTGGTGCGACTTGAGCGACCAAATTCACGCTTTCTTAAGTGGAATTACGTTGGCTGACCTAGTTGTAAGAAAAGATGTTCAGGTTGCATCTGAGCGTCAGGACCGAATCCAGATGGACCAGGTTTTGATTGGCGCGGAGAACTTGAACTGCAGTGAAAAAGCGATCGTTTAAACTCGCTTGGAGAGAATGAATGAAAACACCGATTTATCTGGATTATTCTGCAACTACCCCAGTTGATCCTAGGGTTGCTGAAAAGATGACTGAATGCCTTACAATGGATGGCAACTTTGGTAATCCAGCTTCACGCTCACATCTCTTCGGCTGGAAAGCGGAAGAAGCAGTTGAATCTGCTCGCCGTCAGGTCGCTGATCTTATCAATGCTGATCCGCGTGAGATTGTTTGGACTTCAGGTGCGACCGAGTCAAACAATTTGGCAATTAAAGGTGCTGCACATTTCTATCAGAAGAAAGGCAAACACATCATTACGTCCAAAATTGAGCATAAGGCCGTTTTGGATACTTGCCGTCAATTAGAGCGCGAAGGTTTCGAAATTACTTACCTAACGCCAAACTCTGATGGTTTAATTGAGCCGCAAGCAGTAGCTGAAGCGATTCGTGAAGATACTATCGTTATCTCGCTAATGCATGTTAACAACGAAGTAGGCACGATCACTGATATCGAAGCGATTGGTGAGCTTACTCGTTCTAAAGGCATTATATTCCACGTTGATGCTGCTCAGAGTGCGGGCAAGATTGAGATTGATTTAGGTAAAGCTAAGGTTGATCTGTTATCTATCTCTGCACACAAGATGTACGGTCCTAAGGGTGTTGGAGCTCTATTTGTTCGCCGTAAGCCTCGTGTGCGCCTAGAAGCTCAAATTCATGGTGGAGGCCATGAGCGTGGTATGCGTTCGGGTACTCTACCAACTCACCAGATTGTCGGTATGGGTGAGGCCGCTCGTATTTGTAAAGAAGAACTGGCGAAAGACACAGCGCATATTATCGCTTTGCGTGATCGCTTCTTGGCAGGTATGGGTGAAATGGAAGAGGTTTACCTAAATGGTTCTAAAGAGCAGCGTGTTCCAGGTAACCTGAATATCAGTTTTGCTTTTGTAGAAGGTGAATCTTTATTGATGTCGCTGAAAGATCTGGCGGTATCATCTGGTTCGGCTTGTACATCTGCTAGCTTAGAGCCTTCTTATGTACTACGTGCATTAGGTTTGAATGATGAGCTAGCACACAGTTCAATTCGTTTCTCCTTTGGTCGTTTTACTACTGAAGAAGAAGTGGATTATGCGGCTGCTCAAATTCAAGATGCAGTTAGCAAATTGCGTGAGCTCTCACCTCTGTGGGATATGTTTAAAGACGGTGTCGATCTGAGCAAGGTTGAGTGGGTGCATCACTGATCTGGCACTAAGACTATTTGGAGGTCGTCATGGCTTATAGTGAGAAAGTAATTGATCATTACGAGAACCCTCGTAATGTCGGCAAAATGAATGATAACGATGGTAACGTTGGTACAGGCATGGTTGGAGCGCCTGCTTGTGGTGACGTTATGCGTCTACAGATTAAAGTAAGTGATGAGGGCATTATTGAAGATGCTAAATTCAAAACTTACGGTTGCGGTTCTGCAATTGCATCAAGCTCGCTAGTAACTGAGTGGGTTAAAGGCATGTCTCTTGAAGAGGCGGCTGAGCTTAAAAATACTGCTATCGCTGAAGAACTAGCGCTACCACCAGTGAAAATTCACTGTTCAGTATTGGCTGAAGATGCAATCAAAGCTGCTGTTGCAGACTACAAAGAAAAACAAGACAAATAAGACTCGACTTATTTGTTGGGAGAGCTAGACGTTTATGGCAATTACCATGACTGATGCTGCAGCAGATCATGTTGCGCGCTACCTAGAGAAACGTGGTCACGGCGAAGGTATTCGCTTGGGTGTGCGTACTTCAGGTTGTTCCGGTATGGCTTATGTTCTTGAATTTGTTGATGAAGTGAATTCTGAAGATGAAATTTTCAAGGGCCCGCAAGACGTCAAGATTGTGATAGATCCAAAGAGTCTATTGTATCTTGATGGTACTGAGCTGGATTTTGTTAAAGAGGGACTAAATGAAGGGTTTAAATTTAACAACCCTAATGTCTCTAGCGAATGTGGTTGCGGCGAAAGCTTTAACGTCTAATTCTTCTTGGCAGAACGATGGATATCAATAAGAATTATTTTGATTTTATCGGCCTGCCGATATCATTTCATGTAGATCAGGCAGTCTTGTCTGATCTATCCCGTGAACTGCAAAAAACACTTCACCCAGATCGCTATGCGCACAAATCTGAGCGCGAACAACGCTTAGCTGTTCAGTATATGGCGCATCTAAATGAAGCAGTTGCTACATTGCGCTCACCTTTGCTACGTGCTCAATATCTGCTGTCATTACAGGGCATTGATACAATTAGTGAGTCCTCTACTGCTATTGATCCCATGTTTTTGATGCAGCAGATGGAGCTTCGAGAACAGCTGGAAGAGATTCCAGATCAGGACGATCCATTTGATGAGCTTGAGTCTCTGCAGGACGATGTGACTGAATCGTTGGAACAGTTACGGGAACAGTTTGCACAGTGTTATCAGTCAGAACAGTTAGATACTGCTGCTGTCATTGTGCGCAAAATGCAATTTTTAGAAAAACTGATAGTCGAGATTGAGCGTCTTGAAGATCGGTTGGATGGCTGACGTAAATATATGGCGCTATTACAGATAGCAGAACCGGGGCAGAGTGAAGCTCCACATCAGCATAAGTTGGCAGTAGGTATTGATTTAGGTACGACCAACTCCCTAGTGGCATCGGTTAAGAGTGGTGAAGCGGTAACTTTGCCTGATCTTGATGGCGAACACTTATTGCCTTCCGTTGTGCGTTATCTGCCTTGTGGTAACTCTCAGGTAGGTCGAGAGGCTCGATCGCATGCATCCGAAGATCCATACAATACGATTATTTCAGCAAAGCGTCTTATGGGGCGTGGAGTTGCTGATGTTAAAGCGCTAGGTGATGAGGCTCCTTATCACTTTGAGGCTGAAGATGGCGGTATGCCATACATTCGCACGGCTGCAGGTAATAAGAGTCCGGTTCAGGTTTCAGCAGATATCCTAAGTAGTTTGGTTGAACGTGCTGAAGAAGCGCTTGGTGGCGAGTTGGTTGGTGCGGTTATTACTGTGCCAGCGTACTTTGATGATGCTCAGCGCCAAGCTACCAAAGATGCAGCTAAAATTGCCAATATCAAAGTCCTTCGTTTACTTAATGAGCCGACTGCAGCTGCAGTTGCTTATGGTTTAGATGACGGTAAAGAGGGTGTTATTGCTGTCTATGACCTAGGCGGTGGCACTTTTGATATCTCAATTTTGCGCCTGAATAAAGGTGTTTTCGAAGTATTGTCTACTGGCGGTGATAGTGCTTTAGGTGGTGATGATCTTGATTTGGCATTGGCGCAATGGTTTGCCGAGCAGCTTCAGCTTGAGCAGATAGATAGTCATGCGTCTCGTTATCTGACAGAGAAAGCTAAAGAAACCAAAGAGCTTCTAACAGATAAGCCTCAAGTTAGCGTTGTGTTGGAGTTAGGGTCTGAGTGCCATGAGCTGGTTGTTACGCGCGAAGATTTTGATTCTCTGATCGAGTCATTAGTAAAACGTACAACTCGTGCTTGTCGCCGTGCTTTGAAAGATGCTGGTGTTTCAGCGGATGAAGTGCTTGAAGTTGTCATGGTGGGTGGTTCGACTCGTGTACCGCTAGTGCGTGAACAGGTTCAGAAATTCTTTGGACGTGAGCCTCATATCAATATCGATCCGGATCGTGTTGTGGCTATCGGTGCTTCAATTCAAGCTGATGTGCTAGCTGGTAATAAGCCAGATAGTGATATGTTGCTGCTGGATGTGATTCCGCTATCGTTGGGTCTTGAAACGATGGGTGGGCTAACTGAAAAAGTTATTCACAGGAATACTTCAATCCCAGTCGCGCGTGCGCAAGAATTCACTACTTACCAAGATGGTCAAACGGCTATGGCGATTCATGTTGTCCAAGGTGAGCGTGAATTAGTTCAAGATTGTCGCTCGCTTGCGCGTTTTGTCTTGCGAGGAATCCCTCCGATGGCGGCAGGTGCTGCTAAGATTCGCGTGACATTCCAGGTTGATGCTGATGGTTTGCTCGGTGTTGAAGCGAAGGAGTTAACCTCGGGTGTGGAAAGTAGTATTCAGGTAAAACCTTCTTATGGTCTAGGTGACAGTGAAATTGCCGAGATGCTTAAATCATCTTATCTCAATGCGGCGGAAGACAAAGATGCGCGTGCATTGAGAGAGCAGCAGGTGGAAGCGGATCGATTGATCGTATCTTTGAAGGATGCGCTAGCTGTGGATGGTGGCAAGTTACTGAGTGAAGATGAGCGATCTCAGTTACAAAATGAAATAGAAACTCTGGTAGAAATTCGCCAGGGTAGTGATGTAAGTGCGATTGAGCAGGGGATCTCTGCTTTATCAAAAGCATCTGATGAATATGCCGCACGCCGTATGGATTATAATATTCAACAGGCGCTGCAGGGGCATAGTGTTGATGAACTTGGGGAGAGTGAGTAATGCCGCAGATTATTTTTCTGCCACACGATGAGTTATGTCCAGAGGGTAAAGTGATCGAAGCTGAGCCAGGCGTAACGGTTTGCGATGCGGCGCTTGCGAATGGCATCCATATTGAGCATGCGTGTGAGAAATCATGCGCGTGTACTACCTGTCACGTTGTTGTGCGTGAAGGCTTTGATTCTATGGAAGAATCCGATGAGCTTGAAGATGATATGCTTGATAAGGCTTGGGGTTTAGAGCCTGAGTCACGTTTAAGCTGTCAGGCTGTAGTTGCTGAAGAAGATTTGGTTGTTGAAATTCCAAAATACACAATTAACCAAGTGTCAGAGCGACACTGAGGAGCTGGTTGTGAGTCTTAGATGGACAGATGTTCTAGATATCGCTATTGAGTTATCTGAAAAGTATCCAGATCAGGACCCAATGGTAATTAGCTTCCCGGATCTGTACCAGAAAGTTATGGATCTAGAAGAATTTGATGATGATCCAGATCGTTGCGGCGAGAAAATTCTGGAAGGGATTCAGATGGCTTGGATAGAGGAAATGGATTAATTCCATTAGTCCTTTAAAACAAACCCGGCTTGCCGGGTTTGTTTGGTTATGGAGGCTAATATTAGCTACTGTCTTCTGTCATAAGAGTGGCGTATAATTGCGCGCTGATTTCGAGGGGCTATCTAAAAGCCTATTTTCAGCTATCTAAGTTTATGCATGATCTTTTGCTTGATTGTGTTTAGGTATCGCTGTGCTGGTTTTTAGATATTTCTTTTATTTTTAATTTTGGGAGTTAAAACAATGGCTCTAGAACGTACGTTCTCTATCATCAAGCCTGATGCGGTTGCTAAAAATGTAATCGGTAAAATCGTTTCTCGTTTCGAGTCTAACGGTCTTAAAATCGTTGAAATGCAACTAAAACAGCTTTCTAAAGAAGAAGCTGAAGGTTTCTACGCTGAGCACAAAGAGCGTCCATTCTTCGGTGATCTAGTTGAATTCATGACTTCTGGCCCTGTAGTTGTTCAGGTTCTAGAAGGTGAAAATGCAATCGCTCTTAACCGCGAACTTATGGGTGCAACTAACCCACAAGAAGCAGCTGAAGGCACTATCCGTCGTGATTTTGCACAGTCTATCGACGCTAACGCTGTACACGGTTCTGACTCTCCAGCTTCTGCTGAGCGCGAAATCGCATACTTCTTCGGTAAGTAATTACCGTTTGGGCTGTCTGTAATCTAGACTTTTTACAGGCGGCCTGCCTTTGTTACAAAATATGAGTACCTGTCATCCATGACTGAATCCACTAAAAAAGTAAATTTACTCGGTTTGTCTCCAACAAAGATGGAAGCTTTCTTTGAGGAAATTGGGGAAAAGAAATTCCGAGCAACTCAAGTACTGAAATGGATTCATCAGCTTGGTGCTTCTGACTTTGAAGAGATGACAAACATCAGCAAAGCCCTACGTCAAAAATTGGCGGAGGTTGCTGAGATTCGTGAGCCTGAAGTGCTTATGGAAAAAACCTCTAAGGATGGGACGCGTAAGTGGGTTATTCGTACGGAAGGTGGCTCAAGTGTTGAAGCTGTATTAATCCCTGATGGTGAAAGGAAGACACTCTGTGTTTCTTCTCAGGTGGGGTGTTCTCTTGATTGCAGCTTCTGTTCTACAGGTAAGCAAGGCTTTAACAGTAATCTAACAGCGGCTGAAATTATCGGGCAGCTTCGGATTGCGATTCGCTCTTATGGCGATTACAACACGACCTCGCAGCGCGTGGTGTCTAATGTTGTAATGATGGGTA
This sequence comes from Neptuniibacter sp. QD34_54, assembly GCF_047778055.1. Taxonomy (GTDB): domain Bacteria; phylum Pseudomonadota; class Gammaproteobacteria; order Pseudomonadales; family Balneatricaceae; genus Neptuniibacter. The sequence continues at coordinate 3,045,372 of NZ_CP180546.1, read as the reverse complement.
TGGGCGAGCCCTTAATGAATTTTGAAAATGTTGTCGATGCGATGACATTGATGATGGAAGATAATGCTTATTGTCTTTCTAAGCGTCGAGTAACTTTATCCACAGCAGGTGTTGTGCCGGCTATTGATAAGTTAAAAGATGTAACAGATGTGTCTTTGGCTGTTTCCCTGCATGCGCCAAATGATGATCTACGAGATATTTTGGTTCCGATTAACCGCCGTTATCCAATCAAAGAATTGGTGGCTGCGTGTAACCGATATCTTGAAAATTTAAATGATAAGCGTGTTATCACTGTTGAATATACTTTGATAAACGGTGTGAATGATAAGCCAGAGCACGCAAAGCAGTTATTAAAAATTCTGCGTAAGATGCCTTCTAAGCTGAACTTGATTCCATTTAATCCGTTCCCGAATTCTGGTTATGAGCGTCCATCGGAAGAAAGAATACTGGCATTTAAAGAAGTAATCGTTCATGGTGGAATTGTAACTACAGTACGACGTACGCGTGGTGATGAGATCGATGCAGCCTGCGGTCAGTTAGTGGGGCAAGTAGCAGATAAAACCAGACGCAGTCAAAAATACATTCCTGTTGTCCAAGAAGAACAGCAGGTGTCGCAAAATACGCAATAAGAGGGATAGCGCGTGAGAGGAATCAAGCTGGTACTCGCTTTATTTATGGTGCTGGTCGTTGCAGGGTGTGCAACTAAAGGCTCCTCAGAAAATAGCGAAAAAAGTCAGGCTCATGAGGCTTATTCCCGCTTAGGGTTTGAATATCTTCAATCAGGTGATACTTCAAATGCTAAAACCTCATTTCAACGGGCGATAGAGATTAACTCGGGTTATGCTGAAGCCCATAATGGCATAGCCTTAGCCTTTCAAATTGAAGGCGACGATGCTTTGGCAGAAAAATATTTCCGCCGAGCTACCGCACTTGAGCCTTCATCAGCAATGATGCACAATAATTTCGGTGCATTTTTATTCGCAAAAGGGCGTTATGAAGAAGCGTGCCAAGCGCTGTCGAGAGCGACTGAAGACCCATTTTACAATCGTCGTTCCCAAGCATTTGAAAATTTAGGCCGTTGTTATCGCTACTTAAATCGCGAAGATGCCGCTAAGCACGCTTTTCAGCGTGCGCTTCAGGTTACAGCTAATAGACCAGTGTCTATGGTTGAGTTATCTGAAATATTGCTTGCTGAAGGAAACTTCCCTGAAGCAGATAAACAGTTTCAAAAATTCTTAGCGCTTGTTGAAAGCCGTAGGGTTGAGCATTACGCTAAAAGCCTTTGGGTTGGTATTCGTCTCGCAAGACAAGAAAGTAATGCATCCCGTGCAGCTACATACGCTTTGATATTGAAAAATTTATTTCCTGAATCAAAAGAGTATCAGGAATATAAGGAGTCCACTCGTTGAGCACAGAACAGCAAGAATGTTTGCCCGAAGTATTGGCAGAAGAGTGGGGCGCGCGTTTAACCACAGCACGTGAAAATCTATCCTTAACTATTGAACAAGTTGCCACAGATCTTAATTTACCTGCACAGTATATAAGTCAACTGGAAGCTTGCAGCTTAGAAGGCTTGCCTAGCCTTGTCTTTGCTAAAGGCTACATCCGTGCTTATGCGAAACTACTCCATCTTGATGATGATCAACTGGTTTCTGAATTTGAAACGATTCATGGTGAGGGTGGCAAAGGTCAAATTCGCCCAGTAAGTCGTGTTCGTCAACAAGTTGAGATGAATCATCCGGTGATGAAAATCTCAACATGGCTTATCGTCATCGCGCTTATAGGTCTAATTCTATGGTGGTGGCAGACTCAGCATGGTGGTTCAATACAAGATCTAACCACTACAGAAGATAGTTCAGCTCCAATAGAGTCTATGCCAACTTCAACTGAAGATGCAGTCGTAGCATTAGATGGTGGGACCGCTCAGTTGGTTTTGCCAAAGTTAGATGATCAGCCAGCATCTGATTCGGTAGAGGAGCAGGTACTTACTGCTGAGCAGTCTGAAGCTGAGCCTGAATATCTCACTGCTGCGGAGATTAAAAAGTTACAAACTGCGATTGAGCAGAATGAAGCTCAAACTACAGAAGAAGTTGATGCGGCGTCTGAGCCTGAGTCAGAACCTGTACCTGTATCTTCTACGGCGGATCTAAGTGAAGTCAATTTTAGTGCCTCTTTTATCGCAGAGTGTTGGGTGTCTATCAAAGATGCCAATGGTAAGACTTTGTTTAATAACTTAAGAGGCAAAGGGCAAAGTCTTAATGTGACTGGTAAGCCCCCGTTGAATGTTTTGATTGGGGCTGCAGATGCTGTATCTAGTGTTAGCTATAACGGTAAAGAACTTAATCTAGATCCACACACACGTAAGAATATTGTCCGCTTGACCCTTCCGGTAGCAGAATAATTTTGAATTAAGGTTTTCGTTTTGGCCAAGATTAAAGCCATTCGCGGGATGAACGACATCCTGCCTGAACAAACGCCAGTATGGCAGTACCTAGAAAAGACAGTTAAAGATGTTTTATCAGCATACGGATATAGTGAAATTCGTATGCCTGTGGTTGAACAAACAAATCTTTTTAAACGCTCTATCGGAGAAGTGACTGATATCGTAGAAAAAGAGATGTATACCTTTGATGATCGAAATGGCGAAAGCTTAACTTTGCGCCCAGAAGGTACTGCAAGTTGTGTCCGTGCAGCAGAAGAGCATGGCTTGTTGTTCAATCAGATGCAGCGCTTTTGGTATCAAGGACCAATGTTCCGTTATGAGCGCCCGCAGAAAGGCCGTTATCGTCAATTTCATCAAATTGGCGTAGAGACCTTTGGTATGGCGTCATCTGATATAGATGCTGAAGTGATCATGCTAAGTGCTCGTTTATGGAAACGTTTAGGTCTTCTCGATTCGGTAACGCTGCAATTAAATTCGCTAGGTAGTAACGAAGCAAGAGCGGATTATAAGGCTGCACTTGTTGAATATTTAGAAGAAAGAAAGGATCAGTTGGACGAAGATAGTTTGCGTCGTCTTGATTCTAATCCACTTCGTATTCTCGACAGTAAAGATCAGAATACTCAAGCGTTACTTGATGCTGCACCTGTGCTTACAGATTATCTTGATCAAGAATCGAAAACCCATTTTGCTGAATTAACCTCAATGTTAGATGAGGCAGGTATCGCCTATGAGATTAATCCTCGTTTAGTGCGTGGTTTAGATTACTATTGCAAAACGGTTTTTGAGTGGGTTACTGAGAAATTAGGTGCTCAAGGAACAGTATGCGCAGGTGGTCGATATGATGGCTTGGTCAAGCAGCTTGGTGGGCGCCCAACACCCGCTGTAGGTTTCGCGATGGGTGTTGAACGCCTGATTCTATTGCTGGAAACCTTAGAGCTGATACCTGAAAGTGTGAAGCAGCCTTTTGATCTTTATGTGGCAGCTGAAGAGAAAGGTATTCAATCACGAATCGTATTATTCGCGGATAAGCTACGTGATCAGTTCCCAGGTTTAAGGGTTCGTATTCACTGTGGTGGTTTAAAAAATATCAGCCAAAAAGCACAGCAAACGGGTGCGCCTATTGTTCTGTTGCTTAAAGCAAACGATAATCAGCAACTTTCTGGCACAATTTGGTATGACAAAGAGCCTTCATTTGATCTTAATGAAGAACAAATTGTCGATAAGATCAGCGGTCTACGATAAGTCTGATTAGTAAAATACGAACGTAAAAGTCTATTAGATACAGGAGTTAATGGTGGCAGAGTTACGCACCGAAGAAGAGCAGGTCCAGGCACTAAAAAACTGGTGGAATGAAAACGGCAAATCCCTAATTTTAGGCGTTGCTGTAGCATTGGCTGCTGTATTGGGATGGAAAGGCTGGCAGGATCAACAGGCAGCTAAAGCTGAAAATGCATCTATTCTGTATCAAAACCTTTTAGAAGCCGTTGTAGGTGCGGTTGGACCTCAACAAGATGAAGCTCAACTAGCTACCGCGACTCACTTGAGCCAGCAGCTAAAAGATGATTATGAAGGCACGGCATATGCTAATTATGCAGCGTTAATAATGGCCCGTGTAGCTGCAGATAATAATGAGCTACCAAAAGCACTAGCGGAGTTGGAGTGGTTGCTTAAAAACCAGCCAACGGAATCTATGTTTATTTTGGCTAACTTACGTAAAGCACGCATTCTTGCTGCTCAAGGTGAAGCAGATAAAGCACTGACGCTTATTGCTAGTGTGCCAGTGGGTGGTTACAAAGTTGCAATTGAAGAACTGAAAGGTGATCTGTATTTGCAACAAGGTGATGCAGATAAAGCTCGCGCAGCATACAAAGTTGCGGTTGCAGCGGCAGGTCAAGAAGGTTCTCGGCCTATTCTGGAAATGAAACTTAATGACTTGGCATCTGAGGATAGCTAAATGAAGAGCCTTGTTCGTGTAACGGCTGTTGGTTTATTAGCAGCTGTTGTAAGTGGTTGCGGATTCTGGGGTGATGACGGGGAAGAGGTTCAACCGACGCCATTAGAATCTTTTGACGCAGAGAAAAAAGTATCGGTGCTTTGGTCGACTTCTGCCGGCTCTGGAATGAAGGGTAAGTTCCATCAGTTTAAACCTGCTATCGATCATGACGCTATTTTTGCAGCCGATGCGGATGGCTCAGTTATGGCTTTCGACCTAGAGACAGGTAAAAAGCGCTGGACGGTTGAGTTAGATTTACCAATTGTTGGTGGAGTTGGTGCTGGATACGGTAAAGTTGCTGTTACTACTGAAGAGGGCGAGTTGATTGTTCTTGCTGCAGACAATGGTAGTGAGCTTTGGCGTGGAAAGGTTAGTTCGGAAGCTACGTCTGCAACTCAGTTTAATGCTGAGCTGGCTGTAGTTCAGCTGATCAACGGCAAAATTGTGGCTTTTGAGGCGAGTACCGGTGACCAGCGCTGGGTATATGATAGCCAAGTACCACGATTGACTCTACGTGGAACTAGTACGCCAATCGTTGCTAGTGATGTAACTTTTGCAGGTCTAGCAAGTGGTAAGCTTGTGGCGTTAGATAACCAAAAAGGTATCCCTATTTGGGAAAATCGTGTTGCTCTTCCACAAGGTCGTTCTGAGCTAGAGCGAATGGTTGATATTGATGGGCGTCCATTGTTGGTCGATGGCATGTTATATGTGACGAGTTATCAAGGTCGTTTAGTTGCTATTAATCCATTTAGAGCTCAAATTGTTTGGGCGCAAGATGTTTCAAGTTACCGCTCAATGGCTGAAGGCTTTGGAAATATCTATGTGAGTGAGGCGGACGATTCAGTTCAGGCTTTCGATAGAGCTAGTAGCGCAAGCGTTTGGCGTCAGACAAAACTCCAATATCGAAATATTACAGCTCCAGTTTCTATCAGCTCTGAAATTGCAGTGGCTGATCGTCAAGGATACATACATTTCCTATCGCAGATTGATGGCCGCTTTATTGCGCGCCATAAACTAGACTCATCAGGAGTCTATGGTGATATGGTCGTGAAAGATGATGTTCTTTACGTGCTGACTAATGGTGGTCGATTAGCTGCCCTAAGTTTGCAGTAATTAGATTATAAATTTTCAGGCGGCTATTTGTTGAGCAGATAGCCGCCGTTTTTGTTTTTGCCTGCACTTAAAGCAGGGGTGAGTAAAATGCTACCGGTAATTGCGCTAGTTGGTCGACCAAATGTCGGCAAGTCTACTTTGTTTAATCGTCTTACTCGTTCTCGAGATGCCTTGGTTGCTGATTTGCCAGGTTTAACCCGTGATAGAAAATACGGTGAAGGTCGATTGGCAAATGAAGAACAGGATTACATTGTTGTTGATACCGGTGGTATTACCGGTGATGAGCAAGGTATTGATTATGAAATGGCAAAACAGTCGCTTCAGGCAGTGGAAGAAGCGGATGTGGTGCTATTCATCGTAGATGGCCGAGCTGGTATTAATCCTGCTGATGAAATGATTGCGAATTACCTTCGTCGCAGTAATAAACCATTCTACCTTGTTGTTAACAAGACTGATGGTCTAAATCCTGATGTGGTTGTCGCTGATTTCTACGAGTTAGGCTTTGGTCAGCCATTCCCGATTGCAGCTTCCCATGGCCGTGGTGTAACTCAATTGATTGAAATGGTTCTTGAAGAGCTTCCTGAAGTCGAGGAAGAAACACAAGAAACCATGGATGAAGTTGATAAGAGTATTAAAATCGCTGTAGTTGGTCGCCCAAATGTAGGTAAATCTACTTTGGTTAACCGAATGCTAGGTGAAGATCGTGTGGTTGTATTCGATAAAGCAGGTACAACGCGCGACAGTGTTTACATTCCTTATATTAGGGATGAGAAAAACTACACCTTAATTGATACAGCGGGTGTTCGTCGTCGTAAGAATATTACAGAAGCGGCAGAAAAGTTCTCTATCGTTAAGACACTGCAAGCAGTTAATGATGCGCATGTCGTTGTATTTGTGATCGATGCTCGAGAAGGTGTGACAGAGCAAGATATGCATATGCTTAGCTTTGTCATCGATAGTGGTCGCTCAATGGTCATTGCACTAAACAAGTGGGATGGCATGACCGGTGAAGAGAAGGCAAAAGTAAAAGAACAAATTGAAAGAAAGCTGGAATTTGCCGATTTTGCGGAAATGCATTTTATATCAGCATTGCACGGCAGCAATGTCGGAAATATGTACGACTCGGTCGATGAAGCATATGAATATGCAATGGCGAAGTGGTCAACGAGTAAATTGACTCGACTACTAGAAGATGTGGTAGCTGATCACCAGCCTCCAATGGTTAAAGGTCGCCGTATTAAATTACGTTATGCGCACCAGGGTGGCTCTAACCCGCCAGTAATTGTGATTCACGGTAATCAGACAAAATCTCTACCCGGTTCTTACAAACGGTACTTAGAAAATAAATTTATTCAGGTACTCGGTATAAAAGGCACACCAATTCGATTTGAATTTAAATCGAGTGAAAACCCCTTTGAAGGAAAGCAAAATCTGCTTAGTAGTCGTCAATTAGCTAAAAAAGAGCGTTTCCGTGATCACGTAAGGCAGTTGAAAAAAGCTAATAAAAAGAAAAAAGCAAAGTACAAAAAATGAGCGACATTTGTAGCCTCCCTATAGGGGTGTTTGATTCTGGTGTAGGTGGACTGACTGTACTAAATGCGCTTAGGGAGCGTTTGCCTTCAGAGAACCTTCTTTACCTAGGCGATACCGCGCGGGTTCCTTATGGAACTAAAAGCGCTGCATCAGTAACCCGGTACGCAGAACAAGCTGCAACGGCACTGGTAGAACGTAAAATAAAATTATTAGTCATTGCTTGTAATACTGCTTCAGCAGTTGCTGTTGAGCCTTTACAGGTAATCTTTCCGCAGCTGGCTGTTATGGGTGTAGTAGGTCCAGGTGCTGAAGCGGGTTGTGAAGTAACACGTAATAACAATATAGGTGTTATTGCAACTGAGAGTACAGTTAATAATCAAGCCTATCAGAATGCAATTCTTAAACTAAATCCTGAAGCATCGGTGTCTGCAGAAGCTTGTTCTTTATTTGTAGCTTTAGCGGAAGAGGGTTGGCATGAAGGTGAGTTGGTTGAGCAGATTGTTGATAAGTGTCTTCAACCACTTAAGCATAGAGGCTTAGCTAAGATTGATACTCTTGTTTTAGGTTGTACACATTTTCCAGCTTTAAAATCCAGTATAGCTGCGGTGATGGGTGAAGAGGTTAGCCTAGTTGATTCTGCTGAAACTACTGCAAAAGCAGTTGAGAGAACATTAACTGAATTGGGATCTCTCAATATATCGTCAGGAAAAGGCGAAGTAGAATTCCTCGTTACAGACGATCCTTTAAGATTTGCTCGAGTCGCATCTAACTTTTTTACCGAGAGTATTGATGTTGGTGAAATACAACTGGTGGATATCCAGCATTTCAGTACACCAGACTAAGATATAATCTATAAAGGCGCTGAAGTAATCAATAGCGTCTTTTTTGTATCTATTAACTAGTATTAATACGCCGTGGGATAGTCCTTGATCGATTGGTGGTGTTTTGCAAGTTTTTTACAACTTTTTTCAGTTTTTTGTAGATTAGCTGTTGACGCATTTTTAGATGTCTGTAGAATTCGCCGTCCTTGCTTAGGGAGGCCGCTTTTTAAGGGGCTGCAGAGCTGAGTGAGGTGCTTGGCAAGTGATTGAAAACATTGGTTTTTAAGATTGCTTGCGGAGTAGGATTCAAAGTCCGGTTGCTGAGTAAAAACTTTTTACGAAATTGCAAAATAAACGGTTGACTTTGAATGAGCGCAAAGTAGAATATGCGCCTCGCTTGAGATGAAACGCTGATTCAGCGGAGAGTCAAGAAAGCAACGCTCTTTAACAATTTGATCAGATAATTCGTGTGGGCGCTTGTTGAGAAGAAGCAAACTTTTTCTAGACAAGCAACCAAGTGAATTCATTTAAAGCGATTTACAAAGGTTTAACGTTCTTAAGAATGTTATCCGGTTGTTTAGTACTAGAGCCCGTTACCACATTCCTGGTAACACAAATGATTTAAACTGAAGAGTTTGATCATGGCTCAGATTGAACGCTGGCGGCAGGCCTAACACATGCAAGTCGAACGGTAACATGACTAGCTTGCTAGTTGATGACGAGTGGCGGACGGGTGAGTAACGCGTAGGAATCTACCCAGTAGCGGGGGATAAGCCAGAGAAATTTGGTCTAATACCGCATACGCCCTAAGGGGAAAGCAGGGGATCTTCGGACCTTGCACTATTGGATGAGCCTGCGTGAGATTAGCTAGTTGGTGAGGTAATGGCTCACCAAGGCGACGATCTCTAGCTGGTCTGAGAGGATGATCAGCCACACTGGAACTGAGACACGGTCCAGACTCCTACGGGAGGCAGCAGTGGGGAATATTGCACAATGGGCGCAAGCCTGATGCAGCCATGCCGCGTGTGTGAAGAAGGCCCTAGGGTTGTAAAGCACTTTCAGCAGTGAGGAAAGGTTAGTAGTTAATACCTGCTAGCTGTGACGTTAACTGCAGAAGAAGCACCGGCTAACTCCGTGCCAGCAGCCGCGGTAATACGGAGGGTGCGAGCGTTAATCGGAATTACTGGGCGTAAAGCGCGCGTAGGTGGATTGGTCAGTCAGATGTGAAAGCCCAGGGCTCAACCTTGGAACTGCACCTGATACTGCCAATCTAGAATACGGTAGAGGGTAGTGGAATTTCCTGTGTAGCGGTGAAATGCGTAGATATAGGAAGGAACACCAGTGGCGAAGGCGACTACCTGGACCGATATTGACACTGAGGTGCGAAAGCGTGGGGAGCAAACAGGATTAGATACCCTGGTAGTCCACGCCGTAAACGATGTCTACTAGCCGTTGGGAGACTTGATCTTTTAGTGGCGCAGCTAACGCGATAAGTAGACCGCCTGGGGAGTACGGCCGCAAGGTTAAAACTCAAATGAATTGACGGGGGCCCGCACAAGCGGTGGAGCATGTGGTTTAATTCGACGCAACGCGAAGAACCTTACCAACTCTTGACATCCAGAGAAGTTACTAGAGATAGTTTCGTGCCTTCGGGAACTCTGAGACAGGTGCTGCATGGCTGTCGTCAGCTCGTGTTGTGAAATGTTGGGTTAAGTCCCGTAACGAGCGCAACCCTTGTCCTTATTTGCCAGCACTTCGGGTGGGAACTCTAAGGAGACTGCCGGTGACAAACCGGAGGAAGGTGGGGACGACGTCAAGTCATCATGGCCCTTACGAGTTGGGCTACACACGTGCTACAATGGCCGGTACAGAGGGCCGCGAACCTGCGAGGGTAAGCTAATCTCAGAAAACCGGTCGTAGTCCGGATTGGAGTCTGCAACTCGACTCCATGAAGTCGGAATCGCTAGTAATCGCGAATCAGAATGTCGCGGTGAATACGTTCCCGGGCCTTGTACACACCGCCCGTCACACCATGGGAGTGGATTGCACCAGAAGTAGCTAGCTTAACCTTCGGGAGGGCGGTTACCACGGTGTGGTTCATGACTGGGGTGAAGTCGTAACAAGGTAGCCCTAGGGGAACCTGGGGCTGGATCACCTCCTTAAACGAAAGCCGATTCTCGGCAAGCGTTCACACGAATTATCTGATCAGAGAAGTTAAGAGCAACGGTGTAGGCTTGTAGCTCAGCTGGTTAGAGCGCACCCCTGATAAGGGTGAGGTCGGTGGTTCAAGTCCACTCAGGCCTACCAATCAATAGCCTTACTGTTTTTCTTGGGGCTATAGCTCAGCTGGGAGAGCGCCTGCTTTGCACGCAGGAGGTCTGCGGTTCGATCCCGCATAGCTCCACCATCATCCTTGAGGATGAGAAGGAAGAGTTTTAAAACATATTGTCGGTTTAGACATTATCTTTTAAAGCTTTTTTGCTTTAAACGCTCTTTAACAATTTGGATTTGATTCATTTGATTTAGATTTAAGACATGTAGTTTTACTGCATGCGCCAATTCGGCGAAATCTATCGTTACTAGCAATACAAGTTACTGTGATTCCAGACGCCTTCGGGTTATATGGTCAAGTGACTAAGCGTGCACGGTGGATGCCTTGGCAGTCAGAGGCGATGAAGGACGTTGTAACCTGCGATAAGGTTCGGGGAGGTGGTAAACAACCTTTGATCCGGACATTTCCGAATGGGGAAACCCACCTATTTATAGGTATCTTTTAACTGAATACATAGGTTATTAGAGGCGAACCTGGGGAACTGAAACATCTAAGTACCCAGAGGAAAAGAAATCAACCGAGATTCCCTAAGTAGCGGCGAGCGAACGGGGACTAGCCCTTAAGCTTTATTAGATTTAACAGAACACTCTGGAAAGTGTGGCCATAGTGGGTGATAGCCCCGTATGTGAAAGGTCTTTTAAAGTGAAATCGAGTAGGACGGCACACGTGAAACGCTGTCTGAATATGGGGGGACCATCCTCCAAGGCTAAATACTCCTGACTGACCGATAGTGAACCAGTACCGTGAGGGAAAGGCGAAAAGAACCCCTGTGAGGGGAGTGAAATAGACCCTGAAACCGTGTACGTACAAGCAGTGGGAGCCGTTTTCGGACGGTGACTGCGTACCTTTTGTATAATGGGTCAGCGACTTACTTTTAGTGGCAAGGTTAAGCATTTGCGGAGCCGTAGGGAAACCGAGTCTTAATAGGGCGTCCAGTCGCTAGGAGTAGACCCGAAACCGAGTGATCTATCCATGGGCAGGTTGAAGATGCAGTAACATGCATTGGAGGACCGAACCGACTGTCGTTGAAAAGCCAGCGGATGACTTGTGGATAGGAGTGAAAGGCTAATCAAACTCGGAGATAGCTGGTTCTCCTCGAAAACTATTTAGGTAGTGCCTCGTGTCTAACCATGGGGGTAGAGCACTGTTTCGGCTAGGGGGTCATCCCGACTTACCAACCCGATGCAAACTCCGAATACCCATGAGTTCAATCACGGGAGACACACGGCGGGTGCTAACGTCCGTCGTGGAAAGGGAAACAACCCAGACCGTCAGCTAAGGTCCCAAAGTTTATGCTAAGTGGGAAACGATGTGGGAAGGCTTAGACAGCTAGGAGGTTGGCTTAGAAGCAGCCACCCTTTAAAGAAAGCGTAATAGCTCACTAGTCGAGTCGGCCCGCGCGGAAGATATAACGGGGCTAAGCATAACACCGAAGCTACGGATGCACTTTGTGCATGGTAGAGGAGCGTTCTGTAAGCTGTTGAAGCGGAAGCTGTAAGGCACCGTGGAGGTATCAGAAGTGCGAATGCTGACATGAGTAACGATAAGGGAGGTGAAAACCCTCCCCGCCGGAAGACCAAGGGTTCCTATCCAACGCTATTCGAGGTAGGGTGAGTCGGCCCCTAAGGAGAGGCTGAAGAGCGTATCCGATGGGAAACAGGTTAATATTCCTGTACTGCTCATAACTGCGATGGGGGGACGGAGAAGGCTAGGCTAGCGCGGCGTTGGTTGTCCGCGTTTAAGATAGTAGGTTTAGAGCTTAGGTAAATCCGGGCTCTTTTAAGACCGAGAATCGATGACGAGGTCCTTTATGGACTGAAGTAGTTGATGCCATGCTTCCAGGAAAATCCTCTAAGCTTCAGGTTATGACTAACCGTACCCTAAACCGACACAGGTGGTCAGGTAGAGAATACTAAGGCGTATGAGAAAACTCGGGTGAAGGAACTAGGCAAAATGGCACCGTAACTTCGGGAGAAGGTGCGCCGGTTTTGGTGATGGGATTTACTCCCTAAGCTGAGGCCGGTCGAAGATACCAGGTGGCTGCGACTGTTTATTAAAAACATAGCACTCTGCAAACTCGAAAGAGGACGTATAGGGTGTGACGCCTGCCCGGTGCCGGAAGGTTAATTGATGGGGTTAGCGCTTGCGCGAAGCTCTTGATCGAAGCCCCGGTAAACGGCGGCCGTAACTATAACGGTCCTAAGGTAGCGAAATTCCTTGTCGGGTAAGTTCCGACCTGCACGAATGGCGTAACGATGGCCACACTGTCTCCACCCGAGACTCAGTGAAATTGAAATAGCTGTTAAGATGCAGTTTACCCGCGGCTAGACGGAAAGACCCCGTGAACCTTTACTACAGCTTCACAGTGGACTTTGACATTACTTGTGTAGAATAGCTGGGAGGCTTTGAAACCCTGTCGCCAGATAGGGTGGAGCCACCTTTGAAATACCAGCCTGGTAATGTTGAGGTTCTAACCCAGTTCCCTAAGCGGGATCGGGGACATTGTGTGGTGGGTAGTTTGACTGGGGCGGTCTCCTCCCAAAGAGTAACGGAGGAGCACGAAGGTACCCTCAGCATGGTCGGAAATCATGCAATGAGCGCAAGAGTAGAAGGGTGCTTGACTGCGAGACAGACACGTCGAGCAGGTACGAAAGTAGGTTCTAGTGATCCGGTGGTTCTGTATGGAAGGGCCATCGCTCAACGGATAAAAGGTACTCCGGGGATAACAGGCTGATACCGCCCAAGAGTTCACATCGACGGCGGTGTTTGGCACCTCGATGTCGGCTCATCACATCCTGGGGCTGAAGCCGGTCCCAAGGGTATGGCTGTTCGCCATTTAAAGTGGTACGCGAGCTGGGTTTAGAACGTCGTGAGACAGTTCGGTCCCTATCTGCCGTGGGCGTTTGAGATTTGAGAAGAGTTGCTCCTAGTACGAGAGGACCGGAGTGAACGAACCTCTGGTGTACCGGTTGTGATGCCAATTGCATTGCCGGGTAGCTACGTTCGGACGGGATAACCGCTGAAAGCATCTAAGCGGGAAGCCTCCTTCAAGATGAGATCTCACTGGGAACTTGATTCCCCTAAAGGGCCGTTGAAGACTACGACGTTGATAGGTTGGGTGTGGAAGCGCTGTGAGGCGTTGAGCTAACCAATACTAATTGCCCGTGAGGCTTGACCATATAACGCCCAAGGCGTTTGGCAAGTGACTTGTAAGATACGTAAGACGATAGAGAGTAACGAATTAGCGCGTAGTTAAGCTACAGTCGATAAACTATCTAGATCAAATAAAAGAAGAATCAGATCTAAGTTGTAACAGTTTTGCTTGGCGACCATAGAGTTGTGGAACCACCTGAATCCATCCCGAACTCAGACGTGAAACGCAACATCGCCGATGGTAGTGTGGGGCTTCCCCATGTGAGAGTAGGTCATCGCCAAGCATTTAATTAAGAGAAAACCCCGGTCACGATGTGATCGGGGTTTTTTCGTTGTGGGTTATAAAATACGGTTAAGAGCGGATAGGCGCTGCTTAGAGCGGATAAAAACGGGTAAAAGCAGATAAGCCCGTCAGGATGAGTTGTCTTAATTAAACCTAATATTAAACTGAATGCTGTCCTTAGCTGTCCTTAGCTGTCCTTAGCTGTCCTTAGCTGTCCTTAGCTGTCCTTAGCTGTCTTTAGCTGTCCTTAGCTGTCCTTTATTGCTGTAGGCTAAGGGTATTTAATATATCTTCTTTAAGGTCTGCGTAATCAAAATCGCTAATCCCAAGGAAATTTAAGATAGGCATAATCTTGACTGGATCTTCTTTTGGATCAGGTATGCGCCAGAAGTGGCGGTAAGCATCGCTGATATCTCGTGCTAAAAGAAGCATGCATAATTTTAAGCGCATCTCTTCTTTCTCATCAGCGGGTTCTTGAAAGGTTTGTTCGTAATAAGGCTGTCTGCTGATGGCTTCTGCAGTTGATTCGCCTATATTCCATTTTCTAGCCAACTCAGCACTTAACTGATAATGACTAACGCCATATAGGGCGAGTTCTTGCTCATTTATCTCAGTGAGGCTTGCTCCATTGAGTTCTCTGAGTTTGTCTTTAAATTCTGGTTTGGCCTGCATTAATAGAGGAATACCACTGTCGTGTAGCATGCCGAGTGTGTAGGTTTCGTCAGGATCTAGGTTGGTAAACTGATTTGCTAAAGCGGCAGTAATACGAGCTACTTCTGTTGCTGTATCCCAGAATCTTTCCATGGGGCCGACGGCGGACAGGCTATTTTTCAATGCTGCTAGTTGTACAATATTGAATACACGCTTGATGCCCAAAAGTGCAACTGCACGCTCAACAGAAGATATCTCGGTTCGTATTCCAAAATATGCTGAGTTAACCGTTGCGATAACTGAGCTATATAAAGCGACATCCTGTTTAATTAAATTACAGATCCCTTTTATATCAGGGTCTGACTGTCTTAGGGCCTCGGTAATACTGATAAGTACCTCTGGACGAGCAGGGATCAGATAACTTGTTGATTGTTCAGAAACAGGAGGCATACAGTCTTTCTCAAATAGTTGTTAAAATACAAGTTACTTTATTCAATGATAGCTGACAATTTTTAATTGTATTCAAAAGCTTAGCTTAGACTAATTATCTGGCTAACATACTTTGTGATTACTTTTAGTTTCACCAGCTAAATGAGGTATCAGATGTTAAATATTGCTGCTTTTACTTTTAATTATGATCAACTGGAAGATAGAATTCTTCTTGTCGGTAATCTGAGTAATGGTCAGCAGAGAATTGATTTTTGGCTCACTCGTAAATTAGTTCTGCGTTTGCTTGATGCTGTTCAAGGCTTGCTAGAAAAGACTGTCACTGAAATAGCAGATGCGCCGGTTCAGCAAAAGATGCATATGGCACAGTTTCATCATCAAGATGCTCAACAAGCACTTCAGGTTCAGCGTGAAAGTGCTCAAGTTATGGCTGAAAGTGCGGTGCTACTAAGTCGTTTGGATATCAGTCATCATGAAGGCCAATATAAGCTTCTATTTTTTTCAGGGGGTGATGAGCCTATCGCGGCTAGTGTCCTAAGTTATCAAGAGCTTCATCAGATATTTCATCTCTTACATCGTGGTGCTGTCGGTTTAGACTGGGGTGTTGCTGCGGAGCTATTCCAATCTTCTAATCAACCTCAAACATTACAATGATTGAAGCTAAACCTTTCATTGCGCGAGGCTCTAAAACAGAGCGTTGTGAGTCGTGCCTATTGTCTATTCGCGCTTGTATTTGTGAGTACAAACTTCAGTACGATGCTTTAGCTAGCTTTTACTTACTTATGCATCATGATGAAACATTCAAGCCTACGAATACTGGGCGATTGATTGAGGACTGTATTGCTGGGACACAGCGATTTAAATGGTCTAGGACAGAGCCTAGTCAGCAGCTGCTTGAGGCAATTAATCATCAGGATATAGATCCTTATATTGTGTTTCCCGAGGGTGATGACTATCAGGAGAGGATGGTTGATTTTGAGCTAAAGCCTGGGAAAAAGCCTGTTTTTATTATACTTGATGGTACTTGGCGACAAGCTAGGCGTATGTTCAGGCATAGTCGTTATTTAGATCACCTCCCCGTTATCCAACCTCGGGTAACTTCTACCTCTCAATATAAGTTGAGAAAGGCTCCTGTTGCTGGTCAATTGTGCACGGCTGAAGTAGCTGCGGAGATGTTAAAGCTGGCCGGGGATCAAAAAGGTGCTGAAATAATGTCAGATTATTTTTCAGTTTTTAATAGCCATTATCGGGCGGCGAGATTAAATCGACCGCTTGATGATGAGGCAGAAGAGAAGAAGAGATTAAAGACCTATCAGCTCTCATCTGAGGTTTGATAGGCCCTGTAAATTTAGCTTTCGAGCCAAAAGGTAACTGGTCCATCATTGGTTAATGAGACGGCCATATTGGCAGCAAAAATACCGGTTTCAACCTCTGTGTGCTGTTGTTTAGCTTGCTTTACAAAGTAGTTATATAGTTTTTCACTATGCTCTGGTGATGCGCCCGAAGAGAAGCTTGGGCGTAGCCCTTTTTTTGTGTCTGCAACAATCGTGAATTGAGAGACTACGAGTAGTCCACCATTGATCTGTTGTAGGTTGAGATTCATTTTTCCTTCTGCATCAGCAAAGATGCGATAGCCAAGTATTTTCTTCAGTAGTTTGTTGGCATCCGCTTCGGTGTCGTCTTTTTCTACACCAAGAAGTAATAGAATGCCTTGGTTGATCTTGCCCACGGTTTCAGCGTTCACTTCAACGCTTGCAGATTTGACTCGTTGGATTAGTGCTTTCATATCCTGTTTTTCTTGTGTCTGTATGTCATTATGCTAATGAGATGGCGAAGTTATCTGTTGCACGAATTAGATTGTCAGTAATACCTGGCTCAAAAGCTGAGTGGCCTGCATCTCGTACGATGTGAAACTCTGATTCTGGTAAAGCGTCATAGAGGGCTTGAGCTTGTTCTATTGGACAAACCATGTCGTAGCGGCCATGTACGATCACTGTTTTGATTTCTTCTATTTTTGAGCAATTATCAATGATTTGGTTAGGCTCTATAAAAGCTTTATTTATAAAGAAATGAGCTTCTATTCTCGCCATCGCAAGTGCTACGTGAGGGTCTGCAAAATGATCAACGATATCGTTGTTTGGGTCTAGAGTGGAACAGCGACCTTCCCAAATAGACCATGCTTTTGCTGCAGACATACGTGCAATCTCATTCGATGAGGTTAAGCGCTTGTAGTAGGCTTTGAGCATGTCCTCACGTTCAGTCCTAGGAATGACCTGCTCGTACTCTTTCCAATAGTCGGGAAAAATAGCGCTCGCACCACGCTGATAAAACCACTGGATATCCTGATCTCGACAAAGAAAAATACCTCTAAGAATCATGCCGGATACGCGATCTGGGTGAGCTTGAGCGTAGAGAAGGCTAAGTGTAGATCCCCACGAACCACCGAATAGTAACCATTTATCCACATTCAAGTGTTTTCTGATTGCTTCCAAGTCTGCTATTAGATCAGTGGTCGTATTGTTTGTGAGATCTGAATGAGGTGTGGATTTACCGCAGCCACGTTGATCAAACAGAATAATTCGATATTTTTCGGGATCAAAAAAACTTCGATGTGCTGGTGCGGTTCCGCCACCGGGGCCGCCATGAATGAATATTGCTGGAATCCCTCGAGGATTGCCACTTTCCTCTACGTAAAGGCTGTGGGTATCAGAAACCTTTAGCTGAAATTCGTTATATGGGTGTATTTCAGGGTAGGGAATGCGCATATGGCCTCCAGCACAGATTGACGTCCTAATTTTAAAGTATAGTGAGCTAGTTGTGTCAGAGCTACGGTATTAGAAAATAAAAAAGGCAGCCCAAGGCTGCCTTTTTAAGATAGAGATATTCTCTTATTTGTTCTTCGCGCGTTTACGTTCGTTCTCTTTAAGAAGCTTCTTACGTAGACGGATGAAGTTAGGTGTAACTTCTACCAATTCGTCATCTTCGATGAAATCCAAAGCTTGTTCCAGAGTGAATTTTACCGGAGGAGTTAGTTGGATGTTTTCATCTGTGCCAGATGCACGTACGTTTGTTAGCTGCTTACCTTTGATTGGGTTAACTGCTAAGTCATTACTACGGCTGTGAATACCTAATAGCATGCCTTCATAAACGTCGATATTTGGTTCGATGCAGAGGCGACCACGGCTCTGTAGGTTCCATAAAGAGTAGCCAAGTGCTTTACCTGTAACCATGGATACAAGTACACCATTATTTCGGCTTTCTACTTCACCTTCTTTAACTGGTCCATAATGATCGAACACGGAAGTCATGATGCCCGTACCAGAAGTCATGGTAAGGAATAGAGAGCGGAAGCCGATTAAGCCGCGAGAAGGAATGATAAAGCTAAGGCGTGAACGGCCTTTGCCGTCTACTTCCATATTGGTCATATCGCCTTTGCGCTTACCAAGCTCTTCGATGATCGCGCCTTGGTGTTCATCTTCAACGTCAATCATTACGTCTTCGTAAGGTTCATGGATTTCGCCATCAACCTCTTTTTGAACTACTTCAGGACGGGATACACCTAGTTCGAAACCTTCGCGACGCATTGTTTCAATCAATACGGAAAGGTGTAGTTCACCTCGACCAGACACTTTGAATTTCTCTGGTGTGTCGCCATCTTCAACGCGTAGGGCAACGTTGTGGATAAGTTCGCGATCTAGACGCTCTTTGATGTTACGGCTAGTTACAAATTTACCGTCCTGACCAGAAAATGGAGAATCGTTAACCTGGAACGTCATGGAAACAGTTGGCTCATCTACGCTTAGCGCAGGTAAGGCTTCAACTTTATCTGGGTCGCAGATTGTGTCCGAAATGTTTAGCGCATCGATACCTGTAACGCAGATGATGTCCCCAGCAGTGGCTGTATCAACTTCAACGCGTTCTAGGCCGTGATAGCCCATGATCTTAAGGATACGACCACTGCGGATAGCGCCTTCGCGGTCAATAACTTTAACCTGAGTGTTAGTTTTGATCGTACCACGGGTAACACGGCCAACACCGATAACGCCTAAGTAGCTGTTATAGTCCAGAGCAGATACTTGCATCTGTAATGGGCCGTCAACATCTACTTTTGGTGGTTCAACATGTTCAACGATTGCTTCGAAAAGAGGCGTCATATCGTCAGACATATCGTCTGGTTCTAGGCCTGCGATGCCGTTTAGTGCAGATGCGTAAACGATTGGGAAGTCTAGCTGTTCATCCGTTGCACCAAGGCTGTCGAAAAGATCGAATACTTGATCGATAACCCAATCTGGACGCGCACCCGGGCGGTCAATTTTATTGATAACAACGATTGGGCGCAGGCCTTGGTCAAATGCTTTCTGAGTTACGAAGCGCGTTTGTGGCATTGGGCCGTCAACAGCGTCAACCAGTAGGCATACACAGTCAACCATGGACAGTACGCGCTCTACTTCACCGCCGAAGTCGGCGTGTCCAGGAGTGTCAACGATGTTGATGCGGTAGTCGTTCCATGTAATGGCAGTATTTTTTGCCAAAATGGTAATGCCGCGCTCTTTCTCCTGGTCATTGGAGTCCATGATGCGCTCAGTGCCTTCATCACGACGGCCTAAAGTGCCGGATTGTGCAAGCAGCTTATCAACCAAGGTTGTTTTACCGTGGTCAACGTGCGCGATGATAGCGATATTTCTTAGCTTTTCGATCACGTGTGTATACCTGTGAGATATTTTTGCGAATGCGGAATTATACGTGTTTATAGAGAAATTACTGCATATTTCTTAATCAATTATGCAGAGTTTTACTTTTTCTTTTTATGAAGAGAATGGTTGAATTGATCTGGGTAAGAATTAAGTTAAAAACAGGCCCATTATAGGTGGGCGTTTTTAATAAGGTTGGAGTATATTATAGACCCATAACGGTGCGTAAAAATTGATTTAACAAGATTTGCACTATTATGGTGCGCTAAAGTTGCTTGTGTTCGATTTTGGTGCGGTGCTTTTGGTGTATTTATGCTGCAAGTGCCTCTAATTGTGGAGGAATGCTGGTTTTTATATTCTGGCACGCTTGTTGCTAAGTCCTAAGCCGATAATAAATTCTGATTTCTTGAGGCTGGCGCTGTTCGGCCTGGTAATTATTAAGTGGAGACAGTCAAATGTCAGAGAAGACTCTGAATCTGATCAAAGAAAGCAACGCTAAATGGGTTGACCTGCGTTTCACCGATTCTCACGGTAAAGAGCAGCATGTAACTATCCCTGTATCTGATATGGGCGACGACTTCTTTGAAGAAGGTAAAATGTTCGATGGTTCATCCATCTCAGGTTGGAAAGGTATTAACGATTCCGACATGATCTTGATGCCGGACGACAGTGCAACTGTACTGGATCCATTCTCTGAAGCAACGACTATCATCGTTCGTTGTAACATCGTTGAGCCGGCTACTGGCCAAGGTTATGAGCGTGATCCACGTTCTGTTGCTAAACGTGCAGAAGAGTACCTAAAATCTACAGGTATTGCAGATTCAGCTATGTTTGGTCCAGAGCCAGAGTTCTTCGTATTTGACGAAGTTAAATGGCACGCAGACATCTCTGGTTGCGGTTACACAATCGCTTCTGAAGAAGCTTCTTGGGCTTCTAGCCACAATGTTGAAGGTGGTAACACAGGTCACCGTCCACGTGTTAAAGGTGGTTACTTCCCAGTACCACCAATTGATTCTCTTCACGACCTACGTGGCGCTATGTGTGACGCGATGGAAGCAATGGATCTTGAAATTGAAGTACACCACCACGAAGTAGCAACAGCTGGTCAGTGTGAAATCGGTGTAGGTCCTAATACGCTTACTGCTAAAGCAGACGAAGTTCAGGTTCTTAAATACTGCGTACACAACGTTGCACACGCTTACGGCAAAACAGCTACGTTTATGCCTAAGCCACTAGTTGGTGATAACGGTTCTGGTATGCACGTTCACATGTCTCTATCTAAGGACGGTGTTAACCTGTTCTCTGGTGATGCTTATGCAGGCATGTCTGAAACTGCTCTTTACTACATTGGCGGTATCATCAAGCACGCTAAAGCGCTTAACGCTCTAACTAACTCTTCTACTAACGCTTACAAGCGTCTAGTACCAGGTTTCGAAGCGCCAGTTATGCTTGCTTACTCTGCACGTAACCGTTCTGCCTCAATCCGTATTCCATACGTGACTAATCCTAAAGCACGTCGTGTAGAAGCTCGTTTCCCTGATCCATCTGCTAACCCATACCTGTGCTTCGCAGCGCTTATGATGGCTGGTCTTGACGGTATCAAGAACAAGATTCACCCTGGCGATGCTGCTGATAAAGACCTTTACGATCTACCGGCTGAAGAAGCTGCTGAGATCCCACAGGTTGCTGCTTCTCTAGAAGAAGCTCTAGATGCTCTAGAGAACGATCGTGAGTTCTTGACTGCTGGCGGCGTATTCACTGATGACATGCTAGATGCATTCATCGAGCTGAAGCGTGAAGAAGTTGAGAAAGTTAACATGACTACTCACCCAGTTGAATTTGATCTGTACTACTCTGTATAAGTCTTAATTCTTCTTAAAAAAAGCCTCCCTTGTGGAGGCTTTTTTGTTTTTAAATCTTTCCCTTATGCACTTATTTAGTGACGTTTAAAATCTTAATAATATTTAATGCACTAAAATGGTGCGCTATCATTTTTAAGTAGCTACACTCAATATTAGAATAGTCAGTAATGGTGCTGCCTGAGAGCAATTTAGGGCAGGGGTGAAACTTGGTTTGCTTTTTGCAGAAGTAAACTTAAGTAAAAGAGTGTAGGTCGATGCCAGTAATAGATTTTCATAAACAGATAATAGAAAACCTTTCTACAGCGGTGGTTTTGCTGGATGGCAACCTTGATGTGGAATATGCCAATCCTGCGGCTGAGATGCTGTTAGAGGCGAGTTTACGCCGTTTGTCTCAAGTGTCTGTAGCGGAGTGGTTCTCACCAGAGGAGCAAGGCATTGAAGATCTGCGCGCTTGTATTGAAACTGGTCACCCTTACACTCGCCGTGAAGCTAAATTGGTGACTCAGAGTGGCAGTGTACTAACGGTTGATTATTCAATTAATCCATTGTTCTGGTTGAGCGGTCGACAGCTCCTGATTGAGATAGAAGCTAGAGACCGTTTGATGAGAATTGAGCGTGAAGAAGACCTTCTAACTCAACACGATACTGCCAGATCCCTAGTCCGTGGCATGGCGCATGAAATTAAGAATCCTCTTGGTGGAATTCGTGGTGCCGCGCAATTGCTAGAACGAGAGCTGCCAGATCCTGCGCTACATGATTATACCCGCGTAATCATTGAAGAGGCTGATCGTTTAAGGAACTTGGTGGATCGTCTGTTGGGGCCGCGTAAGTTACCTAAGCTTGAAGACGTTAATATCCACGCCATACTCGAACGGGTTTGCCAGCTAATTGAGGCTGAAACGAAGGGGGCTGTATCCCTGTTACGAGATTACGATCCGAGTATCCCTGAGTTTACCGGTGATGCAGAGCAACTTATTCAAGCGGTATTAAATATTCTGCGTAACAGCATGCAAGCCATGCAGGCTGCGGGAACCGCTGAGCCAACCATTCAGATTAAAACTCGGGCTTTCCGTCAAATTACATTAGGCGCAGAAAAACACCGTTTGGTGTGTAGTGTCGAAATTGTGGATAACGGCCCAGGAATTCCAGAAGAGATACTCAGTAAGATTTTCTACCCTATGGTAAGTGGGCGTGCAGAAGGAACCGGCCTTGGCTTGTCGATTGCGCAATCGATTATCAATCAGCATCAAGGATTGATTGAGTGTGAAACTCAGCCAGGGGAAACCAAATTTCAACTATTCATACCTTTGGAGATAAGTCATGAACCTGTCAGGTAAAATCTGGATTGTCGATGATGATCGTTCAATTCGTTGGGTGCTTGAAAAAGCAATGGCAGTAGAAGGGCTTCAAACCGAAGTTTTTGATAGTGCAGATGCTTTATTGGCTCAGCTAGAACGTGAAGTACCAGATGCCATCATTAGTGATATTCGCATGCCTGGAACAGACGGTCTGCAGTTGCTAGAGAAAATTCAAGAAACTCATCCACAAGTTCCGATCATTATTATGACGGCGCACTCCGATTTAGATTCTGCAGTTGCGTCTTATCAAGGTGGTGCATTTGAGTATTTACCAAAACCGTTTGATGTTGATGATGCTGTTGCACTAACCAAACGCGCTTTGGCACATGCGATTGAGCAACGAGAGCAGGTAGCTGAGCAAGCTGCTGAAGAAGGTACAGAGATTATTGGCGAAGCGCCTGCTATGCAGGAAGTTTTCCGTGCGATTGGTCGATTATCTCAATCCAATATCACGGTTCTTATTAATGGTGAGTCTGGGACGGGTAAAGAGCTTGTCGCGCACGCGCTGCATAAGCATAGCCCGCGTAGAGATAGGCCTTTCATTCCTTTGAATATGGCAGCGATCCCTCATGATCTGATTGAATCAGAATTGTTTGGTCATGAGAAAGGTGCCTTTACGGGTGCGGCTGCGGCTCGTCGTGGTCGATTTGAGCAAGCCGATGGCGGTACGCTTTTTCTAGATGAAATTGGTGATATGCCTGCTGATGCTCAAACACGTTTGTTGAGAGTGTTGGCCGATAGTGAATTCTATCGTGTTGGCGGCCATACCGCTGTGAAGGTTGATGTTCGTATTATCGCGGCTACCCATCAGGATTTAGAAAAGTTGGTAGCTGAAGGTCGTTTCCGCGAAGATTTATTCCATCGTCTTAACGTCATTCGTGTTCATCTACCCAAGTTAGCTGAACGACGTGAAGATATTCCGCGTTTAGCGCGCCATTTCTTGAGCATGGCTGCTGAAGAGCTAGATGTGGAGCCAAAGATACTTGCTACTGACACGGAAAGTTATATGTGTAATTTGGCATGGCAAGGTAACGTTAGGCAGTTGGAAAACACTTGTCGCTGGTTGACGGTAATGGCGACTGGCCGAGAAGTGCTTATTGATGATTTGCCGCCAGAGCTTATGCAGAGTAGTGAATCAGAAACAGCTGTGGCGGGTGATTGGGAATTGTCATTGCGCAATTGGGCTGATCAGCAGTTGGGGCTTGGTCATCGCAATCTATTGGATACTGCAGTGCCTGCTTTTGAAAAAATTATGATTGAGACTGCGCTCAAGCATACAGCAGGACGTCGACGCGATGCTGCAGAACTTCTGGGTTGGGGGCGTAATACTCTAACGCGGAAAATTAAAGAGCTGGGTATGGCCGAAGATAAAGGCGATGATCAGGAGGTTGCCTAAGTTATTCCTTTACAGCCATAACCACGTTTTTTGAATTCATATATAATCCCAGCAGCTTTTAAACTGCGGGGATTTTTTTATGCTTCATGTTGTCCTATTCGAACCTGAAATACCGCCAAATACCGGTAATATTATTAGGCTTTGTGCTAATACAGGTTTTCATCTTCATCTTGTTGAGCCTTTAGGTTTTGACTTTGATGATAAGCGGTTGCGTCGTGCAGGCTTGGATTATCATGAGTTTGCTGCAGTTAAAATACACCCTGATTTAGAAGCCTGCCTGGCTGAAATAGAGCCTAGAAAGGTTTGGGCGTTAACGACAAAAGGTAAAACCTGCTACACCAAAGCAGATTACCAAGCAGGCGATGTTTTATTGTTGGGGCCAGAAACTAGAGGTTTGCCGGTTGAGGTGAGAGAGAGCTTCCCTAGCGAACAGTGGTTGCGAATGCCGATGAAAGAGGCGAGTCGTAGTATGAACCTTTCTAATGCTAGCGCTGTTGTTGTTTATGAAGCATGGCGTCAACTGGGGTTTGAAGGCGCTATCGATAGTTAGTTTTAAAAGCGGTTCTACATATAGATACTTAAATGTTGCTATAACGACTATAGTGAAAGGAACTACATGACGGTCAGTAATTCTATGCAGCACGCTTTCATAGTGACAAAGATTGAAGCTTATTTAACCGAGCAGGCGGGTGAGGTTTTTAAACTGCATGTTACCGACTATAGGGAGCGTGCAGTATGGTTGTTAGGTCGGCTTGATCAGCAAGTAAATATCCAAACACTTAAGAACCAACAGCTTCCGGTAGTTCTGATCTCTGATCAATTAGAGTCTGGCAGTGAAGGTCAATTTCTTATCCCAGCAAGCTCGCTTGTAAGTATTGTGCCGTTGCCAGCAGCTTCATTGCAACAGGTCCTTGAATTAGGTCGTGCTGATGAAATACTGCAAAGTCTTTCCTTAAAATCATGCTAGAATGCGCTTTTGATTAATATGTGTACAGTTGAAAGTGTTGTTCGGTAAGTATATGTGGAAAAAATATAGCTCCCTTTTTCTTGGGAGTTTTTTAATCTTGATCTCTTCTTTGACTCATGGAACGAATCATCCAGAAGAGGTGACGAATGTCTGCAAGCAGGTTGGTAAAAAACTAGCCAGTGTTTCGGTTAAAGAATGTTTAAGTAATCCTTATCTTCCACCTCGTTTTTATTCAGTTCAAGGTCGTGCAATTTTAGAGGCACACTTTCAGGCATCAGAAGAAAATAAAGATGCACCAAGGGTTCTATTTATAGGTGGTATTCATGGTGATGAGTACTCAAGTGTTAGCGTAACCTTTAAGTGGCTTAATACCTTACGTAAACATCATAGTGGTGCTTATGATTGGTATTTCTTGCCGGTTGTGAATCCAGATGGCTTATTGCAGCGTAAGTCGAGCCGAGTAAATGCGAATAAGGTTGATTTGAATCGGAATTTTACTCCTGCACCAGAATTTCCAGAGCCTTTAGCTTATTGGCAAAAAAGTGCGAAAAAGCGTTTGCGCTATTTCCCTGGGCACGCGCCTTTGAGTGAGCCTGAAAGTCGTGTTATCCACAATTTAATTGATGAATACAAGCCGACGGTGATTGTCTCTGTACATGCGCCGCACGGAATTTTGGACTTTGACGGTGGTGTTCAACCGCCGCGTAAACTTGGGCCGTTGCACCTACGTCAGCTAGGGACATACCCTGGTTCTTTAGGCAACTATGGCTGGTTTGTTAAGAATATACCTGTGGTGACCATTGAGCTTCCATATGCTGGGATCATGCCACCGAAAAAGGATATTGATAAGATGTGGACGGATTTGGTGGGTTGGTTGAAGTATAAATCGAAACGCAACCGCAGTGAGTTGGCTGCATCTGAATCATCCAAATAGATAGATCCAAAAACAAAAAAACGGAGCCTAAAGCTCCGTTTTTTTATGCGACAACGATCAGCTTAGTGCTGAGCTTCACCTTGTGCAGCTTCTTGCTGGGCTTGAGCCATTTGCTGAGCATATAGTGCATCAAAGTTTACTGGAGCAAGCATTAGCGCTGGGAAGCTAGCTTTAACAACCATTGCGTCAATTGCTTCACGTGCATATGGGAATAGGATGCTTGGGCAGAATGCGCCTAGTGTGTGGTGCATCTCTTGCTCGCCTAGACCTGCGATAGAGAAAATACCTGCTTGTTGTAGTTCAACTAGGAATGCAGTTTTATCTTCGTTTTTAACCGTAACTGTTAGCGTTAGAGTTACTTCAAAAGCGTTGTCACCTAGCTGAGCAGTTTGAGTGTTCATCTCTAGACCAACTTCTGGCTGCCATGGGCTCATGAAAATTTCAGGAGCGTTTGGAGATTCAAAAGAGGCATCTTTAATGTATACGCGTTGTACCGCAAACTGAGGTCCCTGCTGTTCTTCTTGGGACGCTGTGTTCTGATCGTTCTCAGCCATGATTTATCCTTATTTTTTAATAATTAGTTTGCACTAAGTAGGGTGTCGAGCTTGCCTTGGTGTTCAAGGGCAAACATATCATCGCAACCGCCGATAGGTGCTTCGCCGATAAAAATTTGCGGCACAGTGTGACCTCCACTTAGTTCCGTCATTTCGCGACGTTTTTCTGCGTCGCCGTCGACTTTAATCTCAGTGTAAGGAACGCTCTTATGATCCAAAAGCATTTTTGCTCGGATACAGAAGGGGCACCACGCGGTTGTATAGATGGTAACTTCTTTCATCGTGATTATTACTTAACAATAGGAAGGCTTTGGCCTTTCCATTCGGTCATGCCGCCAGATAGGCGCACCGCATTTTCAAAGCCTTCAGCCTTAAGTTTGCGAGTAGCAGCGCTTGCTGCCTGACCTAAATTACATACAACGATAATCGGGCGTTGTTTGTACTTAGTTAGCTCGTCCATACGACGATCTAAATCAGAAAGGGGGATGTGCTTTGCATTGGTGATATGACCTGTTGCCCACTCTTTTTTAGGGCGGATATCAACGATGATCGCGTCTTCTTTGTTGATTAGGTTTGTTGCTTGCGCCGGAGTAACGGCTTTGCCTGCTTTACTACGTTCATAAAGAACGAACATCACTAGAGTTAAAAGCCAAGCACCAACCAAGAATGGGTGGTTGCCGATAAATTCGATAAATTGATCCATTTCTAATCCAAATAAGGTCTTACCTGAAGACCATTAAAAACTGTTGATCGACGATTGAGGAGCAATAGTATACCTCGCGATTTTTGACGGTATAAGGGGAAGACGTGGTGAAAATGATTATTTAGTGGCAATTATTCTGCTTCGGGCCTTCAATCGTTAGCCTTAAAGGGGCTTTCCAAGTAAAATTGGCGGCAATTTTATAACCGTTGCAACAGAATCCTACAGATATGACACAAACGCGCGCGACAAAAGCTTTGATCATCCTTGATGGTTACGGTGTAGAAAGTTCAGAATCTTCAGCAATTCAGGCAGCTAATACCCCGGTATGGGATGCACTACTTGCTGATAATCCAAATGCTCGAATCGAAACTTCAGGTATGGCTGTTGGCTTGCCGGATGGACAGATGGGTAACTCAGAAGTAGGCCATATGAACATTGGCGCAGGGCGCACGGTTTATCAAAACTTCACGCGTATCTCTAAAGCGATTGAAGATGGTGATTTCTTCGATAACGAGACGCTAGTGAACGCGATGGATGCTGCCATTTCGCAAGACAAAGCGGTTCACATTTTGGGCTTGTTATCTCCAGGTGGCGTTCACAGCCATGAAGAACATATCTTTGCGCTGTTAGAGATGGCTGTTAAACGTGGTGCGAAAAAGCTTTATGTTCATGCCATTTTGGATGGTCGTGATATGCCGCCTCGTTCTGCAGAACCATCGATTCAACGTACGGAAGCAAAGCTAACCGAACTCGGTGTAGGTTCCATTGCTTCTGTAGCGGGTCGTTATTTTACAATGGATCGTGATAACCGTTGGGATCGCGTGCAGAACGGTTACGATGCAATGACTATCGGTCAAGCGCCTTGCAAAGCTGAATCTGCCATTCAAGCGCTGAATGAAGCTTATGCGCGTGATGAGAACGATGAATTTGTTCAAGCAACAGTAATTACGGATGCTACTGGCGAAGCGAAAGGTCTAGTTGCTGACGGTGATGCGCTAATCTGCGCAAACTTCCGTCCTGATCGCGCTCGTGAGATTACTCGCGCATTTACTGAAGGTGGCAGCTTTGACGGTTTTACACGTGAAAAAGCTCCAGAGCTAGCTGCATATGTAATGATGACTCAGTATGCATCTGATATTGATGCTGCCTGCGCTTATCCTCCGCAAGCTATTCGAAATGATCTAGGTGAATACCTATCTGGTTTGGGCAAAACCCAACTGCGTATCGCTGAAACTGAAAAATATGCTCATGTGACTTTCTTCTTCAATGGCGGTCAGGAAGAAGTATACGAAGGTGAAGATCGTATTTTGGTTCCTTCTCCAGATGTTGCTACTTATGACTTGCAGCCTGAAATGAGTGCGCCGGAAGTGACTGAAAAGTTAGTTGATGCGATTAAGAGTGGTAAGTATGACCTGATCGTTTGTAACTATGCGAACGGTGATATGGTCGGCCATACCGGTAAATTTGATGCGGCTGTTAAAGCTTGTGAAGTTGTTGATGACAGCGTTAAACAGGTACTAGAAGCGCTTCGCGAAGTCGGTGGTGAAGCATTGATAACAGCTGATCACGGCAATGTTGAGTTGATGGTTAACCCAGAAACAGGCCAGCCTCATACATCTCACACTATCTGGCCAGTGGCGTTGATTTACGATGGCCCGCGTGCAGAAAATCTCAAGCTAGAAGACGGTGCACTGTGTGATTTAGCACCAACCCTGCTGTCCTTGATGGACATTGAAGTGCCTGCTGAAATGACAGGCAGATCTTTAGCATCCTTCTAAAGAGGCTTTGAAAAGGGATAACTCGTTTATCCCTTTTTATTTTGTGCATAAAAATTATGGTGCGATCTTTACCTGCCTTTATCTTCATACTGTTTAGCTTGCTTGCGTCATCTGTAGTGTTGGCAGAGGACAAACAAGCATTAACTGAAAAGCAGATAAAGCAGCTCAATTCACGTATAGCTTCCTTGCAAAAAAACATGCGTTCGCAAGAGGGCGAATCTCGTGAATTGAGTAAAGAACTCCGTGACAGTGAAGTCAAAATTGGCAAGTTAGCCCGTCAGATCCAATCACTGGATAAGCAATTGAGTGGTCTTGGCTCTCACGCTGATTCCCTTGAAAAGAAGCGAGATGCTTTAAAAGTCGAGCTTAAGAAACGTTCTGAACTAATCGCTAAACAGATAGCCCAGCAGTATAAAATGGGCAACCAAGCGCGCCTACAGCTACTGCTTACTCAGCGAGATCCTGAAACTTTAGATCGAGCTATTCGCTATTATGACTTTGTAAATGAAGAGTTGCGGCAGGACCTAATTCTTTTCAAAACCAAACTGGCGGATCTTTCCGGAACTGAATTAGAGTTAACCGATACCGAGCAAAAAATGGTCCTCAAGCGCGAAGAATTACGTAAAGAGGTCACTGCTCTGAGGGCCTCTCAAGCGAAGCGAAAAGATACCCTTGCTCGGCTAACAAAAGCCCTCTCCACAGACAAAAAGAAACTTAAGCAGCTCAAGCTGGACCAAAAGCGTTTGCGTGCGGTGCTTACTGAAATTGAGAAAAGTTTAAACTTCGCCACGCTTGTTAAAGACGATAAAACCTTTAAACAATTAAAAGGTAAGCTGCCTTGGCCGTTAAAAGGTAAGGTAAAGCAGAATTATGGTACTGTCAGAAATAATATCCGCTATGATGGAATCTGGATTCAGGCGTCAGAAGCTCAGCCTGTAAAAGCGGTTCATCATGGGCGCGTAGTATTTTCAGATTGGCTTAGAGGTTATGGTTTAGTATTGATTATTGATCATGGCTCAGGTTATCTAAGTTTGTATGGTTATAATCAAAGCTTGTTATTAGAAACAGGCGATTGGGTTGCCGCGGGTGATACGATCGCAACGGCAGGGCAAAGTGGGGGCCGTACTCAAACAGGTCTTTATTTTGCGGTTCGTTATAAAGGTAAGCCGAGTAATCCAAAAAGCTGGTTGAAGCGCTAACATTATTAGGGAAGAAATTATGAAGTCAGTTTTATGTTCGGGCGGGTTCAAACGTACCTTGCTTGGTATAGTTGTTAGTTCGCTTGTCTCTTTCCCGCTTTATGCTGCTGATCCAAAGCCTGTAGATACTTCTGCTGTCACAGACGAAAAAGTATTGCCCTTAGATGAACTTCGATTATTCACTGAAGTGTTTCAGCGTATTAAATCCTCCTATGTTGAGCCAGTTGATGATGCGCGTCTGCTTGAAGATGCTCTGCGAGGCATGATTGCAGGGCTAGATCCCCATTCTGCGTATTTAGAACCCGATGAATTTGAGAGTCTGCAAGCCAATACCAGTGGTGAATTTGGTGGTTTAGGCATCGAAGTGGGCTCTGAAGATGGCTTTATTCGTGTTATCACGCCTATTGATGATACGCCAGCTCAACGTGCTGGGGTTAAAGCGGGTGATTTGATTACTAAGCTCGATGATACGCCTGTACAGGGTATGCCGCTGAGTGAAGCTGTAGAGCTAATGCGGGGTAAGCCGGGCAGTAAACTCCTGTTGACCATTGTACGTGAAGGCGAAGAAAAACCGCTGGAGATTGAAGTTGTAAGAGACATTATTCAAGTGGCGAGTGTTAAAAGTCGCATGTTGGATGAGGGGTTCGGCTATCTACGTGTTTCCCAATTTCAAGTAGATTCAGGAAAAGAGGTTAACAAACACCTTAAGCGCTTGATGAAAAATGATCTGAAAGGTGTTGTCTTGGATCTTCGTAATAACCCAGGTGGTGTATTACAAGCGGCAGTGGATATCAGTGATACTTTCCTAAACGATGGCCTGATTGTTTATACCAAAGGTCGTTTAGCAGATTCTGAGCAGCGCTTTAGTGCGACTAGCGATACTTTACTTCCAGAGCTTCCACTTGTTGTCCTGATTAATGGCGGTTCGGCATCGGCTTCAGAGATTGTTGCGGGTGCGCTTCAGGATCAAGAGCGTGCGGTTATTATGGGAGTTGATAGTTTTGGTAAAGGCTCGGTTCAAACGGTTCTGCCTTTAACAAAAGAGCGTGCGCTAAAAATTACTACGGCTAGATACTACACCCCCAATGGCCGTTCTATTCAGGCACAAGGCATCAAACCAGATATTGAGGTTAATGATGCTGAGTTAACCTTGCGCGAAGGCGGCCCTGAATATTTGAAAGAAAAAGATCTAAGTGGCCATCTTGAAAATGGTGAGAAGAAGGCTGCGGAAGAAGCGAAAAAAGATAATCTAGCAGCAAGAGATTATCAGCTATACGAAGCTTTAAACTTGCTAAAAGCTTTGGCGATTGTGCGTAAGTGATATGCAGTTTTTTAGACGGATTTGCTCAGCGATCATTACTCTTGGTGCTTTAGTTAGCCCGAGTTATGCCGACCCAGTATTCAAAGATAATCAGCCGGTGATGGCAATTGTTATTGATGATATTGGTGATAACCGTAAAAAAGGTTTGGCTGCGATCAACCTTCCAGGTGCGATTACTTATGCATTTCTGCCTCATACCCCACACTCCTATGATTTAGCGGAGATCGCATATAAGCAGGGGAAAGAGGTTATATTGCATGCGCCAATGCAAAATAAAGCGGGACTTCGCCTAGGGCCTGGCGCGTTAACTGAGCAGTTGTCTAGGAAAGAGATTCAGCAGGTACTACATAATAGCCTTGATTCGATCCCCCATGTAGTTGGAATGAATAATCACATGGGAAGCCTTCTGACTGAAAATCGTCAAAAGATGAAAGAGATTATGGCTGTGGCAAAACAGCGTAATATCTTCTTTATTGATAGCGTGACAACCGGGCGAAGTGTGGCTTGGAAGGTAGCCCATGAGCACCAGATTCCCTATCTAGTTAGGGATGTTTTTTTAGATAATAAGCAGAATTGGAATTATATCCACAACCAGTTCAAGCAAGCTTTAAGTTTAGCAGTGACTCAGGGGCATGCTGTCGTAATAGGGCATCCTTATCCAGCAACAGTGGAGTATTTATCTGAAGCACTGCCTATTCTCGAGCAATTAGGTATCCGCTTAGTGTCGGCGTCTGAGTTGCTTAATATTCGATCTCGCACTCAGTTGCTAATGGCTCAACCGAAAGTGGAGCCTTGCGATAGTAGCGAAGGGCACTGCCAAACTTTACCGGTTGCGATTAAACATTAAGGCTTTAGAGAACCATTAATATTCCGATCCCATCCCCCGTCAGTTTTATTCCTACTAGAACTGTGAGCGTTTCGAATGCTCTTTTTATCAGCTGATTACCTTGAGTAATGGCTAAATGTGCACCTGTATAAGAGCCGATAGTGGCGCCGATCAACAGTGCAGGTAACCATTCCCAACGAGGATCTACCTGTAATGCTACGGTAATAGCGCCGGTGGAGTTCCAGAACAAACCTACCAGAATCAAGACATAGGTGACGGCTGTTTTGTAGTCTAGACCGAACCAGCGAACGAGCCAGAGTGTTACAAATAAGCCAGTGCCTGAAGTCAAAGAGCCGTTTAAGGCGCCAATAACGAACAGTACACCGCCCCCAATGATCAGCCCTAACCGATCTCTGTTACGAGGTTCTGCGGTAAGTCCAAGCGCTTTTTTGCGGAAGGAATAGATGCCCAATCCAGCCGTTAATAGGCCTAAACTGAGTATGGTCCAACCTTCGGGAATATCGATGATGATATCAGCCCCGATAACCACGCCGGGCAGGCCGCATAGTAATATAAATCCACAGAACTTGTAGTCCAGCTTACCTTCACGCAGGTGCCTAATGGTTGCACCAATACCTAAGGCCACGCTGGCAATTTTGTGGGTGGCTAGTGCTGTATTGAAACTTAAGCCAAGGAATAGCAGTACGGGGAGTTGCAGCAAGCCTGCTCCGCCTCCGGCCATGGCTGATAAGGTATTAGCGAAAAATGAGAGAGCAAATAATCCGCCGTGTTCAATAAGTTGATCCATGGTTGTGCTGGTGGCCCCGTGGGAATAAAAAAGGGGAAGCTAGCTTCCCCTTAAAGAGTCATTGTGCCAAACGTAAATTAGGCAGGACGAAAAGCGCCGGCAGCAATTCGCGGCCATTGCTCGCTCCACTGCTCTGTCGGCGTTCTTCGGAACTCTGTTCTTACGAATTGACGGATGCGACCTTCGCAACACGCAAGCATCAAGTTGGCAGTTGCGCCAGCAGTAGTTTCGGTACGTAAGCCTTCTTTGACTTCTGCTTCGCGTAGGATCTGTTTGATTTGCGTTTCTAAGCGTTCGAAGAATTGGTTGATACGCTGTCTTAAGCGATCTGTTTCGCCGGTAAGGGCATCACCTGTAAGTAGTCGGGCCATACCTGGATTGCGTTCTACAAAAGCTAGCAATAAAGTAAGTACTTGCTCGCATTGTTTGATTGCGCTTGGTTCAACTTGTGTGATCGCAGTAACGCGACTAAAAACTGTATCTTCGATAAAGCCGATAAGGCCTTCAAACATGCGTGCTTTACTTGGAAAGTGGCGATAAAGCGCTGCTTCAGATACACCTACTTCTTTAGCTAGGGCTGCAGTTGTAATTTTTTGCCCTGGGTTTTCCAGCATGCGAGCAAGGCTTTGAAGAATCTGTTCGCGGCGGGATACTTTGACTGTTTCGCTCATGGTTCGTCCTTATCCGCGGTTGGTGATCAGAGTACCAACACCTTCATCGGTAAAGATTTCTAGCATGCAGGAGTGTTCTACACGGCCATCAATAATATGAGAGCTGTTTACGCCGCTTTTAACTGCGCTTAGTGCACAGCCGATTTTAGGCAGCATACCGCCGTAGATTGTGCCATCTTCAATTAGATCATCTACTTGTTTGGTTGTTAGGCCGGTTAGGATATTGCCGTCTTTATCCATTAAGCCTGCAATATTGGTCAATAGAATCAGCTTTTCAGCTTGCAGTACTTCAGCAACTTTACCAGCAACTAAGTCTGCATTGATGTTGTAGGACGCGCCGTCTTCACCCACACCAATCGGTGCAATCACAGGAATAATGTCGGAGTTAACCAACATATCTAGCACCTTAACGTTAACGCTTTCTACTTCGCCTACGTGGCCAATATCGACGATCTCCGGTGCTTCCATCTCAGGTGTTTTATGTTCAACACGTAGCTTTTTAGCACGTAGAAGTTGACCGTCTTTACCTGTTAAGCCAATAGCTTGGCCGCCGTTATTGTTGATCAGGCCAACGATCTGTTTGTTTACCGCGCCGCCCAATACCATCTCGGCAACGTCCATTGTTTTGGAATCGGTTACACGCATACCGTTGATGAAGTGTGATTCGATTTTCAGATCTTCTAACAGTTGTCCGATCTGCGGGCCGCCTCCGTGTACAACAATTGGGTTAATACCAATCAGCTTCATCATCACAATGTCACGGGCAAAGCTGTTTTGCAGCTTTTCATCAATCATGGCGTTACCGCCATATTTGATGACAATTGTTTTGCCGACAAAGCGCTGAATATATGGCATAGCCTCGCTCAATACATGAGCGGTAGTCATGGCATCTTTACGTGTTAGAGGCATAGTCTTTCCTTAAAATTATTATATGAGTGCACCGATTTAATCGGTGCACTCCTGCCGTTTGGGCTTTATTCGTGTGGGATAACGAGACTGTTATCCACTTCATGTAGCTTTTGCTCGAAATCGTTTCGGATACGCAATAACGCATCGTTTGTTTCTGCTTCAAAACGAAGAACAAGCACTGGTGTTGTATTGGATGCGCGAACTAAACCCCAGCCATCAGGGTAGTCGACGCGTACACCATCAATATGGTTGGCAGTACCGCCTTCAAAGTGTTTTTCCTGAAGGGCTGAGACAATATCGAATTTGTTTTCGTCGGTAACTGTGATGTTTAGCTCTGGTGTGCTTACATCTTCAGGGTATTGAGCGAATAGCTCTTCAACGGTTTGATCTGTATTCGCCAAAATTTCAAGAAGACGTGCTGCACTGTATAGCGCATCGTCAAAACCGTACCAACGCTCTTTAAAGAAGATATGACCACTCATTTCGCCGCCAAGCAGTGCGCCGGTTTCTTTGATTTTTTGTTTGATCAAAGAGTGGCCTGTACGCCACATAGTCGCTTTACCGCCTGCTTCGGTAATCACTTTGGCGAGTAGGCGTGAGCATTTTACGTCGAAGATGATTTCTGCGCCTGGGTTGTGCTTAAGGATCTCTTCAGAGAACAACATCATGATGCGATCTGGATATACGATATTACCTTCGTTAGTGATGACGCCTACGCGATCGCCATCACCGTCAAATGCTAGGCCTAAATCCGCACTCGTCTCTTTTACCTTCGCGATCGCATCGATAAGGTTTTTCGGTTTGCCCGGGTCTGGGTGGTGATTAGGGAAAGTGCCATCGACTTCACAATAAAGCGGGATAATCTCGCAGCCTAATTGTTCAATCAGCTTAGGCGCTAGCTCAGCTGGAATGCCGTTACCGCAATCGACAACGACTTTTAGTTTTTTATCTAGTTTGATATCCGAAAGGATGCGCTCAAGGTAGCTTTCACGGATATCTAAATCGCGTTTAGAGCCTTCGCCGTCTGAATAGTTTTGCTCAATGATACGTGTTTTAAGGGCTTGGATTTCATCGCCAGACAATGTGTGGCCGTCGATCATCATCTTAAAGCCGTTGTAATCAGCTGGGTTGTGACTACCTGTGATCATTACGCCTGTGCACTGACTATCCTGATGTGCTGCATAATAGAGGGTAGGGGTTGGTACATAGCCTGTATCTATGACCTGGCAGCCGCCATCTATTAAACCTTCACTAAAGAGTTGTTTAAGGTGCGGGCTGGATAGGCGGCCATCGGCAGCCACATTAACGTTTTCAACGCCTTGTGATTTTGCTTCGGCAGCAAAAGCTCTGCCTAGGTGATAGACCGTGTCATCTGTTAAGGCTGAACCTACAATGCCTCGGACATCGTAAGCACGGAAAATTGCGTGGTCTAGAGAGTTTAGAGGGTAACGCATGTTAATCCTTTAATGTTCACAAAGTTTGAAATCCAAAATAAGTTATGCAGTTTCGATCTCTTTTTCCGTTACTGCACTTCCATGATACTGAGCTGCAATCTTTTCGATCAGCTTGCTGGCTAACTGGCGCTTAGAGGCTTGGGGTAAGGTTTCAGTTGTTGTCGCTGAAATAACCGTAACCGCATTTTCGTCGCTGTTAAAACCAATATCTGAGCGAGAAACATCATTTGCGATGATGAGATCGAGGTTTTTACGCTCAAGTTTGCTTTTGGCGTAGCTGATAACATCACGTGTCTCTGCAGCAAAACCCACCGTAAATGGTTTTGGTGAACTATTCGCTACAGTGGCAACAATATCTGGGTTTTTAACCAGATGAAGTTCCATGATCTCTTCTGAGCCTTTCTTTATTTTGTGTTCAGCTATAGCCGTAGGGCGGTAGTCTGCTACTGCCGCCGCTGCGATGAAGATGTCGCATAGAGAGAGATCTTCCAGAGAGGCGTTAAGCATCTCTTCGGCGCTTTCCACTGACGTTCTGCCAATGCGAGCCGGTGCAGGAAGATTTACAGGGCCACTAATTAATTTAACTTTAGCACCCGCTTCCATTGCAGCTTCTGCAAGAGCGTAGCCCATTTTTCCTGAGCTATGGTTGGATATATATCGCACAGGGTCTAATGGTTCTCGGGTAGGGCCAGCGGTAATAAAGACGGTTTTACCTGTCAGGCTACCCCGGTCAAATTGGGCTGCTGTTAGTTCTGCTATCTCTGTTGGTTCTAGCATACGGCCTGGACCAGTATCGCCACAGGCTTGCTCACCTACACCTGGTCCAAATAGTTTGAGGCCACGAGATTCCAGTGTTGTTGCGTTCTTTTGTGTGCCTTCGTCACGCCACATTGCTTGATTCATCGCTGGGGCTAAGCAGATAGGTGCATCTGTCGCTAGGCAGATCGTTGTTAGTAGATCATCGCCTTGGCCTGAGGCTAATCGAGCCATAAAGTTCGCACTTGCTGGCGCAATCAGGATCAAATCAGCCCATTTAGCTAATTCAATATGACCCATGCCTGCTTCTGCTTCGGCATCAAGAAGATGCTGGTGGACGGGATTACCTGAGAGAGCTTGTAAAGTCAGTGGGGTAATAAACTCGGTTGCAGAGGCTGTCATTACAACGCGAACTTCAGCACCGGCTCCTTTGAGGATTCGAGTTAACTCTGCGCTTTTATAAGCTGCAATACCGCCGGTGATTCCAAGAATAATTTGTTTGTTAGTAAGTCTCTGCATACTGGCTAACTACTGTAATCTTTGCGTTTGTAGCGTCGGTAATCTAAATGACGCTGAAATAAAAAGGATCGATACCATACCATTTTCAAGTAAAGTTTCGTAGATTGTATGGCGTTAAATTAATGCAATTCATCAAGGATGATGACTCTTCTCAAGGTTTGAAAGCCTTTGCTTCGTGAGTGGCAAATAGAGAAGAGATAAAATGGAGACCTCTTATGTCTATTTCGCATTGGCCGGAAGCCGAGCGACCTCGGGAAAAGCTTTTGCTTCAAGGCGCGGCTTCGCTGTCAGATGCCGAACTCTTAGCTATCTTTTTACGCACAGGGGTAAAAGGTAAAAGCGCGGTGGATCTGGCTCGCGATTTATTAACTACATTTGGTTCTTTACGCGCGCTTCTCGAAAGTGATGAAAAGGCTTTTTGTTCCGCGCATGGCTTAGGTTCTGCAAAATATGCCCAATTGCAGGCTGTTTTGGAAATGAGTCGCAGGCATCTACAAGCCTCTATTGAAAAAGGAGATGCGATGGAGAGGCCGGAGCAGGTGAAAAATTATCTGGCTTCGCAACTGCGTCATCATCAAAGAGAGGTGTTTGCTTGTCTCTTTCTGGATAACAAGCACCGCGTACTTAAATATGAAGCGTTATTCTTTGGTACGATTAACGCAGCGGCAGTCTATCCCCGCGAGGTCGTCGCAAAAGCATTGGAGCACAATGCTGCTGCGGTCATTCTTGCTCATAATCATCCATCTGGGGTAGCGGAACCAAGTATGGCCGATCAGCACATAACAGAACGACTCAAAACCGCATTGGAGATGATCGAAGTTAGAGTTTTAGATCATATGATTGTCGGGGATCTTGAGATCGTTTCGTTTGCTGAACGGGGATTATTATAAAAGTTATTAAGTGCTGGTGAATGTGTATGCTCTTGTGTATAATTCGCGGCCTTCTATCCATACTCCGGTACGGTATCTTGTCTAGTTACGGGACGCTCCGCCTGAGAAACGGTTTGGACTCTGGAGAGTACAGAGGTTTTTCCTTATATCGTTTCAATAAAAAAAGAGAATAAAGGATAGATTCGTAACCCTTAATTTTAAAGGCTTTATAATATGTCTAAAGTTTGCATGGTAACTGGTAAGCGTCCAGTTACAGGAAACAATGTTTCCCACTCACAGCGTAAAACACGCCGTCGTTTTCTTCCAAACCTGCACTGGCACCGTTTTTGGGTAGAAAGCGAAAACAAATTCGTACGTCTACGTGTTTCCTCTAAAGGTATGCGTATTATCGACAAAAAAGGCATCGACACAGTTCTAGCTGAAGTTCGTGCTAACGGCATCAAAGTTTAAGGAGCTGAATCATGGCTAAAGGCGCACGCGAAAAGATCAAGCTAGTTTCTTCTGCTGGCACAGGTCACTTCTACACTACTGACAAAAACAAGCGTAACACTCCTGAAAAGATGGTGTTCAAAAAGTACGATCCAGTAGTTCGTAAGCACGTTGAATACAAAGAATCTAAGATTAAATAAGATCTTACTTTCTTCTAAAAAACCCAGCCTAGGCTGGGTTTTTTATTGTCTGCTGTTTAGCAACCGCAGATTACTCTGCGGCTGCTTTAGGATGGTTTATTAACTGTAAGCTCTCTTCGGCGAAACCGAAGCCCGCTTCTGTATAGAAGTTGAAAACAGTATGAATGCCGCCATCAACGAGTTGTTTATGTTCATCTGGGAAGCGGGCAATTGCAGCAATCTCCCCAGGGTAGTTAGCGCTGTGCAGCTGTTCAGCAATGTTGAGACTATCCTCTATCGAAGGCAGTGCAAGCAAGACTAGTTTGATGTTTTTGACATCCATATTGCACCAAAGGTCGGCATCCTCACCATCACCATAGAAAACGTGTAATCCTTTGTTTTGGAATTTCTGAATACGGCTACGGTCTGCATCCATTCCCCAAACTTTATCCCCAACAATGCTATGCAGGGCATTGAAAGCGCCTTTTCCGACACGACCAAGTCCGATCACTAATATTTCAGAATCTTTCGGCTGAACAAAGATATCGCTTGGAAGAGGAGTGTTTGATTCGTAACTTTTAATCTTCTCTTTATGGCGTAAATAAAAGGAGTGCGCAGAACGGTAGACTACACTGGTTAGGATAAATGATAGTGAAACAGCAAGCGCTAGAATGACCAACCACTCTTTACTTAGCCAGCCGCTATCTACACAAAGATAAGCAACAATTAATCCGAATTCACTGAAATTACTCAGTGCTAAGGCACATAGATAAGACGTTCGTCCGCGAAGATTCAAGCGGGTGAAAATTCCAAAGAACATGATGTATTTTAATGGAATTAGAACCGCAAGGATCGCTGCCATGCCTAGCATTGACCAGTCAGGTAAGGCTGTGAACCCTATAGATAGGAAGAAGCCAATCAGGAATAGATCTTTAAAGCTTAAGAGGGACTTAGTTAATTCGCTCGCTTTAGGGTGAGTGCTTAATAACATGCCGAAGACAAGTGCTCCTAAATCGCCTTTCACACCTACTAGGTTAAAGAGTTCATAACCGCCTAGTGCTAGGAAGAAGCCGGCCAAAGGCAGCAATTCACCATGGCCTGCACGCATGAGTAAATGATTTAGCAGAGGTCGAACGAAGACTAAACCGAGTAAGCCTAGAGCCCATATTGATGGGATTTTCCCCGTGGCGGCCACAAGGAACAGAACGGCAACAATATCTTGCATAACCAAGACGCCAATGGCGAGTTGACCATGCCTTGTTTTCATCTCACCGCTTTCCTCTAAAAGCTTCACGATACATACGGTACTGCTGAAGCTAAGGGCGAAGCCGATCAGAGCAGCAGATTTAAGGTCTAGATCTGAAAAGTACGGAATTGAAAGGGTGGCGAGCAGTATAAATGCAGAGCCGGCTAAAAGTGTCCAGAGTGTCATATGGGACAGTGTGCTGGCCCACACTTCTGTTTTTAATAGGTCTTTTACATTTAACTTCAGGCCGATAGTGAAAAGCATCAAGGTGATACCTAGGTCAGCCAAGGTTTGTAAACTATCTACTGGTTCAACACCAATAAAGTGCAGGAAGAAACCTGCAAATAGGTACCCTATAAGAGGGGGCATCTCAATCAATCGCAGTGTGTAACCGCAGACGAATGCAAATAAGATCCAGATAAAATCCATTGAGTACAAATCACCTTACTAAATTAGACCTAGAATGTAGCATAGCTTGACTAACGTCGGCATTGAGATAGGCCCTTAATTCATTGATTTTATGTTAGTCTAAGCGTTCAATGTTGTATTACAGTTGAAATTCATGCCTGAATTGCCAGAAGTAGAAACGACCTGTAGAGGCATTAGCCCTCATGTTAATCAGCAGAAAGTAACCCGCTTGTTGATCCGCAATCCTAATCTTCGTTGGCCTATTCCTGATTTTCTTGCTGATGAGGTAGAAGGACAGGTGATTGAATCTGTTGGTCGCCGCGGAAAATATATTCTTCTCAAAATATCTACCGGCGAAGTGATGGTGCATCTGGGGATGTCAGGTAGCTTAAGAATTGTTGAGCAAGATGAGCCCGTACTTAAACATGATCATGTGGATTTCTGTTTCGGGAATGGCAAGGCTTTGAGGCTGACGGATCCGCGTCGTTTTGGCTCTGTTTTGTGGCAACCGCTTAATGAACACCATGAACTGCTATATAAGTTAGGCCCAGAGCCTCTTTGTGAGCAATTTGATGCTAAGCACCTTCATGCGATCTGCGCTGGACGTAAAGCGGCTATCAAACAAGTGATTATGGATAGTAAAGTCGTGGTTGGGGTTGGGAATATCTATGCCACCGAAGCGCTCTTCCTGTCAGGGATCGATCCGAGGCGAGCAGCCGGTAATATCTCTTATGAACGCTTAGCGTGTTTAGTTGAGAATATTAAAAAAGTGTTGGCTGCCGCAATTGAGCAAGGTGGTACAACGCTGAAAGATTTTGTAGGTGGCGATGGTAAACCGGGCTACTTTAAGCAAAAGCTCAATGTTTATGGGCGAAAAGGGGAGCCTTGTGTACAGTGTATGGCTCCATTAACAGAAGTACGCTTGGGGCAGCGCTCCACAGTGTTTTGTAAACACTGCCAGCGATAAGTTGAGTTGATTATGAGTGTTCAAATCAGACCGCCTATTTTGTCCCAAGAAGGTTGTAGCTTACGTGTTGATCTGCGTGACAAGCTGAATTTAGAGCAATTTTTAAAACACCGTACAGCTTTTTGTGTCGGTGAAAGTGCTGTTCATTGTGAGTTATATGAATGCGCGCCAGATGCACCAACCATTATCTTTTTACCGGGAATTGGTACTTATTGTGAACTCTATGCAGAGCTGTTGTGTAAGCTATCTCAGCAAGGGTTTAATGTTATTGGTGTTGACCCTCTTGGGCATGGCTATTCAGGGGGCTCTCGAGGTCATTACACTGTAGATGAGATGTGTAATGCTGTATCGGACGTTTTGGATGTATTGCAGCAGCGCTTTAAGGGCCCATTTGGTGTTTACGGATATTCAATAGGTGCATTGCTTGCTGTTGCAGCAGCAGAAAAGGATGAGCGCCTATCTACAGTCCTTTGCGGGACGTTATTGGTGCCTGATTTGGCCCCTGATTTAACTTATAGAATGGGCTGGAACTGGACGTGGGCATCTTCCTTAATGCTTCCAGGATATAAAGTGCCACTAAAATCTTTCGTTGATTTTGAGCAGCTGTTAAAGGGGCACCCTGCAGGTGCCGCAATTAATAATGATCCATTGATAGTGTTTGATTACCCTCTTAAAACTTTATCTAGTCTGTTTAATCATCGTTGTAATATCGTAAATAGGGTGCATCGTTTCTCTGCTGCTATTTTGCATGGAGATAAAGATGAGGTATTACCTGTGAGTTATTCTCAGAGAGTGATGAATTATTGTGAGCAGCCCATGGAGTTGTTGGTAATGAAGCGCCAAAGTCATATGGTGCCTTTATTGCAGCCTGACCTAGTTGTGACCATGGCCGCGCAATGGTTTGAGCAGGAATTTTCTAAAGAGATGGCTGCTGCCGTTTTGTAATTGAACTGTCAAAAAGTATTCATTGAG
The DNA here is from genome assembly GCF_047778055.1 of Neptuniibacter sp. QD34_54. Taxonomy (GTDB): domain Bacteria; phylum Pseudomonadota; class Gammaproteobacteria; order Pseudomonadales; family Balneatricaceae; genus Neptuniibacter. The sequence continues at coordinate 3,002,806 of NZ_CP180546.1, read as the reverse complement.
CTGTCACCTAGTACTTCCATCATCTGAAAGCATGATGAAAGTATTGGGAGATACTGACAATGAGTGCTATTCGACTAGTAACAGCGTTTGATTTACTCACCTTTAATTGGTGTTTGGGCCTTCCTAAAGCAGCTCAAATTGCTTCGGTAAGTCGGCAAGTTTCTCGATTAGGTGATGGTGTTTTATACCTATTCATTGGCTTTGCCCTTGCTCTTTTTGAGCAGCAGTTTGGTCTTTTGTTTTTGTTGGTGGGGCTATTTGCTTATGCCATTGAACTGCCGCTCTACCTTATTCTTAAAAATACTATAAAGCGTGATCGGCCTTGTGATTCGTTGCCGTTTGAAGCTTATATCGTCCCGTCTGATAAATTTAGCTTCCCATCTGGTCACTCTGCTGCTGCGTTTGTATTTGCTGCGCTTGTCGCACATTTTTATCCTGAATTTGCGGTTGTATCCTATGTTTTAGCTGTCGCTATAGGTATGTCTCGGGTTCTTCTTGGTGTGCACTATCCAACAGATATTCTAGCGGGCGCAGTACTGGGCTTAAGCTCTGCAGCTGCTGCGATTTCGCTAATTCCTTTCTTGTCCTTGATGGTCTGAGCTGATGCGTATTCTTTATGGTGTACAAGCTACAGGGAATGGTCATATCACTCGGGCACGGGTGATGGCACCTGCTTTGGAGAAGGAGGGGATCGAAGTTGATTATCTGTTTAGTGGTCGAGAACCTGAGAAGTTATTTAATATGGAGCCCTTTGGTGATTACCAGTGTCGAAGGGGGTTAACCTTTTATATGCAGGGAAGTAAAGTTGACCATTGGAAAACATTTACGAAAAATAGTGTTTTTCAATTGTTGAGAGATATTAGGGCACTCGACCTTACGGGATATGACCTTGTGATCACTGATTTTGAACCGGTAACTGCGTGGGCAGCGAAGTTAAAAGGGATCAACAGTGTAGGTATTGCTCATCAATATGCTTTTTTGCATGATTTGCCCGATAAGAAATCAGGGCCTTTGCTCAAGGCCCAAGTAAAGTCCTTTGCCCCAACTGACATACCTATCGGTTTGCATTGGGATCGTTTCGATCAAGATATCTGCCCGCCACTAATTCAAAAGCCTTTGTTTAGTCCAAGCCTTACTGAGAATAAAGTGGTGGTCTACCTGCCTCATGATGATCTAGAGGCCATGATGCCTATCTTTAAACAATGTAGTCAGGCTCACTTCTTTATCTATTCTTCAGTTGATCAATCTTTGGATCAAGGAAACTGCCATATCAGGCCTTTTTCGCGAATGGGTTTTCAGCAAGATCTATCTGATTGTGAAGGGGTGATTTGTAACGCCGGTTTTGGCTTGTTAAGTGAAGCTTTGCAATATGGAAAAAAGATAATGACCTTGCCGCAAAAAGGTCAGGCTGAACAAGAGTCCAATGCTGAGGTATTAGAAATCCTTGGTTTAGGTAGAGTCGTAGACGCTTTGGACTGTCAAAAGATAGGAGCTTGGCTTGAATCGCCACAACCAGAACCCTTCAACATTCCTGATGTTGCGACTCCATTAGCTAAATGGATTAAAGCGGGTTGTCATGTATCTATTGAGAATCTTATTGAAGAAACGTGGTTTGCACAGCCTACTTACGTAACGGCATAAGGTTTTTAGTAAAGAGAGCGGGAATATTTGTAGGGAAAAAGTAAGGGGTTGCTCCTTCCGTGAAGCAACCCCCTTGCTGGCTTCCATAATCCTTGCGGTCTTTGTCCTAGGGCATCAATGCCATCCTTTCCGCTTATCGAGGCCGTCCTTTGTATTCGTTCCATGAACAGGAGATCCACGTTTCTAATTATGCCTTTTGCTACCGGAAAGGAAATAAGAAAAATTCTTAATTTCATTTGTCAGGTCTAACTCGGGCAATATGCCCGCGTGGATGATCAATTTATAAACAAAAAGGGCGCCTCATCCATGAGGCGCCCTTTTCTTTGGCTCCATAATCCTTGCGGTCTTTGTCCTAGGGCATCATGCCATCCTTTCCGCTTATCGAGGCCGTCCTTTATATTCAGTCCGTGAACAGGAGATCCATGAAGTTAATTATGGCTGGAAATACATAAAAAAAAATAAGAATTATTCTTAATTTCTGCCATCCCGAAGATTTCGGGAAGAATTCCCGAGGTATGGGAATCATAGGGGAAGTGGGAAAGTGTATATAAACAAAAAGGGCGCCTCATCCATTGAGGCGCCCTTTTCTATGGCTTCCATAATCCTTGCGGTCTTTGTCCTAGGGCATCAATGCCATCCATTCCGCTGTTCGAGGCCTTCCTTGTATTCTTTCCATGAACAGGAGATCCATGTCACTCATTATGGACGTATATAAGGTAAAAAAAATAAGAAAAATTCCTAATTTTTCTTATTTGAGGTTTTTTTCTGTGATTCTTGCCTAGATGAAGGAGTTTCAGGTGCTTTTCTGGACAGAATACAGGTGAGTCTTTAAAATTGGATTTTGTCTTGGTCGGGGTGCCCTGTGGGGCTGAGAGTAAACCCGTTGAACCTGATCCGGTTTGTTCCGGCGTAGGAAATCGAGATTTCATTTCTATGAATTTATGTATTTTAACTTTGGCTTATTTAGCTCCTGTTGTAAGGGGTTATGATGGCTAATACCTCTTCCGCTATCCCTAATGTGCTTACCATTGCTGGGTCTGATTCCGGTGGTGGTGCTGGTATTCAAGCAGATTTAAAAACGTTCTCAGCAATAGGAGCTTACGGCGCATCTGCTATTACCGTTTTAACTGCCCAAAATACTCAGTCAGTTAAAAGTATCTTTCCTGTTTCGGCTGAATTTTTATTACAGCAGTTAGAAGCTGTATTTGATGATATTGAAATCAATGCAGTTAAAACGGGTATGTTGGGTAATATCGATATAGTTTTGGCTGTTGCGTCGTTCTTGAAAAGTAAAAATGTTCCGCTGGTTATTGATCCTGTGATGGTATCGACTAGTGGGAGCAAGCTTCTGAGCGATGATGGCATTGATAGTTTAGTAAAACACTTGATTCCTATAGCGGACATAATTACTCCAAATTTGCCAGAAGCTGCTGCGATGCTAGGACAATCTGAACCTAAAGATCGCACGGGTATGGCTGATATGGCTGCTGAATTGTTGGAGTTAGGTGCTAAGCAGGTGCTGTTGAAAGGCGGCCATTTGCAGGGTGAAGAGTGTCCGGACATTTACTATGATGGGCAGGAGTTCATCGAGTTCCTTAGTCCTCGGGTAAATACAAAAAACACCCATGGTACAGGGTGCACATTGGCAGCGGCTATTACCGCTTACCTAGCCAAAGGGGAGTCGCCTGCAACGGCGGTTAGATTGGCTAAAGACTATATTACATCTGCTTTGCGAGGGGCGGATAAACTGAACGTGGGTGCAGGTCATGGCCCAGTTAATCATTTTCATGCGTATTGGTCGTAGTTGTATCGACGCTGACGAAAGCAATATAAGAACAGGTTGAACGATGGTAGATAATAATTCAGAGCAAAATCAGGCATTGAGCCAGACGGCTAAGGTGGATACAGATTCTGTACAGCCGTTTCCAAAATCACGCAAAGTCTATGTTGAAGGTTCTAGATCTGATATTCGTGTTCCAATGCGCGAAATTAGTTTAGATGACACGCCAACAGGCTTCGGTGGTGAGAAGAATGATCCACTGTATGTTTATGACACTTCCGGTCCATACACCGATCCAGAAGTATGCATCGATGTACGTAAAGGTTTGCAGCCTGTTCGTGAGGCTTGGATTCTAGAGCGTGAAGATACTGAGCAGTTGGACAAACTGACTTCTGAATATGGTCGTGTTCGCGAAGCTGATCTGCGCCTAGATGAGTTGCGTTTTGAGCTAACGCGTAAGCCACGCCGCGCTCAAGCGGGTAAAAATGTGACGCAGCTGCATTATGCTCGTAAAGGTATTATTACCCCGGAAATGGAATACATTGCTATTCGCGAAAACATGAAGTTAGCGAAAGCAAAAGCGGAAGGTAATGTGGTTGCAGAACAGCATCCAGGTTTTAATTTTGGTGCAAACCTTCCAGAAGAGATTACGCCTGAATTCGTACGTCAGGAAGTTGCTGAAGGCCGTGCGATTATCCCTGCCAATATTAACCACCCTGAAGTTGAGCCGATGATTATCGGTCGTAACTTCTTGGTTAAAATCAACGGTAACATTGGTAACTCTGCTGTAACTTCTTCTATCGAAGAAGAGGTAGAGAAAATGACCTGGGGCACACGTTGGGGTGCAGATACCATCATGGATCTGTCCACAGGTAAGAATATTCATGAAACACGTGAGTGGATCATGCGTAACTCGCCAGTCCCAATTGGTACGGTACCAATCTATCAGGCGCTTGAAAAAGTTAATGGTGTAGCTGAAGACCTAAATTGGGAAGTCTTCAAAGATACGCTTATTGAGCAAGCCGAGCAGGGTGTGGATTACTTCACGATCCATGCGGGTGTACTACTACGCTATGTACCTATGACTGCTAAGCGTATGACTGGTATCGTATCTCGCGGTGGATCTATTATGGCGAAGTGGTGCTTGGCGCATCACGAAGAAAACTTCTTATACACGCACTTTCGTGAGATCTGTGAAATTTGTCAGGCCTACGATGTGTCCTTCTCTTTGGGAGATGGTCTACGTCCAGGTTCGGTTTATGATGCGAACGATGAAGCACAGTTTGCAGAGCTAGAAACCTTAGGTGAACTTACTAAGATTGCTTGGGAGTATGATGTTCAGGTAATGATCGAAGGCCCAGGTCACGTACCTATGCATATGATCAAAGAGAATATGGATAAGCAGTTGAAAGAGTGTCACGAAGCGCCTTTCTACACGCTGGGTCCATTGACGACTGATATAGCACCAGGTTACGACCACATCACATCAGGTATTGGTGCTGCGATGATCGGTTGGTACGGCTGTGCCATGCTATGTTATGTGACGCCTAAAGAGCATCTGGGTCTACCTAACAAGGCTGATGTAAAAGAAGGAATCATCACATATAAGATTGCTGCGCATGCTGCCGATTTAGCGAAAGGTCATCCAGGTGCTCAGATTCGTGATAATGCGATGTCTAAAGCTCGCTTTGAATTCCGTTGGGAAGATCAGTTCAACATCGGCTTGGACCCAGATACAGCGCGTGCTTACCATGATGAGACTCTGCCAAAAGAATCTGCGAAAGTGGCGCACTTCTGCTCCATGTGTGGACCTAAATTCTGCTCTATGAAAATCTCGCAAGAGGTTCGTGAGTTGGATGATGAGGAGGTAGCAGCTATTAATGCGAAAGCTGATCAAGGGATGCAGGAAAAATCAGCTGAGTTTAAAGAAACAGGTGCTGAGATCTATCATAAGGTCTAGTCACTGAGTTTATAAAAAAGCCGCTCGTGCGGCTTTTTTCGTATCTAGAGGAATCACTGATGAGTGATGAACTACTTAAATATCTACTGGTGGGATTATTAGTTCTGTTTGCTTTTATTCCTGTCACCTTAAATGCGATTCGCCGATCCCGCGAAAACCCACCGCCCATGGCTGCGAATGATCGTAAACTTTATCGTTTGTGGCGCTCAGATCCAGAAGCTTATCAGCGCCAATATGGTAAGTTAGATAAAGAGTATGCAAAGGCGCAGGAAGAGAAAAAATCTAAAAAATAGAATTGAAGCCAATTCTTACCAAATTAGGTATCAAGCTGGTTTGCAACGCCTGATTTGATCTATATCGCACGGCCTAAAATTTTGATGCTGATTTTCTTGATGCATATCAATAATTGCAGGCCGTTCACCCTAAAAATCCTATAGCCTATCCGTTTTCTAGTGGTTAGGATTTAACCCGTTTACCATTAATAATGTGATTTCGCTCTATGTTTAATAGTTTTGTGCATTTTGGGGTAAAGAATACAAACTGTCTGGTCGGTTCTTTTGACTGATGAATGACGGTATTTTTATTCCACTGATCAATAACGTTGCTCTGTTGCTAGCGATGGGGGCGTTATACGATATTTTTTCTTTTGAACACAAGCGATTATCTGTTCTTAAGAAAGTTATTAGTGGAATTCTAATAGGTGTAATCGGGATCGCAATTATGTCGATGCCGCTATCCATTGTTAGTGGTGTGTTGATTGATGCGCGCTCCATTCTCCTCTCTGTAACCGGCTTATTTTTTGGTTTTATCCCCACAGTTATTGCTGTAGTGATTACTGTTGCTTTTCGATTATTCGAAGGTGGACAAGGCATCTTTGCTGGATTTCTCATTATTGTCAGTTCTTCAGGCCTAGGGTTGTTGTGCCACTATTGGCGGGTGAACCTGAATGAGAGTAGAGCGGTCGCTTGGTGGCAGTTGTATCTGTTGGGTGTAGTTGTCCACATCATGATGTTGTTTTCACTGCTGGTTCTTCCGTTTTCGACGGTGGATCTGTTACTGAGTGAGTTAGCATTACCGATTATGCTGATGTTCCCTATAGTGACTGTATTACTCGGGATTTTATTAACGCATCAGATAGAACGCCGTAAAGCTGAGTTAGCGCTGAAGCAGAGTGAATATGAAAGTGATCTTTCTCGACAAAAATTAGAAGCTATTTTTGCTGCAATTCCCGATCTCTTATTTGATATGGACAGTCAAGGGCGCTACTACGCCTGCCATAGTGCTAAAAAAGACGAATTGATAGCCCCTGAATCTGAGTTAATCGGTAAAACAGTATTTGATGTGATGCCTTTCGAGGCTGCAACCACAGTGCTTGAGGCGCTTGGCGAAGCAGAGAAACAAGGGTTGTCGAGAGGTCACCAGATACGTTTACCGCTTAAGCAAGGTGAAAGAGTGTTTGAGCTGTCTGTTTCACTTAAAGAAGGTCGTGATTATGATCTTCCTCACTTTATTGTTCTTTCTAGAGATGTTACTGATCGTAAGCGCGTAGAAAAAGAGCTACATATAGCAGCCACGGCTTTTGATTCTCAAGAGGGGATGCTAATTACCGATTCAGACCATGTTATTTTGCGAGTAAATAGTGCTTTTACAAGAGTGACTGGATACGAGCCTGAAGAAGTGATTGGGGAAAATCCGGCTATTTTACAATCAGGTCAGCATGGGAAATCATTTTATAAAGAGATGATGACACGGTTGCAAGCTGATAAATATTGGCAGGGTGAAATATGGAATAAGCGTAAGTCAGGAGAGATTTATCCGCAGTACCTGACGATTACAGCTGTACAAGGGGATGGTGGAGAGATTACTAACTATGTTGGAGCATTTACTGATATCACTCAGCGTAAAAAGGATGAGGCAAATATCCACAAGCTTGCTTTTTATGATGTTCTTACAGGCCTACCTAATCGCCGTTCACTACAAGAGCGTCTGAGCTGTGCGATTCAATCCTGTCATTTGACAGGTCAGTTTGGTGCGGTCTTATTTATTGATCTGGATAACTTTAAAAATCTGAATGACACACAAGGTCATGATCAAGGTGATCTTTTGTTGATCGAAGTAGCACATAGGCTTAGTGCTTGTGTGCGTAATGCGGATATGGTCGCTCGTTTAGGTGGTGATGAATTTATTATCGTTTTGGAAAATTTGGGTGTAGAAGAAAGTATCGCTTTAGCTCAGGTTAGTGACATTGTTGAAAAGCTAATTGTTGCGGTCCAGCAGCAAGTATCTCTTGATGGGATTCAATATCATACAGCTTGTAGTGTCGGTGTAACGTTGTTTGACAGTGGTGATGTTGTAGATAGTGTGATGAAGCGTTCTGATATGGCGATGTATCAGGCAAAAGAGTCAGGTAAAAATACGTATAGATTTTATGATCCTGAAGCAGAGAAAATACTCTGCAGCATGGCCGCGCTTGAGTCTGATTTACGTAAGGCCTTATCAGGTAGTCAGTTAGAGCTGCACTATCAGGCTCAGTATCGTAAAGATGAGTTGATAGGAGCCGAGGCTTTGGTGCGCTGGTTTCATCCAGAGAGAGGTTTAGTATCGCCAGCAGAATTTATTCCCTTAGCTGAGGATACGGGTTTAATTGTACCTATAGGCGATTGGATTCTAGCTCAGGCTTGTCAGCAACTTAAAAAATGGCAATCCGATCCGAGCATGCCTAATTTGAGTATTGCTGTAAATGTGAGTGCGCGTCAATTTATACAGGAGCACTTTGTTGCTGAAGTCGCAGATTGTATCAATCGTTATGATATTCAGCCTGACCTATTGAAATTAGAGCTAACGGAGAGTCTTGTTTTACAGGATATCGAAGATACGGTTGATAAGATGCATCAACTACGTAAGTTAGGTATTCGTTTCTCTTTAGATGATTTTGGTACAGGTTATTCTTCTTTATTGCATCTTAAACGCTTACCGCTTGATCAAATTAAGATTGATCGTTCTTTTATTCGTGATGTAATTGAAGATAAAGATGATGCTGAAATTGTCCAAGCCATCATTGCAATGGGGCATAATCTTGGACTGAACGTGATTGCTGAGGGTGTTGAAACCGAAGCGCAGTGTATGTTCTTAGCAGGGCATAGCTGTTTAGATTACCAAGGTTATTTCTTTGGTAAGCCTCTTCCTGTAGATGATTTTGAAAAGGTTTGTGCTCAAAAACGCTTAGCTTGTTAAGGTTAAACCTAACAAAGGTTTAGTAAGTATTCATTTGCTGATCCCAAAAGCGTTCTAATTGTCGAAGATTAGATCTTAACGTCGACATGTCGCTTTGTTCCATCAGGCGCTCTGCACTGATCTCTTCCAATTGTTGATCAAACAGTTCTGCAATCAAGTTGTGGATAGCTAAACCTTTTTGGCTGAGTTTAATGCGCACAGAGCGAAGGTCATGCTCTGAACGTTCTTGGTTGATGTAACCATTACCAACCATTTTTTTTAAGTTATATGAAACATTAGAACCAAGATAATAGCCTCGGGTTCTTAGCTCGCTGGCAGTCATTTCACGATCGGCAATATTGTGGAGGAGCAGGGCCTGAACGCTATTGATGTCGGTATAGCCTAACGCTTCAAGACGAAATTTAAGAATATCAAGGATTCTACGGTGTAACCGTTCGATCAATCTCAAACAATCTAGGAAATCTGTTTTATTGTTTGAGCTTAGCTCTGATTGTTGTGAACTCATTGAAATGTAAGCCTTGATATCAATATTCGTATTTTAAATAGTAAGCCTGAATCTGTCGTAATAGCAAAGAAAAAGCACATTAATGAGCGTTTGTTTACGCATAATTCCAAATACGTATTTAGTAATTACAAATAATGCTGCTACTATTACAATCAGGCTTAATGATATCTGAACTAACCTTTTGGTTTGTTCGGATTGTTGAGCTGTTTCCAGCGAATAGATCCTCTCTCGATAAAGGCAAACCAGAAGCAATTCTGGGACGCAAAGTCACAGATCCCACGTGGATGGCTGGGCTATCGAAAGAGAGATTTTTTATTTCTTCAGCGGATGATTCTCCGGTAACTGCCTTTCTACCCATAAAGCCAATTTGTGTTTCATATTGGGCTCAGTGACTTGATCCTTTGCTAAGGCTTGAATAAGTCCGTCATTCACTAGTAAGCGATAAATTGCTTTAATTTTGCTTGAAGCACTATCAGTGGCTTCAAAGTGGCCTGCTCCGCGCTTTTCAAAATAGATTGCGCCAATCTTAAGGGCTTCTTTTACTAGCTCTGCTTCATGCTTATTTTTTTTCATAGTTTCTTCCTTAGAAGTCCTTATAGATAATTTTCTTTTAACTTTGAATCTAAATTTCTAAAAAGACAAGCGCTAGCTATAGTGCTTTGGTGCGTAATGCTTTGTCTTTAACTCAGGCCTGATATACTTGCCGCCTATCAACATCTAATTCCATTGGCGATCCTATGAAATACAGAATTATCCCGGTTACTCCATTTCAGCAGAATTGTTCTCTTATCTGGTGTGAAAAAACCATGAAGGCAGCGGTTGTTGACCCAGGTGGTGATCTTGATCGAATTCTAGCTGCAGTAGAGGAAGAGGGTGTTGAATTAGAGAAGATTCTTTTGACCCATGCACATATTGATCATGCGGGCGGAACGGCTGAGCTAGCTGCATCGAAGAAATTACCAATTGAAGGGCCTCATAAAGGAGATCTGTTTTGGATTGAAGGCATGGCACAGCAGTGCAACATGTTTAATTTCCCGCCTTGTGAAACCTTTACTCCAGATCGCTGGTTAGATGATGGTGATACTGTTCAAGTAGGTGAATCTACACTAAACGTTATTCACTGCCCGGGTCATACTCCGGGGCACGTTGTTTTCCATCATGTCGAAGATGAGATAGCGCTGGTGGGTGATGTGCTTTTTAGCGGATCTATTGGACGAACAGATTTTCCACAAGGGAATCATCAAGAATTGATTGATTCAATTAAGTTAAAACTGTTCCCGTTAGGTCAGTCGGTCGAATTTATTCCCGGTCATGGGCCGGGTTCAACCTTTGGTCGCGAGATGCAAAGTAATCCTTACGTTCGATAATTGTTGGTAACGTTAAAAGTTATTTGTGTAGTAGTTGTACATGCTCGAATAGTTGAGCATCTAGCTGTTTCTTTTTATCAATAATATGTTGTAACGGAGTCTCTGCGATGGCTCCGTTTTTTATTCCGATCATCACATCGTTATAGCCCCCGCAAAGATAGTCCACAGCTGCCGCTCCAAGGCAGGAAGCAAGCACTCGATCATGCCCTGTTGGACGGCCACCTCTTTGTATGTGGCCCAAAATACAGACCTTGGGTCGCTGACCGTGCTGCTCTAATTGTTTGGCTAAATTATAAGTAAGGCCAGGGGTTGGGCCCTCAGCTACAACAATAATCCCGCTTGATCCTTTGCCTTGAACACGATTGTTGGCAAGCTGAAATGAGATTGCATCTACTTCAACTTCATACTCAGGAATAACTACCAGCTCTGCACCGCAGGCTATACCTACATGAGTCGCAATAAAACCGGAGTTCCGGCCCATCACTTCGACTAAAAACAGGCATTCATGAGAGAGTGCTGTATCACGGATTTTATCTATGGCATCAAGCGCGGTGTTAACGGCTGTGTCGAACCCAATGGTGTCATCAGTGCCGTAGATGTCGTTATCGATAGTGCCAGGGAGTCCTATAACACGAATCGAGCTTTCCGAGGCCAGCATATGAGCCCCGGTTAAAGAGCCATCACCGCCAATCACGACTAGACTATCAATCCCTTTTTTGAGTAAAACTTCGGCCGCCTGATGTCGAACCGCGGGATCTAGAAAAGCTTGGCAGCGATCACTTTTAAGTAGTGTGCCTCCGCGCTGCACTATGTTGGTTACAGATGCAGAGTCCATCTCCCACATATCGCCAATAATTAAGCCGCTATACCCTTTGTGAACCCCGAAAACTTTGATGCCTTGGTGGAGAGCTGCTCGTACTACCCCGCGAATAGCAGGGTTCATTCCTGGTGAGTCCCCGCCACTGGTTAAAACAGCGATTGCGGTAGGTTTATCTTCAGTCGTGTTGATCGAAGTATGGGTATACATAGTGTCAAACCAAATGGCTAATTGTCTTATCTAAGTTTAGCTAAACTGAATGACCAAGGTGTTTCAATAATAATGGTTATGAAGTTCTACAGTATGAGGAGATAGTATGTCTCATCAAGTACATCAGCGACTTGCATCGCAAATAATGGCTTTTTTTGCAGAATATCGACTGAAATTTCAGGAGGTTACTGAGTCAGCAAAATATTTATTTGAAGTGGCTGATTGGCGTGGAATTCAGTCATTATCGGCTAAGCGCTTGGGTTTATATGATCTGATGGTGTCTGATACTGCAAAAGCGCTGACGTATGTAGGGGTAGATATTTACAGGCCGGAGGTATGGGGGGGCGCTAAGCAATATTACGCTAAGTTGATACGTCAGCGAACAGATCCTGAATTAGCAGAAACATTCTACAACTCTGTTTATTGTTATCTATTTAAACATCGGCATATTGATAGTGAGCATATTTTTGTTCGATCGAGCAGAGAAGGGAAAGAGCTTTGCTCAGGTGAGAGTGTATATAAATCTTATGTATTAAGTGGATCTGGTCTAGTTCAACTTGTTGGTCGTTTAATGTCTGATTTAATGTTTAATGTGCTATGGAGAAATAAGCGACAAGATATCAGTAATTTGGTTCGTTATGTTCAGCAGCAGATTGAGCAAAAGCAGTTGCCTTATGATAAGGCGGTGATTGATATTGTTAGCAGTCTTTTTTTTCGTAATAAAGCGGCTTATGTTGTAGGGCGCATCCGCTTCGCAAAGCATAGTCAGCCATTTGTGTTGTCTATACTCAATGATGGTAAAGGTATTTATTTTGATGCGGCATTGAACGAAGAAAATGATATATCCACAGTGTTTGGTTTTACTCGGTCATATTTTCTGGTGGATGTAGATGTGCCTTCCGAATTGGTTAACTTTTTACACACCCTGATCCCGCAGAAATATAAAGCCGAGCTTTACAGTTCAATAGGTTTTTATAAGCAAGGTAAGGCGGAATTCTTCCGGGCTTTTATCGATCATTTGGGAAATTCAAATGATCAATTTGAAGTGGCACCAGGTGTTAAAGGGATGGTAATGATAGTTTTCACACTGCCATCTTTTCCTGTTGTGTTTAAAGTTATTAAAGATGAGTTTTCTCACTCTAAAAGAATCACAAGACAGGTGGTTCTTGATAAATATCAGTTGGTTAAAAATCATGACCGGGTTGGTCGAATGGCGGATACGTTAGAGTTCACTAACTTTATATTCCCGATTAATAAATTTTCTGAAGAGCTTACCGAAGAACTGACAAAAGTTGCTGGCTCTTCTATTGAGCAGCAAGGTGATCAGCTATTGATTAAACACTTATGGGCTGAGCGGTATATGACACCTTTAAACATCTATATCGATCAAGCGTTGGAAAATGAAGATCAAGAGCAGTTGTTTCATGCCATAGATGAATATGGTAAAGCGATTAAAGAACTTGCTGCATCGAATATTTTTGCTGGGGATATGTTGTTTAAAAATTTTGGTGTAACCCGGCATGGGCGTGTTGTTTTTTACGATTATGATGAAATTCTATATTTGACTGAATGTAACTTCCGGGAAATACCAGAACCACTGTATCCGGAACAAGAGTTGGCTGCTGAACCTTGGTATTCAATTGGTGACAATGATGTGTTTCCGGAGGAGTTTTCTATGCTTATGGCGTGTGATAGACGTGTGAAAAAAATCTTTGATCAGTTGCATGGGGATTTGTTGACGGTTCAGTTCTGGGAAAGAGTCCAAGTTCAGGTTAAAAAGGGAGAGTTAATTGATGTATACCCTTATAGGGAAATCAACCGTTTTTTGTGCCCCAAACAGGAAAATCAAGTGAAGTGATGCATAGTGAAGTGAATATATTGATGCGTTATTCGTAAGCATGTTATCTATCACCAGCCTATGTTAGTTTATCTTATTGATGTTTCAGAACTTTGAAACATTCGGTAGGCAATACTAGTATCAAAGAAGATGGGTAAAAAAGGGCCTGATATATGGCTCTAATTATAAAAAGATAATAGATGGAGTTTGTTATGGCATTTCGTAAGACGGTTACTTCTAGTTTGTTAGCGATGGGTGTTGGTTTAGCTGCCATGGGTGGTTCGACTGCTGCATCAGCACAAGAATTTATCACGATCGGTACAGGCGGCGTAACTGGCGTTTATTACCCTACGGGTGGTTCAATTTGCCGATTGGTGAATAAAAATCGTAAAGACCACGGTATCCGCTGTTCAGTAGAGTCTACGGGTGGTTCAGTTTACAACCTAAACACTATTCGTGCAGGTGAATTGGATATGGGCGTAGCTCAGTCTGATTGGCAGTTCCATGCTTATAATGGTACTAGCAAATTTAAAGATACTGGTGCTAATAAAGATCTACGCGCAGTATTCTCTGTACACCCAGAGCCTTTCACTGTTGTTGCACGTGCCGATTCTGGTATCAAAAACTTTGATGATCTTAAAGGTAAGCGTGTAAATATTGGTAACCCAGGTTCAGGTCAGCGCGGTACTATCGAAGTGCTAATGGAAGCTAAAGGCTGGTCGATGGATGATTTCGCTCTAACGTCTGAGCTTAAAGCGTCTGAGCAAGCGAGTGCGCTATGTGATAACAAAATTGATGCCATGGTTTACGTAGTAGGTCATCCAAGTGGTGCAATTAAAGAAGCGACAACGTCTTGTGATAGTACGCTTGTAAATGTTGATGGTGATGCGGTTCAGAAGCTGATCAACGATAACAGTTACTATCGTACAGCAACTGTACCTGCTGGCATGTATCGCGGTAATGACGCTGATACGCAAACGTTTGGTGTTGGTGCAACATTTGTATCTTCTGCAAAAGTGCCTGAAAAAGTGGTTTACGAGGTAGTGAAGGCTGTTTTCGAAAACTTCGATACATTCCGTAAGCTGCATCCAGCTTTTGCTAACCTGAAGAAAGAGCAAATGGTTCAAGACGGTTTGTCGGCACCTCTTCACCCTGGTGCAATTAAGTACTACAAAGAAGCAGGTCTGCTATAAGAGTTGATTTAATAGGCGACGGGGACATTATGTCCCCGTTTTGCTTTACGGCTTTTGCTTAGGTTTAGCTCTATAAAATTATTATAAGCTGTTTTAAAACGGTGATTGTGTGACGGATAATCAGAACAGTTCTTCGGCTAGCATTTCACAAGAAGTGCAGGAAATGGTGGCTCAGGCAGATTCTGGGGCGCGCGCTCCAGAAGGGCTTCCTGGTAAATTTCTATGGGGTGTAGCGCTTTGCTGGGCTCTATTTCAGCTTTGGTATGCATCGCCTCTACCATTTATGCTCGATTTTGGTGTCTTCAATGATACTCAGGCTCGAGCTATTCATCTAAGCTTTGCGGTCTTTTTGGCTTATACCGCATTTCCTGCATTTAAGCGCTCTTCTAGATCGGTTGTGCCGTGGCATGATTGGATTTTTGCTGGGGTAGCTGCGTTTGCTGCTAGTTACTTGGTGATTTTTCACGCTGAGTTGGCTGGGCGAGCGGGTGCGCCGATAAAACTGGATATCGTTGTTGCTGTCAGCGGTATGATCTTGCTATTGGAGGCGACGCGTAGAGCATTAGGCCCGCCATTGATGGTCGTGGCTGGTATCTTCATGCTTTACACCTTTGCTGGACCTTACATGCCGGATGTTATTTCGCATAAAGGAGCAAGCCTTAATAAAGCAATGTCGCACCAATGGCTAACCTCAGAAGGCGTATTTGGTGTTGCTCTTGGTGTATCGACAGGCTTTGTATTTCTGTTTGTATTGTTTGGCGCTTTGCTTGACAAAGCGGGTGCTGGTAATTACTTCACTCAGGTGTCTTTTTCACTATTAGGGCATATGCGCGGTGGGCCCGCTAAGGCGGCTGTTGTTTCCTCTGGATTAAGTGGCTTGGTATCAGGCTCGTCTATTGCCAATGTTGTTACGACAGGTACTTTTACAATCCCGCTGATGAAGCGTGTAGGTTTTCCAGGTTATAAAGCTGGTGCGGTCGAGGTGGCGGCTTCAACTAATGGTCAGTTAACACCTCCAATTATGGGGGCGGCTGCATTCTTAATGGTTGAGTTTGTTGGCATTTCATATATCGAGGTGATTCAGCATGCAATCCTACCCGCGCTGATTTCCTATATCGCCTTGATCTACATCGTTCATCTAGAAGCAGTGAAGGCAGGGATGAAGGGCCTGCCGACTAGAAACCATGCAACGCTGGCACAAAAGCTATCAGTGTGGGCAATGATTGTAGTGGGTGTATGTGTCATATCATTGACCGTGTATCACGGATTAGGTTGGACTAAGAGTTACATGGGGAATTGGTCATATCTAATTGCTGGTCTTGTGATTCTTATGGCTTATATTGGGCTTGTTCGATATGCGGCTAAGTTTCCTGATCTGCATATGGACGATCCGAATTCTGAAGTTGTAATGCTGCCAGAAGTAGGGCCTACCGTTAAATCAGGTTTGTACTATCTACTACCTGTTGTTGTGCTGGTTTGGTGTCTAACGGTTGAACGTTTCTCGCCGGGTTTGTCTGCTTTCTGGGCAACGGTGTTCATGATCTTCATTGTATTAACCCATAAACCAATCAAGACCTATTTCAGAGAGCCACTCGCCTGGAGTAGCCAGATAGTGCATGGCGTTGAAGATCTATTGAATGGGCTTGTTGGTGGCGCAAGAAATATGATTGGTATTGGTGTGGCAACTGCTGCAGCGGGTATTGTCGTAGGTACAGTCACTTTGACAGGTCTAGGGCAAATGATGACTGAGTTTGTGGAGTTTATCTCAGGCGGTAGTATCTTTTTGATGCTGTTGTTTACTGCGATTATCAGTTTGATATTAGGTATGGGTTTACCAACTACAGCAAACTACATTGTAGTGTCATCGTTAATGGCTCCAGTTATTGTGACGCTTGGTGCTGAAAATGGATTAATCGTCCCTTTAATTGCTGTTCATTTGTTTGTTTTTTACTTTGGTATTCTCGCGGATGATACACCACCCGTTGGCTTAGCGGCATTTGCAGGTGCCGCGATAGCGCAATCAGATCCTATTAAGACGGGTGTTCAAGGTTTTACCTATGATATTCGTACAGCGGTGTTACCGTTTATGTTTATCTTCAATACTGAATTGATATTGATAGGTATCGAAGGGCCAATGCACCTTCTGCTTACTATCTTTGGCGCATTAGTGGCAATGTTAGTGTTTGCAGCGGCGACACAAGGATACTGGATAGTAAAAACTCGTTGGTATGAAACCGTTCTGTTATTGGCTATCGCGTTCTTGATGTTTAGGCCAGGAGCAATATGGGATGAAATTTATCCTGCTATTGAGCAAGTATCCCCAACCAAGCTAGAGCAAGTCGCAGAAGATATGCCAAATGGTAGGCCGTTAAGAATGATTGTGGCCGGTGAAACTATTGATGGTGATTTTGTGAATAAAACAGTTGAGTTGCCGCTAGCCAATGAAGGTACAGGCGCTGAGAAAATCGAAGCTGCAGGACTAATGTTAAGGGAAGAGGGTGAGCGTGTAATTGTCGACCTCGTTACCTTTGATTCAGATGCTCAGAAAGTAGGCTTGGATTTCGATTGGGAGATCAAAACACTTGAGGTGGAGGCCGATCGACCACCGAAACAGCTAGTTTGGATTCCAGTTTTGCTACTACTAATAGCAATGGGATGGATGCAAAACAGACGCCGTAAGGCAGAACAGGGTTGCTAAACAATGTTTAAGAAAATATTGGTACCACTAGACCTTCAAGACGGGAAAACTGTTGAGCAAACGTTACAGACTGTAAAAGAATACATAGATGAAAGTGTCGAGCTTCATCTGATGACTATTCTATCTGGCTATCAAATGCCAATGGTGGCGTCATACTTTCCTAAAGGTGCAGTTGAGAAAGCATTGGAGGCTATGCGTAAAGAGCTGCAAACAATTGGTGCAAAAGCTTTAGATAATAGAGGCTTTGAAGTTGATGTTAGAGAGGGTAAAGCGCACAAAGAGATTGTTAGGCGTGCTAAAGAAATAGGGGCAGATCTAATTATCATGAGTGCGCAAAAGCACGGAACTGTTGAGAAGGTAATGCTGGGTTCTGTTACTGCAAAGGTAACGGAGAGAGCAAAATGCTCTGTTCTAGTATTAAAAGGCTAAATGAAAGTCTAAGTAAAAGGCGTTGAGGTAAAACTCAGCGCCTTTTTTGTATCTGTTGACTACTATTTAAACGCTATTGATTAACCCTTGATCGATTTGTGATGATTTGTAAGTTTTTTTCAGCTTTTTGCACTTTTTGTAAGATTGGGTGTTGACCCTTTTTCAGATGTCTGTAGAATTCGCCGTCCTTGCTTAGGAAGGCCGCTTTTAAAGGGGCAGCAGAGCTGAGTGAGGTGCTCAGTAAGTGATTGAAAACATTGGTTTTTAAGATTGCTTACGGAGCAGGATTCAAAGTCCGGTTGCTGAGTAAAAACTTTTTACAAAATTGCAAAATAAACGGTTGACTTTGAATGAGCGCGAAGTAGAATATGCGCCTCGCTTGAGACGAAACGCTGAGTTAGCGGGCAGTCAATAAAGCAACGCTCTTTAACAATTTGATCAGATAATTCGTGTGGGCGCTTGTTGAGAAGAAGCAAACTTTTTCTAGACAAGCAACCAAGTGAATTCATTTAAAGCGATTTACAAAGGTTTAACGTTCTTAAGAATGTTATCCGGTTGTTTAGTACTAGAGCCCGCTACCACATTCCTGGTAGCAACAATGATTTAAACTGAAGAGTTTGATCATGGCTCAGATTGAACGCTGGCGGCAGGCCTAACACATGCAAGTCGAACGGTAACATGACTAGCTTGCTAGTTGATGACGAGTGGCGGACGGGTGAGTAACGCGTAGGAATCTACCCAGTAGCGGGGGATAAGCCAGAGAAATTTGGTCTAATACCGCATACGCCCTACGGGGGAAAGCAGGGGATCTTCGGACCTTGCACTATTGGATGAGCCTGCGTGAGATTAGCTAGTTGGTGAGGTAATGGCTCACCAAGGCGACGATCTCTAGCTGGTCTGAGAGGATGATCAGCCACACTGGAACTGAGACACGGTCCAGACTCCTACGGGAGGCAGCAGTGGGGAATATGCACAATGGGCGCAAGCCTGATGCAGCCATGCCGCGTGTGTGAAGAAGGCCCTAGGGTTGTAAAGCACTTTCAGCAGTGAGGAAAGGTTAGTAGTTAATACCTGCTAGCTGTGACGTTAACTGCAGAAGAAGCACCGGCTAACTCCGTGCCAGCAGCCGCGGTAATACGGAGGGTGCGAGCGTTAATCGGAATTACTGGGCGTAAAGCGCGCGTAGGTGGATTGGTCAGTCAGATGTGAAAGCCCAGGGCTCAACCTTGGAACTGCACCTGATACTACCAATCTAGAATACGGTAGAGGGTAGTGGAATTTCCTGTGTAGCGGTGAAATGCGTAGATATAGGAAGGAACACCAGTGGCGAAGGCGACTACCTGGACCGATATTGACACTGAGGTGCGAAAGCGTGGGGAGCAAACAGGATTAGATACCCTGGTAGTCCACGCCGTAAACGATGTCTACTAGCCGTTGGGAGACTTGATCTTTTAGTGGCGCAGCTAACGCGATAAGTAGACCGCCTGGGGAGTACGGCCGCAAGGTTAAAACTCAAATGAATTGACGGGGGCCCGCACAAGCGGTGGAGCATGTGGTTTAATTCGACGCAACGCGAAGAACCTTACCAACTCTTGACATCCAGAGAAGTTACTAGAGATAGTTTCGTGCCTTCGGGAACTCTGAGACAGGTGCTGCATGGCTGTCGTCAGCTCGTGTTGTGAAATGTTGGGTTAAGTCCCGTAACGAGCGCAACCCTTGTCCTTATTTGCCAGCACTTCGGGTGGGAACTCTAAGGAGACTGCCGGTGACAAACCGGAGGAAGGTGGGGACGACGTCAAGTCATCATGGCCCTTACGAGTTGGGCTACACACGTGCTACAATGGCCGGTACAGAGGGCCGCGAACCTGCGAGGGTAAGCTAATCTCAGAAAACCGGTCGTAGTCCGGATTGGAGTCTGCAACTCGACTCCATGAAGTCGGAATCGCTAGTAATCGCGAATCAGAATGTCGCGGTGAATACGTTCCCGGGCCTTGTACACACCGCCCGTCACACCATGGGAGTGGATTGCACCAGAAGTAGCTAGCTTAACCTTCGGGAGGGCGGTTACCACGGTGTGGTTCATGACTGGGGTGAAGTCGTAACAAGGTAGCCCTAGGGGAACCTGGGGCTGGATCACCTCCTTAAACGAAAGCCGATTCTCGGCAAGCGTTCACACGAATTATCTGATCAGAGAAGTTAAGAGCAACGGTGTAGGCTTGTAGCTCAGCTGGTTAGAGCGCACCCCTGATAAGGGTGAGGTCGGTGGTTCAAGTCCACTCAGGCCTACCAATCAATAGCCTTACTGTTTTTCTTGGGGCTATAGCTCAGCTGGGAGAGCGCCTGCTTTGCACGCAGGAGGTCTGCGGTTCGATCCCGCATAGCTCCACCATCATCCTTGAGGATGAGAAGGAAGAGTTTTAAAACATATTGTCGGTTTAGACATTATCTTTTAAAGCTTTTTTGCTTTAAACGCTCTTTAACAATTTGGATTTGATTCATTTGATTTAGATTTAAGACATGTAGTTTTACTGCATGCGCCAATTCGGCGAAATCTATCGTTACTAGCAATACAAGTTACTGTGATTCCAGACGCCTTCGGGTTATATGGTCAAGTGACTAAGCGTGCACGGTGGATGCCTTGGCAGTCAGAGGCGATGAAGGACGTTGTAACCTGCGATAAGGTTCGGGGAGGTGGTAAACAACCTTTGATCCGGACATTTCCGAATGGGGAAACCCACCTATTTATAGGTATCTTTTAACTGAATACATAGGTTATTAGAGGCGAACCTGGGGAACTGAAACATCTAAGTACCCAGAGGAAAAGAAATCAACCGAGATTCCCTAAGTAGCGGCGAGCGAACGGGGACTAGCCCTTAAGCTTTATTAGATTTAACAGAACACTCTGGAAAGTGTGGCCATAGTGGGTGATAGCCCCGTATGTGAAAGGTCTTTTAAAGTGAAATCGAGTAGGACGGCACACGTGAAACGCTGTCTGAATATGGGGGGACCATCCTCCAAGGCTAAATACTCCTGACTGACCGATAGTGAACCAGTACCGTGAGGGAAAGGCGAAAAGAACCCCTGTGAGGGGAGTGAAATAGACCCTGAAACCGTGTACGTACAAGCAGTGGGAGCCGTTTTCGGACGGTGACTGCGTACCTTTTGTATAATGGGTCAGCGACTTACTTTTAGTGGCAAGGTTAAGCATTTGCGGAGCCGTAGGGAAACCGAGTCTTAATAGGGCGTCCAGTCGCTAGGAGTAGACCCGAAACCGAGTGATCTATCCATGGGCAGGTTGAAGATGCAGTAACATGCATTGGAGGACCGAACCGACTGTCGTTGAAAAGCCAGCGGATGACTTGTGGATAGGAGTGAAAGGCTAATCAAACTCGGAGATAGCTGGTTCTCCTCGAAAACTATTTAGGTAGTGCCTCGTGTCTAACCATGGGGGGTAGAGCACTGTTTCGGCTAGGGGGTCATCCCGACTTACCAACCCGATGCAAACTCCGAATACCCATGAGTTCAATCACGGGAGACACACGGCGGGTGCTAACGTCCGTCGTGGAAAGGGAAACAACCCAGACCGTCAGCTAAGGTCCCAAAGTTTATGCTAAGTGGGAAACGATGTGGGAAGGCTTAGACAGCTAGGAGGTTGGCTTAGAAGCAGCCACCCTTTAAAGAAAGCGTAATAGCTCACTAGTCGAGTCGGCCCGCGCGGAAGATATAACGGGGCTAAGCATAACACCGAAGCTACGGATGCACTTTGTGCATGGTAGAGGAGCGTTCTGTAAGCTGTTGAAGCGGAAGCTGTAAGGCACCGTGGAGGTATCAGAAGTGCGAATGCTGACATGAGTAACGATAAGGGAGGTGAAAACCCTCCCCGCCGGAAGACCAAGGGTTCCTATCCAACGCTATTCGAGGTAGGGTGAGTCGGCCCCTAAGGAGAGGCTGAAGAGCGTATCCGATGGGAAACAGGTTAATATTCCTGTACTGCTCATAACTGCGATGGGGGGACGGAGAAGGCTAGGCTAGCGCGGCGTTGGTTGTCCGCGTTTAAGATAGTAGGTTTAGAGCTTAGGTAAATCCGGGCTCTTTTAAGACCGAGAATCGATGACGAGGTCCTTTATGGACTGAAGTAGTTGATGCCATGCTTCCAGGAAAATCCTCTAAGCTTCAGGTTATGACTAACCGTACCCTAAACCGACACAGGTGGTCAGGTAGAGAATACTAAGGCGTATGAGAAAACTCGGGTGAAGGAACTAGGCAAAATGGCACCGTAACTTCGGGAGAAGGTGCGCCGGTTTTGGTGATGGGATTTACTCCCTAAGCTGAGGCCGGTCGAAGATACCAGGTGGCTGCGACTGTTTATTAAAAACATAGCACTCTGCAAACTCGAAAGAGGACGTATAGGGTGTGACGCCTGCCCGGTGCCGGAAGGTTAATTGATGGGGTTAGCGCTTGCGCGAAGCTCTTGATCGAAGCCCCGGTAAACGGCGGCCGTAACTATAACGGTCCTAAGGTAGCGAAATTCCTTGTCGGGTAAGTTCCGACCTGCACGAATGGCGTAACGATGGCCACACTGTCTCCACCCGAGACTCAGTGAAATTGAAATAGCTGTTAAGATGCAGTTTACCCGCGGCTAGACGGAAAGACCCCGTGAACCTTTACTACAGCTTCACAGTGGACTTTGACATTACTTGTGTAGAATAGCTGGGAGGCTTTGAAACCCTGTCGCCAGATAGGGTGGAGCCACCTTTGAAATACCAGCCTGGTAATGTTGAGGTTCTAACCCAGTTCCCTAAGCGGGATCGGGGACATTGTGTGGTGGGTAGTTTGACTGGGGCGGTCTCCTCCCAAAGAGTAACGGAGGAGCACGAAGGTACCCTCAGCATGGTCGGAAATCATGCAATGAGCGCAAGAGTAGAAGGGTGCTTGACTGCGAGACAGACACGTCGAGCAGGTACGAAAGTAGGTTCTAGTGATCCGGTGGTTCTGTATGGAAGGGCCATCGCTCAACGGATAAAAGGTACTCCGGGGATAACAGGCTGATACCGCCCAAGAGTTCACATCGACGGCGGTGTTTGGCACCTCGATGTCGGCTCATCACATCCTGGGGCTGAAGCCGGTCCCAAGGGTATGGCTGTTCGCCATTTAAAGTGGTACGCGAGCTGGGTTTAGAACGTCGTGAGACAGTTCGGTCCCTATCTGCCGTGGGCGTTTGAGATTTGAGAAGAGTTGCTCCTAGTACGAGAGGACCGGAGTGAACGAACCTCTGGTGTACCGGTTGTGATGCCAATTGCATTGCCGGGTAGCTACGTTCGGACGGGATAACCGCTGAAAGCATCTAAGCGGGAAGCCTCCTTCAAGATGAGATCTCACTGGGAACTTGATTCCCCTAAAGGGCCGTTGAAGACTACGACGTTGATAGGTTGGGTGTGGAAGCGCTGTGAGGCGTTGAGCTAACCAATACTAATTGCCCGTGAGGCTTGACCATATAACGCCCAAGGCGTTTGGCAAGTGACTTGTAAGATACGTAAGACGATAGAGAGTAACGAATTAGCGCGTAGTTAAGCTACAGTCGATAAACTATCTAGATCAAATAAAAGAAGAATCAGATCTAAGTTGTAACAGTTTTGCTTGGCGACCATAGAGTTGTGGAACCACCTGAATCCATCCCGAACTCAGACGTGAAACGCAACATCGCCGATGGTAGTGTGGGGCTTCCCCATGTGAGAGTAGGTCATCGCCAAGCATTTAATTAAGAGAAAACCCCGGTCACGATGTGATCGGGGTTTTTTCGTTGTGGGCTAATGCAATACTGAGCGAAGTATTTACACTCGGCTTAATCCACATACCCTTTTGGACTGACCCCGTTTCAGTGGACACCTTTTAACACGCTAGAGGTGTCTTATGTATTTCAAAAAACGTACAGCCTACAGTGACGAATTTAAAACACGTGTGGTGCTGGAATCACTTAAAACTGAGCTAACCTTAACTGAGTTTGTGGAGGACCTTCCGATAGCGGTAGGGACATTGCGTGCTTGGAGGCGTCAATATATGTCAGCTCAAGATCCTAAAGCGGTGAATGAAACTGCACCTCGTAAGAGTTACCGTCAGTTAGAACAAGAGTTAGAGAAAGTTAAAAAGGAATTGGAACGCTCTCAACTGGAAGTCGATATCCTAAAAAAGACACGAGAGTACTTCAGCGAAGCAAAGTAGAGCGCTTTGCATGTATAGAGAAGTACTCGAGTTACTTACCCGTGTCGCGGTTATGCAGGCTCTATGGTGTTCAGCGCTCGGGTTATTATGCTTGGCTAAATCGTATTCCATCCCTACGGGAACAGATGAATCAAAAGATCTTATCGCGTGCTTTAGAGTTAGCGGATCAATGTCGAGGTGTGTATGGCTACCGTAAATTATGGCATGCGTTGTTATGTGAGGGCTTTTGTTGTGGGAAAAATCGCCTCTGCCGTTTATTGAGGCGCGTAGGGTATAAGGCGCAACTTGCTGTAAGGAAGGCTCGTTACTGCTTAGAAGGTGGTTTGATGCCTCAGCCTAATCTGCTAAATAGGGAGTTTAATCCGAGTCAGATTAATCGCGTATGGGTCTCAGATATTACCCAAGTAGCCTGTCGCGAAGGCTGGTTATATGTATCGGTCGTTATGGATTTACACAATCGGGAAATCGTAGGCTTTGAATGTTCAAGGCAAGTAACTGCGGACATCGTACTGAAATCATTACAAAAAAGTTGGAATAAAGCTAAGCCGGAAGTCACTCATAAATTGCTGTTTCACTCTGACCAAGGGAGTCAGTATCGCAGTGAGCGGGTAATGAGCTGGTTGACGAAAAGAGGCGTTACAATCAGTATGTCTCGTCAAGGTAACTGCTGGGATAATGCGTGTGCAGAGAGCTTCTTCTCGTTGTTGAAAAAGGAATGTACACGTAAGTTAGGGTTGATTACCTGTTCTGAAATGGCGAGAGAAATAGGTCTGTATATCTCTCGCTTCTATAATACGATCAGAAGCCACAGTGCGTTGGGGTATGAATCTCCAGTTGGCTTCCGATCTTAAGCAACTGTCCACTTTATCGGGGGCGCTCCAGCTCCACTTTCTAGCAACTAGCAACTAGCAACTAGCAACTAGCAACTAGCAACTAGCAATTGCTATAGACTCTTGTCGCTAGTGTCTTATTCTTTATTTCTGGTATGCTTAGCGCGCAATGCGAAACCTCTAAGGAAAAATTGATAGATGTATACTGAAGATGATATTCGCCGCCTTAAATGGCAGAGTCGACGTGGTATGTTGGAACTTGATGTTCTTTTTGTTCCGTTTGTGGAAGAGGCTTTTGCAGACTTAGGCGAGGCTGATCAAGATCGCTTTGTTAAGTTATTAGATGAGGAAGATCAGGATTTATTTGTGTGGCTCATGGAGCGTGAAGTGCCAGCTGATCCAGACTTGCAAAGGATTGTGAGGATTATTCTGGAGCGTGTTCAGCCTAAATAACGAATCTATTTCTCCTTCCTGTACCCTGCTTGTTATCTACTGTGGGGTACATCTTTGTGCGTGCTTTGCACTTTTTTATGCTGCTATTCCGTTACATATTGCTGTCCTAGCTACATTAGCAGTATTGTTTAGTTTCCTGTTTTATTTAAACGAAAGGGTGCTATTAACGTCCCCTTTATCCATTGTCGCTATTACTTGGAATGGCCAGAACGGAGCCATTTCGTTGCGGCAGAGAAACCAGCAACGAATTGAAGTGACCCGTATTAAGCAAAAGGTGATCACTCCGTTTGTGATTGTCATGTTGTGCAAAACAGACCGTCGCTTTTACACTATCCCTGTTGTAATTATGCGTCGGAGCTTCAATGAAAATGCATTTAGGCGGCTACGGGTTCTATTATTATATAGTCCGCTGAATAATCTTAATTCCAGTGGAAATTGATTGGCGTTAAGATTGTATCTAGTGCTTCAGGACCCTGCTCTGGGAAGTCTAGTGTGTAATGAAGTCCGCGACTTTCCTGTCTTAACATTGCTGAGCGAATAATCAAATCTGCAACGACGGCTAAGTTACGAAGCTCTAGTAGGTCGTTACTAATTTTGTAGTTGCTGTAGTATTCGCTAATCTCTTGTTGTAACAGATCTATACGGTGTTTAGCTCGTTGTAGTCGTTTGGTCGTTCTCACGATGCCTACGTAGTCCCACATAAAACGACGTATCTCATCCCAGTTGTGAGAGATAATGACATCTTCATCTGAATTTGTGACTTGGGATTCATCCCACGCAGGGATGATTGATTCATCCAGAGGTGCTGTTAGAGATTGAACGACATCGTCTGAAGCGGATTTTGCATATACAAGGCATTCTAGAAGAGAATTGCTAGCCAATCGATTAGCGCCATGTAGCCCCGTGAACGAGGTTTCACCAATCGCATATAGCCCTGGAATATCGGTGCGCCCTTTTTCGTCCGTCACGACTCCGCCACATGTGTAGTGGGCAGCAGGTACAACTGGAATTGGTTCTTTAGTGATGTCGATGCCTAGGCTCTTGCAACGCTTATAGATGGTTGGGAAATGAGACTTAATAAATTCTTTAGATTTGTGGCTGATATCTAAAAATAAGCAGTCGCTACCTAGCCTTTTCATTTCATGGTCGATTGCGCGAGCAACGATATCTCGGGGGGCTAATTCGCCTCGCTCATCGAAGTTATGCATGAACGGCTTGCCATCAGGAAGTAAAAGCTTTCCACCTTCACCACGCACGGCTTCTGTAATCAAAAATGATTTTGCTTGTGGGTGATAGAGGCAGGTAGGATGGAACTGATTAAATTCCATGTTGCCGACTCGGCAGCCAGCACGCCAAGCCATGGCGATACCATCACCCGTGGCACCATCTGAATTGCTTGTATATAGATAGGCCTTTGATGCACCACCTGTAGCCAATACAACGTGAGGAGCTTGAAATACCTCTACGTGTCCTGTTTCGTCATTAAGAATGTATGCGCCGACACAACGGTTGTGTGCTAATCCTAGTTTCTTTCGTGTGATTAGGTCGACCGCAATATGGTGTTCGAATAGATCGATATTTTCAGAGGCTTTGGCTTTCTCTATCAATGTTTGCTGAAGCGCTTTTCCTGTCGCATCTGCAGAATGGATGATGCGACGATGAGAGTGTCCGCCTTCTTTAGTTAGATGGTAGTCGTCACTATCTTGGGTAAAAGGAACGCCTTGTTCAATCAGCCAGTCAATGCTTTCTCTGCCGTGCTCGACGGTGAATTCTACTGCGTCTTTATGACTAAGGTGCCCGCCAGCAGACATGGTGTCTTCGATATGTGCTTGTGTGCTATCTTCAGTATCGAGTACTGCAGCGATACCGCCTTGAGCCAGCCATGTAGATCCACTTTTAAGTTCTCTTTTACTAAGAACTGCAACACGCGCATTTTGAGCTAAGTGGAGGGCCATGCTTAGTCCAGCAGCGCCACTGCCAATAATTAAAGCGTCGTAGTGATAGTGTTGCGTCATGCTGTGCTCTTCTTAACTTGAGGGTTCTTGGCTTGAAAAATTGAGTGCTTATTTTAGTGGTAAGTTCGAGGATAAAACTAGCTAATTACATGTGTTTCATCGGTATTGAGTCACAATTTAGCATTTTTTTTTGGACTTAGGGAACTTAAGCAGTTTTGAATGCTCATAGAAGTGTTCCGGCACTCTGATGAGGTAATATGTTGTATTAGTTGAAAGTTATTGCTGCTTTAGCTTCTATATTTATAGAGACAGGTATTAAGGACAGTTTAAGGAATATTGAGTGTCGAGTGAAAGTCAGACAGCAGTCGATCAAAAGTTAGTCGAACGGGTAAAAGCGGGCGATAAACGTGCTTTCGATCTTCTAGTTAAAAAATACCAACATAAAATTGTTGCGTTGATTGGTCGTTATGTTTACGACCAACATGAAGCATTGGACGTGGCGCAAGAAACTTTCATTAAGGCTTATAGAGCGATACCAAAATTTCGCGGTGATAGTGCTTTCTATACATGGTTATACAGAATAGCTATCAATACAGCCAAAAATCACCTTGTTGCTCGTGGTAGACGTCCTGCTGATGTAGATGTTGATGATGCCCAGTTCTTTGAAGGTGATAATGCTTTGAAAGATATTGAGACACCAGAAAATAAATTGTACAAGGACGAGCTTGAAGCGGTGATTCGCAAAACTCTGAATAAACTCCCTGAAGACTTACGGGTGGCTTTAACGCTCAGAGAGTTTGAGGGCATGAGTTATGAAGAGATAGCTGGGGTTATGGATTGCCCTGTGGGAACTGTGAGGTCACGTATCTTTCGAGCACGTGAAGCAATTGATAAAGAAATTATGCCGCTTTTAGCGAGCTGATCCTGCAAAGGTAAATTGAGGTAAATTCTATGGATGATCGATCTACAGAATCTGTTTCGGCATTGATGGATGGTGAAGTCGCAGACTTTGAGTTACGACGTACTCTTGATCGCATAGAGCAGGAGCCAGAATTGGCTGAGCAATGGCAGCGATATCATTTAGTTCGTTCAGTTATGAAAAATGAAGAAGCTGAATTGAGTGGCTTTGATATCAGTAGTCAGGTTATGCAGGCTCTGGAACAAGAGCCTGATTTGGAAGTTGATACTGCTGCACCAGAAGTTAAGTCCGACCCTAAAGGAAGTTTTTTTTGGAAACCGCTAGCTAGCATGACTGCAGCGGCTTCTGTGACGGCAATGGTTATCTTGGGTGCCCAAACCTACAATCAGCCTGTGAACGATACGATTGCTGATAATCGCCCGAACTATGTTCTTCCGGGCAATTCACTTTCTGATGACCTGGTCAGAGCACAGTTTGGTAACCGTTCGATGATTTCATCACAGGGGCAAGAGCCTGAAATTATTCGCTTATCTGAAGGTGTCGAGCGTTATGTGTCTCAGCATAAGCATATGCTTTCGCACCAAGAATCAGGTTGGGAAGCAACATGGTTACCAGAAGGTTTTTCGGGTAAACGTAGAGATGTGATGGCGCATGCTGAAGTACAAATGTTCAGTAATGGACGCCATTCATTTACCGTTTGTGTTGAAAAATTTGGCCGTCAGTCCGTTCCTGAAGGTGCTGTTCAGTCAGATGGTATGGTTACTGTGGGTAAACGCATTGGTGATCAATTTGTAACAGTCGTCGGTGATGTCCCTCTAATGATTGCGGAACGTATCGCTGCATCAGTAGAACGTAAATGATTGAAGAAAGCGGTAAAGTTGTAGAGGTCGATGAGCACGGCGTATGGGTAGAAACTATGCGTCAGAGCGCTTGTGCCAGTTGTGCTGCACGAAATGGTTGTGGGCAAAAATTGCTAGTGCAAGCTGGTCAAGAAAAACGCTTTATATTCTTAGTAAATAACCCTACTTCTTTGAAGGTGCAAGCAGATGACCACGTCCTCTTAGGTATTGAAGAAGGTGCTTTTATCAAAGCAACAGTATTTATGTATTTGTTGCCATTAATAGCGCTTTTTTTAGGGGCTGTACTAGGTGATTTTATATGGGGTGATGAATTACTTGTGATTGCCTCAGCATTCTTTTCTCTTGTTGCTGGTTTTATGTTTGTTCGGTTTAGTAGTTCTACTTTCTTTAGATCCTGCCAATATCAGCCTACGCTAATTAAAGTTATATAACCCAGTTTTTTGATAGACATAGGTGTTTGTTTTATGAAATCTATATCAAAATTCATTGTCGCAATTTTTTGTTTTATTTCTCTGCCGGTTCATGCTGCAAACTTACCTGATTTTAAATCTTTGGTGAAAGAAGCCTCTCCTGCAGTAGTAAATATCAGTACTGTCCAGAAAAAAGCACGACAGGGTGAATTAAATCCGTTTCAAGGGCCAAATGGTGAAGAAATTCCTGAAATATTTCGCCATTTTTTCCGTATGCCTGAATTTGATCAGGGAGAACGGCCACGCCGTAGAGCCCCTCAATCTTTAGGGTCTGGTTTTATTATTTCTGACGATGGATACCTGCTAACCAATCATCATGTTATTGCTGGGGCTGATCAGGTTATTGTGCGCTTAGCTGATCGCAGGGAGTTAGAAGCTGAAGTCATCGGTTCTGATGAGCGCTCTGATGTAGCGCTGTTAAAAATCGATGCTGAGGACCTACCGACAGTTGAGCTGGGAGAGTCTAAAGCGCTTGATGTTGGTGAGTGGGTACTTGCGATAGGCTCACCATTTGGTTTTGATCATAGTGTGACAGCGGGTATTGTCAGTGCCAAAGAACGTGCATTAGCGGGCGATACTTATGTGCCGTTTATCCAAACTGATGTAGCTATTAATCCGGGTAATTCTGGAGGTCCATTATTTAATCTGGATGGTGAAGTCGTTGGGATTAACTCTCAAATTTACACTCGTTCCGGTGGTTTTATGGGGCTGTCCTTTGCTATACCTATTGATGTCGCGATGGATGTTGCGGATCAATTAAGGAAACATGGTTATGTGACTCGCGGGTGGCTAGGTGTGGTCATTCAAGAGGTTAACCGTGATCTTGCTGAATCATTTGGCTTAGATAAGCCGGCTGGGGCTTTAGTGGCAAAAGTGTTACCTAATAGTCCAGCAGAAAAATCCGGTCTTCAAGAGGGCGATATTATTCTTAAATTTGAAGGTGCGGATATTATTCGATCTTCAGATTTACCTCACCATGTGGGTCGAGTGACACCAGGTAAGAAAGCTAAGGTTTCAGTCATTCGTGCGGGGCGTGAAATGACCATTAAGGTCGAAATCGAGGCATTACCAACACAGGATGAACTTGCTAAAACTAACGTTCGAAAGCCAAAAGAGGATAAAGGTAATCGTCTAAATATTCAGGTGGCTGAACTTGACCAAAAACGCAAAGAAAAATGGCAAGTGAGCAAAGGCGTTGTTGTTCGTAAAGTTTTACAAGGGCCAGGTTCAGATGCAGGTCTGATGGTTGGTGATGTCATCACTATGCTAAATGGCGAACAGATCGCCAGTGTTTCTGACTTTAATCGAGTGTCTACAGATATAGCTTCTGGTAAGTCGGTTCCAATGCGGATTGTTCGGCGGGGAAGTCCGTTATTTATTCCATTACGAGTATCGGATTAAGTAGTATAAAATTCTAAGGGGGCTAAGGCCCCCTTTTTCGTAGCCCAGTTTAAGCAAATGCTGTAAACTTGCGCCTTTCCAGCGAGTATTAGAGTAGCGGTAGCCTGCACGTGAGCAACCTTAAAAATATCCGAAATTTTTCTATTATTGCCCATATCGACCACGGTAAGTCGACTTTGGCCGATCGTTTTATCCAAATGTGCGGTGGCTTAAGTGACCGTGAAATGGAAGCTCAGGTTCTTGATTCCATGGATTTGGAGCGTGAGCGTGGTATTACCATTAAAGCGCAGAGTGTTACTCTGAACTATAAAGCGCAAGATGGTGAGACTTACCAGCTTAACTTTATCGATACACCAGGCCACGTGGATTTCTCCTATGAGGTATCTCGATCTCTAGCAGCCTGTGAAGGCGCGCTTTTAATCGTAGATGCTGCACAAGGTGTAGAAGCTCAGTCAGTTGCTAACTGCTATACAGCAATCGAGCAAGGTTTAGAAGTAGTACCCATTCTAAACAAAATGGACTTGCCTCAGGCAGAGCCGGAGCGAGTTCGTGTTGAAATTGAAGAAGTTATCGGTATTGATGCCACTGATGCTGTTGCCTGTTCAGCTAAGAGCGGTATGGGTGTCGAAGACGTTCTCGAACAATTAGTTAAGGAAATACCTCCACCTGAAGGTGATGTTGATGCTCCGCTACAAGCCCTAATTATTGATTCTTGGTTTGATAATTACTTAGGCGTTGTCTCTCTTGTGCGTGTAACTCAAGGTACGCTGCGTAAGAAAGATAAGATTCTAGTTAAGTCTACAGGTCAAAATTATCAGGCTGAATCTGTAGGTATCTTTACACCTAAGCAGAAAGAAACCGGTGTTTTGCACGCAGGTGAAGTAGGCTTCATTGTTGCGGGTGTTAAAGACATTCATGGTGCACCTGTAGGTGATACGCTGACCCATGTTAAGACTCCCGAAGTAGAGAGCCTTCCTGGTTTCCAGAAAGTGCAACCCCAGGTTTACTCGGGTCTATTCCCTACAAGCTCAGATGATTACCAGGATTTCCGTGAAGCATTGGATAAGTTGACGTTGAACGATGCTTCGTTGTTCTTCGAGCCAGAAACATCCGATGCACTTGGTTTTGGTTTCCGTTGTGGCTTCTTGGGTATGCTGCACATGGAGATTATTCAAGAGCGCCTAGAACGTGAATATAATCTTGATTTGATCACAACAGCTCCAACCGTAATCTACGAGTTGGAGATGAATAATGGTGATGTCATACAGATTGATAGCCCTTCTAAGCTTCCTGATCCTGGTTCAATCAACGAGATGCGTGAACCTATTGTTGAAGCTAATATCCTTGTTCCACAAGATTATCTAGGACAGGTGATCGGACTGTGTGTTGAGAAGCGTGGTATTCAAAAACAGATGAACTACGTAGGTAACCAAGTACAGATTACTTATGAACTACCGATGGCGGAAGTCGTTTTGGATTTCTTCGACCGTTTGAAGTCTGTAAGTCGTGGTTATGCTTCTCTTGAATATAACTTTATACGCTTTGATCCTGCGAAATTGGTGCGTATGGATATTCTTATCAATGGTGATAAGGTCGATGCCTTAGCCGTTATTCTGCATCGTGATAATGCTCAATTCCGTGGCCGTCAGCTATGTGAAAAGATGAAAGAGGTTATTCCTCGTCAGATGTTTGATGTGGCAATTCAGGCTGCGCTTGGTGGTAAGGTCATTGCCCGTACAACAGTTAAAGCATTGCGTAAGAACGTAACAGCGAAGTGTTATGGTGGTGACGTAAGCCGTAAGAAAAAACTGCTACAGAAGCAGAAAGAAGGTAAGAAACGTATGAAGCAGGTGGGTAGTGTAGAGATCCCACAGGATGCGTTCCTTGCAGTACTTAAAGTTGATAGCTAATCATCAGGAAGGACATTGTTAGATGGATTTTGATTTCGCATTAGTACTTGTTGCGTTAACTTTCATCTCCGGCATCGTTTGGTTTTACGACCGAATCTCTTTGAAACCACAAAGGGATGAAAAGCTGAAAGCTGCTTCTGCTCAGGCGGAAGGACCGCTTCCTGATGAAGCCATTGAACAGATCAATCGTGTATCTGGTTGGGTCGATACTGGTCGATCAATGTTTCCAGTGCTGTTCATCGTTTTGGTCTTGAGGTCTTTCTTAGTGGAGCCTTTTCAGATTCCATCTGGTTCAATGTTACCGACGTTGAAAATTGGCGACTTTATCTTGGTAAATAAATTTCACTATGGGCTTCGTTTACCTGTTTTGAATACTAAGTTTATTGAGATTAATGATCCTGAGCGTGGTGATGTGGTTGTCTTTAAATTCCCTGAAAAACCATCTATTAACTATATTAAAAGAGTAGTGGGGCTTCCGGGCGATGTGATTCGTTACCAGAATAAGAAGTTGTTTATAAACGGAAAAGAGCAATCTCAACAGTTGTTGGCTCAATTACCACCACAAAATCCACAGCGCTTGTTAATTAATGAAAATTTAGATGGTGTTGAACATCAAATGTATAGAGATGTTCGCAGACCAGCTCAGAATATGGAGTGGACTGTACCTGAAGGTCATTACTTTATGGTAGGAGATAATCGCGATAATAGTAATGATAGTCGCAGGTGGGGCTTTGTATCTGAAGATCTTCTTGTAGGTAAGGCATTTGCAGTTTGGATGCATTGGCCTACATTTTTAAGTATACCGTCGTTTGGTGATGTTCGTGTGATTGAGTAATGGAGGCTCTTATGAGGTCTACTCTTAAGCAACAAGTAGGTGCGTCAATATTCTCGATACTTATCGTGTTGATAGTAGCGGGTTTTCTATTTTCTATCGCATTTAAACTTTTCCCAGCTTATGTGGATAACAGAACGATAGATTCTGTTGTAGCCGAGGCTATGAATGACTCTGAGGAACTTGCAAAAGGTCCACGAGCAATGCGGGTTGATATGACGAAAAAGTTAGTTATCAACCAAGTTAAAGTACCCAAAGATGGATTAACAATCGTTGAAAAAGACGGGTTAATCATCGCAACTCTAGATTACGAAGTTCGTGTTCCTATGTTTGGGAATGTGGATGCAGTTGTGTTTTTTAGCAAAGAATATGAAGCAGAAGCCCCTTGATTAAACCTGTATCTGATTTAGCCCGTCGTATAGGGCATCCATTTGCCGATGAATCTTTGTTTGAGTTGGCACTCACACACCGTAGTTGCGGTAAGAAGAATAATGAGCGCCTAGAATTTCTTGGCGATTCTATTTTGAACTTCGTTATAGCTGACGACTTATTTGCAAGATTCCCCCAAGCTAAAGAGGGTGAATTGAGCCGCTTGCGTGCACGTATGGTTAAAGGTGTTACTTTGTCTGAAGTAGCTCGTGAATTGGGTTTAGGCGATTACCTGCGTTTAGGTAGCGGTGAGCTTAAGAGTGGCGGTTTTCGTAGAGATTCAATCCTAGCTGATGCTGTAGAAGCTATTATCGGTGCGATTTATCTAGATTCTGATATGGAAACAGCCCGTGGATTTATTCTTTCTTGGTTTAAAGCGCGTTTAGAGAAATTAGACCTAAATGAGACTCTTAAAGACTCTAAAACACGCTTGCAGGAGTTTCTGCAATCGCGTCGTTTAGCTTTGCCAACTTATGAATTAATCAATGTAGAAGGCGAAGCACATGATCAAACCTTTTATATCGATTGTACAGTGGCAGGCTTAGCTAAGCCTGCAAAAGGTATTGGTAGTAGTCGCCGACAGGCTGAACAAGAAGCCGCAAAACATGCGCTGATAGAGTTGCAGGTGGAGAAATAGTTATGGCTGAAGATTTAATGCACCTGCTGGAGCCTCGTAATCCAGATCAAAAATGTGGCTTCGTAGCGATTGTTGGTCGCCCTAATGTTGGTAAATCGACATTGATGAACCACATATTAGGACAGAAATTGAGTATTACTTCGCGTAAGCCTCAGACAACTCGTCATCAGATTATGGGGATCAAAACAGAAGATGATCTACAGATCGTTTATGTAGATACTCCCGGCTTACATAAAGATGATGGTAAAAAAGCTTTAAACCGTTATATGAACAAAGCTGCATCAGACGCATTACGTGATGTTGATGTTGTTGTTTTTATTGTTGACCGTACTGCTTGGACTGAAGAAGACCAGATGGTACTGGACAAGGTCAAGCATGCTCGTTGTCCGGTTATCTTAGCTGTAAACAAAGTTGATCAACTGAAAGACAAAACGGCTTTATTACCTCAGATGCAGACACATTCTGAGCGTATGGACTTTGCTGAAATGATTCCGCTTTCAGCTAAAGATGGCCATAACGTAGAGCAGCTTGAAGAGTTAATCGCCAAGCATATTCCTGAGGGTATGCATCACTTTCCTGAAGATCAGCTAACAGATAAAAGCTCACGCTTCATGGCTGCGGAAATGGTTCGTGAAAAGCTGATGCGTAACTTAGGGGATGAGATCCCTTACGGTACTACCGTAGAGATAGAAGAGTTTAAATACGCCAAAAACGGTGTTCTTCATGTGAGTGCGCTAATCCTAGTAGAGCGTGATGGTCAGAAGCGAATTGTTATTGGGGATAAAGGTTCTCGAATCAAAACAATTGGCCGTGATGCTCGCATGGATATGGAGCGTATGTTTGATGCTAAAGTAATGCTTAACCTATGGGTTAAAGTTCGTCGTGGTTGGGCGGATGATGAAAGGGCATTACGTAGTTTGGGTTATGATAATACCTAAAAAGCATGAGTCATTCTGATCCGCAGGCGGCTTATGTCCTCCATAGCCGCCCTTATCGCGATACCAGTCTTATCGTTGATTTCTTCACTCTAGAACATGGTAAAGTTTCCGCTGTTGTTCAGGGCGCACGCAGACCCAAATCAAAATTACGTGCATCAGTACAACCTTTTGTACCTATTCAGGTTACATGGCGTGGACGTAACGATCTCAAAACATTAACTCAAGCCGAGCCTGTTGCTGCTATGTTGTTCCTGAATGGCGATGCGCTGCTTTGTGGACTTTATGTAAATGAATTGTTAGAACGTTTGCTCCAGCCATTTGATAGTCACCCGAAACTCTATGTTTATTATCAGTATGTTTTAAATGAGTTAGTATCTGGTGAAGATATAGAGGGTGCGCTACGCACCTTTGAGCATCGTTTACTTGATGATCTTGGTGTATTGCCAGAGCTGGAACAAGAATCTGCTGATTTAGTATATTGTTTTAACCCTGAACATGGCTTTGTTCCTGTTGGCGCAGTAACAGATAAAAATAAGGCGTCTTGTTTTTATGGTTGGCAGTTGTCTGCGATTGCTGTTGATGATTATTCAGATATTCAAGTTCGCAGAGCTGCTAAGCGCTTGATGCGAAATTTAATTGATCGTGCTTTGGGGCAAAAGCCCTTGCGTAGCCGAGAGCTATTTCAAAAAATGTGAGGAAAGTGGTGTGATTGAACCATCCCGTTTGTTATTAGGGGTCAATATTGACCATGTCGCTACGATTCGCCAAGCGCGCGGTACACGTTACCCGGATACTGTTCAGGCTGCTGCGCTAGCGGAAGAGGCTGGTGCCGATGGTATTACAATTCATCTGCGAGAAGATCGTCGCCATATCCAAGATCGTGATGTTTATCTTTTGAAAGAGACATTACAGACACGTATGAACTTCGAGATGGCTGTGACTGAAGAGATGATTGCCATTGCTGAAGATGTAAAGCCTGCTCATTGCTGTTTAGTTCCAGAGAAGCGTGAAGAGTTGACGACCGAAGGTGGTTTGGATGTCGCTGGTCAAGAAGAGCGGGTGAAAGAAGCTTGTGATCGATTAGCTGCGGCAGGTATCGAGGTGTCTCTATTTATTGATCCGGAGCCAGCACAGATTGATGCAACTATTCGTTGTGGTGCTCCAGTGATTGAATTGCATACAGGTGCTTACGCAGAAGCTGAATCTTCTGCAGAACAGGCAGATGAGCTGAAACGTATCCGTGAAGCAGCTACCTATGCTTACCAAAAAGGCCTGATTGTAAACGCTGGCCATGGTTTGCATTATCATAATGTTGAGCAGATCGCTGAAATTCCTGAGATGAATGAGCTTAATATTGGCCACGGGATTATTGCGCGTGCCTTGTTTGTTGGTTTAAAAGAAGCGGTATCTGAAATTAAACAACAGATGCTTCAGGCCCAAGCTCGAATTCAGCCGCAAAGAGATGCATTAAAGCGATGATTCGAGGTATCGGGACCGATATTCTTCAGATCAGCCGCATGGAGCAGGCGTTGGACAGAACGCCTGCCTTGCCACAACGTATCTTATCTACTTCCGAATATGAACAGTTCCTCAAAGTATCCAATCCACCTCTGTTTCTAGCTAAACGTTTTTGTGCCAAAGAAGCGGTATCTAAAGCTTTAGGCACAGGTATTGGGCGAGGCGTTAGTTGGAAGCATATTGAGATTACGAAAGATAAGAATGGTCGACCCGAAGTGAGTCTATTAGGAGGCGCTGCAGAGCGCGCCGAAAAGCTTGAAGTTGCATGTATGCATCTAAGTTACAGTGACGAGAAAGATTACATTGTTGCGTTTGTTATTGCTGAGGGATGAAGAGTTCTATGACTAGAATTTGTGTCGTTACAGGTGGTTCTGTTGGTATAGGACGAGCTGTCGTTGAGCGTTTATTAGATGACGGTTACAAGGTTTATAACTTGGACCTGAGTGAATCTGAGGTCGGCGAATTTATTCAATGTGACATGACTGATTCAACTCAGGTTACACAAGCTATTGATCATGTCATCAAGGAATCTGGCAGGATTGATGGTGTTGTATCCAATGCCGGAATTCATTTCTCCGCAACTATAGAAGACACTTTAGAAGCGGACTTTGATCGAGTGATGGCGATTAATGTAAAGGGGGCTTATTTCCTTTTACAATCTGTACTACCTCACATGCGACAGCAAGGCTCGGGCTCAATTGTTTTGTTAGGCTCGGATCAGTCTGTTATTGCTAAAAGAAACTCTTTTGCTTACAACATGAGTAAAGCGGCGCTTGCTTCAATGGCTAAGACCACAGCATTAGATTACGCTTCTTTTGGAATTCGAGCTAATGCTGTTTGCCCCGGAACCATAGAAACACCACTTTACCACAATGCAATTGACCGCTATTGTGAGAGCAGCGGAAGTGAAAAAAGTGTTGTACATCAAGAAGAAGCAGCTTTGCAGCCATTAGGGCGTATAGGCCAGCCAGAGGAGGTTGCTGCACTTGTTGCATTATTGATTGGTGATGATGCTCGTTTTATTACCGGTAGTTTGCAGTTAATTGATGGTGGTTATACAGCCCAGTAATTGAGCTGTAAAAGTGAAACTTGCGATCTAAAGGCGGTATATGAGTAGAGTGATAGACCCGCATCTGCACCTGTTTAATCTTGAAAAAGGGGATTATCACTGGCTGCAAGAAGGGCACACGCCTGAATGGTCTGATAAAAATAAGATTAGGCGCGGTTATAGCGAAGGTGATTTAAGCCAATCAGGCTCAGCAGATATTGTAGGTTTTGTACATATCGAAGCGGGTTTTGATAATTCCCATCCGTGGCGTGAATTGGAGTGGCTTGAAAGTCATTGTGAGTTACCTTTTCGTTCAATAGCTTATCTTGATCTAACTTCCGATAGCTTTGATGAGCATCTGGAAAAACTACAAGAATTTAAATCATTAGTTGGTGTGAGATACATCTTAGATAATGCCGCTCAGGAAGTGTTGTTCAATCCAAATGTCTTTAAACGTCTTGCGGTACTATCTGATAACCAGCTAATTTTCGAAGCTCAGCTGTCTTTATCTGATCCAGGTGCGTCTTGTGCACTTGCGGATGTGATGCAACAGTTGCCAAATTTAAAGGTCGTGATTAACCATTGCGGGTCACCTGTACAGCTGAATGAACAGTGGATGCACTCGATTACTCGGCTAGCACATCATCCAGAATGTTCTATTAAATGCTCTGGTTGGGAGATGTTTAATCGTGATTGGAGTTCGGATCAGGCCAAACCTATTATAAGTTTTGCCGTTAGGCAATTTGGGCTTACTCGGGTGATGTTGGCGAGTAACTTCCCTGTTTCTGAATTGGCTTGTAGTTATGAAGATTTATGGCAGAGGTATCTCAAAGAGATGAAGTGGAAGGGCTTTGAGAAAGAGATGCTGATATTTGAAAACGCTAAGCGAATATACCAGTTAGATATCGATTAGCGTGATTAGAAAATAAAAAGGGCGCCTGATAGCGCCCTTTTTATATGAAGTAGAAAATTACTTAACTTCAATACGCGGTGAACGCATTACTACCTCATCGTTCAATTCGATACCAATTCCAGGCTCTTCAGAAACTTGGAAGAAGCCGTCTACTGGTTGAGGGTCTTGAATACAAAGCTCACGGTTCCATTGCTTAATCGCATAGGTGTGATGTTCATGGATTAAGAAGTTTGGAATCGCTGTTTCAAGATGCAAAGAGGCCGCTGTTGCTACTGGGCCACCACAAACGTGGGCTTGAATTCGAACGTCGTATACGTCTGCGTAATCACAAACCTTTTTCGTTTCTGTAAATCCACCACATAAACCGATATCTGGTTGTAGTACATCTAGACTTTGATCTTCAAGATACGGACGAACACCCCAGCGGTTATACAACCGTTCGCCACCGGCAATTGGAACATTTACTTTGTCGGCTACGCGTTTATGCAGCTCCGAGTTTAAGTAGTTCACTGGCTCTTCAAAGTACATGCAGCGTGCTTCTTCGACCAATTCACCCAATTGAATCGCGGTTGAAGCGCCTGGCAAACTGTGACATTCAAAAATGATATCACCGTCATCACCCATGGTTTCACGGATAGCCATTAAGCGGTCGCGGAACATCTTCATCTCTTTGTGAGTAAAGAGCTTAGTACGATCGAAGAAGGTTTCGCCCTTTTCGTTATACATGATCGGATCGACTTTTACAGCGTCATAACCTTCTGCCAGCGCTTTTTCAGTCGCTTTTGCATAATCTTCAGGATCTGTTAGGGCTTTAAATTCTGAATCCCAATCAAATTGAAGCTGGCTGGCATAAGTGCGTAGTTTATCGTTAACTTTACCGCCAAGCAGTTGGTAAACAGGTAGACCTAGAGCCTTACCTTTAATGTCCCATAACGCAGTATCGATCGCACTCATTGCAGCATAGATAATAGGGCCGCCACCTAGACCCCAAAAGCTACCACGTAGCATTAGGTTCCAAAGGTCTTCAGTTTGGAATGGGTCACGACCAAGCAGCATCTCTTCTGCAAATTCTTTAATCATGTTTGCAGCAGCACTATGACCTAGGTCGTAAGCTAAGCCCGCTTCACCTACACCGCTGATGCCTTCATCTGTGTGTACTCGAACAAATACCGGATTCCAAACAGGACGATCCGGACAGTGAATATCAAAAATTTCTACGCGATTTATTTTCATGAATCAGCCTTATTATTCGGTAATTTTCAGATTATTGCGCAAAGCTTGGATCAAGTCGGTAGGCTTTACGAAGCATTGCAGGCCATGACTTCTGTCCACCGGTAGTTCCTGAATGAACGACATTTGCTTGTTTAGATATGCCATCAACGATTTCTGGAGCCACTTCTATAGCATCTTGACCTGTTGATTGAATTAATAATTGAATTTCACAAGCACGTTGTAGGTCATACATGCGCATAAATGCATCGCCTACGGTCGGACCAACGGTGAGAGCGCCATGGTTAGGAAGTAAAAGGTGGTTGTTATTACCCAAATCTTCTTTTAAACGCACTTTCTCATCCTGATTAACAGCAAGGCCTTCATACTGGTGATAGCCTAATGAAGCCAATTGGAAACAGGAATATTGGCTAAGGGGTAATAGCCCGCATTTTAGGGAAGCTACTGCAATAGATTCTTTTGTATGCAAGTGAAGAACACAGTGTGCATCACTGCGTACAGAGTGAACGGCGCTGTGGATAGTAAAACCTGCAGGGTTAATATTGAAAGGAGTATCGTCGAGAACATTTCCTTCAAGATCAACCTTAACCAAGTTTGATGCGGTAACTTCATCAAATGTCAGGCCAAATGCATTTACCAGATAATGATCTGTTTCTGGCACTTTTGCTGAAATATGGGTATAGATTAGATCTCCCCAGCCTAAATCTTCCACTAGCCTGTAGCAGGCGGCTAGATCTACCCGTACCTGCCATTCCTCTGGAGAAACTTTGTTTTTTAAATTGAGTTGTGGAAGCTCCAGCATAAAAAATCCTCTGGCTTAAATAGATGTGCCTTTGACGAGCAATATTGATTGCCAGAATTATACAGGGAGCGACGAAATAAAGAACATGATGCCAATGAAATGATTATTCACTAATAAGAATTATTTGCATTTGTTTTCTTCTTAGATAATAATGATTCCTATTACTGATAAGGAGAGTTGTTATGAATAGCCCTGTTAATAAATCCGCATTGGAATTTCCAGTTATTGCTTTTGTTGGTGCTGTTGCATTAGGTTTTATGTTTCTTCCATTTGTTGGTTAATATTTTCTTTAGCTAAACGATCAAACCCATGTTTGGTTGTTGTGAGCTAGCTAAAGGCTTTAGTTTAGATCGATTTTGTCTGCTCAGTACTGACGGCTCTAAAGAGAGCTGATAAAGAAAAGTTTCCCTCACCTAGTAGCATGATGACTTGGCTGCCTCCCAGGCATAGCATTGCCCATTCGTATCCGCCATCGCTTCCATAAAACCCTTGGGGAAAGTGAAAGTATATTGCGACGCCCATCATTAATGTGAGTAAAAAGCCTGCGATTCTGCTTGCTAGACCTAATACAAGGCACCATCCCGCAATTAGTTCGATAGATGCTGTAATTAGAGCAAGCCAAAAAGCTTGTTCGGAGTTCAAGAAAGGAAACAAACTATTAATTATTTCAGCAAATGGAATGATTGCCTGGGTGAAGTAGGCGGTCCAGTTATCGAGTTCTCACAAAAGCCAGACGCTTTCTAAGCCAAATTTATCACAAGCATGGACAATAAAAATTGAGCCAAGCGTAAGCCTTAATCCCAGAAGGGCTAAATCCATTTGCATCTAGATCCTACTACTTTAATTGAGAAAGCAATAGATAATGATTCTCATCATTGTTTTTTTCAAGGGTTAGTTTAAAATATCACGCTTTGTGCATATAACCTGATGTTGGGGTGTCTGAGTGAGGACTTTTTTTCTGGTGTTTTTGGGCTGCTTGTCTGGAGTTGTTTTTGCCGCTGAGCCTGAAGAAGCCTCTGATGTGGTTGATCGTTTGATCAATACGACAGACCTAGGTAAAAATTTGCAAACGCTTGATGATTATTACTCGCAGATTAACCAGAAGTTAAATAAGCAAGTAAAGAATCGGCATCGAGACCCATTCGAAAGGTTGGTACAGCAAGAGCTTAAGGTAGAGCAAAAGGCTATAAAGCCAAGATTTATTCCACGCCAGAAAACGGCAGAGTCGCTAGGGGCTTCAAGCATTTTAAATAAGACTCTTGCAGGGAAAAGGGAGCAAGATCAAGGAGGGCTGCCTGTTATGCAGTTTCGTGGGTTTATCAAATCAGATGAAGAAAAGGCTGGGCTTTTAGAGATTGAAGGGCAAGGAACCTTTGTTGTGCATGAAGGTGATAAGGTCGGTTTACAGCAGTTAGGTGGCGATATGGTGATCCGAGTTGTAGAGATTAATGCTCTCAACCTGATTGTTGAGTTTGGAAGTCTGGGTGAAAAGGTAGTAGTGCAGTGAAACGTTTTTTTAGTGTTTTCCTAATTGTCGCTTCTTTGCTGGTGGGTAGCGTTCAGGCGGGATCTCGTATTGAGTTTGTTGAATTTAAGGATGCTGAAATACGTGATGCCGCTCGTATTCTTTCCTCAATGACGGGGGCGAATATTGCTGTAACAAAAGAGGCTAGTTCGGAAAAGGTTACTTTGTTATTGCAAAATACAGAACTGAAGCACGCAGTAGAAATGCTATCTCGAGTGGCGGGCCTTTGGTACCGATATAGCAAGTTAGGGAATAGTTACATCATTATGACTGAGAAGCAGTATCAGGATGATATTGTGGTTTATAGAGATGACGTGATTCGGACTTTTACGCTTCGTCATCAAAATGTAAGTACCACCGCTGTCACTATTCAGAGCTTATTTGGTGATCGTGTACGCCTTTCTCTCCAGCAGGGGAATGATGATTTTCAGGGATTGGATCTAGAGGTAGGGGATACCAATGAGGCCACTACGATAAATAGTGATTCTGATGATTCGAACGAGATAAAGATCCAAGAATTGGAGCGCGAAGAATTTGATCAAGCTGATGGGAACCAGGTTGCCGAAAAATCACTTTCAAAAGGTGCGCTTCGCCAGTTAGGTGGTGCAGAAGAGGTTTCTGAAGATTCCGCCAATAAATTATTGGGCGCGAAAACACCAATTTATATAGCAACCAACAAAATTCATAACCTGCTCCATGTCCGTACTAGCGACGAAAATGCTTTGGCCGAAATCGCTCACTTAATAGAAGAAAGTGATAAGCCTACGCCTCAAGTTTTGCTTGAGATGAAGATTGTGAAGATAGATGTGGGCGAAGGCTATGAGCAGGATTTTGATCTTAGTTTTAATGATGCCTTGAATGTAACTGGTAACTATCAGGCATTAGAAAGCCAAAGTCCGAGTAGTTTAGATTTGAGGAATGCTCAGTATCAAACAAGTGGGGTTGGTATAAATGAGCTAACAAATACTTTTTCGCAACTGTTAGGTAAAAAAAGTACTGGCTTTGGATTTAACGAAGTTGATGGCGGCTTTTACGAGTTCTTCAGTAACTATGTAACTGCGAAAGTAGCTTTTTTAGAACAGAATAATCAAGCAGAAGTTGTGGCTAAGCCTGTGATGTTGGCTTCTAACAATCGACCAGCACGCTTGTTTATCGGCTCAGAACAGGTCGTCCCGGTTAATTTAGAAACGGATACTGAATTTTCTGCAGCAAACAATAATGGTGACCGAACCTCCAGTACTACAACAACCTTAGAAACCGAGCGTCGTAAAATCGGTAATACCCTGATTCTATTGCCGAGTGTCAATGCTGATCGAACGGTGACAATTGATATATTTCAAGATACTTCCAGTATTGAAAGAAATGGTATGAATTTTCCTTTTTTTAATTCTGAAACTAATCGTATAGAAACGATTCCTCTGGATGCCGTTCAGGAATCCAATGTGAAAACTGTTGTAGTTGCAAAAGACGGTAAGACTATTGCGCTCGGAGGGATGATTACGAGTGAGCAGTCTGACTATGAAACGGTTGTTCCCTTGCTTGGTCAAGTTCCTATTATTGGCGAAATGTTTCGCTCTAAAGAGGAAAGGGATGAAAAGTCTCAGTACGTGATGCTGATCACCCCCCATGTATTGATGAACCCGGAAGAATCTGAAGATCAAAGCCGAAAGGTTAAAGAGTTTGCACCAGAAGTTGATGCGCAATCTTTAGCGCAAAATTCAAAACAGTATTCGGTTGCC
The DNA here is from genome assembly GCF_047778055.1 of Neptuniibacter sp. QD34_54. Taxonomy (GTDB): domain Bacteria; phylum Pseudomonadota; class Gammaproteobacteria; order Pseudomonadales; family Balneatricaceae; genus Neptuniibacter. The sequence goes on along the minus strand of NZ_CP180546.1, from coordinate 2,958,507 downwards.
GATTATATTCGCTTAACCCGTTATGCGGCACATATTGGTCGAGGTGATGATATTGAAAAACCAAAGGGACTTGTCGATGTGCCGGTGACCTTGTCACCTCTATCATTTATTTTCTCTGATCCTTCCTTGAGTGTTTGGCCTGTGGGTAGTTGGCAGCAAAATGGTTTGCATATCACTTTGCTTAAAGCGCGTAATCATCTCGATAAGTCCAGATCTATTGATCTGACTGAGTTGCCTGGTAATTGGTTGGCTTCTGCTGCAGGTCATGATCGACTAGCGGCTTTTGGGCAGGCCGGGGACGAAGGGAATTTATATCTCTTGTCTAATATACCTTTTAATCAAGTTGTCGCTGAAGTAAATAGTAAAGGTAAGTAATGATGGCTGTATTCACTAAATATCTAGCGTTTACTTGTGTTTTGACTCTGTCAGGCTGTGCGCTCAATCAATCAGTAGAGTCTTCTAACTACGTTGAAGAGGTCGAGTCTATAGTGACAACTTCTTCAATCTCTCTATATATCTATCCAAAGACTAAAGCAGTCAATAATGATGTTAAATCAGGCTACTTTGTTGAGTTTGATTTGGCTGATAAATCGGATATTCCAACCATTAAATATCAAGACTGATTTACTTAAATGTAAAAAACGTAAATTAAGCACTTGACATATATGATGGTAATAATGATAATGATTCGCACTTAGATTGATTGGAAATTCAAGCAGGGATGCTTACTTAAAAGCTCAGCTTTAAGATTGAGTAAAAAATATAAAGGTAGTGTTGTGAATCAAGTGCAAACTCAAACTCAAACGGGTAGTAACCAAGCTGAGCAATTGGCAAAGCTTGAGCAGCATAAAGAAGTGTTGGGTCAGTTATTTGAACTCTACACGGATCTATTCAGTCACGACGGCTATGGAGATATAGGTGTAGAAATCAAAATTCTACGTCGTGGTCAAAAGGAAGTGATTCTACATTGTGGTAAACAGTACCGTTACGTACTGGATTGCGACAGTGCTCTGGCGAATGAATCGCCAATTAAAGCGTTATTGAAAAGAGATCTTCTTTCTTAGATTTCTCTTTTTAATTTTTGCCTGAGAGATCAGGTATGCAGTTATGCTGCAGTAGGAGTAAAAGGAATTGCTCTGAAAAGGTGCAAGGCGGGTGGCCTTAGTTTCGCGGTAGAAGCAGCGCCAAGGGAAGCGTTCTAAATCGGACTGGGTGAGATGCCGTAGCTCTCTGGGGGAGAGTCAGCTCTTACGTCAAACAGTCTTAACCCAAAATCGTTTTAGAAACTGGAATTTATAAAAATGTTGAAATCTCTAATGGAAAAGCGCGAAGCGCTAATGGCTCGTTTTGCAAAAGTTGAAGAATCTCAGATTCAAGATGCCGAGCTTCGTTCTAAATTCCGTTCACTTAAAGCTAAGCAGGGCGGTTTTACACTGCTTGAGCTACTCGTTGTTGTAGCAATTCTTGCGGCTATCGCTGGTACTGCGGCTATCGCTCTTCAAGATACGGACGCACGTGCATCTGCAGCAGCTCACGTTGCAATGATGGATGAGCTAAACAAAGGTGTTCGTACTTTCCGTGTACTAAACAAGAATACGTTACCAAACAACTATGATTCACTACTCGTTGCTGCTACTTCTGATACCGCTGGTGTAACTGCAGCGACTGCATCGAGCGTATTGGCGATTGAAGATATTGATACGATTGCATTGACCGCAGACATTGTGGGTATTCTGGATGCAGGTGGTGTGACGCAGCTTCAGTACTTAGGTGAAGACCAAGGTGATGATGCAGTTCATGGCTTCGTAACTGCTTCTGGTGATGCTTGTACTGATGTAAACATGCAGGCAACAATCGCTTCTCGTAGTAACCACGTTGTAGCGGGTAACATCTTCCTTACTCCTGATGGTAACGGTTGTGGCTTTGCTCGTACTCTAGCTGCAGGCGATCAGGCTGCATTCTGGACAGGTGGTGAAGAGCGTCTTCTTGGTCAGCCTGTAGCTGCTGGTATTGTTGAGTATGATGGTACTAACTTGGCAACGGCAACAAGTAAAGCGTTCTTAGCTGTAGGTCTAGGTCCTGCCTCTAACTTGTTTAATGCTAACGATCTAGGTGGTATGACTTCTGTTCCTGTATACCGCCACGTATCTGAAACTGAATACAACCGTTTTGTTGCACTATTCAACGTGGGTGATTTTGACGGTGCAGGCTCCATCAATGCTGGTGATCAGGTAGTGCTTTCTGCGATCGTTGATGGCGCTGGTGATACTAAAGAAGAAGAACTGGGTGAGTGGGACGGTACTCGTAACACTATCTAATTCGGTTTAACCGGATAACCCTTAAGCCGGTTAGGTCATCCTGACCGGCTTTTTAGTATCAACGTTGTGGTTAGATCATGCGCTATTATTTTTTGTTCTTCTTCTTTTTTTCTCTGCAATTACATGCTGATTCTTCATTAGATAAGCAGCGAGACACCTATCGTAGTATCGAATTAGCTACCTTTGTTAAGGCTAATTATGTATCTGCAACGATGGCTGAAAAAAAACAGCGCCTCATGCTTCAACCTGAAGCAATTCAGTTTCAGGCATTACTAATGGCTCGTCCTAAACCTGGAAGGTTTTCTTTGGCCTACGATGCCTTGCAGCTTTGGGAAAGGGATGAAGAGCTCCCCAATATTGACCACAGTGCTTTTGTAGGTTTGAAAAATGGCCCTGTTTTAGGGGTGTACGTCACTCATGAAGCAGCAAAAATGTTGAATAAAATAGAATTAGAAAAGCCTGTGCAGTTTTATGCCATGCATATCTATAACTACTCCAACGGGCCGCGATTAGTAATCGTTGCTGCTCAAGAAAAAACTTTGGATTAATTCTTTTCTCTCTTGGTATCCACTTAATGTCAGTGCTGCAAAAGTTTTTAAAGCGAAAGCCACCTCTTGATGATGAAAATCATCTAGATGAGTTGCCTTTAGATGAACATGATTTAGTTAATCCTTTTGAGCCTGGTTTGATGGATAAAGAAGGGGTTGTTGGTGAGTCCCCATATTTATCAACGGCAAATGATAAGGCTTCTGATCAAAATGATATCGTCGATCCTGAACTTGTTGCTGCAGAGCAGAAAGAAAGTCGATTTAAATCCCTCATCAGTGGGATTCGTTTACCTACGCCGGGCGCTAGTTACAATCTTTTAGCCTTTCAGGCTGGTAGCTTTGGATTGCGTGGGGTTTTAGTTTGTGATGCTCGTCATGGGGCATTGCTCGGTCCTGCAGCGGAATCGAATAATGTTGATTTTACCCGTGCCATCGCAGAAGTCGTTGATCAGCTTAAGCTGCATCATAAGCGCCTTCCCAAGCAAGCTATCTTAGTTACTCCTAGTGTAATCTCTTCCATTGTTGAACTCCCCGTTAGTCCATTGCGTCCTCGCTCTGAGGATGAAATGCGCGAGCTTATTCGTTGGGAGTTGGAAGGCACTTTAACTCAGCAAAATAAACACTGGTTAATTGGATCAATGCTGGTGGAGCGTGGTTACTTAACAGCCTCCCAGCGAGATGAATTAGTCGAAGAGCTTCAAATTAGGCAAAGCCAGGGCGGGCAAGAGGGGCTTCTGAGATTCGGCGATCTTGCTGTACAGCTTAATTATATTACCCATGAGCAATTAGAAGAGTGTTTTGTCCTGCAAGGCAAACTTATCGCAGTTGATGATGATCTGGCCTATGGTTGGCAGGCTGAGGAGCCACAACTTACACAAGGTTTAAGCGATGAAGCGTTGTTAAGTAAAGACGATGACGGTGATAGTGCTCATAAATGGTTAGTTAGTGGTATGAGCAAGTCTGTTCGCCGTCGTTGGGTTGGGGCTTTTAACCTTAATGGTATTAAATTGCAGGCTTTTTATCCTGCGGTAGGTAGTAGTTTTGCGATGCTTGCTCAGCGTTGCTCTGATCCCCAGCAAGCTTTATTGGAAATTCATCAAGAACAGCTAGCCTTTATTACAGGTGGTCCAAGCGCGGTAAATGAAATTCGTGTTGAAGAGCGTCAATATGGAGACGTGCGTCAGGATGAAATTCAGCGTTTATTAGGTGTTCTTCCGTCCGATCTGCACAAGCTCTATGTCAATTTTCAGGGTAAAGAGAAAGATGAAATTCTTTTTGCTTTATCTAATAGCACAGCCCTAGATATAGAAACCTTAAATTTTGAAGGGTTGGATATTCCAAAACCTGAGCATCTCTTTAATGAGGCACTGCTTGGTATCGCAGGCGCTGCAGAGCACTTTTTAAATCATGTCGCCAAAGCGAGATTGAGCTGGATTCCTGCAAAAGATGCCGAAGTCTCTTTCTTTAAAAAGCTACTTGCACCGAAAGTGCTAAAAATATCTGCCGCTGTAGCTGTGGCTTTTTTGATGATGGGCTTTCTTGGGTGGATGCATTGGAATATGTGGCAGCAACAAGAGCGTTTGGATCAGTTGAATACTCGTTTTGAAACAGACAGTAAACTCAAACAACAATTTTCTGGAATTGCTGCTGAACAAGTTCATTTAAAGCAAAAAATTATAGAAGCGAAAGAAGAAGTAGCTCTAAATTCAAAATTGTTAATTCTTCTTGGAAAAGAATTTCCGCGAGATAAAAACCTGATCAATATTCTTTTGAAGTCACTTATTTTGGTGACTCCTGAAGGTGTCAGCATTCAAAGCATTACGCAGTCCGAAGGGTTATTAATGATTGCCGCATTGGCTCATCGGGATACGCAAGGGCAGGAATTTGTCAGTGCGCTAAATAAAGTAATGGTTCCTCTTGATTACCAAGTGTTTAGCTCTGATGTCTCTCAGCATGAGAATTTAGATGAAAGTGACTTTGCCCCTTATCAAGTGAATATCACGCTAAGGCAGAAGGTCAGTGCTTATATTTCGGAGGGTCAGAAATGAACTGGGTGAAGGAAAAGTACCTCAATCTATCCAGTAAAGAGCGGAAACAAGTGCTTGTTCTGACTGTTTTTGCTCTGCTGGCGGGTTACATGTTTTATGCAGCGCAGACTTGGCAGGCGATGTTTCATACCGAAAAAATGGCGAATCGCAAAGCTGACCGTATTGAAAAGCGTATCGGGGAGTTTAAGGCTCCAGAGTTGGAAGAGGGAATCAGTGACCAGGTTTTATCTAAGCTAGAGGGGCAGCTTAAAAAGCAGGAATCATCTCTAAAAGACTATGCCAATTCATTGATGCCAATTGGCGATGCAACCGCGCGTGAAGCTCTGAAATTAGAACTTACTCAACTCGCTTATGCTAACCAACTGCGTGTGGCTCGGATGAAAGCAAGCGAACTGAAACCTAGTGTTGAAGTAGTTCAATTATCTGGCGAGCAGCTCCGAGATTACTTACAGGAGCGGCCAGTATTTAAGCTGGTTTTAAGTGGTCAATTTTTAAATTTAGTGAGCTTTGTTGATGGACTTAATCAATTGAAATATCAGGTCTATGTGAGTGATCTCAATATTGAATTGCTCAACGATCAAAATAGCTTGTTAAAAGTAGAGATGGAATTGCGGATCTAGGGCGTTGTATGAGTAGTCTTAATCAAATTCAGCAGTTAATGGATGACTGTGTTCGTCTTGAAGCCTCTGACCTTCATATCTCTGTCGGCCTTCCTGCAACCTATCGTATTCATGGGCGAATTACGCGTAATAATGAAGAGCCATATTCATCTGAGCTGGTGGATGAGATGGCCTATGCGTTGATGAGTGATTCCCAGCGAGAGCAATTTCAAAACGACCAAACATTAGATATGGGTTGTAGTACGGAGGCTGGACATCGTTTTAGGGTGAATGCCTACAGAGAACAAGGTAATACCGCTTTAGCTATCCGTTTTTTAGATGGTGGATTAAAAACCACCAGAGAGCTGGGTTTGCCACCACAGATGGATTATCTGGCTGAGTTAAAAAGTGGTTTGGTCCTTGTTTGCGGCGCGACAGGTTCCGGTAAATCAACGACACTGACAGCTATACTCAATAGCATCAATGAGAATCAAGCTAAGCATATTTTGACAGTGGAAGACCCGGTGGAGTTTGTTCACCAAAATAAGCAATCTATTGTGCACCAGCGTGAGCTTTATACGGATGTACCTGACTTCGCCAGTGCAGTAAAAGCGGCGCTGCGAGAAGATCCTGATGTAATCATGGTCGGAGAGATGAGAGACCTCGAGACCATGCGAACAGCGCTAACAGCGGCTGAAACCGGTCATCTAGTATTTTCAACATTGCATACTAATGATGCGGTGGGTGTTGTCGAACGTTTGATTGGTAGTTTCCCGGGTAACGAACAAGGTGTTGCCCGTCAACGTATCGCTCATGCTTTAAAAGCGGTTGTAGCTCAAAATTTAGTACCTACGGCTAACGGCAAAGGTCGAGCGGTTGTTGCTGAAATTTTGATGGTGAACACGGCCGTTGCCAACCTAATTGAATCCGCAAAATCCAAACAAATCTATTCAGTGATGGAGAGTAGTACTCGGCAGGGAATGCAGACGCTTGATCAGGCACTTGCGCGTTTAGTTGCGGCGAAGAAGATTACCCTCGAATCGGGCAGGAGTTTGTGTAGAGATATTGGTTCGTTTGAGCGTATGCTGGGTGGTCAATAATGGCTGCACAAGAAAATAGTTTGCTCAATGCCGGTACTCAGGCAGGTCTAATTGACCCAATAATGCTGCCTGAACTTAAAAGTAGTGCTCGACGATCAGGGACCGACTTGATTGAGCTGTTGTGCCGAACAGGCCGTTATCCCAAAACGGCTTTGTATCAAGCTTTAGCTGATAGCCGTTCATTACCCTTCCTAGATCGTGAATCGATCGAGATTGACACTAACTTGCTCAATCCATTTAACGCTGACACATTGCTTCGGCGGATGTTTGCTCCGGTGAGATATCAAGGCGAATTATATGTGCTTTTATCAGATCCCGATGATCGTATGGGCTTGGATACGGTTCAGCGAATCATAGGTAAACGTGCGACACCGGCGTTAGCAGATCCAGCATTAATCGAATCAATCATTCGTAAACATTTTAATGTTTATGAGATCGGTGCGAATGCAGTCACGATTATTGATGACATTATGAAAGAGGCGTATATCTGCTCGGCAACGGATCTTCACTTCGAGCCTCAAGAGACGGGCATGCTTTTACGTATGCGAGTCGATGGAAAAATGCAAAGTTATGAACGGCCGATCAGCAAAGAGCTTTCCGAGTCGCTGATGTCGCGTATTAAGGTGCTTGCGGGCCTTGATATCGCTGAGCAAAACATGGCACAAGATGGCGGTTTTAGTTACAAAATTCAAGATTGGTTTGAAGTTGACGAAGTTGAACTTCGTGTTGCAACAATCCCTAGCCGTTGGGGTGAAAAAGCGACCTTAAGGGTGTTAGGCCAAAGTACGGCAGGTCAGACCTTATCTGATTTGGGTATGCCGGATCATATCCTCACGTCAATGAAGCAAGCTTTAGCCAAACCTCACGGCATTATTCTGGTAACGGGGCCTACGGGTAGTGGTAAAAGTACAACGCTGTATGCATCCCTGCGTGAATTGGATGCTTCGCAGTTAAATATCCTCACGGTTGAAGATCCTATTGAACAGGTTGTTGAAGGTACGACACAGGTTCAGGTATCCGAAAAAGTTAGCTTTTCCAAAGCCTTACGATCTTTCCTACGTCACGACCCTGATGTGATGTTAGTCGGTGAAATTCGAGATAACGAAACGGCCGAGACCGCGGTTCGCGCAGCGATGACTGGGCATATGGTGCTGTCCACCTTACATACGAATAGCGCCGTCGCCACGGTCAACCGCCTTATCGATATAGGGTGTCCCCGTTACCTCATCTCTTCAACGCTCGCTGGGGTATTAGCTCAGCGATTGTTACGTCGTTTATGTTCTCACTGTAAAGAGGCTTATCAGCCTGATCAGAGAGAGCGTGAGATTCTTCAGTTGTCTCAGAGTGAAGATATTACTCTGTATCGCAACCATGGATGCCCTCAGTGCACCGGTAGTGGCTACCGGGGACGTGTAGGTATTTATGAAACCTTATGGATTGATAAAGAGATAGAGCTATTGATCCATTCGGGTGCTGAAGATGAACAGATAGCAGAAGCCGCTGCGGGTGCAGGTCTGCTCAGTACTCTCTGGCAAGACGCCAGAGATAAAGTGCTAGAAGGCACAACAAGCCTTCAAGAAGCAATGCATCTGTATTAGGAGAAACTATCTGATGAAGTTCAGCTATAAAGCGTTGGACACTCAGGGACGTGAGCGTCAAGGCACTGTTGAAGCTAATAGTGCTGCAGACGCAACTGCACAATTGCGGTCACGCTCCTTACATGTCCTAAAGCTTGATGCGGGAGGCCAGGCTTTCAGTTTGATTGCCTTTATCGCAAAGATTTTTAGTTATATCTCAATTAAACGCTATACCAGCGCCAGTGCCGCGGACCAGGTTATTTTCTTCCGCCAGTTATCTCTAATGCTGCGCTCGGGAAATACCTTAATGCAGGGTTTAGAGCTCTGTTCGGAAATGACCGAAAAGGTTCGGTTGCGCAATAGCTTGATCAATATTCTAGTGGCCATTCAGGGCGGTAGTAGCTTTGCTAATGCGATTGAAAAGCAGGGCAGTAAATTCCCTCCGATTGTGGCTAAGTTGATCGCATCAGGCGAAGCCTCGGGTGAGCTACAAATGACCTTGGAACGCTTGGCCGATTCCCTGGAGCGAAGTGCTGCGTTGAAGCGTCAATTTGTATCCAGTTTGATCTATCCAGTGCTGGTTGTGACCGCTGCGATAGGTGTAACTTTATTCTTAGCTCTAAGCATAGTGCCTAAGTTTGCAACGATGCTCGAGGGTAAATCGCAGCAATTACCTGCGGCAACTCAAGTCATGATGGATGTCTCTGCTTGGTTAATCGACTATGGCTTTTATCTTGGTGTAACGGTGGGTGTGGTTATCTTCGCGATTTTAGTGGCTTACACGACGAAAGTCGGGAAAGCAGTAATTGATCGTGTATTGATCAACCTTCCTCTGATCGGTAATTCGATAAAAACCTCAGGTATGGCGCAGATGGGCTGGACCATGTCCATGCTGCTAAGCAGTGGTTTAACCGTACTTGAATCTCTTCGAGTGGTGAGTTCTGTTGTAAGTAACGACCGCTTATCACTTTGTTTCTCTCATGCCAGTGATGAAATTCTGGCCGGTCGAAGCTTGGCTGTAGGCCTTAACCAACGAAATATTCCCATGATGGTTCAACACATGGCGGGTATCGGTGAGCGTAGTGGTGAACTAGAGCATGTGATGTTGGAGCTCGGGCGTTACTACCAAGATCAGGCGGAAGCTCGAATTAAACGGATGATCGCAATGATTGAGCCTGCAATGACATTAGTTGTGGGTGGTCTAGTAGGTGGCGTCTATTACGCCTTCTTCAAAGCGATGATGCAGGTTTCTGCAGGTTAAGGTCGGGAGATAAATTATGCAATTTGATTTAACAAAATACGATGTTAGCGCAGATAACCTGATTTTTGCGGCTAATGAATCTGATGCGGATAGATTTGATCAGGGTACAGATACTTATAACGATCAAACGGCACCGTCTTATCTAAATGGTTTGTTGTTGGATGCAGTGCGCGAAGGTGCCTCTGATATTCACTTTGAGCCTTACGAAGAAAAGCTACGTATTCGTGTACGTGTCGATGGGGTAATGCGTGAGCTCACCTCTATGCCTCGTGGTTTTGGTAACTTGCTGACCATACGTCTTAAAGTTATTTCTGGTTTAGATATTGCGGAACACCGAGGCACTCAAAGTGGCCGTTTCCGTATGATGATCACCGATAAAGTTGGTTTAGATTTCCGTTGCTCGGTTACGCCAACACTCTACGGTGAAACTATTGTACTGCGTATGCTTTATCTGCCAGAAGAGCTGCTGAATTTAGATCATTTAGGTATGGCTCAAAGTCAGATTCAATTGGCTCAGCAAGCAACCAAAAAGCAGCAGGGTATGATTCTAATTACCGGGCCTACAGGTAGCGGTAAAACCGTATCTTTGTATACCTTGTTAAAGCAGCTAAACAGCCAGCAGCGCAATATCTACACTATCGAAGACCCGATCGAAATTAACTTGCCAGGGGTCAATCAGATCAATGTCAGCCAGAAGCAGGGTATCACCTTTGCCAATGTGGCTCGTACGATTCTGCGTCAAGACCCTGATGTCATCATGCTGGGTGAAATGCGCGATCACGAAACGATCGATTCAGCCATTAAAGCTGCGCATACCGGTCACCTTGTTCTATCCACCCTTCACGCAACCTCAGCGCCTAAAGTGATATCGCGCTTGCGCAATATGGGCGTAGATCCGTACAACATCGCTTCGACTGTGAGTTTGATCATCAGCCAGCGCTTACTTCGTAAGCTTGATCCTGCAACGCGTGAACGAGCAGAGGTTCCTAAAGAGCGTTTATTAGCAATCGGTTTTAAGGACGATGAACTACAAGATCTAGAGCTTTATCGAGCTAAAACCGGAGAAGGAAACTCTACAGGGTATAAAGGCCGAATCGGTATATTTCAGGTGTTACCTGTAAGCAATGCGTTATCGCGCTTAATCGCAGAAGGAGCTAATGACGCGGATATTGAAGCTTATGCTGATGCCAACGGTATTGGGGATCTCCGGCGTTCTGCTTTGGAAAAGCTCAAAGCAGGTTTAACGGATATAGATGAAGTAGAGCGTGTACTTGGTTTAGTTGAACAAGCTGAAACTGAGCTACTGAATATTCCAGAACTATTGCAGCGTACTCAGAGTCAATCTGAGCAAGTAGAGGAGGTTGTGTAATGTCTAATCAACATAATTTCCCTAATAAGAGAAAACAGCAGGGTTTTACCCTTATCGAGCTGCTGGTGGTTGTCTCTGTATTAGCTGCCATGGCAGGGATAGCTGCTGTGGCGATGGATGGTTACGAGCAGGATGCTCAGGAGCAGCTTGTACAAACTGAAATGAAGCGTATTGCTTCCGCGATTTATCGCTTTAAAGAGGATACGGGGTATTTTCCGAAAGAGGGCCTTTTCAGTGCAGACTCTCTATATGGTGTATCGACTTCAAGTACAGCAAAGAATCAATACGAGAATTCGTTAATTAATTTCAATTGGTTGTTTGAGTCCCCAATACAGCTTGATACAGATTTTGATGGGGATATTGATAGTAATGACGTATCAGGAGGAGTTGAGCGTTTGGCGTGGAATATCAATAGCTCACGCGGTTGGAACGGGCCATATCTAGATTTATCTTCACAAAGTTCAGTAGTTGCTAATTCAACTATTTGTGGTTTGTCAGAATCGAATTTTGATACAGGTTTTGATGGTAATGACGCCGTTGGCCTAACAGATACTTTTGAACGTAATACTTCAGGTAGTGAATCTTGTGCTGCTGTTAAATATTCGGGTGAATGGGTAAGGCGAGAATTTACCGGTCAGGCGTACCGTTACTTTACTGCTTACAAAAATGATGCGGTTATTGATTGTTTGCAGTCAGGCAACGGTTGTATCGCAGTTGTAAGTGCGGGTGCTGATAGCGTATTAGATACTGATCTTACTGATGCTGTTACCAACGATATCGTTCATATTTTAAGGGTGAATCCATAATGAAAAATGTTGTAAATAAACAGCATGGTTTTACCCTGCTGGAACTTGTAATAGTTGTTGCTGTAATGGGATTGATCGCTTCTTTGGCAACTGAATTTGTAGTCCATGAAACCAATCAGAAACGTTTCGCCACAACGAAAGAAAAGAGGGAAGATGTTCGTTTAGCTGTCCATCGATATTACAAAAATTTCGGGGTATTTCCTCCAAATTTGAAGGAGCTCATCGTTTGCTCTACGTCATGCTCTCAATGGCAAGGGCCTTATCTTCTTGATGTTGATTTTGAAGGCCTGACTCCGGTTTTTCGAGATGGTTGGGGAACTGTTAGCAATACAGATGATACATTGAATTATGGTTGGATATATAACAATTATAGCAATGCCAGTGTTGCTCTAACTTCATATGGTTTGGATGGGAGTTTGGGCATAACGTCAAATGCTAGTAGTGCTGAAGCTGTATATGAGAAAGATTATCCTCCTACTATATTTCCTTTGACTACTTCTAGTGCCGCTTCTACCGCGGCGCAATCCCTACCTTAATTTAGATCGGGCAAGGTATTGAGTACAAAGGTTACATGATGGTGATTGTGACTTTTGCAATGCCTTTTCTTTTATAAAGATATAAGTCAGGGTTGATAAGGCGGCAAGAATCAGCACCAAACTACTTTGAAAGATAAACGCCAAGCTATATGCGTATCCAGTGTATAGCTTGGTAATGAGTGTAAGCACTTTTAGCGTGGTTATCCCTGTCATAAATCCAACTCATATTTTTATTGATGCAGAGCAGTATAGACAGCAAAAAACGCACAAGGAGAAACGATTCTCATTTGTAAATTAGATAAAATTTTATTAAAATTCGCGCCTTTATTTATGAGCTGTAATATCTGCCGTTACTGACTGTTTAATCGATCCATCTTTAGATAGTCCCGCTCTTTAACTTTTGGCAGTCGTGTAAGCTCGAATAGTAAGAATGGTTTCTGGCCCAGCATCAAAGGGTGATGTGGTGTTAGTTGCTTTCCTACTTCCTGAAGTTGTATTTGCTTATCAGCGCTCGTGGTGAGTGTGATTTGTGGTGCTCCTTCATTAAGCAGGCCTGAGGAATCAGGTCGTTGGAAAAATACTAATACACATTAAAACTGGAGCCATGAATGACTTCCTCGGTTGCCTCAGGATCGTCTGAGCCAAATATCAAATCACCAAGCCTATTTTTAAAAGCAGGTTTAGGTGTTCTTGCCGTTAGCCTAAGTGTACTGGGCTATACCTACTACGATACTAAAATTAAGCCTCTCTCTGGTTATGGCGATGACTGGGCAGCTTTAGATTATTTGAAAGAGAAGGATCCAAAAGCCTTATCAGGTGGTGATCTTACCCACTTTATGTTCGGGGATGTCTCTTTTGTTTCCGAAGCTCAGAACTTACCTTGGCAACTGCAAGCTACATTTGATGACGGTGATGGTGTTTTCGAACGACCTTTTTCACCAGCAGTCGAAAGCGGGTATCGCTATGATGCGGATGGTGTAGGGCCTCTATTTAATCAGGTATCTTGCGAAGCCTGTCATATCGCTGATGGTCGTGCTGCTCCACCAACGGATCTTAGTAAACCAATGGAAGGTCTGCTGTTTCGCGTTTCTGTGCCGGGTAAAGGGGAACATGGGGGGCCTAAACCTCACCCTGTTTATGGTGGACAGTTAGCGGATAACTCTATCCCTGGTCATCAGCCTGAAATATCTCTCGATATTACCTATGAAGAGATTATTGGTTATTACAGCGATGGCAGTGAGTATCGTTTATTAAAACCTATTTATAGTTTCCCTGAGCAGAACTACGGTCCATTGGGCGATGATGCGATGATCTCGCCGCGTATTGCACCATTTATGATCGGTATGGGTCTGATTGATGCGATTACAGACAAATCAATTTTGGAATATGCGGATCCTGAAGATAAAGACGGTGATGGTATTTCCGGTAAGGTGAACAAGGTGTGGAGTGTTGAGTTCAACAAACACATGATTGGCAAATATGGTTGGAAAGCTGAGACCCCAACGCTGAATCAGCAGGGTATGGATGCCGCTGTGAATGATATGGGTGTCACTAATCCATTATTCCCTGTAGAGACTTGCACTAGCTCTCAAGCTGAGTGCAAAGCTGCAAGATCGGGAACTACCGATGCGCCATACGAAATGACCGAAAAACAGATGAATGCGGTCACTACTTATCTTGAATTCTTAGGCGTTCCTGGTCGTGATTACCTTGATAACCCGGATGTAATCCGTGGGGAAAAGCTATTCAAAGATACAGGTTGTGAATCTTGTCACCGCGAGACCTTTGTAACAGGTACAGAACAACGTCAACGTCGTTTACATAATCAGACGATTCATCCTTACTCGGACTTCCTTCTTCATGATATGGGGCCGGATCTAGCTGACCATCGTCCATCATTTGATGCGGATGGTTACGAGTGGCGAACACCACCATTGTGGGGCATAGGTATGGTTGAGACTGTAAACGGTCATACCCGCTTTATGCATGATGGCCGCGCACGTAACTTGGAAGAAGCGATTCTTTGGCATGGTGGCGAAGCTGAACAGTCGAAACAGGACTTCACTAAGCTTGCACAAGCTGACCGTGAAGCGATCGTTAAATTCCTGAAATCCCTATAAAGATTCACCGCCTGCTCTTTAGTAGGCGGTTTTTTATTGCCTGAAATAAGCAAAAGTTGGAGCAGTGATAGTGACATCATTAAATTTGCACTTAGAAACGCAGTCCGTTCGAAGTGAATTACAGCCGGTTTATCAGCAGTTAAACCAGCTGATTCTGGGTAAAGAGTTACAGATTAAATTGTCGCTTACCTGCTTATTGGCTAATGGTCATCTTCTCTTAGAAGATCTTCCGGGGATGGGTAAAACTGTACTTTCTCACTCCTTAGCGAAAGTGCTTGGATTGGATTATAACCGTGTTCAATTCACCAATGATCTATTGCCTGCTGACCTTCTCGGTGCATCAATTTACCAAGCGCAAAGTCAGTCTTTCCATTTTGTTGAAGGGCCTGTGTTTACGCAGTTTCTTTTAGCAGATGAGATCAATCGAGCGACGCCTAAAACACAAAGTGCGCTTTTAGAAGCGATGGAGGAGCGACAGGTTAGTCTAGAAGGTGAGACACGTAAGTTACCCAACCCGTTCTTTGTTATAGCGACTCAAAACCCAGCTGAACAGATCGGTACTGCGCCTTTGCCTGAGTCGCAATTGGATCGTTTTCTAATGCGGATTCAAATGGGGTACCCAGTGAAGGCTGCGGAGTTAGAAATATTAGCAGGAGAAAGTCGACGTGATTTATTGAATCAGGTTGAAAGCCTGCTCGATATTGAACAGCTAGAGCAATATCAGAAGCAAGCAAACGGTGTTGTATGTAGTGAGACTGCATTGGCTTACCTGTACGAATTGCTGCAGTTCAGCCGTGAGAGTAATCATTTTGTAAATGGCTTATCCACACGTGCAGGTTTAGCATTGCTAAACGCAGCTAAAGCTTGGGCATGGTTGGAAGGTGCAGAGAATCTGTTGCCTGCACATATTCAAGCTGTATTCCCTTATGTTGCAGGTCATCGTTTACAACGTATTAGCGGTGCTTGTAGTCCACTGGAAAATGGTCAGCTAATTTTAGAACAGGTTGCTGTTCCACGATGAAAGGCTGGCGTATAGCTCCAACAGGTTTAGGCATCGGTTTTTTGCTGATGCTGTTTGCGCTGTTACTGATAGCGATTAATTTCAGTAATAACCTGATTTTTACTTTGTGCTTTTTCCTAATGGCGGCATTCCTTCTTTCTGTCTGGTTTGTGATCCGCAATATGAATGGCATAGAAGTCGTTAATGTTCGGGTTAAGCCTGTTCATTTAGGCCAAAAAATTAATTATCAAATATCGGTTAAAGATCTGGTGGGTTCTGACCACCTTTATATCGAGCTAAATGGCAGTGATCGTTACTTCCACCTACCTGCTGATACAACTCAAATTTGGAATTTAGACCTCAATGCTGATAAGCGGGGCTTATCTTTAGAGCAGCCATTAGAAATGAGCTGCATCTGGCCCTTAGGTTTATTTACCTTTAAACGAAAAATAGCGCAGTTACCTGAAGTTTTAATCTATCCCGAAGCGCAAGATCTTGCTGCATTAGATCAGCCTGCGACTGGAAGTGCAGCGCATAGCCAATCAGAAGCAGAAGAGCTAGACGGTCTTCGCGAGTACCAGGCTGGGGATAACTTAAAGCGTATCGATTGGCGAGCTGTGGCACGAAGAGGGCAGCTTCAGGTAAAACATTTTGATGGTGCTGATGGTGACCCTAGCTTGTGGCTAGATTGGAACAAAACTCAAGGCTTGGATTATGAGAGCCGAATCAGCTGCCTTTGCCATTGGGTACTGGAGTGCCAGCAAGCGGGTCGAGAGTTTGGTTTGCGACTACCAACTAAGGAGATCGATCCGAATCGAACAGGTCAACATGCTCAGCAGTGTTTAAGTGAGTTAGCCATGATGCCAGAGGAGATCGTGTCATGAGCGGCTTTTTCTCCTCTCGTGCTCAATTATTGAGTCTTATTTTATTACTGTTAAGTGCTCTTCCAGCATGGGGGAACATTAGCTTTGTTCTCTTGCTGAGTTCTGTTGTCGTTATAGCGATCCATCAGCAAATTAAACATAAGCCTGTTATACGCTGGACAGTTATTATTACCTTCTTATTAGGCTGTATTTCCCTCACTCACCTAAATGGCAAAGGCTGGTTCAATGCGACAGCCGTGCTTTCAGTCCTATATACCGTATTAATTTTAAAATGGGCTGAGTCGAATACGCTTCGAGAATATAGAGTCGTTACTCTAGCGAGTACTTTGTTAGCAGCTCTGAGTAGCCTCTACCTACCTAGCTTACCTGCAATGGCATTTTTAATGATGACGGGTGTTTTGATGATCACCTGCTTAATTGCCATAAATGATTCTGAATCACGTCTATCAGCGGGACAGTTGTTGAAGAAAAGTGGTCATATTTCCATAGCTCTATTGCCGATTGCTGTAGTGCTTTTTATCACCATGCCCCGGGTACAGGGACCATTGTGGGATTTAGGCTTGGCTATTGGTTTACCTATTGAGCTGGCAATCGATCAAGATGCTAAAGATATTGGCTTAAAGGGATCGCTCAAAGCAGGTGAGGTGAGTCGTTTAAAACGTAGTGATGCACCAGTATTAGTCGCTGAATTTAGCGGATATGTACCTTATAAAAGCCGTATGTATTGGCGAGGCCCGGTCTTTAGCGACTATGACGGAGTCAGTTGGAATTTACCGGATAATTGGGATAAGCGAAGTAATCTGCTTAAAGGTTCTTACCGTGGTCAAAAAGCGGTGGAGCAAGTTCTAACCAGTAAGCGTGATAAAGTGCATTATGAAGCTCGGGTTTCTCCTCATGCGGGTCATTGGTTATATGCATTAGACCTACCAACAGGCCAAACACCTGAAGCATTAATATCGAAAGATATGCAGTTGTTAGGCATCAGGAAGATCAAATGGGAGTTTAAATACGATATCTATGCTTGGCTTGAATACACAGGCGGTCGCAAACCTTCTGAACAAGAATTTGCTGCGTATTTAGCTTATCCAGAAAACTCCAACCCGCGTCTGAAAGCTTTTGGTGAGGAACTGGCAGTTAAGTACAGTGCCGATCAAGAAAAGATCGATGTGTTGTACACCTATCTCGCCTCAAATGGCTATCAAATGTCGCTAACCTCAGATATTGAGGAAAGTGCTCACAGTCTTGATCAATATTTCTTTGATGAGAAAACTGGAACGATCGAGCATCTCGCATCTAGTACTGCGATGATTCTGAGGGCTGCAGGTATTCCTACTCGCCTTATTAGTGGCTATCGCGGTGGTAGCCTAATCGCGCTGACTGATTTTGTCGTTGTTAAGCAGGAACATGCCCACGTTTGGGTAGAGGCTTGGAGTGATGATATCGGTTGGCAGCGTATTGAAAGTAAAGATTTAGTTGTACCTCCAGAGAAGTCAGCCGCACCGAAACCTAAGATTGAAACCAAGAAACAAGCTCAGTCGACCGAAGTTAAACCATCGAAACCGACTTCTGTCCCTATGGCCGAACAGTCTCAAGCAATGTCTAAATCTGTTAAAGGCACGGATAAGCAATCTAATTCTAGTTGGAATTGGTTGAAAAAACTAAGCTCAGGTGTGGAAACTTGGGTCTTGAATTACAACCCTGATCGACAAGTGGAGCTCCTTAAAAAGTCTGGTTTACGCAAAGTTGATTGGAAAAATCTCCTTGCATTGAGCGTATTGGGCCTAGTGTTTTTAGCGATCGTCTATGCGCTCTTTTTACAAGTTAAGAAAGCGAAAGTTGACCCTGTTAATCGAGCTTTTGATCAGCTCAATCAGCGGTTTGGTAAGTTGGATCTAGCTTGTTTAGACGGCGAATGTCCAAGCCAGTGGTTAACTCGGGTCAAAATTGAAAAGCCAGAGCTATATCCAGCTCTGGAACAGGTCGTTAATCAGTATTTGGCCGTGCGTTATGGCCAACAAGACACAGTAGAAGGGAAGGCACTTTTTGTGCGAGACGTAAAACGTTTGGTAGCGATGATATGACGATGAGAATATTTAAAATTTGGGTGCTTCTATTCTGCGCTTCTATAGGTACAGCGGCGCAGGCTGCCAGTGATTATCCTGTCATTATGTTGCACCTGATCAGTGCGGGAGATAAAGCGGCAGAGGAATATCAGCCTGATCAGGCGATAGATTTTGGTAACCGCTTCTCGCAACTCTATTTTGGTCATTTTGAAGGCCAAGGATTGGAATTTGCTGTAGGCCAAGCAGATACAGACGCTATGTTACAGATTGAGCTTGCTTTTAGCCGGCTTATTAACAGTGCGGTTACAGGAAAGCCGGTTGAAGATGTTCAAATTCAGTGGCAAGAGCTTAGAGCGTTATTAGAAGTCGCGCCTATGATTGATAGTAGTTCGGCTAGTTTTACTGAGTTACTTGTTCAATCTTTCTTGATTCTGTTACGAGAAGGTATCGAAGCATTATTGGTAGTCGCGGCGCTTGTGACTTACCTAAGAAAAGCAGGAGCTGGGGATAAGGTTAATCTAATCTGGCTTGGTGCTCTTGTAGCCTTAGGTGCCAGTGTCTTAACCGCTATTGCCCTGAATAAACTTATCCAAAACAGTGGGGCTGCTCGTGAAACCTTAGAAGGTGTGACCATGCTGGTGGCTGCGGTGCTCTTGAGTTATGTGAGCGCTTGGTTATTTGCACGACGAGAGATGCAACAGTGGCAGGGGTATATCAATGATCGTTTGGGCCAAGCAATAGGCCAAGGAAGTTTATGGGCAGTTATCTCTGTCGCTTTCTTTGCAGTATATCGAGAAGGCGCGGAAACGATCTTGTTCTATCAGGCTTTGATTAGCGATTCTGGAGGTGAACTTGATGCCATAATGGCAGGGTTTGCATGTGCCGTGGTTGCACTGTTAGCTGTCTATGTGTTGATCTTCCAGCTTTCTGTGAAATTACCACTTAAACAGTTCTTCACTGGAACAGCTGCGCTTCTGTACAGCCTTTCAGTTATCTTTGCCGGCAAGGCGACACTCGAATTGCAGGTGGCTGGATGGATAGGAAGTACTTACCTTGAGTCAGTACCGACTGTTAGCTGGTTGGGTTTGTTTCCTACGCTGGAATCAATCGGTACTCAGTTAGCATTGATGCTACTGCCAGTGTTGGGCTGGGTGATTACACGTAAGAGGAGAGAAGTGCCTGTTGTCGATATGCAAAAAGAAAAAGCGCTAGTCTGACAATAGTAGGAGCTAAACCCTAAAGTAATATTTGGATAAATATTCAACAACTGTTGAATAATTATTAACCGGTTGCAAACGGGATTTGCTTCTGCGATTATGCGCGCCGAGCCCTCTCTTAATAAGTTAACTTTAGGCTACAAAAAGTCATAGGGGAGGAAACAGGATGTTTTGCTAACAGGGATAGTTACGGTGAAAAAGGCCTTTCTCCTTTCTTTTTTTGCGGTTGTAATTTCAGTTTCCACAGCAGTTAGATCTGCACCCTTTTCAGAAACAGAAGATATCGTAATAGAGCCAAATTTTTGTTCGATATACCCTTTGACAGTTAAGTCTTCTGTTTTAGGTAACCCTCAAGTTGGTCAGCAATTCTCAAATATATCTCTGCATAAAAATGCTGGTAACTTCGTTTGGCTATCTTGGAGAGGTGAAACTGATGCTAATACCCAAGCTGATAGTCTTATTCCTCCAGGAAATAGTGATCGCTATATAAACCCTGATAATTCATCTGATTTTGAATTGAATGTTGGGGATTGGGCTCAGGGAACGCCTGGTGTGAAAAATAGTTCAGCCATTCGCTCTCGTATGGATGCGCTGCTAAATAAAAATATCATTATTCCAGTCTGGAATGGGACTCGTGGCCAAGGTTCTAACTTAGATTACCAAGTTGAGAAGTTTGCAGTTGTTTCGTTAAACGATTACGCATTAAACGGGAATGGCCACCTTAGTTTTACGTTTCAGCGATTTACCCGTTGTTATAATCACCGCCCGCAAGCTTATGATCAAACAGTAGAAACACATGAAGATACCTCTATTGTTTTCAATTTAGAAGCGACTGATGCGGACGGTGATTCTTTAATTTATGAATTGCTTACGCCTGTTCAAAATGGCCAAATCGAACATTCCGGTAATCAAGTCACTTACATTCCTTCAGAAAACTACTTTGGTGCTGATCAGCTTACATTTCATGTTCATGATGGTGAGCAGCTTTCAAATATAGCGACAGTGTCCATCAACGTATTACCAGTTAATGACCCCCCGACCGCTGATGATAAATATAGTGAAGGTCTAGAAGATACACCTATACCTCTAGTGTTTTCTGGAAATGACATAGAAGGTGATGCTCTATCATTTGCTATTGCAACAGCACCATCAAATGGAACCATCGAACAATCCGGCTCGCAGTTTGTTTATACCCCTAATCAGGATTTTTATGGGGAAGATACGTTTACCTATATTGCCAATGATGGTGAGCTAAATTCATTTCCTGCTACATATGATTTAAAAATTATAGCGGTGAATGATCCTCCAGTCGCACAGGATATCCAGCTCGAGACAGAGAGTGCAGTCCCTGTTCAAATCCAGTTGTTTGGTACCGATGTAGATAGTGAACAATTAGAATATACGCTCCTAACTCAGCCTGCACATGGCACCGTTACAGGAACTGGCGATACTTTAGAATACGTTTCAGAGCCTGCATTCGATGGGACGGTCAGTTTTACTTATAGCGTATCTGATGGTGAATATGAGGCAACTGCAACAGTAACAATCGTTGTCGTTTATCCTAATCTTCCGCCTGAAATCACTAGTCCTGCTCAAACAGCCACGCCTGAGCAGCAGTCTTATCCATACAAGGCTCTGGCCGTAGATCCAAATAATGATCCTTTAGTTTTTTCTTTGGATTACGGTCCAGAGAATATGAGTGTTACCCCAGATGGGCAGTTTAGTTGGGTTCCAGATCAGTCGTTTGTTCAAACCGTTCCTACCTTTAATCAACAATGCTATGTGGTACCTACTGGAGCCGTAAAACTTTACGAAGAGGGAGATGAAAGTTCCTTATCGTATATTTCGCCCCTATTTCATAGAGTAAGAACAGCAATCAAAGCAGCAGGCCTTTATACGTCTGTTGAGTCAGTCGCATGGCATAAGAAGAACAATTGTTTGGGATGCCATGTTCAAACACAAAGCTTGCTCGGATTAGAAACATCGAAAGAAAAAGCTGAAATAGATGAAGCTGCAGCGGCCTATTTATTAGAAGAGATTTTATCCAGCCAGCAATCTGATGGTTCTATCCGACGCAGCCATCCACAATATGCTAAAACGCAGACCGCTTTTGCGTTATGGGCTTTAAATCATGCTGTAGATAGGGATAAAACCTATAAAGCGCGTGAAAAAGCACTGAGATATATGTGGAGCAAACGATCGGCTTCTGGGGATGTTATTTCTTGGCAGCCTGATCATTTATCTGGTTGGTTTAAAATTTCAGATTCTATGACCGCGTTGGTTGCACAAGCGGCTGCTGATTTTATTGAAGACTCCAAAGCCAAAGGAAATTTAACCTCTGAACAAGCAAGCCTGATCAGTAACTATGAAGGCGTTATTGCGCTTATGGTGAATCAGGCGCTTCAAGGTGTCTATCAAGAGCAAGATGAAAACTTACCCTATGTTTTCAAAATGATGATTTTAGGAGAGCTCCTTCCTTTAATTGAGAATGAAGCACTTAGAGTAGAGGCTGAACAGGCGCTGGCTCATCTAGATAGCCTGCTTAGAAGTCGACAAGAAAACGATGGAGGGTGGAATCGCTATAATAGTGGTGCTGTTGGAGATCCTCTGACCTCTTCTTGGGTTGGCATTGCGCTTAACTATTTGAACCCGCCGATTACGGATAATGTTGTTACAGCCAATATAGAGTTCCTGTTGGATAATCAGAACCCATCAGGTACTTGGCAAACAAATAGTGATCTGTTTGGAACCCATTTAGCTACAACCAGCTTAGTTATGGCCTATCTGCCAGTTGCATTAGAGCATCTAGGTAATCCCGATGTAAGGGCTGGGCATATTTTACTTACCGAAGGTGACGGTGTTCATCAATTATCAGCAGTTATCACTAACCGCGGCCTAGCAGATATTACTAATCCTGTTACGGTTAAATTTTATAATGGTTCTCCAGAACAAAATACTTTACTGGGCCAAGTACAGTTAGATGGAATTCCGAGCGGTTCTGAACTGCGTCCTTCTATTCAGGTGAATGATGAAGATCTGACAGAGCACATATCTGTTGTATTGGATGTAACTGACGATGAAACAGAATGTCAGGTAACGAATAACAGTTCTGTGGCTGCTCTTGTTAGAGTTCGCGTTACTGATCCTGGTGAGCTTTTCGATACGCAGGTATTCACATTAAACGTAGATGATGTAAACCAAGCGCCGGTTATCGAATCCTCTCCAGATTTATCTATACAGCAAGGTCAGCCGTATACCTATCAGGTAGCGATCAGCGATTCTGATGTAGGCGATGCCCATATATTCACTATTGCCTCTGGCCCTCAAGGGTTATATATCGATCCTCGTACAGGTCGTCTTACTGCGGATTACACTATTCTACAGCCAGGTAGTTATGATGTTGTCATCCGCATTCAAGATTTACGAGGAGCGACAACATCTCAAACCTTTACGCTGACTGTGCATGAGAACTTGCCACCAGAAATAACCTCGCCTGCGGAGGAGCAAGGTAATGAAGTTGATGGCTACCAATATCAGGTGCAAGCAACCGATCCAAATCCAGGTGATGTTTTAAGTTATACGCTAGAACAAAGTCCGCAATCATCCGAAATAGGTCGAGAGAGCGGGCTTATTACTTGGCCGCAATTAGATAGTTTTGTGGACCCTGATATCAATACAAACCATATGTGTGTATCTGATGTACAGATACCGGTAGGAGAGTTTAATCCAGTACTAAAATGGCATTGGGCAGGTAGTAATAATTCCTATAAGCAGGTCATGGCGCTGCCAGTTGTTGCCCAACTTAATGATGATAATGGCGACGGAAACATCGATACGCTAGATATACCTGATGTGATTTTTTCTGCTTTTAGTGGCCGTAATTATAATAACCCCGGTATCTTAAGGGCTTTAAGTGGCACAGATGGCAGTGAAATTTGGCCTATTGCTAGTCGCTACGCAACTGCTAGGCATGCTCCTGCAGTAGGTGATATTGATGGCGACGGCTTAGTTGAGATTGTTTCAGGTGGTGGCTATGCCAAAGGCACTAAAGAACTAGTTGTTTATGAAAATGATGGCACGCTCAAATTCTCGAAAACTGTCTCTAATATAGGTGAGGTTGCCCTAGCTGATTTAGAAGGGGACGGTAGCGTTGAAATTATTATGTCTGGCATTGTTTATGACGCTAGCGGTAATGAAAAATGGAGCATGTCGGTTTCTGATGATTCAACGATAGTTGTTGATCTTGACCTAGATGGTAAGCAAGAGGTCTTTGGGGGCGGTCAGGCCTATGACTATCAAGGTAACTTGATTTGGCAAATTCCTGCTTGGGGTAGAGCGTTTGCTGCTGTAGGTAATTTCGACGAGGATGATTTCCCTGAATTAGTTATTAAAACTCATGAGTCTAAGATCAGCCTAATTGAACATGATGGCACGGTTAAATGGGGCCCTGTTGCTGTACCAGGCGGTGGCGGCGGAGCCTTAACCGTCGCTGATGTCGATAGTGATGGATTGCCTGAAATTGGTATTGCTGGAAGCCGAAATTATGCTGTGTTTGAGACGGACGGTTCCTTGAAATGGGCAAGCCCTACGAGAGATTGGAGTTCATCACAGACAGGTTCTTCAGTATTTGATTTCGAAGGGGATGGTGCTGCTGAAATACTATATGCCGATGAACAGTATTTCCGAGTTTATGATGGTAGCACGGGTGAGATTTTATCTCAGATTAAAAACCCTTCAGGCACATTATTTGAATACCCTCTCGTAGTAGATGTGGATAACGATAACCATGCGGAAATCGTGGTTGTCTCCAATAACTACGCCTTCTCGGGTACCACGGGTATTCGTGTATTTGAAGATATAAACGATGCGTGGGCACCAACGCGCTCTATTTGGAA
The DNA here is from genome assembly GCF_047778055.1 of Neptuniibacter sp. QD34_54. Classification (GTDB taxonomy): domain Bacteria; phylum Pseudomonadota; class Gammaproteobacteria; order Pseudomonadales; family Balneatricaceae; genus Neptuniibacter. The sequence continues at coordinate 2,934,166 of NZ_CP180546.1, read as the reverse complement.
TCAACACGCATACAGCATTAATAATATTAATGATGATGGCTCAATACCTGCTCAGCCAGTTAAAAGTTGGTTAACTCATAACACTTATCGTTTAAATACCTTCGCTGATAGGGATGCTCTTGCACAGCCTGATCTGGTTGTTCATAGCATTACCTACAATGACGAAACTAAAGAGGTTAGCGCTAAGGTTAAGAACCGTGGCTTAGCACCGTATCAAGAGGCGACTCAGGTTCGACTAATACATGAACACTTCTGGTCAGGTGATCAGGAGCTGGGCTTTGTTGATGTCCCTGCACTAGCTGCCGATCAAGAAGTTGAAGTTACCCTATCAGTTCCTGATGCCGAGTTAATTAACTCTATTCGTGCCGAATTGGTTGTTAGTGATTCTGTGGCGGAGTGTGTCACCGATAATAACACCACCCGCGCCTCCATTTTCGATGTGCGCGTATATGACCAAGGTGGTTTGTTTGATACCCAAAAATATGCGGCTTCAATCGAAAATGTTAATGATGAACCTGCCATTATCAGCCCTGCAGCAACGACTGCGACCTTTAATGCTCCTTATTATTTCAATGTAGAAGTTGAGGATGCAGATAAGGGCGATATGTTCTTATATGAGTTGGTTGATGCTCCAATTCAGCTTGAGCTGAACGAGCGAACAGGCCGTATGGTAATCGATCAACTGGATGCTGGAATTTATACCTTTACCATCAGGGTAACGGATCTGGCAGGCGCAGTAGCTGAACAACCACACGTTCTAACTATTACTGATAGTGATAACCAGCCTCCTGTATTCAATTCGGATCCTATCATCACTGTCACTGCGGGTGATCGCTATGTGTACGATGCTGATGCAACAGATCCTGATGGGGACAGTATTGTTTACTTCTTAAGCCGTTCACCGCACACCATGGCTATTGATGGTTCTACTGGCCTGCTTCTATGGGAAACAAGTGGCGAAGATGTAGGTATGCACTCTGTAGAGGTTATTGCACTGGATAGCCAAGGAACCTTTACGCGTCAGTATTTCCTTATTGATGTTCAAAGTCCTAATAATGGCAATAATCCACCACTAATCACCAGCTTCCCTGAAGGTTTGGTCTATGCCGGTCAGCAATTTAACTATCAAGTGCTGGCAGAAGATCCTGATCAAGATCCGCTGAGTTACAGCTTGGAATATGGCAGTGATGGCATGGCTATATCCGAAGATGGATTGTTTACTTGGTTACCAAGTGCCAGCCTGATTGGTACAACAGCCATCGTCGAAATACAGGTAAGTGATGGTCGCGGAGGCGTTAATGTTCAAAGGCTCAGCTTACCCGTAAACGAATCAGCTAATAATCCACCGGTAATCACAAGTGAACCGAGCCTTAGCGCCGAAGTGGATAAAGCCTATAGCTATGATGTGACTGCTGTTGATATTGATGGCGATAGCATCAGCTTTATCCTAGAAGATGCTCCTAACGGTATGAGCCTCTCTGGTAACCAAGTATCTTGGGTACCTAGCAGTATTCAGGAAAACCAAGTTCATACTGTTGTGGTTCGGGCGGTAGATGCGCGTGGCGCTGCTTCAATTCAAAGCTTTGGTATAGCGGTGAATGCTGTTGCAGAATCAAATACTTTCCCAGAAATTGTCAGTATTCCGCAATCTCCAGCCTTTATTGGTGAAACATACACTTATGAAGTGATAGCGCGTGATGTTGATGGCGATAGCCTGACTTACAGCTTGGAGTCACCTCCAACAGGCATGACCTTAAGCGATACTGGATTGTTGCAATGGCAGCCTGTAGAAGAGCAGCTTGGCGATCATGCAATTGTTATCGCGGTATCTGATGGCAAGTCCATTGTTACCCAAAGTTATACCTTGGCCGTTGTTGACGCTAATGCTGCGAATAACAACTATCCGGTGATTACTAATTTACCTCACACAGCAGGTACGGCTGATTATATCTATCAGCACCAAATGACCGCTGAAGATGCGGATAATGATCCACTAACCTTTGGTTTAGCTTCAGGTCCAGAGGGGATGAGTGTTACCGCAGATGGTCTAGTAGTGTGGACGCCGACGATTGATCAAGTGGGTTCCCATGATGTAACGCTGTCTGTTACCGATGGCAAAGGTTATACCCATCAATCTTATAGCCTGACGATTACAGATGATCTACAGCCATTAGCGGTTATGTTAGATATATCACCGCAGTACCCTGATACAGGTGAAACGGTTTATATCAATGTATTCACATCTGGTGGTAAGGGTGAGTTGACTTATGAACTCAAAGTGAATGGCTCTGTAGTCGAGCTGGATCAATTTAACCAAGCTGCAGTTGTCGCGGGTGCTATCGGTACATATCCAGTCGAGGTGACAGTTACAGATCAAGAGGGAAGTGTCTCTGAGGCAGACAGTTTCGCCGTTATCGATCCAAATGACACGACAGCACCAGAAGTAACACTGATTAGCCCCGATCTAGATAGCCAGATCTCAGCACCTGTTGATGTTGTGGCCACAATTCAGGATGAAAATCTTGCGAGCTATCAAGTGTTGATTGCTCCAAAAGGTACTCAGGAGTGGCAGGAAATTGGTGAGGGCTCTACTAACGTTTTGGAACAGGCGGTAGCGCAGTTTGACCCAAGTATGCTGATTAATGGTCAGTACAATATTTTGGTATTGGCAAAAGACCTAAACGGCAAAGAAACGTCAGATAGCACCACAGTCTTGGTCGATGGCGATCTGAAAGTGGGTAACTTCAGCATCACCTTTGAAGACCTGAATGTACCTATGGCAGGTATTCCACTTCGAGTCACACGTACCTACGACAGTCGTCGACGTTATTCTGATCTGGACTTTGGCTTTGGTTGGACGGTTGGCTATCAAGACGTAAAAGTCGAAGAGTCACGTACACCAGGTAAATTTTGGACGATTAACCAAATAAGTTATGGTCCATTTAACGTAATGACCGATTTCTGTATCGAGCCGCAAGGTGCGCCAGTTATCAGCGTGACTCTGCCTGATGGTGACGTAGAGCGGTTTGAGATGCAGGTCAGCCCACGTTGTAACACGTTCCAAGTGGTTAAAGATGTTGAGCTTGTGTTTGAACCTACGGGTGATACACAGTCAACGTTAGAGGCATTAGGCTATAATTCTGCTCGCTATGAAAATGGCACCTTATTGGATAAACAGAGCTTTACTGAGCCTGTAAATCCAGATCGTTACCAACTGACAACGCGTACCGGTTACGTCTATACATTAAATCAGAATTTTGGTGTGGAAAAAGTGGTTGATCCAAATGGTCACACACTGACTTACACCAACGATGGTATTTTCCACTCTAGCGGCAAAGCGATCACCTTTACCCGTGATAGTAAGGGGCGTATTACCGAAATTACCGATCCTAAAGGTCAGAGCCAATACTACCACTATGATGGTAGCGGTAATCTGAGTACCTATTCGGATGCGTTGGCAAACGATACAACCTTCACATACAACCGCAATCATGGCTTGTTGGATATTATCGATCCTCTTGGTCGTACCGTGGTGAAAAATATCTATGATGACAGCGGTCGCTTGATTGCGCAGGACGACGGTGAAGGTAACCGTACTGAATTTAACCATGATATTGCGGGTCGTCAGTCGATAGTCACAGACCGACTCGGTAATACCACATTCTACTACTACGATGAGCGTGGCAATGTAACGGCACAGGTCAATGCTTTAGATGAGCGTACTGATTTCGTCTATGATGAACGCGGTAACCAACTCAGCAAAACTAATGATCTAGGTGAAGTCGAAACAGCGACTTACAACAGTAGTAATGATCAACTGACCCAAACGGATGGCGAAGGTAATACCGTTACCTTTACCTATAATAGCCGCGGTCAGGAACTCACCATTACTGATTCCAACAACAACCCTGCTTACGTAAATAGCTACGATGCCTTTGGTAATCTGCTTACGGTTAAAGACCCTGATGGCAATGTCGCAGGTAATAATATCAATGGTGATGGTTTAGTTAGTTTGTCTCGGGATATGTTAGGCAATGATACAACCTACACATACGATGATGATGGCAATAAGCTAACAGAAACTAACCCAGAAGGTGATATCACCACTTACAGCTACGATGAAAACGGCAATGTGCTCACTGAAAGTATGGAGCGTACTTTAGCCGACGGCAGCTTAGTAAATGAGGTAACGACCTATGAGTATGATGCGCGTAATCAGCTGATTGCGACAAACTACCCAGATGGTACGACCACACGTACAGAATATGATGCGCTAGGTAATCAAGTTGTTACGATCGATGCTAATAACCAAAGTACGACTTATGAGTACGATCTCTATAACCGTCTAACGGCAATTCATTACCCGGATGGTACGAGTACACACAGTACCTATGATCTCGAAGGTAATAAGCTAACCGATACCGATCAGTTAAACCGTGAAACGCGTTATGAATACGACAAGCTAAATCGTTTAGTGTTAACGGTTTATCCCGATCTGACCGAAATGCGCACAGAGTACGATCGTGCGGGTCGCGTCTCGGCTGAAGTCGATGCGAATGGCAATCGCACCACCTTCGGTTATGACAAAGCGGGGCGTCGAATCTGGGTGGAGAATGCCGATCAGAAACGTCATCACTTTGTTTACGACAACAACGGCAATCTGATCGAGGAGACTGATGCGCTTGGTCGTACTACCCGTTATACATTCAATGCCTTAGATCAGCGCACTCATACCATCTATCACGATTTGAGTGAGATGGAATCGACTTTGGATGCTGAGGGTAAACGTACAGAAGCGCATGATCAGGCGGATGTCACCACTAAGTATGCGTATGACACTTTAGGTCGTTTGACCAAAGTGACAGATGCGTTACTCGGTGAAACAGCCTTCACTTACGATGAAGTCGGCAACAAACTGACTCAAACGGATGCCGAAGGTCGAACGACTAAATGGGCTTACGATAGCCTAGGACGTGTTATCTCAAGAACCTTACCGTTGGGCCAGGTAGAGACTTTTACCTATGATGCCAATGGCAATCAGCATACTCATACTGATTTTAACGGTGAGCTGAAAACCTTCAGTTACGACCTGATGAATCGTCTGACGCGTATCGATTATGCCGATGGCAGTTACGACAGCTACAGCTATGATGACGCTGGTAATCGTACCTATGCACGCAATGCTGAAGGGGAGTGGTACTACCACTACGACAACCGTAATCGTTTAAGCGAAGAGGTTAAGCCAGATCAAACCCGTTTTGTTTATGGTTATGACAATGTCGGTAACCGTACATCACTACGGGTATTTGATAGCTTAAATAATCTGCAGCTGGAGCAAAGCTTTAGCTACGATAACCTTAATCGCCTAGAAACGGTTACCGATAGCAGCGGCACAACTACTTATGGTTATGATGATGTCGGTAATCGCACCTCTATCAGCTACGGTAATGGTACAAGTACCACGTATAACTACGATGATCTAAATAGGCTGACCCTATTAAGTCATTACGATCTGAATGGTGCTCTGTTAAACAGCTTTGAATACCAGCTACATACGACCGGTAGACGTGAGCAGATCAGTGAAGCTAATGGTCGTACCACCGAGTACGACTATGATCTGCTTTACCGTCTAACGGAAGAGCGCATTACTGATGCTCTTAATGGTAATTACACCGCGAGCTACCAGTATGACAAAGTCGGTAATCGTACCTACGAAACGGTCGATGGTATCCAGACGGCATACAGTTACGATCTGAATGATCGAATTGAACAGCAAGGCGGAACAACTTACACCTACGACGATAACGGCAATACCTTGACCGAAACCTTAGATGGTCAAGTTAAAGCCTACGACTATAACGATCGTCAGCAGCTGATTCGTGTTACACAAGCAGGTGAGCAAACGGAATATCGCTATAACCCAGATGGTATCCGTTTTGGAAAAACCGATACGGCAGGTCAAACCATCTATCAGATCGATAGCAACCGTGATTACGCTCAAGTGGTGTTGGAGCAAACACCAAGCGATAACGTAAGCTATTTCTACGGCGATGATCTGCTAAGTCAAAACCGTAATGGTGCGACTAACACCTATCACTACGATGGCTTAGGTTCGACTCGTCTCTTAACCGACGGCACTGGCGTACAAAGCGATAGCTACAACTATGAAGCCTTCGGTGAACTACTAAACCAGACCGGATCGACGGACAACAGCTATCTGTATACCGGTGAGCAGTATGACGCTGGCTTGGATCAGTACTATCTTCGTGCAAGGTATTACGATCAGGGTGTTGGGCGGTTTACGCAGATGGATGAATTTAAGGGGTGGAGTGATGATCCTGTAACCCTTCATAAATATCTATATGCCAATATTGACCCCGCTAATGCTACAGATCCTTCGGGCTATTTTGCGATTGTAAGTTTTTCACCTGGGCTAAGCTATGTTGCAAGAAGTGGGGCTGCAGGAGCCGCCGTTGGGTATAGCGCTTACAATCATATCTTAACTGGCTTAGTTGGAGCAGGGTTAGGGTATGGGTTAAGTGAAGAGTTGAAAGACTTTATTGCTCTTAATGCCCCTGTTATGAATAAGCTTCTCGAAGAAAAAAGGGTTGCTTTACAGACAGCTATTGAGCGTGATCATGATTCCCAGAGAGTTGTTTACCATTATACAGATCGAGTAGCGGCATTAAGTATCTTTGGTTCAAAAACTGCCTTTGTTACCCCTCCTTTCAGAGGTCTTGGCACTGGTGGCTTTACAAGGCCTGCAGGGTTTTATGCTACGGATATTGCACCATGGGAAGTTCGATATACACAGAGTGAGCTTTCAGCTATGTTTTACGGTGGTAACCGAAATAAAGATATGAGTTGGTTTGTTGCATTTGATGATGAACTGTTTAATCGCGTTCCAGGTACATCTCATGAGTATGTTCTTTTTGGCTCAGAAGCAATTGGTGAAGTGAATGTTGATCCTATTACTGTAGGGCCTAACTTGATGCTTCCAAAATAAATTAAGGACAAGGTATGAAAAATATTAAAATTGCTCCATTTGGGGAAATACCGCAAGATCTTGGTTATGTACCTGCGGATTTGCTGGAGCAAATTCCCAGCCTAATGTTACTCATTGTAAAGTCTGGATATTTTCCAAGTGTGGAAGTATTAAATGATCTGTTTTCAAAAGGTGAATTTGATTCGGGCATGTCTGGAGGGGTTTGTTGGGAACGATTTTATATTGAAGATGATAGCTGGTTGATTTTGAGAAATACCATAGCTGAGAGATATAAAGTGGACTATAAAGAACCTGATGGATATTCAAGTATCAGTAAGTACGATCATTGGGTTGAAGAAGTTTTGAAATATCTGAGCAAAACAAAATAAAGATATTTAGGGATATTTAGGGATGTTTAGGGATATTTAGGGTCAGAGTATATTTTTTGGGGTCAGAGTAAAACGCTTGTCGGGTAATCATTGCTATTGATATTTGGGGTCAGAGTAAAACGCTTGTCGGGTAATCATTGCTATTTAGTTGGTTAGGTCTAATTTTTAGCTTTGGTTTATGTAATGGGGTTTTACTCTGACCCCTGTCGCACAGTCGCAATTTGCCCCTGCCCCTGTTTGTCAGGCACAATAGCCAGCTAGCAATTTGAACTAGTAGTTCCAACTCTATTTTTTGGGGTCAGTATTTTTTGGGGTCAGAGTAAAACGCTTGTCGGGTAATCATTGCTGTTTAATTAGCCAGGTCTAATTTTTAGCTTTAATGGGGTTTTACTCTGACCCCAGTCGCACACTCGACCTCAGTCCCCATTTGCCCCTGACCCTGTTTGTCAGGCACAATAGCCAGCTAGCAATTTGAACTAGTAGTTCCAACTCAAAATGGATTTGATGGATGAAGTCTCAGCAGCTGTTGGTTTATCTTCTTTGGCTAATCGTGGCGCTTGTCTCGGTTTTAGCTGTGTATAGAGGAATAAGCCTGTTTTCTCCCAAGTATGAGCTTTCTTCCGAACAACTTGTTACATCGACTCCCAATAAACCAGTTTCTGCTGATCAGGTGGCTTCTGGTATCCAGCGTCAGGCACTTTTTGGGAAAGTGCAAAATGCTTCTCCTGTTATTAAGCCTGTAAAACCGAAGAACCTTACTAAACCTCTACCGCCGTTAAACGTTGAGATCATGGGGCTGTTAGCGGCAACTCAGGGCAGCTCCATCGTTACGCTTCGCCATTCAGGTATCTCTGAATCTCTTAAAGAGGGCGATTTTCTTAATATGACCCAAACGGTGCGTGTGTTAAGCATTTCATCAAATAGGGTGGTGTTTGAACGCGAGGGCCAGGAAACAGTTATAGAAGTAGAGGAAAGAAAACCAACTGAACAGATTGTCGAAGTTCGCTCTGATAATCGGGTGGTGGTGACTATTTCCGACAAGCAGAGCCGACGGTTTATGCAGCAGGTGTTGGCTGAGGTAAAGAAAAACCCCAGTCGTTTGAATCACTATGTCAGGTTTGAAAGTACAGTTGCGCAAGGACAAAGTATCTTGCCGGGTAAAGATCCTCGATTTTTCACTATTATGCCGTTTAAGTTTGGAGATAAGCTTATTTCGGTGAATAATAGCCCGCTATCAGAAATGGACACTCAAGCGTTTGCCGAAGCATTGACTTCGCAGACCAACGTAAAACTTGAGATGTTACGGAACAATCAACCTTATAACATTGAACTTGTTATTAATTAGTAAAAGGCACAAGGATGCATCTGCCTCGTCTTCTCTCTATTTTTCTTATCTTGTTTCTATCGTTGCCTAGTTGGTCAGAAGAGATCATTACCAGTGAAAGTTTTCAACTGGATATGCGTGATGCAGACATCAGGGAATTTATCGATACCGTTGCGAAACTGACCGAAAAAACCATTGTGGTGGATTCACGGGTTAAGGGCAAAGTTGATATTAGAAGTCACCGCGAACTGAGTCGGAATGAGCTATTTGAAACATTCCTTGTTCAATTAGGGGTGAATGGCTACGCCTTAGTCGATTTGGGCAATGGCATTATGAAGGTTATTCCAGCTCAAGGGGCGAAGTTGGAAGGGCTCGATGTTGATTCCAAAGGTAGCCCTCAACGTAGTGAACGTATCATTACCCGTGTGGTGCAGGTTGATAATGTTGATGTGACTAAGTTAGTTCCGATCCTTAATCCACTGATTAACAAACAAACGGGTGTAGTCGCACCTTATGCCGAATCTAACATCCTGTTGATTACCGACAAAGAATCCAATGTAAGGCGCTTACTAGAGATTATCTCTCGAGTCGATCAGACCGATACGCAAACTTTAGATGTCGTAAAACTCGAAAATGCCGCTGCCGCTGAAATGGAGCGTATTTTGACGCGTTTTATTAGCCAAATGAAACAGGGTAAAGATAGTGGCATTTCAGCGCCTAGTGTCGTGGCAGATATTCGTACGAATAGCTTGTTATTACGTGGCGATGCAAATGTGCGTGCTTACCTAAGAAAGGTGATCAAAGATCTCGATCAAGAGGTTGAGACCAGTGCGAACACTAAAGTGGTTTACCTAAAATATGCTAAGGCTTCTGAGTTGGTTGGTATTTTGGGTACCGTGCGAGACTCGATGGTCGATTCTCAATCTGGCGGCAAAGAGTCTAACCTCGCCAGTAATAATCAGATCAATATTGAAGCGCATGACCAGACAAACTCACTGATTTTGTCTGGTAGCCCTGTGATGATTCAAACGTTGGAAGGGGTTATTCAAAAGCTTGATATCCGCCGAGCACAGGTTTTAGTTGAAGCCATTATTGTTGAGATCGCTGAGAGTAAAGCTAAAGATTTAGGTGTGCAGTGGTTATTCCAAGGGAACGATCAAAATAGCAGTATCCCTGTAGGTTCTGTGAATTTCAGTAACAGCAATAGTGGTATCGTTAATGTTACTAATGCGTTGCTGACAGGCAGTGATAGCGACAAAGCCGATGCCTTTTCCGGTCAAGGAGCTACATTGGGTATAGGATATAATTCCGGCGGCGTTAGTTTTGGTGTCCTCCTGAATGCTCTTGCTGCTGATTCAGATTCTAATGTTCTTTCTACGCCCTCATTGCTGACAATGGATAACCAGGAAGCGATGATTCATGTCGGGCAAGAGGTACCGATCATTACCGGCTCGACGGCTGGCAGTAATAACGATAACCCTTTCCAAACCATCACCCGTGAAGATATTGGTGTGCAGCTAAAAGTTACACCTCAGATTAACGATGGTGATGCGGTTCAGTTAGCCATAGAGCAGGAAGTATCTTCCCTCAGCGGTTTATCCGCTTCAGATATTATTACCAATAAACGTGTGATTAAAACCACGGTATTGGTGGATGATGGCCAGACTATCGTTCTTGGTGGTTTGATTGATGATGATGTTCAAGAAAGCTCCTCAAAAGTTCCGGTGTTAGGCGATATCCCAGGTTTAGGGCGCGCTTTTAAGTCTGATAAAACGCAGCATCGTAAGCGTAACCTCATGGTCTTTATTCGCCCGACTATTTTGCGCGATAGCCAGCTAGTTGAGACGGTAACTCAGGATAAATACCGCTATATCAAAGCTGAGCAGCTCATGATGGGGGCTAAAGGCATCAACCTGATGTCTGATCGGAAAGCGCCTGTGCTGCCTGAATGGGGGGCGTTTGGCCCGACTCGATCTGATGTGATTGGCGATATGTAATAGGTAGATCAAGGATGGATTTATCATTTGCCTATGTAAAAGAACATCAAGTACTGCTTCTGCCGGTGTCAGATGCAGGCGAGCGCTCGTTGTTTTATACCGATCAAACTAAGCCCGAAGTGATTTTGGAGATCCAAAGAGCAACACTCGGGGATCGTCTGCACCTTGAGCAGATCGAAAATACACAGTTACTCAATAAAGCGGAGCGCTTTTTTGCTGACGATAGTACCGCCTTAGAGTTGGATTTGGTCTCTGTAGATGATGTTAATCTCAGCCAGTTGCTCGATGAGCTACCTGAGCATGAAGATCTACTCGAACAAGAGCAAAACGCGCCGGTCGTTAGATTGATTAATGGTCTCTTTGCTGAGGCATTAAAGCGTAAAGCATCTGATATACATGTTGAAACCTATGAACAAAGTGTTTCGATTAGGTTGCGTCAGGATGGTGTTTTACAGGAGGTTTTGACCCCTGATCGTCGTTTGGCTCCTCTATTAATCTCACGTATTAAAGTGATGGCGAAGCTGGATATTGCTGAAAAGCGTATTCCGCAGGATGGTCGTATTACCGTTCGAATTGCCGGTCGTCCGGTTGATGTCCGCGTCTCAACACTACCTACCTCTTATGGCGAGAGGGTGGTGATGCGTATTCTCGATCAGAAAAGTGTACAGCTGGACTTTGACCACCTTGGCGTCCCTCAGGCAATACAAAAACCATTGTCTCGGCTATTACAACAGCCTAATGGGATATTGCTAGTAACAGGACCAACAGGCTCGGGTAAAACGACAACACTTTATGCTGGCCTTTCCCTGTTAAATGAGAGCAGCCGTAATATCCTAACGGTGGAAGATCCGATCGAGTATGAGCTACAAGGCATAGGGCAGACCCAAGTAAATAGTAAAACTGGGATGAGTTTTGCTGGTGGCTTGAGAGCGATGCTGCGTCAAGACCCTGATGTTGTGATGGTCGGTGAAATTCGCGATATTGAAACGGCTCAAATTGCAGTACAGGCCAGTTTAACGGGGCATATGGTCCTTTCCACCTTGCATACCAATGACGCACCGAGCGCAGTGACCCGTTTATTAGATATAGGGGTTGAGCCATATCTGATCGCTTCATCGCTTCGCGGGGTTTTAGCTCAGCGATTGGTGCGTAAATTGTGCACTCATTGTCGTACCGAAGTTAAATACGCCAAAGACGATCTAGAGAGTTTGGGCTTTGATGGTGTGGACGGGTTTAATGCCTACAAAGCAGAAGGATGTAATCATTGTGGTCATAGCGGTTATTCCGGCCGTCAGGGGATATACGAGTTGTTGGTGTTGGATGACCAAACTGCGCGCTTATTGCATCATGATCAACCGGAAGAACAACTGCGTAACCTATTAAACAAAGAGCAGGCTACCTTACAGGCTCAAGCGATAAACTTGGTTAAAGCTGGGGTTACTGATTTAACCGAAGTGCTCCGTACGGTTAGGAGTTTGTAATGGCAGCGTTTGATTATGTTGCGATTAACCCTACTGGAGATAAAGAGCGTGGCGTTATTCAGGCAGATTCCGAACGCCATGCACGGCAACTGATTCGTGAACAGGGGTTATATCCTGTCACAATAGCGCTCGGGAAAATTAAAGCTGTAAAAGGCATTACTCTGCATCGGAGTAGCTTAAATCATCTGGAATTAACTGAATTTACTCGTCAGTTTGCCGTTTTGTTGGAAGCGGGCATCCCAATCGACGAAGCCTTGTTGGCACTCTCCTCTCAACAAAGTCATATCAGAGTTAAACGTTGCGCCTTAGGCTTACGGTCTTTGCTTATGGAAGGCCACTCTTTATCTGATGCTATGGCACAGCAACCGGCGGTTTTTTCTCGGTTATATCGTTCTATGGTGGCTGCCGGTGAGCAATCAGGAGCTCTATCTGCTGTTTTGGAAAGATTGGCTGACTATTTGGAAAGTAGCCGTGCCCTTAAAAGCAGTATTCGCATGGCATTGGCTTATCCGGCCATTTTAACCTTGGTCGCTGTAGGCGTTATCTTTGTGTTGATGTCTTATGTGGTCCCTAAAATTGTCGATCAATTTAACCATGCCGGCCAAACCTTACCGGCGCTGACAGAGTTTTTAATCGTTGTGAGTAGATTCTTAAACGATTATTGGATGGCCATTTTGGCTGTTATCGCACTCGGTCTTGTTCTATTGGGGTGGTGTTTAAAATATGAAAGTGTGCGTTACAAAATAGATAGCTTATTTTTGCGCTTACCAATTCTTCGGCGCTATCTAACGTTGATCGCCTTTGCGCGTTTATCTCGTACTTTGGCCATTCTTTTATCCAGTGGTATCAACCTATTAGATGCATTGAAAGTAGCGACACAGGTAATAGAGAACCGAGTTTTACGCGATCAGCTAAGTGATATTCATGAACAAGTAAAACAGGGTGCTTCCATCGCTAAAGCGTTCGATACGACAGAAGCACCTCCAATGTTTCGTTGTTTAGTTGAGAACGGTGAAAAAAGTGGAGAATTAGCATCATCATTCAAGCGTGCTGCAGTGATGATGGAAGGGACATTAGAAGAGCGCATAAAAATGGCACTCACACTCTTTGAACCCCTATTGATATTGATTATGGGCGGATGCGTACTCGCGATTGTACTCGCGATACTCCTTCCAATTTTAGAACTTAATAATATGACGTTGATGTAAAGGCGAAGGACAGATATGCAAGCTAAGACCCAGCTTAGAAAACGCGAAAACGGATTTACACTCCTAGAGATCATGGTTGTGTTGGTGATTTTAGGTTTGTTGGCAGCAGTGGTAGCACCGAATGTGTTAGGTACTCAAGATAAAGGCATGGTGAAAAAGGTACATGCTGATTTGGCGGTGTTAGAGCAGGCTATCGATATGTATAAAGTGGATAACTTTAGCTTTCCCACAACAGACGAAGGTTTGGAAGCTTTAGTGAATAAACCTGCGGGTAAGACGCTGAAAAATTATACCGAAGGCGGCTATATCAAACGTTTACCAGCCGACCCTTGGGGGAACCCTTATCAGTATCTGTCACCAGGGAAACACGGTAAATATGATGTCTTTTCCCTTGGAGCAGACGGGCAGTTAGGTGGTGAAGGTCAGGCGCAAGATATTGGCAACTGGTAAGGAAAAAGGGTTTACCCTTTTAGAGTTGTTGGTTTCGCTGACGTTGATGAGCATTATCGTCACCGTTGTCGTGTTATCCATCCCAAGTCAGGAAAGATCATTAGCTGCAGAAGTTAATCGTAGTGTTGGGCTGCTTAAGGCGTGTAGAAATAACGCAATTATCTCAGGCTTGCCTTACGGTGTTTCTATTGAAAATGATCGTTCTGTACTGCTGCAGTTTATTCAGGAGGAATGGCAGGTAGAAAAGTCATTCAAAGTGCAGCAACAAAGACAGATTACCTATAAAGAGCCCTATACCGAATTGGCAGAGCAGTTTCCCGCTATTAAGTGTGTTCCTGAAGGGTTAGTGACTGAGTTTGAACTCTGTTTAGCAAAGGATAATAGCGAGCAGTGTATTGTAAGCTCAGGGAACGGTGTGTTTGATGTTTCAAGCTAGGCAGCAATCAGGCATGACATTGATCGAAGTTCTGGTGGCGATGGCAATTATTGCGGTTGCCCTTGTGGCTTTAATGAGAATTCACAATCAGGCACTGCTGATTCAGCCGCGATTAGAAACTCAGTTTATGGCCAACCTATTAGCGGAAAATCGGCTGGTTGAATATGCTATAGCGCCCCCGCAACTGCGTCTAACTAAAGATTCGGGCGAAGCTAAAATGGGTAATCACCTGTTTGTATGGGAAGGGCGAGTTGAGGAAACGACCCAGACTGGATTGTTTAGGGTGGATATAGAGGTGCAGCGTCAATCCGAATCACAAGACTCGGAGCGAAGTTACGCGCTGACAGGTTTTTTTAGTCATGTCACACCTTAGTCCGCACACTCGGCAGTCAGGGTTAACTTTATTAGAACTGCTTATCGCGATTACACTTTTCTCTGCTGTGGGCGCTATAACCACGCTTATTCTCAATCAATCCTTAAACAGTGCAGACAAACTAGAGACCCGAAATGAAGCCTTAATTGGATTGCAGACAGGGCTGGTGATCTTAGAACAGGATTTTACCCAAATTGCACAGCGCAATTATAAAGCGCCTGTAGGTAATGGCTTTCAACGAGTTGATCCGCTCAGTACCACTGATGGGCACTATCGGTACCTTATTCAATTTGTAAAAGCAGGGGATTTTGAAAGAGGCACGAAACCCAGTTTGGTTCGATATCGTGTCGAAGAACAGCGGCTTATTCGTGAAGTAAATCCGGTCATAGATGGTTATAAAGAGGGTGATTGGCGGTCAGCGACTCTGATTTCACCTGTTACAGATGTAAAAATAAACTTTTTCTATCAGGGGCAATGGCAGGAACAGTTGCGAACTACGGTGTCTGCTAACCAAGCAGTACCCCTCCCTGAGGCGGTTAAAATTCAGTTTGAGCATGTTACCTTAGGGCATATTGAAAAACTGGTTCAGTTGCCTGTATCTGAGGTTGGCTTGTGAATTCATACCTTAGAGCTTCGGTTAAGCGCGTAGATCGACAGTCGGGTGCAGCCTTGATTCTGGTATTGATTGTGGCCAGTTTGGTCTCGATTACTGCGGTAGCAGTGTCGGAACAAACCCAGTTGGGTATCTATCTAACCCAAAATTTTAATAACAGCGTACAGGCCAACCGTTATCTTAGTGCTGCTGAACAACGCGTTTTATTACTGCTCAAGCCTTTAACCACTGAACCGACGGTTAACCTACAACAGGCTTGGGCACAACCTAGTAGCTTCCCCGTTGATAGAGGGGGAATTCAGATCTCAATCACTGATATGCGAAGCTGTTTTAATTTAAACCTGATTGCTGATCAGGTAGAAGAACGAGCGGGTAAAGGGCTTGAGTCCGAAGAAGTCTCTCGTCTTAGAAATCTGTTGGATCTGGATGAGGTCAACCTTACGGATCAGCGAAAATTGATTGAGCAGATAAAAGATTGGGTAGACCCAAACTCGGCGGTATCAGGGCCGTATGGTAAAGAAGATCAATCGGGTATAGGTCAAGTTGTAGCGGATGCGCCATTGATGGGTATGGACGATCTTTTATTGCTGGATATATCTGCAGATGCGAAAAGCAAGATAACAGGTAGTACCTGTGTTTTGCCTATAGGTTCTGGCAATAAAATCAATGTAAATACGCTGCAGAATCCCAACGTACTAGCCGCTTATAGCTTAGGTATCGTGGATAAATCGACAGCAGAAAGCATACTGTTGCAACGGCCCGAAGAGGGTTATCTTTCATTAGATGATTTTTTCAGTCAGTTTGCTGAAGAGGATAGGGCCAAAATAACCGCGATGCCTTTTGGTTTGCAATCGAATTTCTTTAAAGCTGATTTAAAAGTTAGTTATGGGCGAAGTGTTAAGCAGCGTCGTATCTTTATCAGGCTGGATAGCCGTCAGGCTAAAATCTACAAGCGAGTAAACAAGGATGGATAGACTGGTCGTCTGTATAAGTTCCCCGTACCCGAATGAAGACCTTTCAGGGCAATGGTACCTATTTGCCCAAGGGGGTAAAGGGGGTAAAGGGGGTAAAGGGGGTAGCAAATCTGATAGCGGAGTCATCACTGGCGTTGAAGAGCTCCGTCTGGCACTGCAAACGTATCCTCAAGCAGAAGTGAGATTATACCTTCCAGGAGAGGCTTGCCCGACGTATTGGGTCCATCTACCTAAAAAAAGCCGTGAGGCGATTAAGTCCATTCCTTACCAAATTGAACCTCTAATTACCGAGCCTTTAGATGACGTGAGCTTTTTCCCTTTGCTAAAGGTAACCGGCCAAGCTGATCATTATGCAGTGTGGGTGTGTAACAGCCGTTGGCTACAACGCTGGATGCACTTTTTACAGGAATCTAATCTCCATATAGACCTATTAAGGCCCGATTACAGTCTGTTATGGGAATACAACCCCAATGGTTTTTACAGCGAGCCACAATCTGCCCAATTAGGTGAGCGTTGCTTACTTTCCGGGACGTTAAATGCTTCTGGCCCGACTGAATTTATCAAAACAGTGCTTGAGACCAGTACAGAAAGCGCACCGGTCGATATTGATCTTTCAGTCCCACCCGAGTGGCAAGGCAAATGGATTGATAGCCTGGTCCCGCAGCAGAAAAAAAAGCAAGCCGGCGATATTAAAATGCAAAAAATGTTTGCCATCGCCGCCTGTTTATTAACGACGGTTATGATAATTAACGTCGCTTTTGGTTTTGTGGAACAGAGGCGTTTACAGCAACAGATCACAGCCCAGAGTGAACGTATTGATCAGATGTTTAAGCAGGTGTTGCCAGACGCTCGGAAAGTGGATCCTAACTTTCAGTTACAGCAGGCTTTGCTACAACGTAAACAAGCGGCTCAACCTAGTGCGCTTCTTCAAGGATTAAATCTATTGGGGCAGCAGATAGGGGGCAATGCTACTGGCACGATTAGATCTTTTCGCTACTCCAATCGTGAGCAACTTCTCACGTTAATTCATAGTGGCAACAAGATCGAGTCATTTGAACCAGAGAATGGCATGCGACTGCAGCAAACTCAGCAAGGGGAGGAGCATCATGTATCGCTTGCTTGGTAAAGGCCTGCCCCTTTGGATGCGGGGGCTTATTCTTGCGCCAGTGTTGTTAGCTGTGGTCATGCTTATGCAATATACCCAACTATCCAAGTTAAGGGCGCAATCAGCTGGCTTAGAAGAGCAGCTTGTAGATATAGAAAAGATCAATGCAGAGATAAATCGTTATCCGGCCGTGAGTAAGCAAAGCTCTGGTTTATTAACAGACCAAGAGTTAAGGCAGATTTTTAATCGTCGAGGCTTAAGGCCTGATGCGATGAAAGAAAGCGCACCGGGTGTGATTAGAGTCGAATTTAACAAAGTAGATTTTAATAAACTGATGTCGAGTATCCCGATGTTCCAGCGCGCTTTGATCGTTATAGAACAGCTTGATTTATCGAAGCTAGAGCAAGAGGGATTTGTTCAAGGGGCGGTGGTTTTTACTCGATTGTAGGTCTGGGGTCAGAGTAAAACTATGTCAGAAGCTGCTAGCCATCAGTTGGTTATGAGCTGGTGGTTGGTAACGAGTTGTTTAATAGGGTTTTACTCTGACCCCAATCGCATACTCTGACCCCATTCGGACTCCGGACTAACCGCATTCGACTAATAACAACTATTATCATTTAAGTTTACCCCGACCCCATTCTGTGCTTAAATTGCTCAAACCTTTTATATTGTCACGGACTGTACAATGTCGTTAAATCAGGGATCAGATAGTTTTATCTCCTCTAATCGTGCCTACATAATCGCTGCTGCTGTCGTAGCGTTGGCGCTGATTTTATTTCTTTTTAATCCTTTCCAAGAAGCACCGCTTAAGACCGAATATCATTCAGGTCGTGATGCCTTTACGGTAGCGCCTGGTCAACTTCCAGAACCGCCGCGTTCAGACACCGCTTCAACGCAACAGTCCAAACCTTCTACTACACCTCAAGCTGCAGCAATCGAAGCGCAGCTTGCAGAAGCTAAAAAGCTTTCAGCAGGTGCTGAGGAGCGTCAACAACGTATCAACGAGCTGAATCAGCTGGTGGCTAAATTAGATGCCGCACAAGGTGCTGATCGTGAAAATACGCAAGTCGTTGCAGATCAACGCACCCTTCAGATTCGTGAAGAGCTCGACGAGCTTCAAGCGCGCACCGAACGCTTACAAAAACGCGTTGCCGATACGGGGTCGGCGGGGTCAGGCTCTTCGGGGTCAGCAGGCTCTTCGGGGTCAGAGTAAAACTCTGATCGAAGCCTCTTGCCACCAATAGGTTTAGAGTTGGTGGCTAGCAAAGGTTAATTTAGCAGGGTTTTACTCTGACCCCCGCCAAACCAACAGAACGTTTAAACCAAACCATTTAAAACCAAAAAACGTACCGCAAAGGAATTGCCATGCCTACGCTGTCTAAAAGACTACCCAGCTCAAATGTAGTTAAATCTATCGCTGAGCCCCAAAAGCCTACAGCAGCTACGTCTCTATTAAAGAGCGTCAGCATTGGTGCGCTATTAACCGCCGCAGCCCTACAACCTGCATTGGCTACACCAGCATCAACCGATGCTGTGGGTTATATCGATGGTAAATTAGATATTAGTGATGGTGCTGCTAGATACAGCATTCCGATCGCCGTTCCACCGGGTGTGGCTGGTATGGAACCAATGTTCTCCCTAAATTACAGCAGTCAGACAGGCAATGGTTTGCTAGGTATGGGGTGGAATTTAACTGGCGTTTCCCTAGTGCATCGCTGTGGTTCAACGTTGGCGCAAGATGGTAAGAATCGTAAAGTTAAGTTAGATAATTCAGATAATTACTGCCTTGATGGTAAGCGTTTAATCCCAGTTTCAGGTACGAATGGTCAGGATGGCACTGAATACCGTACGGAAGTTGAGACCTTTAGTAAAATTGTTTCGTATGGCAGTGCCGGTAATGGCCCTGCATGGTTTAAGGTTTGGACCAAAGCCGGTCAGATTATGGAGTTCGGTAATACTGCGGACTCTCGTATAGAGGCGCAAGGAAAATCGACCGTACTTAACTATGCGGTTAACAAAATTAGCGATACCTCGGTCAGCGGCAATAGTATCAATTTCAAATACACTGAGATTAATGCCAACTCCGAGTTTGTACCGGACTACATCTCTTATGGCCCTAATGGCCAGAACAAGGTTGAGTTCAGCTATTCCGATATCAGTGATCTGCCTGCGACTACGCTAGCAGGTTCAAAACTGAAGAGTAGTAAACGTTTAAGTAAAATTGAAACCTTTGCTAATAACCAAGCGGTTCAAAACTGGACTTTTACTTTCGAAGCGCAAACAGACCGGCCGGATAAACTAACCGCACTGAAACTATGCGCGGCAGATGGCAGTTGTTTACCTGAAACCACTATAGGCTGGGATAAATTTAAGCCGATTACGAATAGTAAAAAAGATTCATACGCCATAGATTTTAACGGTGACGGTATCAAGGATGAATATCGTATTGCCAGTGCAGGAGAATCTAAGGCAAAACTCTATGTTCGATATCAAAATGCTTCAGGTACGGCACCTGAATCATTAGTAATTAGCAACATTCCTAAAGTCGGAACGCCATATCAACAATATCCATGGTCACCAACAGTTACAGTATATTCTATGCCTGAGGTGGCATTAGGTGACTATAATGGCGATGGTTTAACCGATCTTAGCTTTTCAAGCAGTGCTAACTATTTTTCTACAGGTTTAGGCTTCACGAAATACAGCTCAGAAGCACTTTATGGCTGGCGTAAACAAGGGGCTTATGATTTTAATGGCGATGGATACGATGATGCTTATTTAGTATCACTCGATTTGTTGACATGCGATACCCCAAAAATAGCGATAGGCAAGTCAAATGGTGGACTTACGCCACAAAAAACAGGCCGTGACGGTTCAAGTGGGTGGAACATTTATGGCGCTTACCCACAGGGGAGTTGTTATGACACCTACCCAAATGGTTTTACCAATCCTGTTAGAATTGTACAAAACGGTAAAACTCTCCATATCAAAGACATTAACAATGATGGTATCCCTGATTTGGCACCTAGTTCAGGGCATATTTTCTTGGGCTCCAAAGACGGTTTCTCGTACTTTACCAGTGTAAGCGCCTACGCTAATCATTCTAAAACCAAGTTAGATATGGTGACATCGATCACCAATAACACTACAACGTCTTGGGCTTATGCTTCTATCCTAGATAGCAGTGTTTACCCAAACCAGAACGAGAGTAATAGCTACCCTGAGAAGGAACTACGCGGCACCTACCTCGTTAAAACGGTTACATCTGATAACGGCGTAGGTGGTACGCGCGAGACCACTTACCAATACGGTGGCGCTAAGGTTAACGAATTAGGCCGTGGTTACTTGGGTTTTGCTTGGATAGAAGAAACCGATCAAAGTACCGGCACTAAAGTTCGTACCGAATACAATCAAAGCTTCCCCTATGTTGGTATGGTCACTAAAACTGAGACCTTCCTTGCTGATGGAACTTTGATCAACAAAGCAGAAAGTCAGCATGCATCTCTGACTAGCCATAATGGAAGAGTCTTTGCACCTTATATTACAGACAGTGTAGAACAAAGTTATGAGCGTGATGGTTCTTTGGTTAGTACCAAGAATATACAAAACGCTCAGTATGATGGTTCCGGTAACGTAGGTTGGATCAAAGAAATAACTACTGCTGGAGGTGAAGCCTACAGCAAAATAACCGTAAACACCTACGATAACGATACCGCTAAATGGCACTTAGGCCGTCTAAAGAAAGTATCGGTAACCCATGAACATGCGGATGGCTCTACTAAAGTCCGTAACTCTGCGTTTGAGTATGACCCTACAACCGGATTCTTGACCAAAGAGATTATCGAGCCGGGTACGACTATGGAAGTGGCGACCACCACAACCTACGACGATTACGGTAACAAAACCGCGGTATCAACAACGGCTGCGAGTGAAACTGTTGCTCGTAGTGCCAGCACGCAGTTCGATGCCAACGGTCAGTTCCCAATTAGTAGCAGTAACGCATTGGGTCATAGCGACAGTAAAGTCACCGATGGCCGTTACGGCGTATTGACCAGTCAAACCGGTCCTAATGGCCTCACCACCACTTGGGAATACGATAGCTTTGGTAACCAAACCAAAGAGATTCGTGCAGACGGTACGACCTCTACCGTAACTCGCCACTGGATCGGTAGTGGTCAATGTGCCCACGCTCCTGCAGGTGCGACTTACTGTGTGGTCAGTCAAACAGACGGTAGTGCGCCCGCAGAAGTATATTACGACAGCCTTAACCGTAAACTACGTACGGTCACCATCGGTTTTAACGCTCAGCCGGTGTATAAAGACACGGTATACAATAGCCTAGGTCAAGTTGAAAAAGTCAGCCGTGCTTACTACGCCGATGCCCTGCAGCTTTACTGGGCAACAAGTACCTTTGATGATATGGGCCGCTTAATTAAAGCGGAAGAACCGGGTGTCAACGGTACCATTAGCGCTGTTTCTACTCAGTACAACGGCCTGACGACTGTTGCGATTAATGCCAAAGGTCATGCTAAAACCACTATTACCAATGCCCTAGGTAAAGTGATCTCTGTGCAGGAGCCGGAAGGCGCCAGCATCAGTTATCAATACGATGCCCTAGGTAACCTGATCCAAACCACGGACAGTGCAGGCAACGTCGTTACTATCGAGTATGACCTACTAGGCCGTAAGACCAGCATGAACGACCCAGATATGGGTGTCTGGAGTTACGACTACAACGGTTATGGCGAACTGATCAAACAGACCGACGCTAAAGGTCAGATCAGCGAGATGCAATACGACGTATTGGGTCGTATGACGCAACGTACTGAGCCAGAAGGCATTAGCACTTGGCTGTACGATACTGCTGCCAATGGTATCGGCAAACTTGCCAAAGTAACTGGGGCCGATGGCTACCAAAAAACCTTTGTTTACGACTCTTTAGGCCGTCTGCAAGATGCAACGACCGAAGCGGATAGCAAAGTCTTAACCATCAGTACCGAGTACGACCAATACAGTCGTCTTAAGAAACTGGTACGTCCACAAGGCTTTGTGACAGAGAACCTATACACCGCAGAAGGTTACCTTCAAGCGGTGCGCGGTCTACGTGGTCAGATTGATGATTACACGGTTACTCATTTAGAAACACTGCTAGAAACCGCGATCCGTGATGCCCAAGAACTTCAGGCAGAAGCCTATAACACCCTGTTAGTCGCCGATGGTTTTATTGCGGCAGCAAACGCTTACCGCGATCAGCTAGATAGCACCCAAGCGGCAGACCTACCGAATTTACCGGTGGCCTTTAATGCCGGTGATAGCTTTACCCTGCTTGAAGGCCTCGATGGTTCGCAATACCTTAAATTGGAAGATAGCCGCACCGAGAGTGAGCGTATTATCTTAATCCACGGTGATGTGGTTACACCGATCCTACTGCCAAGCTACTACATCCTAAAAATCGATGGCGCTAAGCTAGCCACCGTTGCAACCAGCTTCTCAGATAAAACTCTGGAGAACAGCTTAGTCGCGACCAACGGTAAAGTGCATATCACCGACGATAACAGTGATGGTGCACTAGAACTGCTGGTATTGAACGGTCAGGCGATCGATAACCTCACTGCCATTGCGGCCGAAGTGGATGAAGCGGCACAGCTATTGTTGATGGATGTGCAGGCACTGATGGATGCCAGCGATATCCTGTTGAATGTAGCGGAAACGGCTTACCGTGAAGCGCTATTGGCAGGTTACTGGGCACCAGGTAGCAACGATGAATACTACAACGACTACCAGTCGCTGATTCAGGACCAAAACTACGTCACTTTCTGGCAAGCGAAAGAGCGTGATGCTGAAGGTCGTTTGGCCCGTGAACTGCACGGTAATGGCCTAAGCTCGGTGTACAACTACGACCCATCCAATGGTCTGTTGTTACGTCAACAAACGGCGTTTGCTAACTTCGCTAAACTGCGTGATCTGGAATACCAGTACGATGAGCTAAACAACGTTACTCAACGTGCAGACCTCGTTGCAGAAGTGGAAGAAAGTTTCACTTACGATGCACTGGACCGTCTAAAAACGTCTACAGTCGTCAGTACTACGGTGGGTGAGAACCTAACGGAAACCAAAACCTACGCTTACGATACCTTGGGTAATATCACCCATAAATCGGATGTAGGTGACTACCAGTACAATAGCCACCGTCCACATGCGGTAACTGCTGCTGGCGGTAACACATACAGCTACGATGCCAACGGTAATATGACCAGCGGTGCGGGTCGTACCTTAACCTGGAGTAGCTTTAACAAACCGGTCACGATGGCGAAAGACGGTAAAACCGTTAACTTCACCTATGCGCCGGACCGTGCCCGTTACCTAAAAGAGGGTAGCGATGGTACGAAAACACTTTACCTAGATAAACTGTACGAACTGATCACCAAAGGTCAGGAAGTTACCCACAAACAGTTTATCTATGCCGGTAGCTCATTGGTTGCTGTTCATGTCTCTGGTCTAGACCACAATGGTTCTGCCATTCCGGTTCAGACCCGCTATATGCACAAAGATAACCTCGGCAGTGTTGATGCGATTACCGATGGCGTCGGCAATGTGGTTGAACGCATGAGCTTCGATCCGTTCGGTAGCCGTCGTCAAAGCAACTGGCGTGAAGCGGAAGTGGGTATCAACCTGATTCCTGTGTTCACTAACCGTGGCTTTACGGGTCATGAGCATATCGACGAAATGGACCTGATCCATATGAACGGGCGGGTTTATGATCCGACCTTGGGTAGGTTCTTGAGTGCGGATCCGCATATCCAGTCGCCGCATAATACGCAGAGTTATAACCGTTATAGTTATGTAATGAACAACCCAATGAAATACGCTGATCCAAGCGGGTATTTCTTTAAGGGTTTGTTTAAGGCAATTGGTGGTATTTTTGATGGTTTCATCAAATTAGCTAAGAGTGTTTTTGAAAACCAAGTTTTCCGTATGGTTGCAGGGATTGCCGTAGGTGTCTTTGTAGGTGGTTGGGCTATAGCAGCTTTTGAATCAACGATTATTGGTGGAGCCATCGGTGGTTTTGCCGGAGGGTTTGTGTCCTCAGGAGGGGATATCAAAGCGAGTATAATCGGGGGGCTTACAGGTGCTGCTGCAGGTTATATTGGAGGCTTAGATAAGCTAGAAACCTTTGGTAAGGCTATGGCGCATGGTGTAGTTGGCGGTGTATCGAGTAAGCTGCAAGGCGGTAAGTTTGCGAGTGGTTTTATCAGTTCGGCATTTGCTAAAAGTATTTCTGGTCATGTGAAAACGTGGGCTGATGGTAATTATTTCAAAGGTGCGGTAGCTATGGCTATGGTAGGTGGTACCGCGTCTGTATTAGGTGGGGGTAAGTTTGGTAATGGTGCTATGACCTCTGCTATACAGTATTTGTTTAATGAAGTAGCTAAAGAAAGAAAATTTGATGCAATGCTCAAAAAGCTAGAAGAAATATCTGAAGCCGAAAAGCTTGCTGGCATTCATAGTGCTGAGTATGGAGCAGTCGCCTCACTTTCGTTGTTGAATGAAAAATTTAAATTATATTCTGACTTGAGAGTCGACAGCCTTTCAGCCAATGAGCAAAATACTTTACATCGTTTGATAACAGGTGAACCTGATTCCACTTTGTTTTCGCAAAATAAGATTATGAGGGATGGAGCGGTATTAGCTTTAGAAGTTAAATACAGGAAAAGTGCTTTATTTGATACATGGAGTAGTATTGCCGGGACTGGTAAAGGCCTCACACAGGCAATGGCTAATCAGGCTTTAGGAGCCTTAGGTGTATCGAGAGTAGGTATAACTCTTTATAACGTAGCAGACACAGTTTTAAGTTCACAATGATGAAAAAAATGTTAATAGTCGTTGTCGTTGCTTTTAGCCTTGAGCTGAGAGCGGACTCAGTTATTAATGTGTTTGGAAAAACCATCACATTTTCACAGTGGGAAATTGTATTACCTCAAGATATGCCAAACGTTAGTGGCTTGAAGATTGACTTGTCAGGAGAATGTTCTCAACAAGATTGTTATAGCACAGTGTTGATAGGGAATTATACTGAGACAGAGAAGGAAGGCTTAAAGGAGTTGCCAGGCACGTATCATGATTTTTCTGTATGTGGGCTGCATGTTATGCAAGTATCAACAAATTACGTAAAGCATACGATTATATCTAAGTTTGGATTTGATTATTCTCTTTATCACGTTGGTGATAAAGATACTGATAAAAGCCTTTTGCAAATGTTATGTGAGGGATCTTTGAGATAATTGGCGGATATTTGGGGTCAGAGTAAAAAATTGACTCCATCAGAATCTAATCCAAGGATTGTTTAAATGAGTAAAAAGTTATTTTTAATTGCTGCCTCGATGTTTTCTACAATCGCTTTTGCTGATGTTCAATACTTGTGAAAATATTTGGGGTCAGAGTAAAACTCGGCTTGGAGCTGGTGCCCTGAAATAGTTTTGACGTGTTTGGTAGTAAGAAATAGTTAATGGGGTTTGAATATTTGGGGTCAGAGTAAAACTACGGATCGTAGTTGGTGCCCTGAATAAGTTTTGACGTTGTTGGTGGTACGAAATAGTTAATGGGGTTTTACTCTGACCCCGTTCCCCACGGCATTATCACGGAGATATTCAATAGATGGTAAAGAAAACGATGGTGGGCCTTGCTGCATCATTGGTCATATATGGCATTTATTTGCTCAGTGCTGGCCTATTGGCAGAAAAGAAGAGCACTGACCTCAATAACCACAACGCATGCGTTGCAGAGCAAATAAAGAAGGCTGGCACTCAGCTACCGACTAAGGAAGAGCTTGAAGCCGTCTGTGGCAAAATATAAGTGGATATTTGGGGTCAGAGTGGATATTTGGGGTCAGAGTAAAACTTGGTTCGAGGCTGGTGCCCTGAATTAGTTTTGTGAATATTTGGGGTCAGAGTAAAACTCAGGCCGTGATATTTGGGGTCAGAGTAAAACTCGGCTCGAAGCTGGTGCCCTGAATAAGTTTTGACGTTGTTGGTGGTACGAAATAGTTAATGGGGTTTTACTCTGACCCCAGTCGAATCGATTAAATAGATGGACCTAATAAAATGAAAAAATTCATTCTCCCCATTTTATCATCTTTCTTTTTATTGTCTCAGACAGCTAATGCCTGGGATGCACATTTTGAAGATACAGTATCAAGAGTCGTAGTTGATAATACTGCTGGTAGTATCATTCTTTTGCTCAATTCAGAAGTTATTCCTGTTAATACAGGCTGTACTTACAATAAAAAGCCAAGATGGAAAATAGATCAGCCAATGTCTGAGTATCTGTATTCTGCATCTCTAGCTGCTTTATCGACAGGGGCTAAAGTTAAAATATATACGGTAGGCTGTATAAGTGGTTATCCAAAATTAGAAAGAATTGAGGTTATTAAATAGGCATCTGTTAAATCAAAGGATGTTTGGGTTCAGAGTAAAACTCAGGTCGAAGCTGGTGCCCTGAATAAGTTTTGAAGTTTTTGGTGGTACGAAATAGTTAATGGGGTTTTACTCTGACCCCGTTCCCCGCATCGCTTATACCGGAACTAATTAAAAAGGAAATTTATGTTTATTAAAAATGCTCTTATCGGAATGGTTTTTTTGCTTTCTTTCTCGGGCCTTGCATATGCAAAAGATGGATATGGATATATCGAGAAAATAAAAATTTGCCCCACAGGCAATGGGACAGGGCGAGTGAATTATGTATTTTTTAAGTTAGATGATGGAAATTGGTTTGGGTCATTCGGCACGTATAGAACTGATCAAAATACAAGTGATTCGGTAACTCAGTCTCTAGTTTTTTTAGCAGCTTCAACGAGTAGACCAGTTACAGTCAGAGCTAATTATAATGTGACGCAAGCATGTGGGATTTCAGCTAATATGATTTGGTCTACAAAAGGTGATTATGTATTGGTTGAAATGAACTAGGTATTTGGGGTCAGAGTAAAACTCAGGTCGAAGCTGGTGCCCTGAATAAGTTTTGAAGTTGTTGGTGGTACGAGAATAGTTAATGGGCTTTTACTCTGACCCCATTAAAGAAACCTTTCAAGGATGAAGGGGATGTTATGCCGAGGAAATTACGGTTTATGCCGGTAGGTATTCCACAGCATGTGATTCAGCGTGGGAATAACCGGCAAGTTTGTTTTGCCACTGAAGAGGATTTTAAGGCTTATCTATATTGGCTTAAAAAATATAGTTGTAAATATAGCGTTGAAATTCATGCTTGGGTCTTGATGACTAATCATGTGCATATCTTATGTACACCGAAGATTGAATCTGGCATTTCCAAGATGATGCAAGATCTAGGTCGTAGTTATGTTCGTTACTTTAATTACACCTATAAACGTTCTGGTACATTGTGGGAAGGGCGATTTAAGTCTTGTTTAGTTAATGCTGATGAATATTTGCTGCATTTACATCGATATATTGAGTTGAACCCTGTAAGGGCGTGTATGGTGGACGACCCGGCTGATTATTGTTGGTCTAGTTATCGGGGTAATGCCCTAGGTGTTCTAAGCCATTTATTAACCAAACACAGTATTTATTTGGGTTTGGGTGTAGATGGATTCACAAGGCAAGAGGCTTACCGTGCAATGTTTCGTAGCGAAGTAAGCGCAGATTTGCTGATTGATATTCGAAAGGCCGCTAATAAAGGCTTGGTTCTGGGTAATGATAAGTTTGTTACTCAGGTGGAGAAATTACGGTCTTCTGTGGATTAAGTTAACTGGCTTGAATATATATATGGGGTCAGAGAAAAACTCAGGTCGAAGCTGGTACCATGAATTAGTTACGAAGTGGTTGGTGGTACGAAATAGTTAAAGGGATTTTACTCTGACCCTATCTGTAAAATAAGGATATTAGAAATGAAAAAATTATTAAGTTCTTTGATTTTAACTTCTTGTTCAATTCTCCCAGCTACTGTAAATGCAGCTGAGGCTACGGGTGTAATTGAAGAGTTAAAGATTTGTGGTACAGGACATGGAAATCATAAATGGATAAGAACCATCCAGTTTAAAGTAGATGGTTTATGGTTTGGCACTTATGCTGATTATTACAGCTCGGAAGGTCGAGATTATGATAATAGTCTTACTTCGTCATTATTAATGATGGCATTTTCTCAAAATAAGAAAATTACTATAAATGCAACAGATTCATGGTCAAGTGACTACCATAAAGGTAAGTGTGGGGTTAGCGAAGGGTTTGTATTTCATAATAATGTAGGTGACTATATTCGTTTTGTAAACCAGAATATTTAGGGTCAGAGTAAAACTCATGTCGAAGCTGGTACCATGAATTAGTTACGAAGTGGCTGGTGGTACGAAATAGTTAATGGAGGTTTACTCTGCCCCCAGTCCATGTATGACCCTAGTCCATGTGGTTTATTAACAGCCCAAGAGTTAAGGCAGATTTTTAACCGTAGAGGTCTAAGGCCTGATGCGATGAAAGAAAGCGCACCGGGTGTGATTAGAGTCGAATTTAACAAAGTAGAGTTTAATAAACTGATGTCGAGTATCCCGATATTCCAGCGCGCTTTGATCCTTATAGAGCAGCTTGATTTATCGAAGTTAGAACAAGAGGGATTTGTTCAAGGGACGGTGGTTTTTACTCGATTGTAGGTCTGGGGTCAGAGTAAAACTCAAATAGAAACTGCTAGCCATCAATTGGTTTTGAGTCGATTGTTGGCAAAGGATAGTTGAATGGGGTTTTACTCTGACCCTAGCCTTTAATCCATCCACTCAACCTGACGCTCGATATCAGTAGGTAGCTTAAGTTGCCAACGTTTAAGTTCTGACTTTGAAAAGAGATATCGTCCTTTCTTGGGAGTAACGATAGGCGGATTAGGGAAACGTTGTTCTCTAAGATAATGATTGACTATCTCTGCACTGGATCTGCCTTGATCGGCGCCTGAGAGGACGAGCCCGCCTACTGCTTTACCCTCGCCTATAGAGTATCCCCAGAAACCGAATAAGGGGATTTGTGAGCGTTGGCTACTCCAGCGGCTCGTTACATCTAGCTCTACCGCGACTCCATTGTTATCCAATAACTTTGCGTAATTGGCGATAATGATCAGGTCGTAGCCTTTAGCTTTGCTTTGTTCAATCTCAGTTTGCCATTCCTGAAGGTGTTTGAAGCGTCTGACATTGACTTGTACGCCTGCAATCTCTTGACGCATCTTAGAATCGAAAGATGTGTTAATAATAGCTGTAGTTGTAGGGCCATCATCCATCAATACTAGGATTCTTCTTAATTTAGGCACTATGCGTGTAAGCTCCGCTACGGAACGTTTTAAAAGAGGGCGCTCTAGTACGCCTGCAAGGTTAGTTGTGAGTGGAAGAACAAGCCTTGGATTACCATTTATCCCTAGAAAAACAACCTTATACCCTTGTTGAAGCGCAGGTTTGCCAACTAAGCGAAGAGCGTTGTCATCTGATACGACCACCACTTTCGGTTTTTTTTGTTGGATAAGTTGGATTGCCTCGTTTGCTTTCGTTTGAAAATCTCGATGCGGGATACGTTTAGTATCCATTTGATAGTCTTCTAAACTTGCGGTGTCTAAGCGATCTTTGAACGCGGTATAGTATTCCTGAACCCAAGGGTAGGCATGGTGATAGCTATGAACAAAAAATACATCGAGAGAATATGCCGGTAAGCAAAAGCAACAAAGTAAGATCCCTGTAAATAGCTTCATCTCTGACTCATCTGCCTGCGAGTGTTATTTTCAATATAGGCAGGTATCCAACAGCATTCCATTTAGCTATTACTATTTAATAGTGAGCTTTTCTCAGTCTCTTTAGCCTAAGTGCTTGAACAATTTTTAAAACCTTAGGTCATAAATCTTACCTATCCAATCTATAGAGAGAAGCAAATGGAGCTTGTTGAATGCTTGATGAATACTGTTTCTATATTGGTTGAGTTTGTGAGGAATGAACATGAAAACAGAGCGTTTAGAATTTAAAGGCCACGATGGATCAGTGCTAGCGGCTCGCTTGGATCTACCCGTTGGCAAACCTGCTGCTTATGCATTGTTTGCGCACTGTTTTACCTGTTCCAAAGATATACCTGCCGCTAGGCGAATAGCTCAACGTCTAGCATCTTTAGGGATCGCTGTGCTTCGTTTTGATTTTACCGGTTTGGGGCATTCGGGTGGGGAATTTGCAAATACGGGGTTTAGTTCTAACGTAGCCGATCTGGCATTAGCGGCTGATTACTTACGAGAAAACTATCAGGCACCGCAATTGTTGATAGGTCACTCTCTGGGTGGTGCCGCAGTTTTGGCTGCGGCAGATAGAATAGCAGAGGCGAAAGCTGTAGTTACGATTGGTGCTCCAGC
Organism: Neptuniibacter sp. QD34_54; assembly: GCF_047778055.1. Classification (GTDB taxonomy): domain Bacteria; phylum Pseudomonadota; class Gammaproteobacteria; order Pseudomonadales; family Balneatricaceae; genus Neptuniibacter. The sequence continues at coordinate 2,903,466 of NZ_CP180546.1, read as the reverse complement.
TGAACCTGGACATGTTATTCATAATTTTGGTGATCATGTAAATACAATCTGTAACCAAGGTTCGGCAGAAGTGGAGCTGGGTGGTAGGGCATTTACCATTCGCCGTGAATTTATAGACGATATTTCAGATGTATCCTTAGAGACTAAGGTTAAGCATCTGAAAAAAGCGCTACTGGTGCTGCATGCACCCATGGATGTAACCGTAAGTTTGGATAATGCCGCACGTATATTCCAAATGGCTAAACACCCCAAAAGCTTTATCACCCTAGATAATGCTGATCATCTGCTTACGCGTGTTGAGGATGCCGAGTATACCGCTGAAGTGATTTCAACTTGGGTGCAGCGTTATATAGACGTTGAACTGTTACCAAAACAGATGAATGCCCCTGAGGGTGTTGTTCGGGTAAGTGAAGCTGATCCGGAGAGTTTTACTCAGGATATCAGCGCAGCAGGTCACCATATAATTGCAGATGAACCGGTGAGTTATGGCGGTAATCATCTAGGCTCCACACCTTACCAATTAGTTGCTGCTGGTTTAGGGGCTTGTACCTCAATGACGATTCGCATGTACGCGCGTCATAAACAGTTGCCACTGGAGCATGTGCAGGTGGATGTTATCCATGACAAAATCCATGCAGAGGATTGTTCTAGCTGTGAACAATCAGGGGGCAAAGTAGATCAGTTTGTGAGGCGTATAACGCTGATCGGTGACTTATCTGAGGAAGAGCGACAACGTTTGCTTGATATTGCAGATCGATGCCCCGTTCATAAAACCTTGGAAGGTGAGATCAATATTAAGACCGCGTTATCTAGCTAGCCATTCAAATGGCTAGGTAAGTGAAGGTTTTACAGCATAGCGCTGTAAAACCTTTCATATAGATCTACCTATTCGTAAATAATCTCATCGAATACTTGGCGGATAGGTTGAACACCCGCCCAAACATCCAATTCCATATCTTCAGGTTCATCCACAGGTGCTCCGGTTCTAACTTTTGCTGAAACTTGCTCGATTTTAAATTCCAAAACCGCAGTGGCTTTGAGCTCGACATCATTGGCCTGTCTCGCTTCTTGTGATCTTCCGGTTTTGACCTTTTCTAGCATCAAGTCTAATTGTCGACGCTTTTCCTGTTCTTCTTCGATTAGCTTAGCCTTGCCATACATGATTACACTTCGAAAGTTGACTGAATGGTGGAAAGCAGACCGCGCAAATACTAAACCATCCAGCAGGGTAATCCCTATTGCGGCTTCCTCTCCGGCGAGTAATGCTTGGAATAACCCATTTTTACTTGAACCGTGGATATAGAGGTAATCGCCTTCACGCCAGTGGAGTGTTGGTTGAATCATTGTTTGCTCGCGCCAATTGCATGAAACATGGCAGACAAGTGCTTCATCCATGATCTGATAAATTGTTTCTTGATCATAGGTCGCTTTTTTCAACCCACGTTTAACCTGTGTTTTTGGCGTAGGGGTAAAGTGACTCATCTGCGTCTCCTCCTCATATTTATGGGTTGATTGGTTTAGATGGTGGAAGAGTAAAGGTTATAATTGGTCTATGTGAGATCCAATATTTGTATATTTAATGGGCCCAATTTTGTTGAGTGCGCAGCTGCTAAACATTCTTAAGTCCCCTGTAAACGTTGATGAGGGGACTCTATATCAGGTTATTTTTAAACGTCTTCAGTTGGCGATTTTGCAGGGGGCGTTGGCTGGTGGTACTCGTTTACCTGCAACTCGTGAGTTATCGAGTGCGCTTGGTGTTGCCCGTAATACAGTTAAAACTGCCTATGAAATGTTAGTTGCCGAAGGCTATGTGGAAACGGTGACTGGTTCAGGGAGTTATGTCGCTCACTTGCCTGAGTCAGTGTTGAGAAATAAGCCTTCGAAAATTAAGCAAGACCCCGGTTTGTCGATTTCTGAATATGCAAAGCAATTCTTGGGCTTTACGCCTTTAAATCCTGATACGCGAAAGTTACTGCAACCGGGAATACCGGCAGTCGATCAGTTTCCGATAGAACAATGGAAGCGCTGTTTGGCGAGAGCGGCATCGTTTAAGTCATTAGACTCATCGCCTCCGGCAGGTGATTTAAGATTGCGGGAGCAGATCTCAAAATATCTATTGCGACACAGAGGAATAGAGGTAAAAGCTGATCAGATTTTGGTGACCTCAGGTTCTCAGCAAGCGATCTATATGGTTGCTCAGTTACTCACTAATTCAGGTGATCGGGTGGTGGTTGAAACTCCGGGGTTTCCGGGGATATCTGGTGCTTTTAAAGCAGCGGGGTGCAAGATTGATACGGTTCAGTTTCCTCTAATTGATCCGTTAAATCAGAAGGCAGCGTTATTGAGTTTAACGCCTTCTCGTAACTTTCCTTTAGGGCATACGATATCGCTTGCTGAAAGGTTAGAGGTTATTCGATGGGCTGAAACGGAAGATGCTTGGATTTTAGAGGATGATTACGATTCAGAGTTTGCCTTAGGTCATCCTGTTTCTTCACTATTTGCAATCAGTGATTATCAACGGGTCATCTATACCGGGACTTTTAGTCGTTCAATGTTTCCTGCAATACGCTTAGGTTATGTGGTATTACCTGAGCTTTTAGTGCCTTTATTTAATCGAGCGCGGCGCTATATGGATGGAGGTTTATCCGGCGTTTCTCAAGTGGCGATGGCTGAGTTTATGGAGCAAGGCTATTTTGCGCGGCATCTCAAAAAGATGAGTGGTTTGTATCAGAAGCGGCTTAACATTCTATCTCAAGAGGTTAAAGCTAGTTGTTTGTCTGACTTGCCTATTTTGGGTGCTGAAGGAGGAATGCATCTGGTACTCGGTTTGCCAGATAGGATAGACGACAAGCGACTGGTTAAACAGCTAAAACAAGATGGCTTGGGTGTAAGAGCATTATCGGGCTATACCCAAGAGGGGCCGAAATTAAATGGTTTGGTGATTGGATACTGTGCTGAGTCGGAAGAACAGATTAGACAAGGTATTCAGTTAATCGGTAAACACTACAAAAATGTTCGGAGCCACTCTAAGTTAGGTTAAAATGAGCAGCTTATAACTTGTGAGTACTTTGTTGCGATGACTACCCCTGTTTTCTCTGATCTGAATTTATGCCCTGAACTGCTGACTGGTTTGGAAAAACTCGGGTATACCCAGCCAACTCCGATTCAAGCTAAAGCAATCCCTTTAGTGTTAAAAGGCGAAGATTTATTAGCGGAAGCGCAAACGGGTACAGGTAAAACGGCTAGCTTCGCTTTGCCTATCATTGAAAAGTTAAGTAAAACACCGCCGCAACAAAACTACCGTCAAGTTAGAGCGCTAGTTTTAGCGCCTACGCGTGAGCTGGCCATTCAAGTGGCAGATAATACATTGGAGTATGGCCGTCCTTTAGGTATGCGTGTGATGTCTATCTATGGCGGCGTACGTCTGGATAACCAGATTCGTAAACTGAAACGCGGTGCCGATATTCTGGTAGCAACGCCGGGGCGTTTGTTAGATTTGTTACAGCAAAAAGTGATTAACCTCGATCATCTAGAGTTTTTAGTCTTGGACGAGGCGGATCGAATGCTTGATTTGGGCTTTATCGATCCCATTCAAAAGATTATGGATTATGCTGCAGAGCCTCGCCAGACGCTTTTATTTACCGCGACAGCAGATGAAAGCATCGAAGTATTAGCCGACTTTTACCTCAATAATCCACAGAAGATCAAAGTCTCTCCGCGTAACTCGACGGCGAAACAAGTGAAGCAGATCGCTTATTCTGTGGATAACAGTGATAAGTCTGAGATCCTGAGTTATCTGATTCAAGAAGAGAAGTGGGGCCAAACCCTAGTATTTGCTCGAACTAAAAAGCGAGTTGATGAGCTTGTACAGTATCTGAATAAAGAAGATATCTACGCCGCTGCAATTCATGGTGACAAAACTCAGCGTGAGCGTGAGCGCATGTTCAAAGAATTTTTAAGTGGCGAATTACACGTTCTGGTTGCTACTGATGTTGCAGCGCGAGGTTTAGATATCGAGGCTCTACCTTACGTTGTGAATTACGACCTGCCGAATGTTCCAGAAGCTTATGTGCATCGTATCGGCCGAACAGGTCGAGCAGGGGAAAGTGGCGAAGCGATCTCTCTAGTTGCACCAGCAGAACGAGACTTTCTTAAGCGTATTGAGCAACTGATTAAACAGAAAATTCGATTAAGACCGGTTCCAAGAATCGAGAACGGTAAACGCATAGAGATTGAAGACTTTGCTGATCGGCCAATGAAGAAGCGCCCAGCGAAAGGTAAAAAACAAGTTAAGCGGGAACAAGTAGAAGCTTACCAGCCTGATACATCCAAACGTGCCATTAGACCGGGTTTATTTAAGAAATAATTAGCTTTGTTTCCATTCGGGGAGCGCTTGCATCATCTTAAGGTCATCGATTAAAGCAAGTGCTTTCCAGCCTTCGAGAGGGAAGCGAATATCTCCCTTATCTTCGCCGTATTTTGCTTTTAGTTGCTCGACTTGATCGGTATTAAAGTCGAGTAGACCTAGACCTTTCATCCCCCATCCTGCAAAAAGCCGGCTGTCGATGAGTTCAAAAGAGATAAGTTGAATGTTCGTATGCCTTGGATCGTGCACTAGTGTCATAAAAAGCTTATTAACAGATTCATAGCGTCCTTCGATTACTTGAAGAAAGTTATGCTGAGAAGCCAGTAAGACACCTGTTATCTCATTTGTTTCGTTGTTTTTCTCGCTTTGGTGCAGAATGTTGCGGACTTGTTCCCAATCCATTTTGTTAATGGGTTCACTTTTATAGATGAGGCGATACATATAAAGCTCCACGTAATATCTGCACGTAGTGACAAGCAGGATCATTTCCCTGTAAGGATCTATGGATACATCTACAGCATAGTTCCTTTCTAACTGTGGAAAAGTAAATTGCTGAGTAAAACCCAACAGACACTGTCTGTTTTCTGTTCAGGCCAGAGTGCGTATAATGTGCGGCTTTAATTCTTAATTGGTAAAAAGTAATGTCAGGCAAACTAGAGTGGGACGAAGCTGCGAAACAGCGTGTAGATGCAGCACCTTTCTTTGTACGTAAGCTAATTCGTCATAAAGTAGAGAAGGCTGCTCGTCAGCAAGGCCTAGAGCGTATCACCGAAGAGTTGCTTGATAAGGTCAAGAAAAAGCAGATGGATAGCCAAAAGTAAGCGGTTAGCCTCAATAAGAGCGGTTGACCATGCTATTGCTCAACCGCTTATCTCAAAGCAGGTTATTCTGCCTGTGACCAAACTTTCTTCCTTCTATGTTTTTATCCCCTCGATAACCTCAGTCAGCGATAGCCTCGTCTCCCTGATAAATATCAGTGCAGATTTCCGTTTGTAATTTACTCACAATGCCGTTTATCTGGTTGAATAATAGCTAAGGAAGTGATGTTGTTGGCAACGTGTTTAGAAAAGCAGCATTTGCTTTGAGGCTAGATATAACGAGGGCTATGGCGATCTAAACCAAAGATATCCACGGGTTTTAAATAGAGTTACCCCCAGAATTTGGGGGTAACTGGTTTGATCGTATTTCCTATAGAAAATTAAGGTTCGGCTTTAACTGGCGTTAGGTTTTGAGCTAATACTTCTTCGCCAAACCAACTTAAATTTTCATGTAGCTCAACCACCTCGCCTACGATGATCAAAGCTGGTGCCGGTAGCTTAGCTTCCTCTTGTAACTGAGGCAGCGTATCCAAAGTACCGGTCAGTACTTTTTGATCAGCGGAGGTTCCACGGGAGATGATTGCGGCTGGTGTAGACGCAGGCTTTCCATGTTCGATCATTTTAGCGGCTAGCTTAGGTAGGGTATGTAGCCCCATATAAAAAACAACCGTTTGGTTAGGGTGGACCAGCTCGTTAAAGTTCAGATCAGTCGTCCGGTTTTTAAGCTGACCGGTTACAAATTTAACCGACTGTGCATAGTTTCTGTGAGTCAGCGGAATGCCGGCAAATGTTGAGCAAGCACTAGCAGCTGTGATGCCTGGTACCACTTGGAAAGGGATATTATGTTCTTTAAGGGTTTGAAGCTCTTCGCCGCCGCGGCCAAAGACAAAGGGGTCACCGCCTTTTAGACGAACAACTCGTTGTCCTAGTTTTGCATGTTTAACTAGCAGCTCATTGATACCTTCTTGCGGAACTGCATGGTTATCCCGCTTTTTACCGACGAAAATCAGGTCGGCATCGCGACGGCAAAGGTCTAAAACCTCAGGTGATACAAGCGCATCATAGAGCACTACATCGGCTTGCTGCATTAAGCGTAGAGCCTTGAATGTCAGTAGTTCTGGATCACCAGGGCCGCCGCCGACAAGGTAAACTTCGCCTACTTGGTGTTCAGGGTCTTCGTTTGCTAGTTTATCAGCGATCATTCTCGCCGCTTCTTCATCACGACCGGCGAACACTTTTTCGGCTATTTGGCCTTGCAGTACGTTTTCCCAGAAAACACGTCGATGATTTACGGTGCTGAAGGTCTCTTTTACCTGATCTCGGAAATGGTTCGCGATACTTGCAAGTTTACCGTAAGACTTTGGAATCCATGTTTCCAACCGAGCTCTAAGTAGACGAGCAAGTACCGGCGCACTACCGCCTGAAGATATACCTATCACAACAGGGGAACGATCAACGATGGCAGGGAATACAAAGGTGCAAAGCTTAGGGCTATCGACAACATTTACCGGAATATTCCTTTCGACTGCATCGAAATGAACACGCTCGTTAAGCGGGTTATCATCCGTAGCAGCGATGACTAAAATTTTGTCATCGAGTAGAGCTGCGTGGTATTCACCAACAATCGCCGTTCCTTGGTTTTCATCCAAAAGGTCTTGTAGATCGTCACATACCTTATGAGAGATAACGGTCACATGAGCACCTGCTCTGCACAGCAATTTAGCTTTACGTAAGGCTATGTTTCCTCCACCTACAAGCAAGACTTTTTGATGGGTCAGCTTAAAAAATAGCGGTAGGTAATCCACGAAATCTCTCCAGAAAATTACTCAGGTTTTATCTGCCTGAGAGGTCGGTTGTCGTTATTTATAAATAAGTTATGCAACCTATATGCCTAAGAATGATTGGTTTAACCACTATCTGGTAATGAGGTGTGTACACATCTAAACAGTGCCGTAACCAACCGTAGTTATATGTCTAAGTTTACCAGTAGATTTATGTTTTGGGCGTATAGAAAAGGGAGTTAATTCACCGAATTGGAGCGTGCTGGTTTCCGGTGCTTAAAAATGGTGCATCTTAGAATTAAGATGATCCTGCACCAAACAGTTTTGCTGAATGGTGCAGGGGGATCTCCTGTCAGAGAAAGCTTCCTGCTATCTCTTAGGTATTACTTTTTAAAATTTAGTGGCGTTGCTGGGTGTAAGCCACATTCGCGGTTTTCTGGGTTTTCCCACCACCAACGGCCAGAACGTACATCTTCACCCATAGAGATCGCACGTGTGCATGGTGCACAGCCGATGCTTGGGTAGTGTTTGTCATGTAGTTCGTTGTATGGAACATCATTCGCTTTGATATATGCCCAAACCTCTTTCTCTGACCAATCCGCCAGAGGATTTAGCTTATGCATATTGTTACCTTCATCCCACTCTTCGAACTGGATCTCGTCACGAGTGACTGACTGTTCGCGGCGAAGGCCTGTAATCCAAGCTTTGTTGCCAGAAAGTGCACGCTTTAGTGGCTTGATTTTACGAACAAAGCAGCAGCCTTTACGTAGTTCTTGTGACTCGTAAAATGCATTAACACCGTTTTCTGCAACATAAGCTTCAACGTCCGCACCCTCAGGGTAGTAAACGTTAAATGTTACATTGGTGTATTGCTTTTGCACGTCCGCAAGAAGCTTAAGTGTTTCTTCTGGCAGGCGGCCTGTGTCCAATACAAAGTTGTTGATCTCAGGGCAGAACTTGCTGATCAGATCAGCGATAACTACGTCTTCAGCACCTAGGCTATTTGCAAAGACTAGGGATCCCTCGTGATCCTGATAACCTTTTTTAAGTAGAGCTGCAACGGCTTCAACCTTTGCTTGTAGCTCTGCAGTAATTTGCTCACTCATAAATAGGACCTCACCGTCACTATTAATTACTGGTGATAAACTGCGCGTACCTTATCAGCAGCGCTTTGATAATAGTTGCTCATCTCATCGAATGACTTAAGCATTTCTGGCTTAAATACGTCATCTGCGATTTCGATTGCTGTAAAGCCACAACGCTCTAAGTAAGCGAAACGGTCTTGACCAATATCACCTGTTGCACGGATTTCTCCTTTGTACTCTGCGCGAACAAGAAGGCGCGCAATACTAAATCCACGGCCGTCACGGAAAGCAGGGAAATCGATCGCTACTAGTGGGAACTTGTCTAAGTTCTCGACTAGGAAGTCGATATCGTCATCACCATTCACTTTTACAGCTACTTGGCCTTCACGGCTAGTAAGTGCTTCTTGGTTTTCCAAGTAAAGCGCTAGCGGTACGATGATGTCACCCGTTTGATCAAGTGATTCTTCGTTGATCAGAGTCCAGTTGTCTGCGACAACTTCACGATTAATTAGCAGGGGCATATACGTACTCCTTAAATGGTGCAATACCGATACGACGGAATGTATCAATGAAACGTTCGTTCTCAAAGCGCTGCTGAACGTATACTTCAAGCACTTTTTCTAGGGTGTTAGCGACTTCTTCAGAAGCGACAGCACGGCCAATAACCTTACCTAGTGCTGCATCAGAACCATCATCTCCACCTAGGGTGATTTGGTACCACTCTTCACCTTTCTTATCTACACCCAGAATACCAATGTGGCCAACGTGGTGGTGAGAACAAGCGTTCATGCAGCCTGACATGTTCAGTTTTAGATCGCCAAGGTCATGAACAAAGTCCATGTCTTCAAATTTCTTATTGATCTGATCTGCTACACCCAGAGTACGCGCATTAGCTAGCGCACAGAAGTCACCACCAGGGCAAACAGTCATGTCTGTGAGTGTACCGATGTTTGGACGTGCTAGATCTGCATTTGCAAGCACTTCCCATACTGCGTATAGGTCTGCTTTCTTAACGTCAGCCAAAACCAAGTTTTGGTTGTGAGTAGCACGAATTTCGCCGAAGCTGTATTTGTCAGCAAGATCAGCAACTAGGTCTAGTTGATCCGCAGTGATATCGCCGGCTGGTTTGAGGTATGGCTTTAGAGATACATAAGCTATGCGGTAACCATCTACTTTATGCTCTACAGTGTTACGCTCATACCAAGTGTTGAAATCTTCATTCTCTGCCAGTTTAGCTTCAAGTGAAGTATCTGCAGCAGCTGATGCATCGTAATCAAATGGTTTAAAGAATGCTTTAACGCGCTCGATCTCTTCCATTGGTAGTTTAAGATCAGTATCGCGAATATGCGCCCACTCTTCCTCAACTTGCTCGCGGAACTTATCGATACCTACAGCTTGTACCAAAATTTTGATACGCGCTTTGTATTTGTTATCGCGGCGACCATTCATGTTGTAAACACGGATGATAGCTTCTAGGTAAGAAAGTAGATCTTCCTTAGCTAGGAATGGATTGATCTGCTTAGCGATCATAGGGGTACGACCAAGGCCGCCACCTACAAGCACTTCAAAACCAACTTCGCCAGCATCGTTTTTAACGATGTGAAGGCCGATGTCATGTACTTGTGTCGCTGCACGGTCGTTTGCGCAAGAAGAGATCGCAATCTTGAACTTACGAGGTAGATACGCAAATTCAGGGTGAAGTGATGACCACTGACGAATGATTTCACAGTACGGACGAGAATCTTCAATCTCATTTGGGATTACACCTGCGAACTGATCCGTCGTTGTATTACGGATACAGTTACCAGACGTTTGAATCGAGTGCATCTGAACTTCAGCAAGCTCAGCAAGAATGTCAGGTACTTCTTCTAGTTTCGGCCAGTTAAACTGCAGGTTAGTACGCGTAGTAAAGTGCGCATAGCCCTTGTCATAAGTACGTGCGATATGAGCCAGTTTACGGAATTGAGTTGAGTTATACATATTGTATGGGCCCGCTACACGCAGCATTGGCGCGTGACGTTGTACATACAAACCGTTCATCAGACGTAGTGCTAGAAAGTCATCTTCTGGCAGTTCGCCTGCTAGGAAGCGGCGAGTCTGATCTCTAAATTGCTCAACACGTTCGTCAACCAGCTTCTGGTCGACAGAGTTATACTGATACATAACTTTTCCCTTGTTGGACCCTTAATCGGGTGCAACACCTCACTTTTAGGGTTTTAACCTGCGATTACGAAGCGCAGACCGATGGCTAATAATATTGAGCCCATAATAGGCTGCATAATTTTTGGTGATAATCGTGTGCCCAGATGGCTTCCCACAAATACACCCGGCAAAGAGCCGATTAGTAGGTATAGAAGAAGGCTAAGATCAACATTGCCCATTCCATAATGACCTGCACCTGCAACTGATGTAAGCACAACGGCATGAACTAGGTCGGAACCCACGATGGTTGGCATACTCATACGTGGATATAACAAGATTAAAATAGCTGTACCTAAGGCCCCAGCGCCAACCGACGACAATGTTACCAGACCTCCCAGTAGAATACCCATCAACACTGTAATAGCGGGGCGCCATTTTTTTGCATGGCTTGCGGCTGATGTGTGCTGCCATTTCATCGCTTGATTGCGAATTTTATTACGCAAGAAAACGGCGATGGATGTTAACACTAATGACACACCTAGGGTCATGTTCATTATGTGTTCGATCTGTTCTAGTCCATCTAGGCCTTTTAGGTAGTTCAGGGTTAACAAACTTCCAGGAATGCTGCCTAGCAATAAAAGAAGAACTACTTTCCACTCGATCAGTTTCTTTCTTGCATAAGAGAAAGTACCGCCGAATTTTGTAACGGCTGCATATAGTAAATCGGTGCTTACAGCTGTAACTGGTGGAATTCCGAATACAACAATCAGGATAGGCGTCATTAAGGCTCCACCACCTATACCGGTGAGGCCAACAATAAAGCCAACAACTAATCCTGCAAAACTGTACGCAAGTTCCATAGATAGACCTGTCCAAGAATAAACTGGCGGCATAATAAAGGAGGTTTGTTATAACTCAAAATAATAATTGGGAATCTTGTTATTTCTTTTGGTGATAACGAAAGGTAACAAATTGAAAAGTAATAGATAGGCTATTGCATATAGCTAAACGCTATAAAAAAGTAATTATATATTCTTTTGCGTTTTATTGAGAGGGCTGCGATAATGCGCCGCATTATAGGATAGGTAGGCTTATTAAATCGACCACTATTAAGTTTTTCTTGGTGCGATTGTAGGGTCTAAGTCCGTAACGTTTATAGAGAGAGAGTATTTTTAATGAGTGCTTTGCCTGAACATCGTTTAACGCACCTTAAGCAGCTAGAAGCTGAAAGTATCCATATTATTCGTGAAGTGGCTGCTGAATTCGACAATCCAGTAATGCTTTACTCCGTTGGTAAAGATTCCGCGGTAATGCTTCATCTTGCACGTAAAGCGTTTGCGCCTGGTAAGCCTCCTTTCCCTTTGATGCATGTTGATACTACATGGAAGTTCAAAGAGATGATCGAATTCCGTGACAAAATGGCGAAAGAAGCAGGTATGGAGCTTCTAGTTCACATCAACCAAGAAGGTGTTGATATGGGCGTGGGTCCGTTTACTCATGGTTCATCTAAACATACCGATATCATGAAAACTCAGGGTTTGAAACAGGCACTAGATAAGTATCAGTTTGATGCTGCATTTGGCGGTGCTCGTCGTGATGAGGAAAAATCCCGTGCTAAAGAGCGTGTTTTCTCTTTCCGTGATGAAAACCACCGTTGGGACCCTAAAAGTCAGCGTCCAGAGCTATGGAACGTGTTCAATACACGCGTAGATAAAGGTGAGAGTATCCGTGTATTCCCTCTGTCTAACTGGACTGAGCTAGATATCTGGCAGTACATCTATCTAGAAAACATCTCTATCGTACCTTTATATTACGCTGCGAAACGTCCAGTTGTTGAACGTGATGGCATGTTGATCATGGTTGATGACGAGCGCTTGCCTCTTAAAGAAGGTGAAGTGCCTGAAATGAAGAACGTGCGTTTCCGTACTCTTGGTTGCTACCCGCTAACGGGTGCAGTGGAATCTGACGCGGCAACTTTGCCGGATATTATTCAGGAGATGTTGCTAACAACGACTTCTGAACGTCAGGGGCGTGCGATCGACCACGATAGTTCTGGTTCGATGGAGAAGAAAAAGATGGAAGGTTATTTCTAGGGCTCTACATAGAAATACGTGGCGGTATGAGTTTATAGGCCACACCTTACATCCATATTGAAAAGAATATTCAGCGACAAGCTATCTTAATGAACCGCTTGCCGCTTTCCTAAGGGGAAGAAAATGAGTCACCAAAGCGAACTGATTGAATCTGATATCCAAGCGTATCTGCACCAGCATGAAAACAAAGAGCTATTACGCTTTTTGACTTGTGGTAGCGTGGATGACGGTAAATCTACATTGATTGGCCGTCTACTACATGACTCTAAAATGATTTATGAAGATCAACTTGCTGCTATCCAGAAGGATAACGAGCGTGTGGGTAATGCTGGTGAAGAACTTGACCTTGCGCTTCTAGTTGATGGTCTTGCTGCAGAGCGTGAGCAAGGTATCACTATCGACGTTGCTTACCGTTACTTCTCTACATCTAAGCGTAAGTTCATCATTGCGGATACTCCGGGCCATGAACAGTACACACGTAACATGGCGACAGGTGCATCTACCTGTGATCTAGCGATCATCCTTATCGATGCGCGTCACGGTGTACAGGTTCAGACTAAACGTCACAGCTTTATTGTTTCTCTACTAGGTATCAAGCACACGATTGTTGCTATCAACAAAATGGACCTAGTTGATTTCAGCGAAGAGCGTTTTGAAGAGATCAAAGCAGATTACCTTGAGTTCTCTAAGCAGCTAGATCTACCTGATATTCAGTTTGTACCGATCTCTGCATTGAAGGGCGATAACGTTGTTACACCTTCTGAACCAATGAGCTGGTTTAAAGGCGAGCCATTGATGGAAACATTGGAAACAGTTGAGCTGGCTAACGACCAGAACTTCGATAGCTTACGTTTCCCAGTTCAGTACGTAAACCGTCCTAACCTGGACTTCCGTGGCTACTGCGGTACGTTGACATCTGGTATCGTTCGCCCGGGCGACGAAGTAACCGTGCTTCCTTCTGGTAAGTCCAGCAAGGTTAAGTCGATTGTTACTTACGAAGGTGAAATTAAAGAAGCATTCCCGCCAATGGCAGTAACGCTAACTTTGGAAGATGAGATTGATATCTCTCGTGGCGATATTCTTGTTCACAGCAACGAAGTTCCAGAAACAACAAACCGTTTTGACTCCATGGTCGTATGGATGTCTGAGGAGCCTTTACAGAAAGGTCGTCAGTACGAAGTTAAACTGAATACTACGCGTATAGCTGGTGGTATCAGTAACGTTCGTCACCGTGTAGACGTTAACACGCTAGAGCAAACTGCTGCTGATTCTCTGGAGCTAAACGAAATCGCACGTTGCGAGATTACGCTAGAGCGCCCAGTTGTTGCTGATGACTACCGTGCTCACCACGGCACAGGTTCTTTCATCATTGTTGATCGTCTAACTAATGCGACTGTTGCAGCGGGTATGATCATCGAGGGTGGTGATGAGCAGACTGACCTTGAATCGAAGCTAGTTAACGCTTCTGCAGTTACAGCATCTGACCGTACAATTCGTTTCGGTCAGCAGGCTGCGACAGCGACTATCGCTGGTGGCAACGCAGAACAGCGTCAAACACTTTTGTTTAGCCTAGAATCAGTATTGTTTGAGCAAGGTCGTGCAGTTGTAGCGCTTAACGCTGAGCAGCTTCAGGGCGGTGCTCAAAATGCGTCTACTGTTCTAAACCAAGCGGGTCTGATTTCTTTGCTTGAAACTGACGATGCAGTAGAAGGTGCAGTTGCATTGAACGTTGATCAACTTCAGGGGTCTACTGACGTTGAGAAACTAGCAAGCGCACTAGAACTATTGAAATAGCAGACCATTCTTGAATGGAAAAACCGGGAGCTTGATCTCCCGGTTTATTGTTTTAAATCAGAATATCGCTATACCGAAACCTTATAAGAGATAGTAATATTAGACTTTGCTTATTTTCTTTTAGGGGTAGGTTTCGATAGCTATACGGATCTTATGACAGAATATCTTCTGATTGTTATCAGCACTGTGCTGGTAAACAACTTTGTACTGGTTCAATTCCTTGGATTGTGTCCATTTATGGGGGTTTCCAATAAGCTGGAAACCGCGATGGGTATGTCCTTGGCGACCACGTTTGTACTGACTCTGTCGTCCGTATGCAGTTATCTTGCGTACACGTATCTCCTGCAGCCTCTTGCATTAGAGTATCTGCAAACGATTACATTTATCTTAGTGATAGCGGTTGTTGTGCAGTTCACTGAGATGGTTGTTCGTAAAACCAGCCCATTATTGTACAAAGTGTTAGGTATTTTCTTACCGCTGATTACCACTAACTGTGCAGTACTCGGGGTTGCGTTACTTAATATCAAAAAGCTTAATGGCTTTATTGATTCAATTGTTTACGGTTTTGGTGCTGCAATCGGCTTCTCTCTTGCTTTGATTCTTTTCTCAGCGATGCGTGAGCGAATTGCGGTTGCAGATGTCCCTATGCCATTTCAAGGGGCAGCGATCGGTATGGTGACTGCTGGCTTAATGTCCTTGGCATTTATGGGCTTCACCGGTCTGGTACAAATTTAGGAGCCGACCGTGGATATCATAATCATCGCCGTATTAGCTCTCTTGGGCTTAGCTTTAGCTTTTGGTTTGCTATTGGGCTTTGCCTCAGTACGCTTCAAAGTTGAAGGTAATCCATTAGTTGATCAAATCGATAGTATTTTGCCACAGACCCAATGTGGTCAGTGTGGTTACCCAGGCTGCCGCCCATATGCTGAGGCGATTGCAGAAGGTGATGCAATCAATAAATGCCCTCCTGGTGGCCAAAGTACAGTCGAAACTTTAGCCGACCTTCTGGATGTGGAAGCGATTCCACTTGAAGGTGGCGCAGAAGAAGAACCAGTAAAGGCGGTAGCTTATATCCGCGAAGATGAATGCATCGGTTGTACTAAATGTATTCAGGCGTGCCCAGTTGATGCCATTTTAGGTGCAGCTAAGCAGATGCACACGGTGATCACATCTGAATGTACCGGATGTGACCTTTGTGTAGAGCCTTGCCCAGTAGATTGTATTGATATGTTACCAGTTGAAACCACGCTACAAACGTGGAAGTGGGATATGCCTAAGCCGGGTGTTCAACTTATTGCAACGGATCAACGTGGCGAAGTCGTGGAGGGAGGTGCAGCGTGAGTACTAAGCATTCTTTCCACGGTGGTGTACACCCACCAGAAAATAAGCATCAGTCCACAGGCGGTCAGATTCAGATAGCGCCAATTCCTGAACAGCTAGTGGTTCCTTTGTCACAGCATATTGGTGCACCTTCAGAGCTAGTAGTCTCTGTGGGTGACCGAGTACTGAAAGGTCAGGTTATTGCTGAGGCAGCAGGTCGCATTAGTGTTAGTGTTCATGCGCCGAGTTCAGGGGTAGTAGAGGCGATCGAATCTCGCCCTGTACCTCACATGTCCGGTATGTCAGCTCCTTGTGTGGTGATTAAAACCGACGGTTTAGATGAGTGGTGCGACCATAAAGGCCTAGAAGACTATACGTCGATCAATAAACAAGAGTTGATCGATTTTATCCGCTACCACGGTATCAGTGGTATGGGTGGCGCGGGCTTCCCAACCGATGTAAAACTGCATCTGGGTGATGATCACATTGTTAATACGCTGATCATCAATGCGATGGAGTGTGAGCCTTATATTACTGCTGACGATATGTTGATGCGTGAACGCGCAGAAGACATCGTCAAAGGTATTGAGGTTATCGCGCACCTGTTAAAGCCGCATCACATTATGATTGGTACTGAGGACAATAAGCCTCAGGCTATCCGTGCACTCGAACTTGCTGTAGCGGAATCAAATCAAGATATTGATATTGTAGTTGTTCCAACCGTCTATCCATCGGGCGGTGAGAAACAGTTGATAAAACTACTAACAGGTGTCGAAGTACCAAGCGGAAAGATCCCTGCCGATGTCGGTATCGTATGTCAAAACATCGGTACCGCTTCTGCTATCTATGATGCTGTATATAACGGCGTACCTCTGATTTCCCGCGTTGTAACAGTTACGGGTGATGCCTTAGGTCATCCGCATAATATGCGCGCGTTGATAGGTACTCCACTAGAGACGTTGCTAGAAGCTGCTGAGATTCGTCAGTCTGAGCTTTATCGTTTAGTTATTGGCGGTCCAATGATGGGCTATACCGTGGATAGTCAATCTATCCCGATGATCAAAACCACTAACTGTGTTATTGCAGCAACTTACGATGAGATGCCTCCGGCACCTGCTGCGAACCCTTGTATCCGTTGTGGTATGTGCGAGCAGGTGTGTCCTGCTGAGCTCCTACCACAGCAATTGCATTGGTTTGCAAAAGGTAAAGAGTTTGAAAAAGCTAAGCATCACAACTTGTTTGATTGTATCGAGTGTGGTGCTTGCTCTTATGTTTGCCCAAGTAATATTCCTTTGGTGCAGTACTACCGTTTTGCTAAGTCTGAGATCCGTGCCGAAGAAGCGGAACAACGTAAAGCAGATCATGCTCGTCAGCGCTTTGAAGCTCGCCAAGCGCGTTTGGAGCAAGAGAAAGTAGAGAAAGAACTGCGTCGTAAGCAACGTGCAGAAGAAGCAGCGAAGGCGCAAGCAGTTAAGAAAGACAAACTAGCGTCAGGTAAAACAGCTGAAGCCGCTAAACCATCGGGTGAGCCTGATATTAAAGCGCTGAAAACAGCTGCTGCCGTTTCGCGTACCAAACTGAAGAAAGCTCAGAAAGCTTTAGAAAATGCTGAGTCTAAAGGGTTAGACGGTATTGAGCAGTTACGTCAAACCGTCACTGAGCTTGAAGCGAAAGCTAAGGCCGCACAAGAGGCTTACGATCAGGCGCAAAATCCAGCGAGTGCCCCAGCACCAGCTGTGGATGTTAAACAGCTTAAAACTAATGCGGCCGTTGCTCGAACCAAGTTGAAGCAAGCTGAAAAAGCGCTAGCCAAAGCTGAAGAGTCTGGTGAAGGTGATCTCGAAGCGCTTAAAGCCAAGGTTGCTGAGCAACAAGCTAAAACTGAAGCGGCTCAAACTGCGTATGATCAAGCTGAATCTGGCGGTGCCCCAGTGCCGACACAGCCAGCGGTTAATTTAGCTGAGCTAAAAGAGACGATGGATGCAGCGCAGGGCAAAGTAGAGAAAGCGCAAAAAGCCTTGGATGCAGCTATTGCTTCAGGCAGCCCTGCTGTAGAAAAAATGAAAGCGGGTGTAGAAAAGCTTCAAGGTAAGTTTGAAGAAGCTAAAGCGGAATATGATAAAGCCGCTCAAGCGCCAGCATCTGCACCTTTTGCTCCAGTAGCTAATCTAGATGAGCTTAAGGCTGATATGGATGCAATGCAGGCGAAGGTGGATAAAGCGCAAAAAGCCCTAGATGCGGCTATTGCTTCAGATAGCCCTGCTGTAGAAAAAATGAAAGCAGGTGTAGAGAAGCTTCAAGGTAAATACGAAGAAGCTAAGACTGAATATGATAAGGCGGCTCAAGCGCCAACTTCTGCGCCCGTAGCCCCAGCAGTCAACTTAGATGAGCTTAAAGAAGATATGGAGGCTATCAAGGCCAAAGTTGAGAAAGCTCAAGTCGCCTTAGATAAAGCGATTGAATCTGGCAGTCCAGCGGCTGAAAAAATGAAAGCCGGTGTCGAGAAGCTTCAGGGTAAATTCGAAGAAGCTAAAGCTGAATATGATCAAGCGGTTCAGGCTTCAGCAGTTGCTCCTATCGCTCCAGCAGTTAATTTCGATGAGCTTAAAGCTGATATGGATGCAATGCAGGCCAAGGTGGATAAAGCTCAAGCTGCATTAGATAAAGCGATTGAATCAGGAAGTCCGGCCGCTGAGAAGATGCAAGCGGGTGTGGAAAAACTTCGTGGTAAGCATGAAGAGCTTCAGCAGGAATACCTGCAAGCGGGTGGGCAGTTAGAAAAGCCTGCAAAACCAGAGCCCGTTGACCCTAAAGCTTTGAAGCAGAATGTTTCGATTATGCGTACCAAGCTGAAGAAGGCGCAGAATGCTTTAGATGATGCTGAAGACTCAAATAAAACTGAGTTAGAAGCAGAAGTGCAGCGATTAACTAAGTTGCACGATGAAGCAAAAGAAGCCTTTGATGCTTATGAAATTCAGTTGATTGAAAAAGCTGCTAATGAAGGCATCGATCTTAAACAGTTAAAGATTGATGCTGCGATGGCTCGCGCGGCCGTTACCAAAGCGGAAAGAGCGTTAACTAAAGCTCGAGAAGATAATGTTGATGATCTGCCTACTATGGAAGAGCAGTTAGTAGCCGCTCAACAAGAAGCAGAGAAATTAAACCAGACGTTAAGTCGTTTTAGCGATTAAGGATTTGTTAGCAGATGGCGTTAATACGCACTAGCTCCCCCCATTTACATAAGGCCAGCAGTACGGCTGATGTAATGCGTTTATTGATACTCGCAACCTTACCGGGTTTGGCTGCGATGACGTTCTTTTTTGGTTGGGGTACCTTAATCAATGTTATTTGGGCCTGCTTGCTTGCAGTAGGTTTTGAAGCGGCCATTGTTAAACTGCGGAAGCGCCCATTAGGTTTTTACCTAAAAGACTACAGTGCAATCGTTACTGCTTTGTTGTTAGGTCTAGCCTTACCTCCATTTGCACCTTGGTGGGTGACAATGGTCGGTGTATTCGTCGCTATTGTGATTGCTAAGCACTTGTATGGTGGTCTGGGGCAGAATCCTTTCAACCCAGCAATGGTTGCTTATGCGTTGCTGCTGGTTTCGTTCCCCGTGCAGATGACAAGTTGGACAGAGCCTTTTGTACTTAATGGCCCAGAAGGAAGCTGGAATGTACTTGGTTTTGGTCAAACACTTAGTGTTATTTTTGGTTCGGTAGATCCAACTTTAATCGATACATACACTGGTGCAACTCCGTTAGACGCTATGCGCCATAGAGGTGGACTCACGACTGAGGAAGTATGGCGTTCAGTCCCTGTTTTGTCTGACGGCATCGGTGCGTGGCTTGCGGTGAGTGCTGCTTATTTGATGGGCGGTATCTTCTTGATCTATCGTAAAGTGTTTACCATCCATACGCCCGCAGCTGTGTTGGGTTCACTGGCGGTCATCTCGACGTTGTTTTATATCATCGATCCATATTCATTTGCTGACCCGTTTTTCCATTTAACGACAGGTGCAACCATGCTGGGTGCATTCTTTATCGCAACGGATCCAGTAACTTCTGCAACCAGTAATCGTGGCAAAATCTATTTTGGTATCGGTATTGGTGTCTTGGTTTATGTTATTCGCGGATGGGGTGGCTACCCTGATGCAATTGCATTTGCCGTATTGTTAATGAACTTATCAGCACCGTTTATTGATCAGTACACCCAGCCTCGAACTTATGGACACGCTAAAGCTAAGCGCGGCATGAAGGGGGGCTCATAATGCAGCTTTTCAGTGCGATTAAATCGAGTACGGTTGCGATCAGTTTATTTGCTGTTGTCTGTGCTGCGGTAATAGCAATTACTCAAGTCTCTACTCAAGACGCAATTGCTAAAAACGAACGTGAATTTAAAGCAAAAGCTCTATATGAGATTGTTCCTCGCGACACGATCGATAATCAGTTGCTGCAGGATACGTTTGAACTTCAGGTAGCTGAGTTAGGTCATAAAGCGCCGGTAACAGCTTATAGAGCGCGTAAAGAAGGCTTAGTGAAAGCAGTGATCCTGCCGGTTGTTGCGCCAGATGGTTACAGTGGCAATATTAGTTTTATTGTTGGTATTAATGCTGATGGTACTGTTGCTGGCGTACGTGTTTTAGTTCATAAAGAAACGCCAGGCTTAGGTGATAAAGTTGAAACCAAAAAATCTGATTGGATCTACAGTTTCAACGGACGTGCTAAAACAACAGAAAATAATGGTGTGTGGGCGGTCAAAAAAGATGGTGGTCAGTTTGATCAATTTACCGGCGCCACAATTACGCCGCGTGCAATCGTAAACGGGGTAGGTAGAGCACTAGACTATTTCGAAGATAACCGTATTGCTTTGCTAGAAGTTAAGCCTGAACAGCAAGATAACAATCAGGAGGTATCCAACTAATGGCTGCTGATTATAAGAAAATCTCTATGGACGGCTTGTGGGACAATAACCCTGCGTTAGTTCAATTACTTGGGCTATGTCCGTTACTAGCAGTAACGGGTACTGTGGTAAATGCTATCGGTTTGGGTATTGCTAGTATTCTGGTATTGCTAGGTTCTAACCTCACGGTTTCTGCGTTCCGCAAGTTTGTACCCGATTCTGTTCGTCTACCGATCTTTGTAATGATCATTGCCTCATTTGTTACGGCAATTGAGTTGTTAATGAAGGCATTCACTTACGAGTTATACCTAATCTTAGGTATCTTTATTCCTTTGATTGTAACGAACTGTGCCATCATGGGGCGTGCTGATGCTTTTGCATGTAAGAACCCTGTTAAAGAGTCTTTGTTAGATGGTTTAATGATGGGACTTGGCTTTACCGTGGTATTGGTGATCTTAGGTGCGATGCGGGAATTACTAGGTTTAGGTACGCTATTTAGCGATATGCATCTGCTATTTGGTCCAATGGCAGCTGATTGGAAAATTACTGTTGTTGATGACTATACCGGTTTCCTGTTTGCGGTTTTACCACCTGGTGCCTTTGTTGGCATGGGTTTATTAATAGCGCTTAAAAACATTATTGATGCTCGTGCTAAAGAGCGTTTAGCTCAACAAACGCCAGATGAAGGCGCTAAGCCTGAGCGTGTGCGGATTACAGGTTAGGCAAAAATCCTATTGAGCCTTAACTAACAATCTGTATTATGGCCCCATTCACTTAAACGTTTCATGGATGGGGCTAATGGCATACCGTAATTCCAAGCAGTTTAGCTTACTGCAACTCCTTACAGTTTTTCTTTGTGTTCTCACGCTTTCTGGCTGTGTTACATCTGTTCATAAAGGTCAGCACGAGCAACTAGAAAGTTCCTTACAATCAAAAAATACCCACCAACTATTGGTTACCTCTGCCGATGTTCAGATATTCGAACTAGGAGTTAGTGACTCGGAAGAAGTTCCAGAATGGACTGAAACAGGAACAAGGTTAGTCAATGCAGCGGTTAACAAAGAGTTTGGAGCATTTGATCGCTTTCATATGATTGATAAGCCTGCTTTAACAGATGAAGAGGAAAACCTGTTAGAGCAATATACTCAACTTTATTATCCCGTTGTTGATTCAGAAATCATTCGAAGTCGTTTTCCTGCTTGGAAGCATGATGAGCTCAAAACAAAAACGACATTAGGACCGGGGCTTGCGTTCTTAAAGAATAAATACAAAGTTGATTACGCTGTGTTTGTATCTGGTCAGGACTATATCAGTACCGGTGGTCGGAAGGCTGCTATGATTGCAGCAGCCCTATTTGGTGTTGGTATCCCGATGGGATTTTCGTACCTGACAGTCGGTATTGTTGAAACAGAGACCGGCAATGTGGTGTGGAATAACTTTGTATTCTCCCAAGAAGTCGGTTTCTTGGAAGAAGAGCAAGTATCTCAAGCAGTGACTAAGGCTTTAGAAACCCTACCTGCGGAGTCGGTCGGTAAAACCGTAGTGCAGTTAGCGGAAAAGTAATATGTGGCGTCATGTGTTGTTATGTTGTTTTGTATTCCTAATGGTGGGGTGCAAGGCGACTAACATCAAGTCCTTTGAGGCGGATGATGAAATTGAGGCCAAAACCAAAGGTGAAAATCGCCTTTGGTTTCAGGCTGACAAGTTTGATACGGCAATGCAGAAAGGGCGACAAATTCCAGATCTTCCAAAAATAAAAGTTTATTTGCAGGAAATCATGGATCGTCTTTACCCAGAATTTAAAGGGCACATTAAAGTCGGTTTACATCGTGCAGCAGTTTTAAATGCCTTCGCTTTGCCTAATGGCAGTATCTATATCAATTTGGGTATGCTGGCTTCATTGGAAAATGAAGCTCAAATTGCTTCTGTTCTAGCCCATGAAGGCATTCATTTTTTGCAAAAGCACAGTGCTAAGCAGAGGATTTATAACCAGAATAGTCAGGGGTGGGCGGTTGCTGTTTCTATGATTGGTATCCCGCTTGCTGGTCAGCTGGTTGCGATGAACTCTATGAGTGGTTATTCACAAGAGCATGAAACGGAAGCTGATACTTTGGGTTTTGAACGTTTGAGAAAGGCAGGCTATGCAACATCTGAAGCAACCAGAGCTTTTGAAATTCTAGCTCGTGAAGTCAAAGCTAACGATATTGATGAACCTTACTTTTTTGCAAGTCACCCTAAGCTGCAAGAGCGTATTGGTAACTTTAAAACATTAAACGCCGATTTAACTGATCAAGCCAAAGGTGAGATTGGCTTTGAACGCTATCAGTCAGTTGTTGGTGGAATCCGAGAGCCAGTTTTAAAGGAAAAGTTAGCAGCGGGTCGAGTCAATGCTGTTTTAGCTACTTTGGACGATGAAAGTTCAAGAAAAATCTATGAGGATCGCTTGAACTATTTGAAGGCCCTGGCGTTACTAAAGAAGGCAGATGATGAAAGTTCTGATAAGGCGGAAAAGCTATTGATGGCTGAAGTCGAAAAGAAACCGCAGTTTGCTGAGGCACATAAAGAGCTAGGTTTTCATTTTATTAAACGTAAACAAAATGAATTAGCCAAAAATCATTTAGAACAGTATTTAAAATTTGCATCTGCTACGGCTGATACAGCCTTTGCAGAATATTATTTAAAGAAAATGCAGTAAGAAAGGAATCGTATTATGAAGAAGTTAGTCATCCTTAGTTTGATGTTTGTATTAGCGGGGTGCCAAGTCTTTACGCGCTTGCCAGAGACGCAGTCAACTGTACAAAATAAAGGTAAGGATTTTGAGGTAACTATCCCAGGAGGGTGGGTTGAATACAATGATTCCAAAGAGAATACTATTGTATTAACAAAAGAGGGGCCTGCACTTCAATGGGTAAACTTTCGTGAAAGCTCTTTAGACAAGCCTTTTGAATTTATCGATGTGAAATTAAAGTCTGATGCTCTAGTGAATGAGGTGGCGGATCATTTCGTAGAAAACCTCAAAGCACAACAATCTGGTTTAACGGTTGAGAAAAACCAATTAGTTCCTATGGATATCAATGGAAATGATGGGTTTAAATTGACATTAAATGCTACGAATCCCAACGGCCTAGTTTTTAAGGTTTTGGTCTACGGCAGCATTACGACAAAAAGTCTTTACATTTTAAGTTATGAATCGCCAGCGCTGTATTTCTTTGAGAAAGAACTCCCTGAATTTGAATCGATGGCAAACTCTTTCCAGATCCTAAGTCAAAAATAAACAAGCTTAAATCTGGTTTATTTCCTTTCTATTGCCTTAGCAGAATTGCCTTCTGCTAAGGCATACATTAGGCTGTTAGCTTACTGTTTTCCTTAGTTATTATTCTTTAGGAAGGATCGTGAGCCAGCCTGTTCCTGTAGTTATTTGTGATGATTCCCGTCTAGCACGTAAACAAATGGCGTCAGCCCTGCGTAGCTGGAATGTTGAAGTTACGTTCGCTGAGCATGGCCTAGAAGGGCTTGAAGCGATTAGAGCAGGTAAAGGCGACATTCTCTTCCTTGATCTGACTATGCCGATTATGGATGGCTATCAGGCATTGGAACGGATACGGCAAGATGACTTACCCACAATGGTGATTGTTGTGTCGGGTGATATTCAGCCCGAGGCGCAATCAAGGGTCGAAGAGCTAGGTGCATTGGCTTTTATCAAAAAGCCCACATCCCCAGAAGTAATTTCCGACGTTCTACAGCGGTTTGGCTTGTTGAGCGAACTGGAACATCCTGTCATTGTCGAAGAGCAGATCGACACACCTTTAGCTTTGCCTGACTATTACCAAGAGATTGCTAATGTCGCCATGGGGCAAGCTGGAAGTATGTTAGGCACTTTATTGAATACATTTGTCCATCTGCCTATTCCTGTGGTCAAAATGATTAACGCGACTGATCTGGCTAATCAGCTTAAGGTGGCCTCAGATAACCAGCATGAGCTAATTAGTCAGGGTTTTATTGGCGGGGATGTAGCAGGTGAAGCATTGTTATTGATGCAAACCGGAAATTTAGAGCGTGTAGCAAGATTGATGGGGATGACAGAGAATGGAGAGTATTCTGAATCTGATCTATTAATGTCGCTAGCTAATGCGTTGATCGGTGCTTTTATATCTGGGTTTGCACAACAGTTGGACCTCTCTTTTAGTAGAGCGACCCCAAGTATACTGCACGATAGTGATAGGGTTTGTGATCAAGTGGGATCTTTAGATCAAACAATGACTATATCTATTGATTACCAGCTGCCGGAATATGATTTTCAATGTGAGCTTATTTTGGCATTTACCCCAGATTCTTTACCGGCATTACAAAAGATTGCGAGTTATTTTGAATGAATAGTCAGAATTTCCAAGAGATCGATGAACTGCATTGGACTTTAGGGCTGATTCAAAACCTTGAAGTAGGTTTGGTTGTTGTAGATCGCGCTGGTCTCATCAAACTGTGGAATGGCTTTATGGAAAACCATTCCGGCATATCCGCTGTGAAGCTAACAGAGCATTCTATTTTTGCTAAATTTCCAGAGCTTCCTTGTCGATGGTTAAAGCAAAAATTGGAATCAGTTTTTTTGTTAAGAAACCCTGCGTATATATCTTGGGAACAGCGACCTTACCTTTTTCATTTTAAGAGCAATCGTCCGATTACGGGCCGTGCTCCATTCATGTATCAAAACGTCACCTTGATTCCGCTAACTTCTCCTACAGGAGAGGTTGATCATGTAGGGATCTTGATTTACGACGTTACGGATACAGCAACTGGCCAGATTGAATTACAACAGGCTAATGATCAGTTAAAAGCGTTAAGTCGAGAAGATCGATTAACGGGTCTGAATAATCGAGGCTATTGGGAAGAATGCCTTAATCAAGAATTTGAGCGCTTCAATCGTAGTCAGGAAGTCTGTAGCTTAGTGATGTTTGATATTGATCATTTTAAAAGGGTAAATGATACATACGGGCACCAAGCTGGCGATGAAATCATTCGAGCAGTGGCGCAAGCACTAAAAGAACAGGCGCGTAAAACCGATTTTCTTGGACGTTACGGTGGTGAAGAATTTGGCGCAATTTTGACGGGTACAAATGGCGAAAATGCGATGATCTTTGCTGAACGGCTGCGTTCACGTATTGAGGCCTTAGTTGTCCCTTATGCTGAGCACGAATTAAAGGTGACTATTAGCTTGGGTGTGTCGGAGTTAACTTATGAACAACAGACGCCTTTAGAATGGTTGGAACAAGCTGACCAAGCGCTTTACAAATCTAAACAGAGTGGTCGTAATTGGGTTAGCCTTTATGGCGATTACAACTAAAGCACTTCTATATATCTAGTCATGAATAAGCAAAAAAGACACGAAATCTTCACGCGTTGGCGTGATGATAACCCTCACCCTACGACAGAACTTGAGTATAGCTCCCCGTTCGAATTACTGATTGCAGTTATTCTTTCTGCTCAGGCTACTGATGTCGGTGTGAACAAGGCGACTCGTAAACTTTATCCTATTGCGAATACTCCAGAGGCGATCTACGCACTTGGTGTAGATGGTTTGAAGGAATATATTAAAACCATCGGTTTGTTTAATACTAAAGCTGAGAATGTGATTAAGACGTGCAAAGCACTGGTCGACAAACATGGATCGGAAGTGCCTGATAATCGTGCTGATCTTGAAGCGCTGCCTGGTGTAGGGCGAAAAACTGCAAATGTAGTTTTAAATACCGCGTTTGGTCAGCCTGCGATGGCTGTAGATACCCATATTTTCCGCGTTTCAAATCGTACTAAAATTGCACCTGGTAAAAACGTTAATGAAGTTGAACAGAAGCTTATGCGTTTTGTTCCAAAGGAGTTTCTGATCGATGCGCATCATTGGCTCATTTTACATGGTCGTTATACTTGTGTTGCCCGAAAGCCTAAATGCGGTTCTTGTCTAATCGAAGATTTGTGCGAGTATAAAGAAAAGACTGACTTCTAAAGATTTTTCTTTTTATCCCCTTCTACACCCAGCCAATATGAGTAGCTCTCTTAGCTAAGCTTTCTATCTTAAACAACAGAGTGATGGGCTTCACCGCTCTGTTTGTGTATGAAAATGATTCCAGTAAAAATTAGTTTCTGTGATTAAATATCGTACAGCTGTTCCTTTTAGGGGGGGCTGCAACGACTATACTGTTTGAATAGCAAATATGAAAATTTTGTTTGCTCATTAAAAATATAACAAGGTCTTTAAGTAACACCTTTTAAAACAAGGACTTAATTTTAAGGTCTTTTTTCTCCTTTCCAAGGAAAGTAAAAGGTGTTGTTTAAAAGAATGCACTGGAAGAAATAGTATAGATGGAGGCTCATTATGTGGTCTCAGAAAAAGTTGATAGCAGCAGCTATTAGTAGTGTTTTCGCAGTAGGACAGGCTCAAGCAGCAGCTTTTCCTAAGAATAATAACCCTGATGAGCCAGATTCCGTTGAAGATTGGGGCCCTTGGGCCTTACCATTCGCAACAGCTGCAGGAGGGCCTGCGGGTGGTGGAGTGGCACTAGCATTCGCAGGTGGTGCCGGAGATGAGTATGTGCTCCCTGATGATGGTTTAAACTCTCAGGATGAAGAGCCTCCTGGTGACGAGGAACCGCCGACACCAACGCCAACGCCAACACCAACGCCAACGCCAACGCCAACGCCAACGCCTACGCCTACGCCTACGCCTACGCCAACGCCAACGCCAACGCCTACGCCTACGCCTACGCCAACGCCAACGCCTACGCCTACGCCTACGCCTACGCCTACGCCTACGCCTACGCCTACGCCTACGCCTACGCCTACGCCTACGCCAACACCTACGCCAACACCTACGCCAACACCTACGCCAACGCCTACACCTACACCTACACCTACACCTACACCTACACCTACACCTACACCTACACCTACACCTACACCAACACCTGTACCAACCCTTAGCGGCTACTCCAGCCACTATTTAGGTGATGATAATATTGATTGTGTAAGGCCTAGTGAGTCTGGATGTACTAATGGTCAAGGTGGCGGTCGTTTAAAAAATGCTACGGATGTATCTGATCCAAGAGTGGGTACCTTTACTGTGATGTTAGAGACTGAAGAGGCTCAATTATTATTAGATACAATTAGAACATTCACAGTGGATCCTGAAGGTGCTGCATCTATAACCTCCATGGAGTTTATTGATCCACCTGAAGCAGATGGTTCGAACGGCACCTTGTTAGTCACTATCGACAATGATGGTGAGTTCAGTACATTAGCTGTTCCTGCACAGTACGGAATCTTTACTGAGGAAAATAGTGATATTTATATGCTTCAAGGGACTTGGAGGGACGGAACGCTTGAAGAAATCGCTTCTCAGAATCCTAATAAAGATCCTACCTATTCCTTCTCAGGAGCCTTAGGCACCTTTGTTTATGGTATTGCCACAACACAAGCAGAACTAGACGGTTTTGTTGGAGGTTTAGGGGAAGATATGACAGCGACTTACACCGGTGCCACGGGATTTGGTGCAAGTGCTAGCTTAGATATCAATTTCTCTACCAGTACTTGGAGTGGCTCCTTTAATGGAGGTGTCGATGGAGATCTACAATTTGGACCAAGTGGAGCTGTTATTGGAGAGCTAGGCTTTACCGCTTCCGGAGATATTATTGGTACCAACCTTATTTCAACTAGCATATCTGCTGATGACCTTAATGTGAGTTTTGGTAATCAAGACTTTGTTCGAGATATTTCGGGAGAAGTTAATGCTTCTTTCTACGGCTCTGATGCGCAAGGGATAGGCGGTAGTGCTGAGATTACGAAGGAGTTCTACGACAAACAAGGTAACTCTATAACATCATTTGATGCAGAGCATGTCACCACATTTGCAGTCGAGCGTGAGTAAAATAGGAGGTCCGCTCATAAAAATTAATTCTTAGGAATTAGTTTTTAAAAGGAGAAAAGGCGCTTAGGCGCCTTTTCTATTTGCGCCTTTTCTCTGCGTTAAGTGAATAGTGTACAAAGATATTTGCAAAAAAATCACCTTCGAATGGTCTAGGTCTGCCATGTAATAAGCGACAGCCTTCATATAGGATCATTTGTCCTGGCTTGAGATAGATATGATGTTGGCGGTAATGATGGTCCTCAATAACTAATGGCCAGTCACTATCTACTTTTTGATGGATATTTAAAATTAAGCTGACCTCATGGGTTTGTAACCTATCTCTGTGAGGTTCTAATATTGCTCCTCGATAATACTCCCGAATGCCATATACATAACTGGGAATCAGCAGGCTTCCGCTCCAAGACTCAGCAATGGGTTGTAAGTCGGAGTGAATCTGTTTTCGTAATTCCTCAGGAAGCTCTAATACAGCGCTGGCTTGGCCTGTTTCACTATGTATAAAGCCGGGCACAGATTCTGCTTTAAGCTGTTCTTTATTATTCGCATGAAACATAAGGATTTGATGGAATAGAGCAGAAGGGATCGTGCTTTTCAAAAATCCGGTTTGTGTATGGCAACGGATATTTTCATTCTGTTCCCTATTGCAGCTATCGCCTTCACCTTTGATCCGAAACCATTTTGTGATGATCGCTTTATAGCCTTCTTTAACAGGCATGCCGTGATGCAAAGTGAAAGAGTTAGGAGAACCATCAGGATTGAGGTTATTCCAGATTACTGCTTTACCTTGTTTTGGTGAGAAAGATCTATTTAGTTTAGGAAAATGGGTTTCTCCACCGCTCTGAGTGGTGTTTAAGTAGATCATGAAAGTCCAAGTTCTTTGGCCCTGTTCAGATGCATATTCACTATATTCTTTACTGTTTGGTTCAAAGTAATCGGTGTGCTCTTTAAATTCTTCACCAATGTTGTACCACTGACCTTGTATGCCTTCAGAGTAACTGTCTGAAATACCCAACATCTTGCAAATTCTGCGATCGATCTCTTTGACAAATGGAGAGTCTATTAAGCTCAGATCACAGGTTTGGCTTGTTCTGTAATCTTTAAATTTACCTTGATCATTTGTGGTGGTGGATGGCCTCTGATAATCGCGAATTAGCTCAATCAGTTTCATACATTCGTTTGGGTCTAAGAAATTTTCGATAGAGTAAACTTCGGCATCTTGATTGAATTCTGTTTGTGAGGTTGGAATGTATGGTGATGAATTAGCCTTGTCTTGTTGCTTATAAACGGCACTCATAGCAGTTTCACTACTAAATCCATTTTGTTTGAGAATCTCAACCATCTCATCAAGGTCACAGTTACGAGCTCTATTTTCCTCGACCCAGCTTTGCCAGTCAGCGCTTAAGGTTGTTTGTTTCATCGCTATGCCTTTATAAACAAATGATCCAGTTATTTTTAGACTAGCAGTTATTCGTAGAAGTATTTTTAGGGATGAGAATAAACCGATGGCGGTCATATTTAGTTATACATAAAATCTGTGGATAACTTTCTTAATAAGTTTTGGGTAGCTGGCTGTAAGTACCATAGGCGCGGAGTTTGCGTTAGTTGTTGTAAAATTATTCACTATTTAAAATGCTTATTTTTCAATTGGTTAATTTCCACTTGATTCTTCAGCAAAAAGAGCTACCAGATTCTGTCCACATAGTTTTTACGTAGATTTTTATTGTGTGTAATCATTGTTTTAATTTATGTAGAAAGGGAAAATAAAGCTTAGGTATTATTGGATCTATAGCGTATGTAGGTACTTACATTGGGGCTTTCTATAGCCGTCTTGTGTTTGAATGCTTGTCTGGTTTTAAGAATCTCATGGGGAAAATGTAATGCTTAGGTTCTGTGTTTAGAGTGAGAGAGAGTTTTTGAAGGATAAAGAGAGCAATTGGTATGTGTATATTTTGAGGTGTGCGGATGAAACCCTATACACAGGTATCACGACAGATCTTGAACGTCGCATTCGCCAGCATAATGGCGAGCTGGTGGGCGGGGCTAAATACACAAGGGTACGCAGGCCAGTATCACTTTATTGGCAAGAGGAACATATTGATCGTTCCAGTGCATCTAAGCGCGAGTACGAAATCAAACGTCTGTCACGTCAGAAAAAAGAACGTTTAGCTGAAGGGTAGTTTGAACAAAATAAAAAAATTGCCGGCAGTGATTACCGGCAATTGGGGAAAATCATAATCAGGCCCTCTCGAACTGTAGATCCTGCCAACCGCTGTGGGGTAGGGTTGGTAGGCACCCTAAAATTCACCTGATTATGATCGAAGAGGTTTTCCTATATTAGGGAGTAAGGAACGTACTTGCTTTATAGGTGTAGAAGGTCTCGTTTCTGAAATTAAACTGGATCTGCGTACGTTTATCTAAGTTGCTTGGTACTGCGCAGACTTGATAAATATTGATCGCATTTTGTTTGTTTAACTCGATTTTTGCAGGACCTTTAAGTTTGAACTGCTGATCGCTATCCACACCTTGAACGCTAACAGAGAGCTGTTTCAAATCAGGTAAGAAGGATTCCAACTCTATTTGGTAACTATTGCAGACTTCATTACCTACAACTTGGTAAAGCTGACCACGTTCTCTCGCTACTTCAATTAACAACTCTGTGCGGTTATGCATACCGTAAACAACCCCCCATACGGTAATAATCAGAATGGTCATATAAGCAATCAATCTTGGGCGCAGGATTGGTTGTTTTGGTGGCGCTTCTTTCGGCGTATTTGTCTCAATAGCTTGTAGCTGTTTTTCAGAATAAAACTCAATGAGTCCAGTTGGGCGGCCTAACTTAGTCATGACGTTATCACAGGCATCAATACAGGCACCGCAATCGATACATGCAGCTTGGAGACCATCACGAATATCTATGCCTGTAGGGCAAACCTGCACGCAAATGTTGCAATCGATACAGTCACCAGGGTTTTCTTCTTTGCCACGTAGGTGTGTGCGAGGTTCTCCACGAAGTGGGTTGTAAGCTACGGTACGTGTATCCTCGTCAAACATTACCCCTTGGAAACGGGAGTAGGGACACATATGCAAACAGACTTTTTCGCGGACAAGGCCTGCATTGAAGTAAGTGAGCAGTGCCATGGAGATAATCCACGTAAATACAAAGAGCGAAGCTTCCAAGCTGAAGATCGATTGCAGAAGCTGCTCGATAGGGACGAAATAACCGCTAAACGTAATCGCTGTAGCGACTGAAACGAGAAGCCAAAGAGCATGTTTCAGAACGCGTCGAACCAGTCGAATACCGGTTAGGGATTTTTCTTCAGATTTTGATCGTAGTGCGGCGCGCCCTTCGGTCCAATCTTCAATGCGGATAAAGATCCAAGTCCAGATTGATTGAGGGCAGGCAAAACCACACCAAATACGCCCCCAGCCGACGGCCATAAAAAACAACAGGCTGGCCCCCGCAATCAATAACCCCGCTAATACCGGTAGGTCATACCAAGAAAATTCTGCACCAAAAAGGAAAATACGGTGGCTTTCAAAGTCAAATAAAACTAGTGGATCACCATTGATACGAACCCATACAAGGCCAAAGAAGAGTGCCAGCATTGGCCAACTGGTGAAACGCCTAAGGTTTTGATAGAAGCCTTCGACTAGACGAACATGAAATTTTCCGTTGCCGGGAAGAGGGGGAGCTTCCTGAATCATAGTGATAGGAATCTCACTGTTACCTTGTTGTTGCATGTTGTGCTCACTTTGCTCATCGGTGATTGTGAACAACTGTACAGGAATGCAAATTATAGGGGCAGGTTTAAAAAAAATAATTATAATAGGTACAGATTGTGGAGGGATTATGGATTTTCTGTACCAAAATTTAGAGCAGGCATTAGCCGATTCGATAAAAAGTGGCGATCTGCCCGCGGGGAGTAAACTACCTTCGATTCGCGTTCAGTGTGAACAACAAGGCTTGTCTAAAGCAACGGTGATTCATGCTTACCAGCGCTTGGAAGCGGCGGGTTTGATCGAGTCTCGTTTTAAATCAGGGTTTTATGTCTGCAGTTTGCCTAAAGCCCATCCTACACCCTCTCGTCCTGAACTCTCCGTAGCGCCTCAGCTTGTCGATATGAGTGATCTTATTCGCGACATTATGGAGCGTAATGCGGCTTTCGATATCTTTCCCCAAGAGCAAGGCTATATGGATATGCCGGTGGGTATTACTGAGCTGAATCGCAGTATTGGCAGAGCGTTACGCCGACAGAAATGTAATGACCATCAATATTATGATGAACCATCTGGCTTATTGGAGTTGAGAGAGCATCTCTCGGAACGATATCGTCGGACTGGTTGTCATTTTAGTGCCGCAGACGTCACTATTACCGCTGGCTGTCAGCATGCGCTTTCGTTGGCTTTGCAATTAAGCTGTGAATCTGGAGACATTGTTGCGGTTGAATCACCAGGCTTTTATGGCGTGTTACAACTTATCGAAAGCATGGGGTTAAAAGTGCTGGAAATCCCCGTCTCTTCCCATACTGGCATGTCGACAGAGGCGTTGGAACAGGCGTTAGAAGAGTGGGAGATTAAAGCCTGCATAGTGACGCCGTCATTTGCGACGCCGAGTGGCGCTTTGATGTCGGTCTCTGCGCGTGAGCATCTTTTATCTTTGGCGAGTAAACACGATTTTGTTGTGGTTGAGGATGATATTTACGGCGACTTAGCCTTTGGTCAGCGCGTCCCACCATTAAAAAGTATGGACCGTGAAAACCGTGTGATTCTATGTGGTTCTTACTCTAAGTCCGTTTCAAGAGAGCTTCGTTTGGGTTGGATTATTGCAGCTGAACAGAAGCAGTTGATGCGCCTTAAAATGGTGAACCTTCTCGCCCTAAATAAATTTACTCAACAAGGTTTGGTCGATTTCCTCAAAGAGGGTGCTTATGAGAAACATCTGAAAAAGCAAAAGATGCTTTTGCAGCAGCAGAGAGATCAGCTTATTCAGTTACTCTCTCAGGAGTGGGGCGAATTAGGTGTGATTAGAGTGAGCCAGCCGCAAGGTGGTTTGACCTTATGGGTAGAATTAGAAGACAGCTACGATCTGACTTCGGTGTATTTGAAAGCCCGAAGTGAAGGCATATTAATCACCCCAGGTAATTTGTTTACAGCGCAAAACCAGTATCGTAATTGTTTACGTTTAAGTTTTGCTCATGCTTGGAATGAGGCTCGTCGTGGTGCTTTGATTCGTTTAGCTTGCTTAATTAAAGAGACTCAAACGAATTAGAATACCGAGTAAACGGTCATGGATTTGAGCGGAGTAACTATAGTATATTGTTATGTTATAACAATTTTAACTGTGTCGATGGTTTAGAGATGATTTTAAATAAAGCTTTTCGTTTAGCGGCGGTATCTACAGCCGTGTTAGCAAGTTCTGTTATGGCTGAAAGCCATCAACATGAAGCTCATGTTCATGGAATTGCCGAGCTAAATTTTGTTATTGAAGGTAACGTTGCGGAGATGGAACTACGTTCCCCTCTAATGAACATTGCCGGTTTTGAGCACGAAGCGGTAAGTGCTGAAGACAAACAAAAAATTAAGAGTGCCACTAAGCAGCTAAAAGATGCTTATGCTCGCGTTAAATTTCCAGACGATGCGCTATGTATTGTTGATGACGCTAAAGTAACGATCGGTGAAGAGGAAGATGAGCACGCACATCATGACCATGCAGTTCATCATGATAAGCACCACGGTTATAAAGATGACCATCACAAGCATGATGATCACCATGACCATTCTGATCACCACGATCATAAACATGAAGACCATCATGGCCACGATAAGCACCACGATCACGCAGATCATCATGACCATGAAAAGCATCATGATCACGGTGAAGAAACGCATCGCAACATTACAGCGCATTATCACTTCCAGTGTGTTAACCCTGCAAAAATAAATGCAGTAACATTAGATTTCTTTAGCCATTTCCCTCACATGGAAACTGTGAAAGTAAACGTGCTAAATGGTGCCGATATCCGCTCTGTGGAACTCACGCCTAAGCAGAGGGTCTTAGAGCTTTAATCAAGGAATCAAAATGCCAAGCGCTGTTGAAATTGATGCCTTAACTTTTAGATGGAACCGTCATACTCACGGGATCACGGTTCCTTATTTTGAGTTAAAGCAGGCCGAAAGTGTCTTTATTAAAGGCTCTTCAGGAAGTGGTAAGAGTACATTGCTCAATCTATTGGGCGGTATGATTGCTCCATCTTCTGGTTCTATCAAAATACTAGAGCAAGATGTAGGTGCCTTTTCTTCTCGGAAGATGGATCGTTTTCGTGCTGACCATATCGGCTTTATATTTCAGCAATTTAATCTGTTACCTCATCTTGATCTTATCGACAATGTCGCGTTGCCTTGCCATTTCTCTGCTTCTCGCAAAACGAGAGCCGAAGAAAAATACGGTAGTGTTACTAAAGGGGCTGAGTATCTTCTGCGGGAATTAGGTTTGGGGGATAGCCTTACTGTAGGGCGAAAGGTACTCGCGCTTTCCTCTGGTCAGCAGCAACGTGTGGCTGTGGCTAGGGCGATGCTTGGCTCACCTGAGCTAATTATTGCGGATGAACCCACCTCGGCTTTAGACACTGAACATAGAGATATGTTTATGCAGCTTTTATGTAAGCAGTGTGAATCGGTTGGGGCTGCCTTGATGATGGTAAGTCATGATCCAAACTTAGAGCAGTACTTCTCGAGGGTTGAACGATTAGTTCCTAGTACTGATGGGGGCTTCACGTTGTGATCTTATTTCGTTTAACTTGGCAGAGCTTACTTAATCGTAAGAGTACTATCCTATTGACTGTCTTGTCGCTCAGCGTAAGTATCATGCTGGTTATGGCGGTAGACACGCTGAGGACTCAAACTAAAAGCAGTTTCTCCTCCACTGTATCTGGTACCGACCTGATTGTTGGGGCTAAGGGTGGTTCCATCAACTTATTGCTCTATTCGGTGTTCCGCTTAGGCGATGCTACCAATAATCTCTCGTGGAGTAGCTATCAGGCGATTGGTCGTCATTCAAAGGTTGCTTGGAGCATTCCTTTTTCATTGGGTGATTCCCATCGAGGTTACCCAGTATTAGGAACTTCATCTGATTACTTTAAGCACTTTCGTTACGGCAAAAAACAACCTTTAGCTTTGGAGCAAGGCAAAGAGTTTGAAGGCGTGTTTGATGTCGTCATTGGCTCTGATGTTGCCAAGAAACTGCAATACAAGTTAGGCGATTCTGTTGTGATTGCTCATGGGCGCGGTAACGCTTCTCTGGTCGAACATGATGATAAGCCCTTTAAGGTCGTAGGTATACTGGAGCCTACAGGAACCCCTGTCGATCAAACGTTACACGTGAGTTTAGCGGCTATAGAAGCGATTCATATCGATTGGAAAGCGGGGGTTCAGATACCCGGATCGGGTGGTGCTTATACGGAAGAGCAACTAAGCAAGTTGCAACCAAAGCAGATCACGGCGTTTATGCTTGGGCTAACATCCCGTTTTTCTACTTTCCATCTTCAGCGATCCATCAATCAATACCCAAAAGAGCCACTACAAGCGATTATTCCGGGGTTGGCCTTACAGTCCTTATGGCAGATGTTCTCTTTGGCCGAACAAGCATTGCTGGTGGTGTCTGGTCTCGTGATCATATCCAGCATGCTAGGTTTGATGACCTTGCTGTTAGCCAGTCTTAATGAGCGACGCAGGGAGATAGCGATTCTTCGTTCGGTTGGTGCGCGTCTCTGGCAAATATTATCTTTACTAATTTTGGAATCTTTTCTCGTTACAGCGATCAGTATTATATTGGGCATGCTCTTGTTGTACTTAAACTTGCTATTATTAGCACCTTGGCTCCAGACAGAATTTGGTGTTTGGTTAAGTATTACTGGGCCTACCTTATGGCAATGGCAGCTCATTGCTGTGTTATTGGTATCTGGCACAGTGGTTGGTGCTGTACCTGGATATCGAGCGTACAAACAATCCCTAGCGGATGGTGTAGCGGTTAAAATTTAGTGGAGAGTGTAATGCTCAGTGGGCGATTCCCCGTTTGGCTATTTAGCCTAATTTTGTTGGCGTTAAGTAATGTTGCTGCGGCAAATATGCTAAATGGTGAAAAAGTAGAAGAGGTTGAGTGGGAACAGTTAATGCCTGCGGACTTCTCGTTAGATGAGCTTTTGGGCATTACTGATGAGATGGCCATGATCGATGACTTTGATCCCAAAGCGCAGGAAATGTTGGATCAAATGATGGCTGCAATGCAGTCTGCTCCAGTCGTTCCTGAGGTCGACGGGAAAATGATCAGGATTCCTGGTTATGTTGTGCCTCTAGAATCTGAAGGCCAAACCGTAACGACCTTCTTTTTGGTGCCTTATTTTGGAGCCTGTATCCATGTTCCACCGCCACCGTCGAACCAAATTATTCACGTCAATTTTGAACCGGGTACTCATGTCGAAAACCTTTATGATGCCGTTTGGGTAACAGGGCGTATTAACACTGAGACCGTCAGCAATGATATGGCTACCTCCGGTTATATTATGGAAGCTTTCCAGATCGAGCCTTACGATCTTTAATATTGGTCTTACCAATTGACAAAAAATATTAGGAATAGCTGGTTTAAGGGGTAAGGGCTAGGTAAAATTCCTGGCCTAACCACTTTTTAGAGACCTTGCCCCCGTGGATCAAATTGTTG
The DNA here is from genome assembly GCF_047778055.1 of Neptuniibacter sp. QD34_54. Lineage (GTDB taxonomy): Bacteria > Pseudomonadota > Gammaproteobacteria > Pseudomonadales > Balneatricaceae > Neptuniibacter. The sequence continues at coordinate 2,866,546 of NZ_CP180546.1, read as the reverse complement.
AGCTAATTCTTGAATCTGGCCGTTCTGGCTTAGATATGGGGTTGTATATCCTACTGCCTATCATGGTTGTGATGTTGTCACTCATGAAGCTATTAGAGGCGAAAGGTGTACTTTGCTGGATCTCTAATATGTTGGCCCCAGTTTCTCGCATCTTTGGTATTCCAGGCCTAGGTGTATTGGCGATGTTAAAGCTACTGTTTGTCAGCTTTATCGCACCTTTAGCCACCTTAACTTTAATGGATAAAAACGGTACTTCGCGCCGTTATATCGCAGCTACATTAGCGATGGTGTTAGCCATGTCACAAGCTAATGCGACTTTCCCGCTTAGCGCAGTTGGTTTGGATTTAGGTGTGACCTTGCTTACCTCCGTTGTGGGGGGCTTATCTGCTGCAGCTTTTACCTATTACCTTTTAACGCGAAACCTGACCGATCCAGATACTCAAGAAACCGAGATAGCAGCGGATGCAGGCAGTAAAAAGTCGGTTATGCAGCTACTTGGCGAAGGTGGTAAAGAGGGGATGAAGCTTGTTCTCGATATGCTGCCTATGCTGATTTTAGCGATCTGCTTCGTCAATATCTTAAAGGTAACTGGAGCAATTGGTTTGCTTAGCTCGGCATTGGCGCCTGTGCTGGGTTTGATCGGTTTACCTGAGGCCACAGTACTTCCATTGGTGACTAAGTTTATTGCTGGTGGCACGGCCTTTATGGGCGTGACGATCGATTTGGTCAATCAGGGCTTAATCACCGTAAATGAGCTAAACCGTATGGCTGGTTTTGCAACCAACCCACTTGATGTTCTCGGTGTCGCTATCTTTGCAGCTGCCGGCAAACGTATTGGGCAAGTCATTAGATATGCCGTATACGGTGGTTTATTTGGTATGACAGTTAGGGGAATCATGCACCTGATTATTTTCTAAATCAGGTCCACTTTTTTAGCGGTTCAGGACAAGTTGCGGACCTATCTTGCCTGCTGGAATGGTGTGTTTTGCAAATACGCCGTAGATATGTCCGCAGCTGTCACAATAAGCGACTTGGAACCAGGCATGGCTGTCTTTGGCTTGTTCGGTACTGTCTTTAGAGACAATGTGTTCAATGCCTTCTACCTTACATTCTGGACATTTGGGTTCAGCCATTTCGCTTATCCTTAATAGTTTTTAGCGGTGGTACTTAGTTACCCAGAAACGCTAAAGGTTCCATAAAATTCAGGCAGATACGAAGATCTGCCTGAATTAGGAAAGTTTGAACTATTAAAGCTCAACATTCATCGCGGTAGAACCACGAATCGCTTTCTCTTTAGCTTCTGTCACGCTGTTGTCACGCGCTAGTACCACACCCATACGGCGTTGACCTGTTACTTCAGGCTTGCCGAATAAACGTAGTTGAGTGTTAGGCTCTGCAAGTACCTGCTGAAGGTTACCAAAACGTGCTTGTTTGGATTCACCTTCAACCAAAATAACACTGGATGCAGAAGGGCCGTGGAAATGAATATTCGGGATTGGCAAACCTAGAATTGCACGTGCATGTAGCGCAAATTCGGATAGATCTTGAGAGATCATCGTTACCATGCCCGTGTCATGTGGGCGAGGTGATACTTCGCTGAAGTAAACGTGATCGCCTTTGATGAATAACTCAACACCAAAGATGCCGTGACCGCCAAGTGCTGCTGTGACTTTCTCTGCGATATCTTTAGATACTTCCAGTGCTTTGTCGCTCATCTCTTGAGGTTGCCAAGACTGGCGGTAATCACCACCCACTTGAACGTGACCAATTGGTTCACAGAAGCTTGTTTGGCTGTCGTGGCGAACAGTCAGAAGCGTGATTTCATAATCAAAATCAACAAAGCCTTCGACAATCACTTTACCTTTACCAGCACGACCGCCTTCTTGAGCATATTGCCAAGCTGCTTCTACTTCGTCTTCTGATTTAATCGTGCTTTGGCCTTTACCTGAAGAGCTCATAATCGGTTTTACAACACATGGGATACCCACGTTTTCGATCGCGTCTTTGTACTCTTCGTAAGTTTCAGCAAACTGGTATGGAGACGTTGGAATATCCAACTCCTCAGCAGCTAGGCGGCGGATGCCTTCACGGTTCATCGTCAGTTGAGCTGCACGGGCCGTAGGTACTACTTTGAAGCCTTCGTTTTCTAACTCAACCAGTGTATCTGTCGCGATCGCTTCGATCTCTGGAACGATAAGATCTGGCTTTTCTTCTTCGATCACTTTACGAAGTGCTTCGCCATCTAGCATGGAGATAACATGGCTACGATGAGCTACCTGCATTCCTGGTGCATTTGGGTAGCGATCTACAACGATAACCTCCGCTCCCAAACGCTGTAATTCGATGACAACTTCTTTACCTAGTTCGCCACCACCACACATTAATACACGGGTAGCTGAAGTTGATAAAGGGGTCCCTATGTGCAGCATTGTCCAATCCTCTGCGTGAAAAAATTTCAAGCATTATACGGTGCAAATCGCGCTAATCACCAGCAGAAAAAAGGGTATAAACTATACTCTAAAAGTGTTGTTTTTAGGGTTAAGGGTCATGAGAAGGCTAGTGTTTCTCGCCCCTACGGTGTCACAAGTAAATTCTGTTGTGGCTGACTTTCTGGCGGTTGGGATCGAAGACGAATCTATTCACTTTATTGCTGAAGACGCATCTCTAATCGAGAAAATATCAGCGCGCGCCGCGACCGACATAGAAACAACTGAACGTGAAAATGATCTAGATTGGGGCATGGTTGCAGGAGGCAGTTTTGGCCTCGCAGCTGGCCTTGTGGCAACCACAGTGCTAGGTCCGGTTGGCTCAGTAGTCAGCGGTGGCACAGTGGTCATAAGTAGCATCCTTGGAATAGGTTTAGGAGGATGGCTCGGAAAGCTGGTTGGTGAAGACACTCCGGTACATTTGTTGGCAAAGTATAAGCATGCTTTACAGCAAGGGGGTGTGCTAGTCATGGTGGATATTCCCGCAGAGCGAATGACGGAAACTCATAAGTTGATACGGCAGCATTGCCCTAAAGCGTTAGTCGAGATTATTCACTTGCACTGGGATCATCAACAGGCTGCATGACATAGATAGACCTTTTGCCTGAGAAGGCCGATTAGTCGGAGTATCCATCCGGCAGAAAGGGGTGATACCGTTCATGGTATCGCCCCTTGTTATTTAAGGCTCAGAGACTCTCGCCATTATTTCTTTAGATTTCTTTCATATAACAGCGTTTATGCTATTTCTTAAATAGGGAAGGAGAAGGAGATGTATTATGTCCAGAGGTCACGCACGATATCAGGAGAGACATCACGGTTTATCGTTATTTGGCAAAGATCTGGTGCGCCGTTGTAGTTCTCATTGTGAGTTATGTAATGCGCAAGGCGTGAAATTAGGCATATTTGAGGTGCCGCCTATTTTGACGGAGCCGAACTTTGAACATTGCATCATGATTTGTGATGTTTGCACGCAACAGATTGAGCGCCCTAAAATACGTGATAATAATCACTGGCGCTGCCTTAACAGTTCTATTTGGAGCCCTGTGCCTGCTGTAAAAGTGATGGCGATTGCTATGTTGCAAAACATTGCTCAGCAGGAACGTTGGGCAGTTGAGCTGCTTGAGCAGGTATATTTAGAGCCTGATGAACAAACATGGTTAGAGGAAATTGATATCCCCTAATTGCTAATCAGTATCTATTTCGCCACACAGACTGTTAGGGAATTGTTTCCGAATATCTTCCACAGATAACTTGTTTGCTAACAGATAATGAAGCTTGCAGAAGGCTGCTTCTAGGGTCATCTCTCCTCCAGAAATAACACCGATCTCATTTAAAGCTTCGCTGCAGGCATATTGTCCTTGGAGAATATCCGCTTGTAAGCACTGGCTGATATTAACGATAACAATCCCATTTTCGTGAGCTTTATGCAAAGCGCTCAATAACGCTTTGTTGCTATCGGGTAGATTACCAACGCCGTAGCTTCTAAGGATAATTGCTTTTAATCCTTCACTTTCGAGAAGGCTAGATGCTAGTTGTCCACAGATACCGGGATAGATCGGCAAGATAGACACCGCTTTAGGATCAAACGGTGGCGAGATGAAATTCTCTTTCTCTGTAGGAAAAAAGAGCCTGTTGTGCAACTCAATATGCAAACCGATCTGACCAAGCCAAGGAAAATTAGGGCTATCGAACGCATCTAGCCCGGTAGCTTTCACTTTACTAGCGCGGTTTCCGCGTAAAAGTCTTCCGCTAAAGTAGATGCAAACTTCATTAATGGGATGAAATGCCGCCAAAATCATCGATGTGATTAGATTATCTAGCGCATCATTACGTAATTCAGACAGAGGGATTTGCGAACCTGTAAAGATCACAGGCTTGTTTAACCCCTGAAGTATAAATGACAGCATAGAGGCACTGTAAGCCATGGTGTCAGTGCCATGCAGGACGATAAAACCATCATATTTTTCATAGTGTTGGATAACCAAATCAGCGATCTTGCTCCAGTGTGATGGTTCAAGGTTAGCGCTATCGATGAGCGGGTTTAGTTCAATCATCTCAAAATCAGGCAGGGCTGAATGGTGAGAGTGTGCTAGTCTGCTGCGAATGACATCTTCAAATCCACTCATAGGGACATAGCCTTTATCAGAGGCTTGCATGCCGATGGTGCCGCCAGTATAGATGAGTAGAACGTTTTGACTCATTTCCAATCTCCAGAATTAACCCGTTATATATACGTTGAACGGTGGAAGATTAAAAGCGGTTCAATCGGATTTTTGGCTTCGATCATTAGGGGTGAGATAGCGAGATTGGTTGATTAATTTGGAGATATCGCGAGAAGGAAGCGGTTTACTAAAGTAAAATCCTTGTAGCTCATCACAGGTTTGCGTGAGCAGGAAACCTCGTTGTTGTTGAGTTTCGACACCTTCAGCAATGATCTGGAGTTTGAGGCTGCGTGCCATTGTGATAATCGCTTGGGTTATCTCTGCGCTTTCCGCATTTTTATCCAAATCGCGGACAAAGCTTTGATCGATTTTGATGCGATCCAAAGGAAACTGTTTCAAATAGCTTAAGGAGGAGTAGCCCGTACCGAAGTCATCTATAGCAATCTGTACGCCCATCTCTTTTAAATGGTTAAGCGTAGAGATAGTTTCTTGATGGTCTTCCATTAAGGCTGTTTCTGTTAACTCGACTTCAAGTAGCTGTGGAGATAGTTGAGTCTGTTGCAGTATACGCTCAATTTTTTCGATAAGTTTTTCGTCACGGAACTGCACAGCCGACAAATTGACGGCGATACGTATCGGCTTGTCATTTTGCCAATTCCATGCGGCTGCTTGGTGGCAGGCGGTTTCCATAACCCATTCACCAATGTCGATGATCAATCCGCTTTTCTCAGCGATTGGGATAAATACTGCTGGGGATATAGGTCCACGCCTTGGGTGATTCCAACGTAATAAGGCTTCTAGGCCGATAACTTGTCCGGTTAAGCTTAACACTTGAGGTTGGTAATAAACTTCAAATTGATCCTGACTTAAAGCCTGATGGAGATCGGCAACTAACGACGACTCATCAAGGATTTGTTGTTTCAGGCTGGTGGAATAAAAACAGAGTTCCCGTTTAGGGTTTGATTTTGCTTTCTGCATAGCTGTATAGGCGTTATTGATTAGAGTGTCGCATTCGTTGCCATCTTGGGAATACAGACTGATGCCGATAGACGGTTTAAAGAAGAAATGTTGATCTTGCAGTTGAAAGGGCAGGCGAAGTAGCTGTAGTAATCGGCGGCCAATTTGCTCTGCAGTACTTTGATCAGCCTGCTTTGGCAACATCACTGCAAACTCGATCCCACCTAAGCGCGCCACAGGGTAATGGAAACCTACAGCGGTTTTTATTTGCTGAGCTGCTATATTTAGTGCGCTATCACCTGCCGAGATACTCAGTCGGTTATTTACCTCTTTAATACCGCTCAGTTGTATAACTAGAAAAGCAATGATTTCAGCTTCTTGCGCTTCAGCGATCGCAGTATCAAGCTGGCTTTTTATCATCTCGCGATTAGGTAGGTGAGTAATCGGATCAAAATTCAGCTGTTGATATACTTCTTTGTTTAGCTTTGTGATCTGTCGCTGTGAGGCGTTATAGCGTTTCCAGCTAAGAAGAATAAAGAATAAAATTTGTAGAGCTAGCGCATTGGTAGGTGCAAACCATAGCTTTAGCTCATTAAATAAGGTGATGGTTAGGCCAATGGTTACTGCAATGGCAAAGAGTATGCTTAGTGGGTAATAACGTCGCGGCAATAGATGCATAAAAGGTAAAACAGTAAGTGCAAGTCCCAGCGTTATAAGTAGATTGACAGTAGGTGTGAGTTCAAATAAAAATCGTCTATCCATTAGAGCCGCTGCAATATTGGCATTTAATTCAACGCCCGGCATTCGCTGATGTTGTCCTGAGACTGGTGTGCTAAGCGAATCACCCATACCTGATGCAGTGGCTCCAACTAACAGTGTTTTGTTTGCTAGCTCCTCTAGAGCTACTGTACCGTTAAACACATCGATATATGAGTAGCGCTGGATAGTTCCAGGGGGGCCATAAAATGGAATCAAAAAGGGGATCTGGCGAAGCCAGCCTAAGCCCGACGGGGACGCAGATTTTTTAAAAGGGAGATTGGTTTGTGCCTCTTGGGAGCTTTGGTAGAGCGCTAGACCCAGAGTTGGCCAATGAGGATCGCCTAAGCCCGCATAAAGATAAACTCTTCGACTAATTCCATCCAAATCTATTTCGGTGTCTACATGACCAATACCATCACTGGGCGCGGCTAAAGTCGGTATAGGTAATAGCTCTTTTATCCCTTCAGGGTTGTCTGTTTTTTCAGGCGCCATAGCTAAAATTACGCGGCCATGTTGGGCGATTGCTCGGGCAAAGTCCTGATCGGCTTCTGGACTGTCTGTTTCAGAAAAGAGAATATCAAAGGCAACGGCTGAGGTATTAGCTTCTGTAAGTTGTGCAAGCATATCAGCGTGGATACTGCGACTCCAAGGCCAGCGTCCTAATTGCGATAAGCTCGCGTCATCAATTGCAATGATTGCGATATTTTCAGGAGGATTATTCGATTCCTGAGATATCAGGGTGTCGTAAGCAATAAGGTCAATGCGTTGCAGTAGGGAGCTATTATAGCCGATCACAATACTGAGAAAGAGTAATCCCAGAATGATCAATTGTTGTAATCGGCGTTTAATCATAACAGCAAGATGGTCAATACAAATGATCCAAATACATAAACCCAACTATCACTCGGAGGAGGGGTAAGCTCCTGAGTTACACCCCAGGCACCTGCATAGCCATCATCGGCCAATGCTCTTACTCGGATGTAGCGATAACCTTCGGGCCGAGGAATAGCTATTTCAGGTTCTGCCACGGTTGTATCTGTAAGGATAGTTGCAAATTTACGATCGCGGGCAATTTGCACCTGATATGTTTGTTCATATTTGCTGGATGCCCATGACAGTTTTACTTCTTGCTCATCTTGTTCTAACTCTGGCTGAGGGGTTGCCGGTATAGGCTTAACATCAAATACCCGGGTATCGCTGTACGGGCCTTGTTCGCCTTTACTATCAACGCTCGCCAAACGCCAAAAATAGGTTTTTGATTCGGCCAAGCCTGTCAGGTTTAGGTTGGGTGTGGTTAGGCCTGAATCAGATGTAACAATATTTTGGAAGTTAGCGTCTGTTGCTATCTCTACTACATAGTTATCGGCATCACTGGAACGGGTCCATTCTAATAAAGGCGTTTGACCTCTAAGCGTTGCTTTGTTCGCTGGCGCCATAGGGAATGGTGGTTGTGGACGTGCATTCAGAATGATTGCTTGATTGGTAGCGAAGCCTTCAATGCCATCATGATCGATGGCTCTAACTTGCAGGTAATAAGTATTGTCTGCGAGGTCTGGCAGATTGATACGGTTACGAGGACTGTGGCTATCCCATAAAATCGTTGTCATCTGGTCAAATTTTGAGATTTGAGCTCGATAGTTGGCTGCTTTTGAATTTTCATTCCAGCGAACTTCATAACCAATTTGCTGTATTTCCTCGGGGAGTTCTAGCAGCGTTGGTGCGGGTTGTAGCTTCTTCGGCACCATTGGCGCTTTATTCTTTTCAACGGTTGTGCCGAAGCCTGATCGGACTAAACGTGTTCTTTTAGCGCCTTTTACAGCAACTCCGCCCTCAAGCACTTCGATACGTGCCGTATTGTTATCCGCTGAATAGGCTGTACGGAACTCAGTGCCTCTGACGGCTGAAATGGCTGCAGGGGTATGGATCTCTAAACGAGCACCATCACCTCTTTGTGGCTGTGCCACGGTGTCGATTTCCCCCGAGATCAGTTGCACTCGAGAATCGACCATACCTGTTTCACCGTATTGGCGTAGGTGATTAAAGCTAACTTGTGAGTTTTGTAACACCAGCATCTCACTACCATCTGCGAAACGGACAATAACACTCGCTTGGTTGCCCGTATGAAGCTGATCGCCTAAGTTAAACTTTGATTTGAGCGTAAGTATTTCTTGGCTGTTATCAGCGTGCTTGATTATTTTGGCATCTCCTTCAATGGCAGTAGCAACGGCGGAGGCCGGTTGAGACTTAATCCAAGCAAGAGGGACCCTAAGTTTGGTGTTTTCGGGAATGCGTTTAGGGTCAGCAATATTGTTAATTTTCTGGAGCTGCTTCCAATAGGAGGTTTTGTAGAGATGTTTTTGGCTAAATTCTGACAGAGTGTCCCCTTCTACCACTGAATAAACCCACTCTTGGGCCATAGCATTAGGCGCTACCAGTAAAATGCATGACATTGCTAAGGTACGGAATAATTGGGTAGGGGAATTGGTAGCCATAATCAGTATCCTTTGATTATTTCATCGCAAACTCTGATCTAGATTAGAACAGAATTTAATTTAGTCAGGGATTAAATTTGGGTTACATCCCGTTAGCTTATTGAAAAGTATAAGTTATAAAGCGATTTTAGAGTGCTTTTACTGTCATAATGTTTTAAACATGTTAGCCGCCTAAAATTGGTCTGGATAATCGAATGTCTGAAATACCTGCAACTTTATCGACTTCCGCCTTAGCTAAGGCACTCAAGAAAACAACGAAGCAGATGTTTGCTGAGTTAGAAACCTTAGGATGGATTGAGCGTCAAAATGAGGCGTGGAAACTAACGACTAAGGGTGAGTTTGAAGGTGGTAAGTACCGAGAAAGTCAGAAATTTGGTCGATACATTATATGGCCAAGGGAGGTTGCGGAGCATAAAGCGTTATCCAGTCCCGATGCTGGTTTACTCAGCCTCTCCCAATTAAGTAAGCACTTTTCACTGAGTCGTATTGCCATGGAGCAGGTTCTTCAAGAGATGGCTTGGATTCGCGCTAATAAAAAAGGTTGGCAAGTAACTTCGTTAGGTGAAAAAAATGGTGCTCATCAACGGGAAAACAGATCCACGGGTGTACCTTATGTTTTATGGTCTGATTCAACTCTAGATCATGAAGTGTTGATCGATTGGGTCGAAGAAGTTCAGACGGGTTTAAATGATATAGAGCTTCGCTGTTGTGATGGTCATCAAGTTGCAAATGAAGCCGAGCGTTTAATTGATAATTGGCTATATTTCTCTGGATTAGCACATGCTTATAAGCGCCGTCTACCGTTCCCTGAGAAGCTTTATGCTGATTTTTACCTGCCTCAGCATCATCTTTATGTCGAATATTGGGGAGATCAGGTAACAGCTACTGAGCTATCTGCTAAGATGCGTAAAAAAGAGCTTCTAAAAGCAAATAATTGTGCTTGTATTGAAATCCAGGATGAAGATTTATTACAGTTAGATGAAGCATTAACTAGGAAGTTACTAAATCACAACATTGAAATTTGAAGTCTGTTCCTAAGTCTTACGCATCCATGGATGTTTGAGCGCGATCCGAGTCTTATACAGTCTTGTTTAGAAGTGCGTCAAAAACATAAAAAAGACGTTAAAGCAGTATATCTATTCTATGCTGAAGTGAGGGCTCTTAAGCTGATAATGGCTAATTAAGGGAGTTTGTTCACTGGCAAGAGTTAAGACAGTGGAATCTGGATGTCAGAAGTTTTCAAAGTTAAACAGCGATTAGCTTTTAGGCTGGCTAAATATTCGGTCGTTATGGCGTTTGTCATCGGCTTAGTTTTGACGACTGCGCAAGTGTTGGAAGACTTCCATGTGCAAGATAGCCAGTTTGATAAAACTATCCATAAAATTCTTAATGCCAGTAAGCCGCCAGCTACGCGTGCCGTTCATACACTAGACCATACCCTCGCCAAAGAAGTGGTATTTGGTTTGATGCAATATTCTTTTATTTCCGAGGTGAAAATTTCGGATGAATTAGGAGAAGTGCTGGCATCGCAGGTGGTTCCAGATCCTGTAAAGAAGTCTTCTACGCTTTGGCTAACCGAAAAAATCTCCAGCGCTCATAAAACCTATACTCTCGACCTTCAGGCGCCTGGCTTTGTTGATATAGCACCAGGAAAACTTCAGGTAATTGTCAATAAAGATCAAGCATTTCAGCCATTCTTTGAGCGTGCTTTAACCATCTTTGTTGCTGGCTTAGTGCGTAACGTATTACTCGCCATCTGCCTAATCGCTATTTTTCACGTTGTTTTAACTAAACCTTTAGCAAGGCTAGCCAGTCAGTTTGCGAGTGTCGATCTCAATGCTAGCAAAGAGGTAAAGCTGCAAGTTCCTGAAGTCCATAAAGACACGGAATTAGGTTTGTTAAATCATGCAGGTAATGAGTTTATCTCAACCGTTCATAACTTAGTGCACGAGCTTAGGGATAGTCATCAGGCTTTATCTAAGAGTGAAGCTCGCCTAGCCCAATTGATCAATCAGGTCCCGCAGTTGATCATGGCGATCAATAAAAATGGCGATATTCTGTTTGCCAATCGTCAATTCGCTGAGTTTTATGAGACACCTGTTACGGAAATAGCTGGCCATGCACTCCTGAAACTGCATCCTTACATTGAAGAGGTTGCCGAACTCGAGTCGATTCGTCGATGTGTCGAAGTGCATCAGACTGAAGCAGAAATCAGTGACTTTACTTGGACACATAAAAGCGGAAAAACCATGCACTTCACTGTGCAGGCTGCGCCGTTTGAGTATTTTTCTGAACCTGTGGTGTTGTTTGCTGCGACAGATATCTCTGAACAGAAGATGGTTCAGGATCACATCAGTCACATGGCAAACCACGATAGTTTAACTGGTTTACCAAACCGTACCTTGCTTAATGACCGTTTAGAACTCTCGCTAGCAAACAGTCAGCGAAATGGTAAATGTAACGGTCTCTTGTTTATAGATTTAGACCACTTCAAAACGATTAATGACTCTTTAGGGCACAGCGTCGGGGATCAGCTACTGAAAAAGGTGGCGGATATTCTGACTAAACAGGTTCGTGCCAGCGATACGGTGGCGCGGTTAGGTGGCGATGAATTTGTCATCCTGTTGCAGTCCTTTGATGGCAACGAAGATGAAGTGACTAAAGACATCGAACATGTCTGTGAAAAACTGTTAGAGCTGCTTGCTGAGCCTATAGAGGTTAAACAGCATCAGCTGCGTATCGGTGCGAGTATAGGCATTGTGCTTTATCCTCTGGCCGATAAAGGGATTGATGATCTGATGCGCTTTGCAGATACCGCTATGTATCATGCAAAGGAGAGTGGCCGTAATGGATACGCGTTTTATCACCATAATATGACCGCGGCTGTTGAAAAACAGCAGAATATGGAGAGCCAATTACATTCGGCACTAGAACGAGAAGAGTTTTGTGTTCATTACCAGCCTTTGGTTGATGTAAGCGGTGAGGTATTTGGCTTCGAGGCATTGATTCGTTGGCAGCACCCCGAACGTGGCTTAGTTCCACCGATAGAGTTTATTCCTAGTTTGGAAGTCAGTGGCATGATCGTTCCGGTGAGTAATTGGCTGATAGGTGAATGCTCAAGACAGATTGTGGAGTGGAAGAAAAGCGGTTTTTGGCGAGAAGGTTGGTACTTATCGATCAATATCAGTCCACTACAGTTCTATCAGGCAGATATGATTCCTGCATTAAAAGAGGCAATTACACAGGCTGGCGCAGATGTTAAAAATATCTGTTTAGAGATTACGGAAACGGTAGCTGTAGAGAATATTGAGTTTGCCGTTAGCCGCTTACAAAAAATTAGAGATTTAGGTATCAAGATAGCCCTAGATGATTTTGGTACAGGGTACTCATCATTGAGTTATCTAAAAGATCTACCAATTGATATAGTGAAGATCGATCGATCCTTTGTGCAGGAGCTGGGAGAAAACAGCAAAAGTCAATGTATTGTCGAAGCTGTGATCAATATAGCTAAAGCTTATAACCTCCGCGTTATTGCGGAAGGCGTGGAAACAAAAGAACAGTTAATCATGGCAAATAAAGTTGGCTGCCATGTTTTTCAAGGGTTCTATATTGAGAGGCCGCAGCCTCCAAATAGTCTTTGTGGCTCTTATTTAAAAGACTCGGTTGAAAGTTAAGACCTTGGCTTGGAACTTTATTGGTATAAAGACCTCTATAGAATGACCCTCGTTTTTACGTTAGAGTGGCTCCAAATTGAGACTGGATAATTCAATGCAAACAGCTTACCCCATGAGTAAACAGAGCAAAGTGATAGCGGCTATTAGCCTGCTATTTTTTGTATTGTATTGCTCCGTTGGCGTTTGTACCAATCTATTTGGCAGCTCAGTAGATAGTTCGTCATCTGGAAGCGTATCAATGAGTTCTGCTGTGTCGGGCGCAGATCAAGCCGATCACAGTATGCACATGGGTATGTCGTCGGATCAGCCTGTCGATAATGCATCCTTAGCTCATTGTGATGGTCAGCCCCAAAGTTGTGACTGGAGCATCAATCCAGTTGTTGATCCTGTAGCGGATGCAATTCCTGATATGATCTTCTTCTTGCAATACCTGTTATCAGGTGTTGTTCTGTTGTTCAGTTTTCTGCTAGCAACGGCACATAAGCTTTCTTACGGCTATTCCTTTGTAAGAGAACGATGTCGTTTTTCCGGTGTACCGAGGCTACACCTGCAACAGGCTGTGTTCTTAAATTAATTACCTGACCCTTTTTATATCGGTTACCGCCTATTTTGGTGGTGTTTTGATGTATCAACGGGACAGGATCTATGCGTTTATCCCCATTATTTATCATTAGTCTGCTGACTTTCAGCAGCATTTCTCAAGCAGAATTGAGTTTGGATTCTGCTATTCAGAATGCTCTTAGTTCTGATCATTGGAATCAAAGCAGTATCTATCAGGAGCAGGCGCTGCATGCTAAAGCGATTGCGAGCGCTCAATTGCCTGATCCAAGATTAAGGCTTGGGTTGGCAAATTTGCCAACAGATAGTTTTGATTTTCAACAAGAGAACATGACCCAGCTACAGCTAGGTGTCTCACAACAATTTCCTCGAGGCCAAAGCTTGAAGTTGTCACAACAGCAGTGGCAGCAAAAAGCGGCGAAAAGTCTGCTACAACGCCAACTCCGTGCAGCTAGTGTGAAACTTAATGTCTCTCAGGCATGGCTAAAACTGCATCAATCAAAAGCGCAGTTGGCCCATTTCAAAGCTAAACAGCATATTTTTAATGAACTGGTAGCAGTGAGTCGGGCTAATTACCGCTCGGGTAAAGCCTTACGTCATGAGGTGTTGGATGCTGAAGTAAAACTTACGCAACTGAAAGACCGCATGCTGCAGTTAGAACAGATGATTCAGGTTCAAAAAGGAGCCTTACAGCAGTGGTTAACGGTTGAATCTTTTGATCAATCTATCGCTACCGGTTTTGATCTAGATTTACTTTTTTCAGGCAAGATTACACAGACAGAGCAAGATCGATCGATCTTAAAACATCCTCAGATTCAGATTCTGAAACAGAACATTGCGATTGAGGATAAAGCGGTTGATCTAGCGGATCAGGCTTATAAACCTGCATTCAAACTCGATGCAAATTATGGTTATCGCGCTGATCATGAAAATGGTCGTGATCGAGCGGATCTGTTTAGTGTCGCTGTGACCATGGATCTGCCGCTGTTCCCTGAAAAGCGTCAAGATCAACATCGCCGTGCTGCAGTACAGCTGCGGGAAGCCAGTAAAGCGATTTACCTACTTAAAGCGCGTGAGTTAAGAGCCGAATTAGTCATCGCTAAGGCTAATCTACAAGGCTATGAACAGCGCTTAGCCATCTACAACCAAGCCTACTTAAAGCAGTTAGCAGCCAAACGAAAATCGGCCTTGCGTGCTTACGCATCAGCGGAGTCTGGTTTTAAAGCTGTATCTATCGCAGCTATGGAAGAGCTCGAAGCTCAACAGCAACAGATTCTCCTTGAACATCAGGTAGCAATGGCGACAGCAAAGATTAATTTTTACTTTGCAGGAGAAGACCCAACGGTGATTAACAACGCTCATCCAGCTCAAGGAGGTATGAACAATGAATAAGGCTGTTTTAACACTCGGAGCTTTGTTAGTTGGGACTTCGGCCGGCTACTTTCTGTCGCAGCAAAAAAGCGATAGCGCTGATTCCTCAGCCCCCGCAAATGATCAGCCTCTATATTGGGTTGCACCGATGGATCCAAACTATAAACGCGATAAGCCAGGTCTCTCTCCTATGGGGATGGATTTAGTACCTGTTTATGAAGAGGATCTAGCGGGTGGTGATTCACCGGGGACAATTTCAATCTCCCCAGAGGTTGAAAACAATCTTTCTGTACGCACGGAAGCGGTTTTGTTTAGTCCGTTGCAAGCGCAGTTAAAAACCGTGGGTTATGTCGGGGTTGATCAGGAGAGAGTGAGCGATATCCATTCACGTATTTCTGGTTGGGTTGAGCAGGTTAAGGTCAGCGTCAAAGGTGAATATGTTGAAAAGGGATCGCTACTGTACGAGGTGTATTCCCCTGAATTGGTGAATGCTCAGGAAGAGTATTTAGCAGCTCTACGCAGTGGTAATCGCTTTTTACGTAAAGCCAGTGAAAGTAAATTGGTCGCGCTGGGCGTCTCGAAAACCGTGTTATCAACCTTAAATAAACAGCGTCAGCCTCTACAAAAATTACCTGTTTATGCGCCTGTATCAGGTTATATCGACCAGATCTCGTTGCGTAAAGGTACTTATATTAAGCCTAATAGCCGTTTATTGACGATCGCGCCTTTAGATCAAGTTTGGGTGACCGCAGAACTATTTGAACGCCAAGGCAGCGCAGTACAGAAGGGCGATGTGGCCGAAATGACCTTAGCGTTTATGCCAGGGGAAATCTGGCGTGGGCAGGTCGATTATGTTTACCCGACGGTTAATCAAAAAACGCGAACGTTGAATGTCCGCTTACGTTTCGATAACCCTGACCTGCTGCTTAAACCGGATATGTTTGCTCAAATTTCTATCCAGTCGGCACCGACCAAACCTATGCTGAATGTGTCAGATACAGCCGTCATCAAAACCGGCGATCAAGATCGTATTGTTCTGGCTTTAGGAGAAGGTAAGTACAAATCGGTTGAAGTTAAAACCGGTCCGAGTATGGCTGGACGCACTGCAATTATTCAGGGTTTATTTCCAGAAGATAGGGTCGTTACATCGGCTCAGTTTATGCTCGATTCCGAGTCCAGTATCAGTTCTGATTTCTTACGCCTAACACCACCGGCCATGGGGCTGATTGATGAGGTTTGGGTCAGTGCAACAGTTGAAGAGGTGGATCGAGAATCACGCCTCTTAACGATCAGACATGAAGCGATTCGCGAGTGGAAACAGGATGCGATGTTGATGCAGGTTAAAGCTGATGAATCCTTAGATTTAGAGGCGTTACGTAATGCTGGCTCGGTACAAATCCGTTTACGCGGAGCCAATATGAGCGACTTGCAGCTCACGGATTTTATATTGCCGCGTCCTAAAGCCCCAGAAAGCATCCCTGGGGGTAAACTATGATCAAAGGGATAATTTATTGGTCGATACACAATCGTTTTTTTGTTCTGCTGACGACGGTGATTTTAATTGGTTGGGGGGCTTATGCAGTCAAAAATACACCGATCGATGCAATTCCAGACCTCTCCGATGTTCAGGTAATTATTAAAACTAGTTATCCCGGCCAAGCACCACAAGTGGTGGAGGATCAGGTCACTTATCCACTGACGACGGCGATGTTGTCGGTACCCGGCGCAAAAACAGTTCGTGGCTTCTCTTTCTTTGGGGATTCATACGTTTATGTGATTTTTGACGAAGGCACCGATCTCTATTGGGCGCGTAGCCGAGTATTAGAGTATCTCAGCCAAGTTAGCTCCTCTTTACCTGATAGTGCCAAACCGCAGCTTGGACCTGATGCTACAGGGGTGGGCTGGGTCTACCTCTATGCATTGGTCGATCGCACGGGACAGCATGATTTAGCCCAGCTGCGCAGTATTCAGGATTGGTTTTTAAAGTATGAGTTGCAGACGGTATCGGGGGTCTCAGAAGTCGCTCCCATCGGTGGCATGGTCAAGCAATATCAAGTCAAAGTAGATCCGGAAAAACTACGCGCTTTCGATGTACCGCTATCGCATATCAATCTGGCGATTAAACGCGCAAACCAAGAGAGCGGTGCCTCGGTCATTGAGATGGCCGAAGCCGAATATATGGTCAGAGCGAGTGGCTATTTAGATGGCTTGGAAGCAATTAAAAATATTCCACTGGGTGCTACCCCTCAAGGCACGCCGCTATTACTGCAAGACCTCGCTGATGTGACAATCGGGCCTCAGATGCGCCGCGGTATTGCTGAACTTGATGGTGAAGGCGAAGTTGTTGGTGGTGTGGTTGTGATGCGCTTCGGCGAAAACGCGCAGGCAACGATTGAGGGAGTCAAAGCTAAGTTAGAAGAGCTCAAACGTAGCCTACCTGAAGGTGTAGAGGTCGTCACAGTGTATGACCGCTCAGGTTTGATAGATCGAGCAGTGGATAACTTATTTGAAAAACTCGTAGAAGAGTTTGTCGTAGTTATCATTGTCTGTGCACTGTTTCTGTTCCATTTCCGCTCCTCGTTGGTGGTTATTATCAGTCTACCTATTGGGATTTTGGCGGCGTTTATCGTCATGTATTACCAAGGGATCAATGCCAACATCATGTCTTTGGGTGGGATCGCCATAGCAATCGGGGCCATGGTAGATGGTGCCATTGTGCTCATCGAGAATGTGCATAAACACATTGAGCGTCGACCGTTAACAGATGAAAACCGCTGGCAGGTTATCGCGGAGGCGTCTGCTGAGGTTGGACCAGCACTCTTTTTCAGTCTGTTGATTATTACTATGAGCTTTATCCCTGTGTTTGCTTTGGAAGCACAAGAGGGGCGAATGTTCTCGCCTTTGGCTTATACCAAAACTTATGCAATGGCCGCAGCAGCGGGATTTGCAATTACCTTAGTACCGGTTCTGATGGGGTACTGTATCCGCGGTAACGTGCTTCCAGAAAGTAAGAACCCGGTTAATCGTATTCTCCAAGCGATCTACGTGCCGGTGATTCGTTTAGTTCTAAATTGGCCTAAGTTCACCGTTGTTGTTGCGTTAACGGTTACGGTGATTGGCTTTTGGCCTGTGAATAAAATAGGTAGCGAATTTATACCGCCTCTGGATGAAGGCGATCTGATGTATATGCCAACAACTTACCCCGGTATCTCAATTGGTAAGGCGCGAGAGCTACTGCAGCAAACGGATAAGTTGATTCGTACGGTGCCTGAAGTTGAGCGTGTATTTGGCAAAATTGGACGTGCTGAAACCGCGACAGATCCCGCGCCGCTGACCATGATTGAAACCTTTATCACGTTGAAACCACGAGATCAGTGGCGTGAGGGGATGACCACCGAAAAGCTTACCAAAGAGTTGGATAAGATCGTCAAATTGCCGGGACTGACCAATGCTTGGGTGATGCCGATTAAAACCCGTATCGATATGCTAGCGACAGGGATTAAAACTCCAGTCGGTTTAAAGGTTGCCGGGCCTGACCTTAAAGTAATTGAAGATATAGGTAAGCAACTAGAACAGGTGCTGGTGGATGTTGAAGGCACCTCATCTGTTTATTCCGAGCGTGTTGCGGGTGGGCGTTACGTTAAGGTCGATATCCAACGTCAAAAAGCAGCGCGATATGGTCTTAATATTGCCGACATTCAGTTAGTGATTACCAGCGCTATTGGCGGCAGAAATGTTGGCGAGACCGTCGAAGGTTTAGAACGCTATCCGATCAATGTGCGTTATCCACAAGCTTACCGCGATTCGGTAGAACAACTGCGTTTGTTACCACTGGTCACACCGACAGGCGCGCGTATTGCTTTAGCGGATGTTGCTGATATTAGGATAGAGGCTGGGCCTCCAGGGATTAAAAGTGAAAATGCTCGGCCTAATGGCTGGACCTATGTTGATATTGAGGGACGAGACTTAGGTTCTTATGTCGCTGATGCGCAAAAGATCGTGGCTGAGCAAGTCCAGTTGCCAGCTGGTTATTCGATTAACTGGTCGGGGCAGTATGAATATCTACTCCGTGCGAAAGAGCGTCTGACTTATGTTATCCCTCTGACCTTAGCCATCATTGTGGTTCTTCTCTATCTTAGCTTTCGCCGATTTGCAGAAGTAGCAATGATTTTAGGGACACTACCATTAGCGCTGATAGGCGGGATTTGGATGCTTTATCTAAACCAGTTCAATTTCTCTGTTGCCGTTGGCGTAGGCTTTATCGCTTTGGCGGGTGTAGCGGTCGAGATAGGTGTCATATTACTGGTCTATCTCAATCAGGCCTACGAAGAAAAGTGTCGAGAGATGCCAGAAGGCCTTACCCTTCAAGCTTTGCAGGACTCCATAACTGAGGGCGCTGGTAAGCGAGTCAGACCAATTCTGATGACAGTTGCCACGGTGATCGCAGGCTTGTTACCGATTATGTACGGAGATGGAACTGGCGCTGAAATCATGCAAAGAATCGCGGCACCGATGGTTGGCGGTATGGCGAGTGCTTTAGTGTTAACGCTGATTCTGTTACCGGCCGTTTATTATCTGTGGCGAAAGCAAGGCTTAAAACACTAGAAAGGATATTTTAAGGAACCTTTAGAAAATCGTTCACACATCCATATTGTGTGTTCGATTTTTTTGGGTGGGTAAACATTGGTCTATAAAATTTGTTTAGACAACTTTGAATAACTGATCGAAGTTTGCCAGTTTCAAAATTCGAAGTGCCGTTTCTGAAGGGCGAACTAGGGTCACTACACCATTAATATTTTCCGCATGCTCCTTGGCGATTAGGAGCATACCCAAAGCAGAGCTATCAATGTATTTAGTAGATGACAAATTGATTGCAATATTGGTTCTAGGTGTTTTGATATCTCTGTATGCATCTCTAAAAGCTTTGTGAATTGAGTAATCAAACCGTTCACCTATTGAGATGGTTAATTCTTGGG
Organism: Neptuniibacter sp. QD34_54; assembly: GCF_047778055.1. Taxonomy (GTDB): domain Bacteria; phylum Pseudomonadota; class Gammaproteobacteria; order Pseudomonadales; family Balneatricaceae; genus Neptuniibacter. The sequence continues at coordinate 2,847,111 of NZ_CP180546.1, read as the reverse complement.
TGTCCTGATTTAAATGGGACTGAATCATGTGTTAGCTCCGACTACAGCGTTTACAGAAAGCTAATTATTGAGTGTTTGCACAATATTGAAACACAGAGGGAAATTACAAACCCGATTCAAATCAATAAACTAAGAATTAATCGATTTGAACGAAAAAGTTGAGTTGGTCTACAGTCGAAATGTGTTGCTGTAGTTTGGTTCGCAATGTTAACAAGGGGATAATTTCAAAACTGATGTCAGTTTCTAAAGTGCTTGAATGGACCGGTGATTATCAAAAAATACCGAACCGGCTCTTAGCCTAATGAGGGGTTGAGAGGTTATCTAGCTCTCCAATGCAAAAGCAGGATTTACCTTTAGCTTTCGCTTCGAGCATTAACATATCAGCCGCTTTTAATAGCTCATCACGGCTTTCATTGTTGTGGCGGGATACCGCAATACCAATACTCACACCTAGTTGGCATTGTGTGCCTTTTAAGGATAATGGGTGTTTTAGGTTATCGATAATTCGGTTGGCGATCTCTTCCAGTTGATTCTGGTTTTTTGGGTTATGGATCATCAACACAAATTCATCCCCGCCAATTCTCGCCAAAGTGTCGTTTTGTCTTAGCATTTGGCTAAGGCGGTGACTCACAATCATTAATGCCTCATCTCCCGCTTCATGGCCTAAGTCATCATTGATCGGTTTAAAGTTATCCAGATCGAGGTAGAACAGTGCCAGTGAGGTTTTCTCTTTACGCGCTTGAAGAAGAGATCGTTCCAATTCTTGAATAAAGTGACGGCGATTATATAAACCGGTGAGAGGGTCATGCTCCGCCATGTGCCTGATTTTGTTTTCAGCGTTGGTACGTTTTAACTGCGAGCGAGTATAAAGGTAGGTACCTATGCCTGTGACCAGCGCCAATAGAGCACTGATGATGATCATCAAGTTAAGTCGTTCTAAACTCTTTTGCGCAACAAGTTGTTTGTCTATAAAAGTGATCAGTAACCATTGTGGCCAGTCACCTGCATTTTGCTCGAACTGTTCGATACGTTGATCTTGGCTTAGTAAGACTCGGTGGAAAACATAGTAACCGTTCTTCTGTTCTAACGAGCCAATATGCTTATCTGAGAGTACTTGCCATAGCTCAGGGTTTTGAACTGGCAAAGGGGAGAGCTGATTATCTTCGTACATAAATGCCCACAGCTTTTCTTTTGACTCCCCATGTAACCAGTAGCCATCCTGGTTGAGCATCATGATCTTTCCTTGACTCAAGCTTTGAGCATCATCGAGATGCTGGATTAGATGGCTGGCATTGAGGTTAATAACGATTAACCCCATGAGATTCTGCAGCGGGTCTTTGACTGGCGTCGCGATACGCGTAATAGGTTTGTGCGGTATCTCGATTTCACCGAGTTCAATATTTAGATCTAATGGTGAAATATAAACTTTACCGTGATCGAGTTTGCCTGTTTCTGGGACGTAATAGCGGTTTATTTTATTTTGCAGATCCTGTTCAGGAACAATCTCAGTACGCTGTTGGCCTTTGTTTATCCGTACTTGTTCACGACCTTTTTCATCAATAAAACGAATCTGGTCGTAGCTATGTTTGATATCAACAATGTTTCTAAACTCTAACTGGACTTCAGTAACTGCGTTTTCATTTCCCGATAGATGTCTCACAAAGTCAGGTTGTGACGCGAGTGTACGGGTGTCTAAAACGGCTTCAGCAATACGGTAACTGAGGGCTTTGTCGATCAGAACAAGCTGTTCAGCTTCATTTTTAACGATCTTTTCTTTTAGGTCTTCAGATTGTGTTTGAAAGACGTTGATCAGAAATAGCAGTAGCAGTGAAAGGCCAAATAGATAGGAGGTTGTATAGCGAATCTCGATTCTATTTAAGAAGCTAGTAAAGGCAGTTGCGTGTGGATAGAACACGTAGTTATAGACCGCTATTGAACTAATCGATGCGAATGCTAGAGATTTAAAGTCAAACAGCAGAATGTTGTTTAAATGATCTAGACTGATAATGGATTGCAGTAGGGTTAAAGATAACTCAATCCCAAAAGCGCTGAGGCCTACTTGAAGAAACAGCCACTCTCGAACTTTTTCGGAAGGTTGAATCTGACGGTAATAAGCGAAGATAAATCTAAGAATGATTAGCGAAACAAGCGCAAGAATAGATGCATTGGCTACTGCTTCGAACCAGTAATATTCTGCATTTAGATTTAATGACGAGATCAGTTTAGATGTGATGCTATCGGTTATTAGCAATGTAAAAAATAAAATGATAACCGGCATCATTGGGATTACTTCTCGGGAAATAGGGATGAGTATTACAAAAGAACGGCTGATATTAGCAAAAGGTGTGGTTAAAAACTACACAGTTAAATGAGTGGTTTTTAATTCTCTTTTGACCCTTATCATGCTCGTCTTTTGGGGGTGTTGTTAGACTTTATATGGGCACTGTCAAACAGTATGATTTCGTTTCATTTTGAAAGAGAATGTGTCCGTTGATTAAACTGGAAAGCAGTCGTTTAATTTGGATTTCAATTTGTATCATCTTCTTATGCCCTGCGGCGGTAGCTGTAGTAGCTCTGTCTTACGAAGGCGCAATTCCAAAGATCACAGAAGTAGAAATTTTGGACGTTGCTGGGGAGCTCTTACTTTTAGTCCTTGTTCAATTTTGGATTGTTACGATCGCCTATGCGGGCCTGCGATTTAGGACTTATATCTATTTACTCTGTGGCTTTGGCATCATCACTATGGCCAATACCGCTGACTTACTCGATGAGTTTATTTTCGATCATGTCGGCACGTTAAAATTAATAGAAAATGCGGCTTATCCTATAGGGATGATGCTTGCGACAATTGGTTTGTTTAAATTAAGTCAGGACTACAGGGACTTACTCCAACAGGTTCATAAAGATCGCGATGACTGGCGCAGTAAGGCCAATCATGATCAATTAACGGGTCTTCTAAACAGGCGTTACTTTTTTGAAATGATGCCTAAGGTTATGGATACTTCTTGGGATAATGAGTGTGATCCAGTTCCTGCGTTGCTGATGTTAGATATCGACTTCTTTAAATCAGTAAATGATAAGTTTGGTCATGATAAAGGTGACCTGTTGCTGGCAGCAGTTGGTAAGTCTATCAGCCAATTTTGTCGGCATGATGATGCGGGGTTTCGCTTAGGCGGAGAAGAGTTTGGCGTACTGTTAACAGGTGCAGATGAGGATCGAGTGCTAGAAGCGGCTCAACGTTTAAGGCAACGTTTAAACAGTATCCATATCAAAACAGAACAGGGAGAGCTGGTCTCGCGTACCGTGAGTATTGGTGTGAGTTTTTTGCATACTACAGATTCGCTCGATAGCTGGATGAAGAAGGCTGATAGTGCCTTATATCAAGCAAAAGAGCAGGGACGAAATCGAGTGGTGATCGCCTAACTATTTGATGGTTATCTTTGACAATAAGCGCTTACAAACGTTGTAAGCGTTTTTGTAATAACTCTCCAAATAACTTCGTTGCTGGCCCTGCATAATCTCCTTCCGCGTAGATCATATTTAGCTGAACACTTTTCTTAGCACCGGCATTTAGAGGGAGCGGTTTGAGTAGCCCTTGTTCTAGTTCCTTTTCGATTTTAAGGCTTGGATACCAAGCATAACCTAAGCCACGGCAGGCAGCGGCGATTGAGGTGGTAAAGTTGCTTAGGGTGAGGCGCTGTTCAGCACCAAGCCAACCTGAATCTACATCTCTGCTACCTGAGTCCCTAATCACTAATTGACGATGAAGGCGTAAGTCTTTGTGATCTAAAGTGCGTTTAAGTTGATGAAGAGGATGTTCTGGGGTCGCTACAGCTATAAAGCTGATATCTAAAATAGGGTCGCCCATAAAACCTGGAGGTATGCGTGATCCAATTACTATATCAGCTTCTTTTCTAAGTAAGGCTTCATCAGTGCCACTTAACACGGTTTCGATAAACTCGATTCGGGTCAGGGGGCTCTGTTCTGTAAATTCAGCAATCACATCTAGCATGAGCCATTCTGGAAATAGGGCATCCATAGCGATGCGAATATCCGGCTCCCAGCCCTCTGCAAACTGCTTCGCTAAGTTTTCCATCTGTTGTGCTTCTTCCACTAAAACCCGTGCCCTGCGATAGAGGGATTTTCCTGCGGCAGTTAAAACTGCTTTGCGACCTTCAACCTTGAAAGCTTGCACGTTCAGTGTGCTCTCTAGCTTTTGAATCGCGTAGCTGATGGAGGATTGGCTTTTGTTCATCGCTTCAGCAGCACTAGCGTAGCCGCCATTTTCGACCACCGCGATGAGGCTTTGCCATTGTTCCAGAGTAACTTGAGGCATTATGTATCTAATTTTTCGATTGAATTGAGCAAATTATAGCTATTTTTAATCGTTTAATTAAATAGGAGAATGGTTCCATCAGTTACAGAGACAGATCTGTAAGGACGAAAGAACAGATTTTTAAGGTGAATTCGATGGCTACATTACTACATATTAAATCCAGCATTTTTGGTAACGGCGGTAAATCAAGTCAGTTGGCTGACAAGTTTATTGAGCAGTGGTTAGAGAAGCACCCACAGGGTCAAGTGATTGTCCGTGATCTGGTTGCCGAAGATGTTCCGCATCTGGATGCGACTGTTATGACGGCATTATCTACACCGGCCGATGAGCGCAGTGCAGAACAGCAAGCGATTGTTGCTCGTTCAGATCTATTAATTACTGAGTTAAAAGCTGCAGATGAAATTGTGATGGGCGTGCCAATGTATAACTTTGGCGTACCGACTCAGATGAAAGCTTATTTCGATTTGATTGCCCGCGCAGGTGTGACATTTAAATATACTGAGCAGGGACCCGTCGGTTTAATCGCAAGTAAACCCGTTTACCTATTGGCTACACGTGGTGGCCTATATCGTGATCAGGGCCACGACTTTCAGATCCCTTTTGTGCAGCAGTTCCTTAACTTTATCGGCCTAAGTGAGAGTGAGGTGATTTATGCTGAAGGGCTAAGTATGGGTGATTTGGCCGAAAGTTCTTTAGCGAAAGCTAACCAGCAGATTGCTGCTATCCATTAATTAAGGAGATACACAATGGGCTTGTTGATTGATGGCCAGTGGCATGATCAGTGGTATGACACTAAGAGCAATAAAGGTGAATTTGTTCGTAACGAATCACAGTTTCGTAACTGGGTAACTAAAGATGGTAGCGCTGGGCCTAGTGGTAAAGCAGGTTTTAAAGCTGAAGCGGGTCGTTATCATCTTTATGTCTCTCTGGCTTGTCCATGGGCGCATCGCACACTAATTATGCGTGAGTTAAAGGGGCTGACGGATTATATCTCGGTTGATGTTGTACACCCGCTCATGTTTGAACATGGTTGGACGTTTGCGAGTGATTTTGCGGCGAGCACGGGTGATAGCTTATTCGGTCATGATTATTTACATCAGGTGTATACCCAAGCAGAGCCAAACTATAGCGGGCGAGTCACTGTTCCAGTTTTATGGGATAAGCAGACCAATACCATTGTGAATAACGAGTCGTCCGAAATTATTCGTATGCTTAACAGTGCTTTTGATGATATTGGCGCAAAGGCAGGAGACTTTTACCCTGAAGTTCTTCGTTCTCAGATTGATGAGATCAACACTAGGGTCTACGACAAAGTAAATAATGGTGTTTATAGAGCTGGCTTTGCTACCTCGCAAACGGCTTATGATGCTGCCGTAGTTGAGTTATTCACAGCCTTGGATCAGTTGGAAGAGCGCCTATCACAACAGCGCTTTTTAGTGGGTAACCAATTTACTGAAGCTGATCTGCGTTTATTCACAACCTTGGTTCGTTTTGATCCTGTGTATGTGACGCACTTTAAATGTGATCTACGTCGAATTGCCGATTATCCAGCGTTATCAGGCTATCTACGCGAGATTTACCAGATGGCTAGTATCGGTAAAACGGTAGATATGGACCACATCAGACACCACTACTACCGTAGCCATCGTACCATTAATCCGACGGGTGTGATTTCAGTTGGTCCTGCATTTGATTTAACTGCACCACATGGTCGGGAGGTGTTATGAGTAAGTTAGACAATCTACGCAGTATAAAACGTATTATCCCAGCAAAAGACAGTATGGATGGTGCTGGAGTTAAGCTGAAGCGCAGCATAGGCAGAAGCGAGACTACTCGGATTGATCCTTTTCTGATGTTGGATGCGTTTTCATCAGAGAATCCAGATGACTATCTGGCTGGGTTCCCACCTCATCCCCACCGTGGTTTTGAAACTGTGACCTATATGTTGGATGGGCACATGATCCATCGTGATCATATGGGTAATGAAGGGGATCTACGAGCGGGTGGTGTGCAATGGATGAAAGCTGGCAGAGGGGTGATTCATGAAGAACGGCCTCAACGTGTAGACGGTTTGATGCGCGGTTTCCAGCTGTGGATAAACTTACCCGCCTCAGAAAAGATGCAACCGGCCTCTTATCAAAATATTGTACCTGAAGAGGTGCCGCAATTAATCGGTGAAGGCTATCAATTGAAAGTTGTTGCAGGTGAAATAAATTTGGAAGGCCAAGTTTTAAAAGGGCCTGTGCAAAATAGTGCTACAGAACCAATGTATTGTGACCTGCAGCTCGAAGCTGGAAAGGAGATTGAGTTGGCGCTGCCTGAATCTCATAACGCAGTTATCTACTTGTTTGAAGGCGAAGCAAGGGTTGCTGGGGAGCTAATTGATCAACACCAAGTATCTGAGCTTTCTGAAGGTAAAGGCGTTGTTATTAAAGCACAAAGTGATAGCCGTATGTTGATTTTGGCAGGCAAGCCTATTGGTGAACCTGTGGTTCAATATGGTCCTTTTGTAATGAATACAATGGCTGAGATAGAACAAGCGTTGACGGATTACCGCGAAAACCGTTTAGTTTAACTATGGTTTTTTATTACAAGGAAACAAAGGCTTCGTTTAGATTATTCGAGGGGATGTAGGGCCGCATTAACGGCGGATTATCGGTGAAGATTCCATCAACACCCCAGTCAAAAAGCATCGCAGCTTGAGTGGGTTCGTTACAGGTATAGCAGTAGAGCTCGTACCCCGCTTGTTTGATCACTTGCACATCACTTTGGGTGATTAGGTTGGCATCACAATGTAGGCTAACTGCATCTAGCATCTCGGCTTTAAGCTGCCATAGTTCTGGTAGGTGGTCATAAAGCAGGCCTATCTGGGCTTGAGGGTCTAGCGTCTTATAAGCGCTCAGCAGGTCAAAGTTGTAACAACTGATAATCAACTTCTCGGGGGCTTGCCAATAGACGCTGATCTGCTCAAGGACTCGTTCTGCAACGAGATCAGGCTCTAAATCGAAAGGCTTTATCTCCAGGTTAAGGCCCAGTTGCAGTTCTTGGCAAAGCCTTAGAGCGTCCGAAAGGTGGGGCATAGGTTCATCTACCCATTCTGGGTGGAACCAACTGCCAGCATCCAGTAAAGGAAGGGCATCGAAGCTTAGAGCGCTTAATGGCCCTTGCTGATTAGTACAGCGATCTAGATGCTCGTCATGAAATAAAACTGGAGTTGAATCTCCGAGAAGAGTGGTGTCGAGTTCAACCCAAGTAACACCGCATTCAGCAGCCATCTGAATACCTGCTAAAGTATTCTCGGGAGCTAAATGAGCAGCCCCCCTATGGCCAATGATACGGCTGGCGATCATGGAATCTGCATTCCTCTCTGGACGAATTCAATATGGCCCATCCGTTCCATCCAAGCTTTCACAAACGGAAATTTGTCAGGATCTACATGTTGCCACTCATAACGCATAGCCCATGGGTAAATGGCGAAATCTGCAATTGAAAGCTCATCCCCAATCACAAACTGTTTATTTGCTAACTGCGTATCGAGAGTTTGCCATAAGCGCTGGGCTTCGTTGTTGTAGCGTTGTTTGGCATAGTCTGAAGCATCAGGTGCAAAGCGATTAAAATGATGTGCTTGCCCTAAGAACGGACCAAAACCACCCATCTGCCACATTAACCATTGTAGGCACTCTAGGCGGGCTTGTGGGTCTGAAGGGATAAATTCACCGGCTTTTTCAGCCAAGTAAATTAAAATTGCGCCGCTTTCAAATAGTTGGACTGTTTCGCCGTTTGGACCTTCATCGTCGACTAGAGCAGGAATTTTGCTATTTGGACTAATCGCTTTAAACGCAGGTTCAAATTGTTCTTTCTCGAAAATATTAACTGGATGGACTCGATAGGGAAGACGAAGAGCTTCCAACATGATGGATATCTTTCGTCCGTTTGGTGTTCCCCAAGTGTATAAATCGATCATCGCAGTGCCTTACAGGTTAATAAAGTGGTGGTAAATACCGATCAGCTCTTGCTCTGTAAATGTAACAATAACTAACTGCTGACCTGGTTTAATTAAATTGGGGTTCTCACCTAAGATTCCTTTTTGATAGTTGTAGATATAGGTTTGATCTACTTTGGCTTTTAATACTTGGCCTAAAAAGGAACTACGTTTATCACCTAAAGCTTCATCTGCGTCTTTCGGAATCTCTACTGATACTTTCTCCCCCAGTCCCGGTAAAGAAAGTCCTTCAGTAAAGGTCCGCATGAGGCCGTGTTGGATGATCCCCCATAAGCCTTCATCATCCCCCTCATTAACGGCATGAATAAAGTAGACTTTCTGTGCAGAGTTATCGGGATCATCTAATAACTCCAGCAGCTTGATCTGTTGAGTTGCGACCAAGGCTGTATCTGCGATAGCCGTGTTAGCTTTTTTCTCGTTTTTGCCTGTCTTAATTACGCTCAGATGGCTGCTCACGGCAAAGGTTTCACCTTGGGCTTCTGCTGTTGTAGCACTGTCTTGAGAGTTACTGGTTTCTTCTAGAATGTCAGCCTGTGTTGAAGTTTTTACCGGTGGAAGTTTAAGAAGTTGCTCCGCCGTTACAAAATTACTCGCTTGCTCTATTTTTATCGGACTTTCCTGTCCAGAAGTTAGACGGTCAATGTGTTGGCGAGCTTCCTGTTGTGTCGAGGCAGAAGCTTGACTATCGGTCGTTTCAACTTGATCTGTGGTTTGTTCCTTCTGCGTAAACAGATATCCAGCTACGCCAATACAAACAATCACTAATACTAAAATGAGACGCTGCATAATTTGATCCTAATTAGCTTTGGGTCTCTCACTAATGTAGCGGTTAGCTAGTGATAAGAAAACAGGGAATTTTTGGGGAAGATCGCTTTTCTCATAGGGCGATACTCTTAACTTTTTAAAGTAGATCGAAGGATTAATTAAGCTGCGAGTAACTAGAGAAGTTTTTGAATATTTGCTATCTTTGTAAATTGAATTGATATTGATTATTGTTTAGATTTATGGAATATAAGCTTTGCTAAATTGTAGTTTGAATGTTGTCAGCGGTAGTAGCTTAGAGTTGTTGGATTTAGTTGAGCAGCAAAGATTTGGTGTGGAATATCAGCCCTTAATAGATGCACATACAGGGGATATTCTTGGATACGAGGCGTTAGCGCGCTTTTATCATGCAGATGGAAGAGCAATTCCGCCTTTAGATGTTTTTCAGGTTTTGCACGACAGTCCTCTTATGTTGGCGCAAGTTGAGTTGCAACTAAAGCGTCTACAGATGCGTTATCGTCCCGAGGGTGTGGCGCTATTTTTGAATCTTGATCCACATGCCTTTTCTGTATGCACTGATGCAGATGGTTCGGGCCAAAATGCGATGGTGAATTTGCTTAAAGGTAATACTGATCTGGTTATAGAGTTGATCGAAAATACCGACGTCAATGATGCCAAAATCAGTAATGATGTGTCTGAATTGATGCGCAAGCAAGGGATTGCGATTGCACTAGATGATGTAGGTGCGCCAGGCAGTATGATTGCGATGAACATCCTGAGTGAAGTGGATTATATCAAGTTTGACCGAAGTTGGTTGCGTGATGATCTGACTGAAAATATGCAGTTGTTGATTAAAAGTGTCATCGGTTTTGCTCGTGTTAGTGGTAAAAAAACTGTATTGGAAGGGGTTGAGTCAGCTGAAGATTTGGCAACAGCAATCAAGCTGGGTATTGATTATGTACAAGGTTTTTTCTATCAAGAGCTCTTTATTCAAAAGCGATGTTTTGACTGATTTATCCAAAAATAGGCTACCCTTAAAACTGTAATTTTAACTTATTGATTTTTATATGATTGAAAAGATTGATGAAGTTCTAGGTTTCTGGTTCGGTCAAATAGAAGATGGCTTTACGGTATGTGATCGTTCGGAACTTTGGTGGGCTGGATCACCAGAAAATGATCGTTTGATCACTGAGTTGTTTGGGCATCAGGTTCGTCAGGCTTTAAGAGGTGAACTGGATGCTTGGGCGGAAACACCACGTGGGCGATTAGCACTGATTCTATTGTTAGATCAATTTACCCGTACAATCTATCGAGGCTCTGCAGACGCTTTTGCAGGCGACAGTCAGGCTTTGCAACTTTGCCTAAGTGGACGTACTCAAGGGCATGATCAAGCATTAGAGTTTGTCGAACGCACCTTTTTCTATATGCCATTAGAGCATGCTGAAAACCTTCAAATGCAACAGTTGTGTGTCAGTAGTTTTGAGCAGATGTTGTTAGAAGTGGCAGGTGAAAAGAAACTACAGGTAGAAAACTGGTTGGATTTTGCTTGCCAGCATCATGAGCAAATAGAGCGATTTGGCCGCTTTCCGCACCGTAATGAAGTACTTGGGCGTAGCTCCACGCCAGAAGAGTTGGCTTACTTATTACAAAGCCATAATCGCTGGGGACAATAAGGTTGAAGTAAACAAAGAACTGAAGCCTTAAGTACAGAGATTAAGTAGAAGAGTCTTTTTAGAACAGTGTGTCTTGTTGGCGATTCTGTTCTTGCCATGGTGTGAATAGACAACAGCCGGGAAGTGCAGCTTCAAGCTTTTCCACAAAGTAAGCTGCCAGTTGTGGTGCTTCGGCATTATCCGGCGTGTGGAAAAAGAAATAAGGTGTTTTGCCTTGTTGCATCCACGTGATCGCTTTACTAATCCATGGATCAAGGTAAGGGGTTCCCCATTGCCAATCTAAAGGTGTGATAAAGCGAATCATAGGGGATTGCCCAGTTGAAATAGCATGCACAGGGAGTTGAGGTTTGTGTTCTTTAGCTTTGAGGCTAACCGTATCCTCTGCGGGGTGTGCAAACAGGGAACGGGTATCAAAACTAATGCGATTACAGCCTTGAGAAGCCAACAACTGGTTGAGTTGTTGTTCTGCATCTCCTTTTTGGAAAAACTCGGGATGACGAATTTCTACCGCATGCTGCCAATCGGTGGGTAGTGATTTTAGGTAGTTTTCCAGATTGTTTAGAGAATCAGGTCCAAAGGCGGCAGGTAGCTGGATACAGAGTAAGCCGAGTTTCTCTTGTAGAGGAGTGAGCCGCTTGAAAAACTCCAGTGTTTCTTTTTGGCAGTGGGTGAGTTGTCTAAGGTGGCTTATCTCTTGTGGGAATTTAAAGCAAAAACGAAATTGCTCTGAAGATTCTTTGTACCATTGTTCAACGGTACTTTGTTTAGGTAAGCCGTAAAACGTTGAGTTTCCTTCTACACTACTAAAATGGCGCGTATAAGCATGTAGCACATGAATATGGCTGCTGCGCACTAGACAGTTATCTTGCCATGCTGCATGTTGCCATTGAGTTAGGCCGATATAACAACGTGGCGAAGAATTTGATAAGTAGGAAGTTATCATCACGTTTTTTGTGGGTATGTAATGTACTTTGATTCAAGAGAGTGTAGATTGTACTCTCAGATCATAAGCAATGCGTAGTTTAAAGAGAGAGATCTAATGGATTTTGCATCACTGTTAGGAATAATTTCAGGCCTAGCGCTAATTATATCTGCCATCATTATGGGCGGTAGTGCCGATGTGTTCGTAAACGTGCCTGGCATGATGATTGTTGCTGGGGGCACGATAGCGGCAACGTTGCTGACAGTTCAATTTAAAGATGTACTTAACTCTTTTAAGGGCGCATTTATTGTTTTTACACAAGATAAGACAAATCCACAGGAAATGATTGATACTATGCTTGAACTGAGCCGTATCAGTCATCGTCACGGTTTGTTAAAGCTGGGTGATGTTGAAAGCTCCTCTCCTGTATTAAAACGTGCTTGTATGTTGATGGCCGAAGCTGCTTCTGAGCAGGTTATCCGTAATACCATTCAAAACGAGATCGACTCATTAGTTTCTCGTCATCATGCCACTCAAGATGTTTTTAAGAAAATGGCGGCTTATTCTCCGGCGTTTGGGATGTTAGGTACGCTAATCGGCCTCATTCAAATGCTGAGTGTTTTAGATAACCCTGAAGCAATCGGTCCAGCTATGGCTGTTGCGCTTTTAACAACGTTTTACGGCTCCCTATTAGCGACAATGGTATTCCTACCTATAGCAGGAAAACTGAAATCTAGGACGCTATTGGAAGTGACTAATTTAGAAATAATACGAGAAGGGTGTATTAGCATACTGACTAATGACCACTATATGCATGTATACGAACAGCTTTCGTCTTACATTCCTGCTGCTCAGCGAAAAAAAGTAGCGATAGGCAAGAAAAAGTAGTCGGGAGATCTAAATGAACTCTAAAAAAACATTAGTAGAGGAAGAAGAGGGCGCAAGCTGGATCTATACCTTTGCTGATCTAATGACTTTGCTGTTGGTGTTCTTCGTGTTGTTGTTTTCTCTATCAAGTGTCGAAGCTGAACGTTTTGAAAAAACCATCAGATCGCTGAATGATGCTTTTCAGGGGGATGATGGAGCGAACAGTATTATTGACCTTCCTCATAATGCTCCAGTTAAAACTGAGATACCTGAGGAGATAGAAGAATCTCTACCTGCGACAGATATTGCAGAGAAAGATGCTGAAAAGCCGAATGAGAATGAAGCTGAATCTCAAAATGTAGCGATTGATTCCGAGTTGACGAAATTAACTCACGAAATTAATCAGCAATTTCAAATTGCTGCGGCTACTGATGCCGTTGAAGTTGGAACGCCTAAAGATGGCAAAGTGACCATCAAAATTAAAGGTGATGTCCTATTTCCGTCAGGTTCTGCTGAGTTTAATACAGAGATGATGACGGTTCTGGATTCTGTGGTGCTTACATTAAAGAAAAACCCAGATCTTAAGCTGAGTATTAATGGTCATACCGATAATATTCCTATCCAAACTCCAAGATTCCCTTCTAACTGGGATCTGTCTGCTATACGTGCTACTAATGTGCTCCGATATATGGTGCGTGGTGGTTTAGAGGTGGATCGAGTCACGGCAACGGGATATGGCGATTCGGTGCCTGTATCGTCGAATTCTACATTGAGAGGGCGAGCAGAAAATCGTCGATTGGAGTTTGTGTTAGAGAAAAGGGCGGCGCAGTGAAGATACCTATAGAGTTAGAACTTTCTGAAGAGGAAAACCGTCGCCAAGCTTTTCGAGCTGCTTCAAGTGGTCAGGTTAAAATGACGATTGGCGAGACGACGGTTGAGCTCTTGGATATCTCTGCAACTGGTGTGGCCTTCAAAACGGATCAAACCTTTTCGGGTTATTTAGAAGATGTCGCTATTCTTTTCAAAACGCATAAAAAATACCGCTTAAAACCACGCTTAAAGGTTTCATTCTGTGGCAAAGGTCGTTGTGGCGCTGAATTTGAAGGTTTGTCAGATAAAGCTCATATGGCTCTATCTGAGTTAGTCGTAAGTTTGCAAAAAGAGCTTATACGCCGAGAACGGGCTTTGAGAGAAGCGGCTGAAGATGGCGCTTAAGTGCGGCTTTCTATCTATTTGAAAATAATCTGAAAAAAAGGCTTGTGGTTTAGGGTAAGCATCTATAATATACGCGCCACGTTGATGCGGGGTGGAGCAGCTTGGTAGCTCGTCGGGCTCATAACCCGAAGGTCGTTGGTTCAAATCCAGCCCCCGCTACCAAATTCAGATTAAACCGATTTAGTTAATTCTAAGTCGGTTTTTTCGTTTCTGGGGTTTGTTAATTTGAGTGGAGCCGCTTGTTAGCTCGTGGGCTCAGCTCTTGTAACCCCGGGCGAAGGTCGTTGGTTCAAATCCAGCCCCCGCTACCAAATTCAGATTAAACCGATTTAGTTAATTCTAAGTCGGTTTTTTCGTTTCTGGGGTTTGTTAATTTGAGTGGAGCCGCTTGTTAGCTCGTGGGCTCAGCTCTTGTAACCCCGGGCGAAGTTCGTTGGTCCCATTCCAGCCCCCGCTACCAAATTCAGATTAAGCCGATTTAGTTAATCCTACGTCGGCTTTTTCGTTTCTGGGGGTTATTAATTTGAGTGGAGCCGCTTGGTAGCTCGTCGGGCTCAGCTCTTGTAACCCCGGGCGAAGGTCGTTGGTCCCATTCCAGCCCCCGCTACCCAATTCAGATTAAGTCGATTTAGTTAATTCTAAGTCGGCTTTTTCGTTTCTGGGGGTTATTAATTTGAGTGGAGCAGCTTGGTAGCTCGTCGGGCTCAGCTCTTGTAACCCCGGGCGAAGGTCGTTGGTACCAATCCAGCCCCCGCTACCCAATTCAGATTAAGCCGATTTAGTTAATCCTACGTCGGTTTTTTCGTTTCTGGGGTTTGTTAATTTGAGTGGAGCCGCTTGTTAGCTCGTGGGCTCAGCTCTTGTAACCCCGGGCGAAGGTCCTTGGTACCAATCTAGCCCCCGCTACCAAATTCAGATTAAACCGATTTAGTTAATTCTAAGTCGGTTTTTTCGTTTCTGGGGTTTGTTAATTTGAGTGGAGCCGCTTGTTAGCTCGTCGGACTCAACTCTTGTAACCTCGGGCGAAGGTCGTTGGTCGCAATCCAGCCCCCGCTACCAAATTTAGATTAAACCGATTTAGTTAGTTCTAAGTCGGTTTTTTCGTTTCTGAGCCCCTTTATTTTCAGTCGACTCAGAAAGTTTCAGTTCTCGCGGTCCCTCTTCTCAAAGAACGATCCAAATTTTAGTGATGCTCTTTACCCCGGTTGCATAATCCGTATGCTTATTTTGTTCGTATGCATTTGGAAAGGAATCCGGAGGAAAGCTATGAATTGGGCTGTATCTTCAATCATCATGTTTCTATTTTGCTCGTTGCTGTTTATCAGGCCAGTCTTAGCAGAGGTTGTTGAAGTTGAGCAAGGTCAGGCATGTCCCGACCTGCTTAACTACCGCTTTAAACGACTAGGTCAAGATCAATATGAAAACCTATGCGAAGCATATTCTGGAAAGCTCATACTCGTGGTTAATACCGCCAGTAAATGTGCTTATACGCCTCAGTATGATGGTCTTGAAAAGCTCTACCGAAAATATAATTCCTCTGGTTTTGTCGTACTCGGTTTTCCCTCTAATGATTTTGCCGGTCAAGAGCCTGGTACTGAAAAACAGATCCTTAATTTTTGCCGCTTAACCTACAGCGTTGAGTTTACTATGTTTGAGAAAGTTCACGCTATTAAGGGTAAGGCTCACCCTTTTTATCAGCACTTAGCAAGTTTGGCAGATGGGCAGTACCCCGGATGGAATTTCCATAAATACCTTATCTCCCCAGAAGGCGAATTAATCGCTAATTTCAAAAGCTTCACTAGGCCTTCAGATAAAGGCTTGGTTAATCTCATTGAGGCGAATTTACCTAATGGATGAGTTGTTTGATCAAAATACAAAAGCGGTTCCTACCTCAAGGATCTCACGACTAAGTAAGTTAGGGGTTCTAGCAAGCAAAGTTGCCGGTAATATGCTGGTGGATGGTGGTAAAGAGCTGATGCAAGGCAAATCACCAGCAATAAGAGATCTCCTTATCTCCGAGAAAAACTTAAAACAGCTAGCAGATAAGCTGGCCACTATGCGTGGTGCGGCTATGAAGGCTGGGCAATTGCTTTCGATGGATGCAGGAAGTTTAGTTCCGCCTGATATGGCTGTATTGCTAGAGCGATTAAGAGCCGATGCGGTTACTATGCCAGCTGTTCAGTTATTAGATGTACTGGAAAAAAATTGGGGGGATGAGTGGCAGGATCAATTCCAGCGTTTTAGTTTTAAGCCAATTGCAGCCGCTTCGATCGGACAAGTCCATAAAGGCTTAGCGCTCGATAACAGGGAGCTCGCGATAAAAATCCAATACCCTGGTGTCAGAGAGAGTATCGATAGTGATTTAGATAATGTTTTCGGACTATTGCGTTTCAGCGGTTTGATTCCCAAGGACTTAGATCTAACCCCACTGGTTGATGAAGCACGGAGACAATTAAAGCTTGAAGCGGATTATCGCCATGAAGGCCAGCAACTACGAAATTACGCTGCGAACATGGCTACTTTCTCTCGGCGAGAAGAGTTGATGTTCCCTGCATATCATGAGGATCTTTCGACCGATCAAATCCTATGTATGAGTTATATGCAGGGGCAATCTATAGAGAAATTAGCTTACGCCTCTCAAGAAGAGCGGAATCGCGTGATGTCTTTGATGATGGAGTTATTTTTTGCTGAATTTCTAGACTATCGCTGTGTGCAAACAGACCCGAATTTAGCTAATTTTCTCTACAACCTAGAGAGTAAGCAGTTAGTCCTTTTAGACTTCGGGGCGACGCGTGAGTTTGAACCTTCTTTTGTTGATAACTATCAAAAAGCATTGCACGCAGCTACTGTCGAAGATCGTACAGCATTGGCCTCAGCATTAGACAAGCTAGGCTTTTTTGCTCAGGGTAAGGAAGTAAAAAATCTCGATGTCGTTTTGGACATCTTTATTCTCGCGACTGAGCCTTTGAGGTTTAAAGGAAACTATGATTTTTCAGGTTCGCAATTGGCGGAGAAAATTAGAGATAAAGGCCTCTCGATTAGTAGCGACCCTGATGCATGGCACTCACCACCACCGGATATACTTTTCCTTCATCGAAAAATGGCTGGGTTGTATCTCATGGCGACACGCTTTAATGCTTCAATTGATATGAATCGATTAGTTTCTCGATATTGGTGAGCATTGATCATTGCAGCGTTTTCTAAGACGCCATGCTGCGAAGCGTGTGTAGATAAACTCTAATAAGGGCTCTAATTTTAGGGCCCTTATTAAACTAGCAATTCTTTTATAACGCGTCAGGTTTTCCCAAATTAAGAGGAAGCTTGCGACACCTGTGATGGTTGTTCCATCGCTATTAATACTGTGAAGCCTCTCCATCGCTGCGTTTAGTTCTATGTTGTGATCAGATAAGCTCTCTGGATTCAGATGTATATCTACCCATTCAATAGAACTCTCAGTATCTACTCGTTGGTAATGATGAATCTCTTTTTTACAAAGAGGGCATCCACCGTCGAAAAATACGATCGGTTTAGCTTTTGATTCTTGCAACATAGTGTTTGTTCACAACAGGTTTATTCATCCGTTACGAAAGAACCCTTTGATCGGTTCAGGTGTTTACGCCGTATTAGTTTGTATGAACAGTGTAAACAGCAGACTAAAAAATGTAGTGTTAATAGGCGCTACAGGTGGGATAGGATCAGCACTGATTAAGCGGCTTCTTCAAGATCCGGAAGTTGGGCATATATTTGCTTTTTCACGCTTGTCAGCAGAAAAGCCAATAGAGTTACGCAACGACAAGGTAACTTATGGTTATGTCGATCTCTATTCGGAAAAGAGCATTTTTCAATTGGGCGTGCTTCTAGAAAGCATAGAGCTTGATTTGGTCTTGGTTTGTTCTGGACTCCTCCATGATGAGCATACTCAGCCTGAAAAGCGCCTCAGCCAGATTAATATGGAAAACTTCCAAAAGCTTTTCCATATTAATGCTACAGCACCTATGTTAATTGCGCAGCAGCTTGTTCCTTTGCTTAATAAAAAGGGCAAAGCTGTATTTGCTGTGATTTCTGCTCGAGTGGGCAGTATCAGTGATAATCGCTTGGGTGGTTGGTATGGTTATAGAGCCAGTAAAAGTGCTCTGAATATGCTTCTAAAAACCTTATCGATAGAGACACAGAGAAAACTTCCTCAATCTATCATTGTGGGTTTGCATCCGGGCACAGTGAACACAATGTTGTCCCAGCCATTTCAGAGTAAGGTTCCAGCAGAAAAATTATTTACTCCTGAGCAATCTGCTAGATATTTGTTTGGTGTCCTAGAGACGCTACGTCCTGAACATAGCGGGAGAGTATTTGCATGGGATGGTGCAGAGATACTCCCCTAATGCGCAATTACCTAACGGATATGCCTGCCACCATCTAAAGACAATGTCCTGCCCGTCATATATTTGCTATCTAGTAGATAATCTACCGCTTTAATTATCTCTTCAGTACCAGGCGCAATTTTTAAAAGGGATTTGTCTAATGCTTTAGCTTTATAAGCACTGTCATCTTCAGGGTTAAACATGATCAATGAGGGGGCGATAGCATTTACTTTGATCTTTGGTGCGAGAAGAGATGAAAAGGATAAGGTCATATTGCTAAGTGCCGCTTTGCTCGCAGCATAAGCGATATGTTTATCGCTACCTTTGTCGACAACATAGTCAGTAATATTAATGATGTCAGTAGTAGATTCGCAATTTTCTAGCAGGGGTTTTAGTGCCAAATTAAGTTGGTAAGGAACGCCAGCATGGATCATCATCATTTTGTTAAAGATGTCATCAGCAGAATGCTTGCTGGTTTCGGGTAGCCAGTCTGAAGCATTGTGAATAATGCCCCTAAGGCTGGTGTAGTTACTTTTTACATGGTCGATAAGACGATTGAGGTCTTCTTGTTTATAAAAGTCACACTCAATCAGGTCGGCATCAGAGATCTCCTCAAAATTATCGTAATAGGTTCTATACGTTCCAATAACAGGGATGCCGTGCTGTATAAAATGTTTGCCCAATGCAAACCCGATACGTTTGCCTACGCCAGTGATAAGGATTGGTTTTGAGTTGTTTACCATCTTTTCTGATATCCGTATTAGTGACGTGTGTCAGCAAGTTGTTTCCAAGGTAGAGAGGTTTCAAAGCTATCTGGGAAAACGCTTGGAGGCTGTCCGACCATTTCGTCATAAGCGCTGTTGGGTCTGCGAAGTGTGTAGTGCCCAACATCGACAAATTGGAAGATCTCTTGTATCTCAAGAAGACTGCGACTTTTAAAGGGATCGTCGCCTTGATATAGGAGACGTTCTTGTCCTTCTGCTACTACTGTGACTTGATAAAGCATCCAATCTAGTGAGTGAATAACAACTTTATCTATCGGTTCAAGGTCATGTATATCTTCTATCTGAAGTTTCATCGCTATCACCTACTTATGTTAAAAACTCTGCTCTTGTACGTTCGTTAGTCTTGAAGATGCCGCCGAGTGCAGTGGTTTCAGTTGCTGAATTGACATCCATGATGCCGCGAGATTTGACGCAGTAATGTGTTGCTGAGATAGAAACAGCAACGTTATCTGTTTCTAGTAGAGTCTGAAGCGCAATAAGAATTTGCTTTGTAAGCCTTTCTTGAACTTGCGGGCGTTGGCTAAAGAATCTAACGAGGCGGTTGATCTTTGATAAGCCGATGATTTTTTTGTTAGGGATATAGGCTACTTTTGCTGTGCCATCTATAGTCACGAAATGGTGTTCGCAGGAGCTTACGAGATTGATGTCGCGGACTTTGACCATCTCGTCCACATCCATTTTGTTTTCGATCATAGCTATCGCTGGAAAATTCTTATAATCCAGACCAGAGAAAATCTCATGCACATACATCTTCGCTACGCGATGGGGTGTTTCTCGTAAACTATCATCTTCTAGGTTAAGACCTAAGGTGCTCGCAACTTCAGCCATAAGCCCTTTTATTCGTTCGTACTTTTCGTCTTGGGTTAGAGGGGATTCGATGGTGGGGGTCTCTAATCCTTTTTCTATGAGTTGGTCTCGAACGGCAGCAGCTTCTGCAGAAATCATAATGTTACCCCTAACAGTATTTGTCCTTAATACGAGATAAATATTGATCTAGATCAATAAAATTGTAGCGCTTTATGAGGAGGAGGTGGGGGCTGATCCTGATTCTTATAAGGGAGTGTGAAACAAAAAAGGGGGATGTGAAAGAAAGCTGACATCATTTAATGCCAGCTTCTGGGTGTAGCTTGATGGTTAGAGTTAGCTCAAACGTTCCACTGCAAGTTCATCTGCAATTTCACCCGTAGGGCGATTTTCCTTTGTCGAACGATTAAATATTTCGTTGAGTGTATCTCCGATACTTTCAATATGTGCCTTGGCTTTTTCTACGTCATATCCGCTGCGCTCATAGGATATATCAATGATCCCGCCTGCATTGATGGCGTAATCTGGTGCATAGAGAATGCCACGATCATGTAAGTCATGATCGTGTTGAGGGCGTGCTAACTGGTTATTAGCTGCACCAGCAATGACTTTTGCTTTGATAAGTGGGATGGTTTCATCATTCAAGCTAGCACCTAATGCGCAAGGAGCGACTACATCAACCTCCTGCAGCAGAATTTGGTCTAGTGGGACTGCCTTAGCTCCCAGCTCGTTCACTGCCTTTTCTACTTGCTCTGGATTGATATCACTGACAAATAGCTTGGCGCCTTCTTTATGGAGGTATTCAGCTAGGCGGTACCCCACGTTCCCAACACCTTGTATCGCGACTTTAAGTCCTTTGAGATCAGTGATGTTTAGTCGATGCTTTACGGCTGCTTTTAAACCTATAAATGTTCCGTATGCCGTTGCCGGTGATGGATCGCCGTTAGAGGGTTGGCCATCGATACCTAGATGTTCTGTCACCCCTGCAACATTATCCGTATTTTGTTCGATGATTCTTAGATCAGGTACGGATGTCCCCGAATCTTCAGCAGCAATATATTGGTTCCCCGTTCGTTCTAAAAAACGTCCCATTGCTGCTAGGAGCTCTTTGGTTTTGTGCTTGCGAGGATCGCCAATAATAACTGACTTACCGCCACCTAAAGCTAGGTTGGCCAAAGCTGATTTGTAAGTCATCCCTTTGGATAAACGCAGTACATCGGTTAGTGCTTCTTCGTCGTTAGCGTAATTCCACATTCGGCACCCGCCTAAAGCTGGGCCGCGTTGGGTGTTATGAATAGCGATTATTGCTTTTAGGCCTGTTTCTGGGTCATTACAAAAGACGATCTGTTGATGTTGATCGAATTCCGAGTGGTTAAAAATAGTCATTACAATTCCTGAAACATCTCTATCGACATAGGGAGCCAGCGACAGAGCATTGGGTAATACTGAAAGAATAAGAATTAAAGCCTTTTGCTTAGAGATCAAAGCTTCCATTATGAAGCCATTGATAATTTGCTATGGCTTTAGGATTTAGCAATCCAACTATCAAAGGTTTTGTCTTGGCTGACTCGAAGAAAAGGGAGTGAAGATGAGTGAGAGAAAGCAGTCATATGATTTTACCTCTTGGTTGGATCGCAACCAGATGATTAAGTACACAGAATGTGAAAAGTACCGGCCCTTTTGAGGCGGTAACAGAGCGAAATATTACCAGTGATTTTAGGGCAATAACACTGTGGCTTTAGCTTCTGCATGTAGAAAATAAGCGAAATTATTGTCACTGGTTATACTTATAACGGCTTTAACCTAACCATGAGGTTCTTTAAACAGATGGATGTTAACGCGATTGTTTATATCGGTGGAGACTTGGATAGTGAAGGGTGCTCTGCAGCGACACGCTATGATATTGGCTTGCGCTGTATTGAGTATGTTTTAGAACAGCTGCCTCCAGAAATCACCTCGGTTATATTGTTGGCTGATAGCAATCAGCCTCAAATCGAAGATTTGTCCTTGCCGATTATTTATGTAGACGCTTCTCCTAAAGGCTTTTTATCAGACCTTCATAAGGTTCTATCGGGGCAGTCGGATAGCCATTTTTTAGTGTTATCTGGGGCAGATGATCGGTTTACTAATGAGCATTACTCACAACTTTTGGATCACTCTGCAAGGTTGCCTCATATGACAGTTATATCCACCCACCAGGGTGAAATATTGCCTTTCCCCATGATTCTACCAGCCGGGGTCTCTGGTGATATAAGGGATTTTCTTTCTGAATCTGAGGGGTCTGTGGCTGATTGGTTAGAACAAAGTGTGTTTATTGAGTGTGAACTTACAGATGTTCCTTATTTACTGTAAAACATAAGCTGAGTTGCATTACCTCTGCTGGAATAGTCTTTTTGTTTTTGTCGTAGATAGGTAGGTGCTGAATCAGCCGCAGCTTTAAAACCGTGTTTTTGGTAGAAGGGTGCTATTTCCTCATAGGCAAAGCAAAAAAGATAAACATCTAGGTTTATCTGTTTTGTACAAATCTCTTTCAACAAATAGCTGCCTAGTCCTAGGCTCCTTTGTTGCTTATCTACCCACAATCCTCTCAGGAGGACTGTCTTGCGTTGCGCTGAGAAATGATGCTCTGGGATAGTTGAGAGCCTTGCCGCAGCGATTATTTCCTTATCTCTTGTTAGCCAGATACAGCGATCATCCGGTTGAATGCGCCCCTTATGACCATTCCGTTTATAAAAACGCCCTAGGTCTGGTGATTGAAGGTCTACGCCTATAGCAGAATGTATATTTATATTAGTAGCCACGGTTACCTAACCCTCACTCATAAATGCCTTTTAGGCCTTAGTTTTCAATTTCTGAAATGCAGCCTACAAAAGGTATTGCGTTTAAATTAAATGATCTTCTTTAGTCATGTTTTGATTATATCTAAAGTCGCCACATCTGGATTGTGCTTGTGTTTGGTGCAGGTGCACAAAACCAGGATCAACTTTGGTGCATGGATTGGTGGGCGGTAGAGGTAAAATATATGGCTTTTACTTAACTTGCTGTTTTTAAAGATAATATTTTAGTTGGCACGTGGCGTGCTTTATGAGTGGTAATTATGAAATATTATTTTGAGGGGACAATATTATGGTTAAATCTACTACTAAATCTTTGATCGCTGTGGGTCTACTATCTGCTTCAGCTTTGGCGCAGGCTGGCTTATCTGCAAATATTGGTGCTTCCAGTGAATACTACTTCCGTGGCTACGATCTGTCTGAGGGACCGATGATGAGTGGTGGTTTGGATTATGAAGCTGATAATGGACTTTACGCAGGTGTTTGGGTTGCAGGCTTTGAAAACCCTACAGATGCTTCAGATCCAGCAACTAGTGATGATAATGAGCTTGAGTATGACATTTACGGTGGCTATGCAGGTGAATTCGGCGATATTTCTTATAGCGTAGGTTATACCGGTTATTTTTATAAAGAAGCTGATATTTCATTCCACGAGATCAACTTTAACTTCGGTTATGAGTTCTTGAGCCTAGAAGCTACCTTCGGTACAGAAGACGATGATACTTCCGCTGATGCTACAGATGATGATTATACATTCATCGCTTTAACTGGTGAGTATGAGGGTGCATATCTGACTCTAGGTACTTACGGTAAAGATTACGATGGTGATTATGCGGAACTTGGTTACGGCACTTCTTTCCAAGGTCTAGATTTCGGTGTTGCTTATGTGAGCACTGATAGTGATATTGATTCAGATGGTATGTATTTCACTATCGGTAAATCATTCGATCTATAAACAAGCATCGCCTCTGATTGATGTATACATGCTAGGAATTTTTGCCCATCTTCGGATGGGCTTTTTTTAGCTAAGATACAAATAAAAATGCCGTGCTAAGCACGGCATTTTTATTTTGACTAGGGTGTTTGCTTAAGAGCAAAGTGCATCTAGTTTTTGTTTTAGTACGCCTTGAACTTGGCCTGGGTTGGCTTTGCCTTGAGAGGCTTTCATTACTTGGCCCATAAAGAAGCCAATCATCTTGCCGCGTTTCTCTGGCTCAGCATTTACATACTGTTCTACCTGAGGGCCGCTGTTAGCAATCACATCATCAACGATCTTCTCGATAGCGCCGCTGTCTGTTACTTGCTTAAGGCCTTTTGCTTCAATGACTTCATCCGCACTGCCGCCTTCATTCCACATTACTTCAAACACTTGCTTGGCAATTTTGCCAGAGATCGTGTTGTCTTTAATGCGAGCAAGCAGGCCGCCGAGTTGCTCTGCAGATACAGGACTGTCAGCGATAACCGTATCATTTTGGTTAAGCATTTTAGATAGCTCACCCATGACCCAGTTTGCAGATAGTTTTGCGTCCTTAGATGCTTTGGCTACTGTTTCAAAGTACTCAGCCGTAGTGCGATCGCCTGAAAGTACCATCGCATCGTAATCGCTCAGTTTATACTCTTCGATAAAGCGAGCTTTGCGCGCATCCGGAAGTTCAGGTAAAGAAGCTCGTACTGCTTCGATATAACTGTCATCGATCTCGATTGGTAGCAGATCTGGGCAAGGGAAGTAACGGTAGTCGTTAGCTTCCTCTTTCGAGCGCATTTCACGGGTCTCGTTTTTCTCAGCATCATACAGGCGCGTTGCCTGAACTACTCGGCCGCCATCTTCAATCAGGTCAATCTGGCGTTCGATCTCACCGGTGATTGCTTTTTCGATAAAGCGGAAAGAGTTGATATTTTTAGTCTCGGTACGCGTACCAAACTCTTCTTCACCTTTGATGCGTACGGATACGTTACAGTCACAACGGAAAGAGCCTTCCGCCATGTTACCGTCACAGATACCTAGACTGGTTACAATCGAGTGAATCTTGCGCACATAGGCAACGGCTTCTTCTGCGCTGCGCATATCTGGCTCAGATACGATCTCAAGTAACGGTGTACCTGCACGGTTAAGATCGATACCTGTCATGCCAGGGAATTCATCGTGAATCGATTTGCCTGCATCTTCCTCTAGGTGAGCACGTGTTACGCCGATGCGCTTCTCCGTACCATCTTCTAGGGTGATGTCAATGTGTCCTACGCCTACGATAGGGTGGAACAATTGACTGGTCTGATAGCCTTTTGGTAGATCAGGATAGAAGTAGTTTTTACGGTCAAAAACCGATCTACGGCCGATCTCAGCATCTACAGCTAGACCAAACTTTACGGCCATGCGGAGTGCTTCTTCGTTGAATACTGGCAGTGTGCCTGGTAGTGCTAGGTCTACCGCACACGCTTGTGTATTAGGTTCGGCACCAAACGCTGTGCTGGCACCGGAAAAGATTTTGGAGTTTGTCGCTAGTTGGGCGTGGATTTCAAGCCCGATTACCGCTTCCCATTCCATAGTGAATAAACCTCTTAGATGCCTTGTGGTGTCTGTTTATGCCAATCAGTCGCCAACTGGAACTGATGCGCAACATTTAGCAGTTTTTGTTCAGCAAAATAGTCGCCAATGATCTGAAGACCTGTTGGTAGACCATTAACACTGCCGCAAGGAACAGACATGCCAGGAAGGCCAGCAAGGTTTAGGGAGATAGTGAAAATATCTTCCATGTACATTGCTACTGGATCAGACGTTTTTTCACCCAGTTTAAAGGCAGGGTGAGGCGTTGTTGGGCCCATGATGACATCAACTTCGGTAAGCACCTTAGCGAAGTCGTCACGGATCAAACGGCGGATCTGCTGGGCTTTGTTGTAGTAGGCATCGTAGAAGCCTTCAGATAGAGCATAGGCACCAACCATAATACGGCGTTTAACTTCAGGTCCGAAACCTTCGCCGCGGCTGCGTTTGTATAGATCTTCTAGATCAACTGGGTCTTCACAGCGATAGCCGTAACGTACACCATCAAAACGAGACAGGTTAGAAGAAGCTTCAGCAGGCGCGATTATGTAGTAAGCAGGAATAGATAGCGCTGTATTTGGCAGGCTGACCTCTTTCACTGTTGCACCAAGCTTTTCAAACTCTTTAATCGCTGCTTGCGTATGTGCAGCAATATCAGAATCCATATCATCCATGAAAAACTCTTTTGGTAGGCCTATGCGTAGGCCATCTAAAGGTTTTTCAAGGTCAGCTGTGTAATCTGGAACTTCACGATCCACAGAAGTGGAATCGTGCTTATCGAAACCAGCCATTACGTTTAGCATCATCGCTGCATCTTCAGCGGTTTTAGTCATTGGGCCACCCTGATCTAGGGAGGACGCAAATGCGATCATGCCGAAACGAGAAACACGGCCATAAGTTGGTTTTAGGCCGGTAATACCGCAAAGCGCAGCAGGCTGACGGATAGAGCCACCTGTATCTGTGCCTGTTGCAGCAGGCGCTAGTTGGGCTGATACTGCTGCTGCAGAACCGCCAGATGAGCCGCCTGGGACACAGTCTGTGTTCCAAGGGTTTTTAGCTGCACCGTAGAAGCTGCTCTCGTTGGAAGAGCCCATGGCAAATTCGTCCATGTTGGTTTTACCCAACATGACCGCACCAGCTTGATTGAATTTGTTAATAACAGTTGCGTTGTAAGGCGCAACAAAGTTATCAAGCATCTTTGATGCACAACTCGTGCGAACGCCTTGTGTACAGAAGATGTCTTTGTGCGCAATCGGTAGGCCGGTAAATGCGCCTGCAGTACCTGCGGCAATGGCTTCGTCTGCTGCTTTCGCCTGAGCTAAAGCTTGCTCTTCAGTCACTGTAATGTAGCTGTTGTATTTACCATCTTCAGCCTTGATGCGTTCTAGGTAGGCTTGGGTTAATTCAACACTACTAAAATCACCCGTCTTCAGCCCTTGAGCTAATTCGGCAAGTGTTTTTTCAAACATGGAATACTTATCCTTAATCAATATTCTGGCTGAATGGGTATCACTCAATAACTTTAGGTACTAAGAACAAACCGTTCTCTACAGCAGGTGCTACAGATTGCAGCTGCTCTCGGTTGTTTTCTTCAGTAACGTCATCGCTGCGTAAGCGTTGTACAGCATCCAGAGGGTGTGCCATTGGTGATACATCGGTGGTATCAACGGCCTGCATCTGATCAACCAGATCCAGAATATTTGTCAGATTTTGCGCGTATTCAGGAGTGTCCTGTTCTTCAATTTGAAGGCGCGCCAGATGGGCGATTTTGTCCACATCAGAGCGATCCAGAGACATAATTTACTCTCGCTTATAGGGGTGGCTTTATGAGAATGCATAAAGGGAAAAAACTTAAAGATGTACGTTACCATATCGTCAAAGCTTCATGAAGATAATTTAGCCAGTGTTTTTAAGTAGTTTTACTGATTTTCGCCTTGCTCAAAGCGCCTACCGTTGTTAGAGTTACGTGTTTTCAGGATATAGCGGCTATACCTGCAGAATTTCTTAGGACTCCCTGTACATGCTCAAGAAAATTCGTGGTCTTTTTTCCAGCGATCTGTCCATTGACCTGGGCACTGCAAATACACTGATTTATGTCCGCGATAAGGATATTGTTCTTGATGAACCGTCTGTTGTCGCGATTCGCCAGACTGGTAATCAAAAATCTGTCGCTGCAGTAGGTGCTGACGCAAAACGTATGCTGGGTCGTACACCCGGTTCCATCACAGCTATTCGTCCAATGAAAGACGGCGTTATTGCCGACTTCCACGTGACAGAAAAAATGCTGCAGTACTTTATCAGTAAAGTTCATGACACTAATTTCCTAACACCAAGCCCTCGTGTATTGGTGTGCGTGCCTTGCAAATCTACCCAAGTAGAACGTCGTGCGATCAAAGAATCGGCGATGGGTGCAGGAGCACGTGAAGTTTATCTAATCGATGAGCCAATGGCTGCTGCAATCGGTGCAGGCTTGCCTGTTGATGAAGCAAGCGGTTCAATGGTTGTTGATATCGGTGGCGGTACGACCGAAATCGCTGTTATCTCTTTGAATGGTATTGTTTATGCGGACTCCGTTCGCCTAGGTGGTGACCGTTTCGATGAGTACATCGTGACTTACGTTCGTCGTAACTACGGTAGCTTGATTGGTGATTCGACTGCTGAGCGTATCAAGCAAGAGATCGGCACGGCTTACCCATCTTCCGAAATGCACGAAATTGACGTGCGCGGTCGTAATCTAGCCGAAGGTATTCCGCGTAGCTTCACGCTTAACAGCAATGAGATTCTAGAAGCGCTTCAAGAGCCGCTTTCTGCGATCGTTCAAGCTGTTAAAAGTGCACTGGAGCAATGCCCACCAGAATTGGCTTCGGATATCGCTGAGCGTGGTATTGTATTGACCGGTGGTGGCGCACTATTGCGTAATATCGATCGTTTGATTAGCGAAGAAACAGGTCTACCTGTAATCGTTGCTGAAGACCCGCTTACATGCGTAGCGCGTGGTGGTGGTCGTGCTCTGGAGCTATTGGATAAGCATGGCTTCGAGCTAGTTAGCCATGATTAACCCATGTGTGATATTGATTCCAGCCTAATATTTGATGCTTGCCTCCGACATATCCACATATGTCAGGGGGTGAGTTATTAAGACTATATTCCTCGGCCGATCTTCTGGCCGTTTTTTCTTTTTTCTGGTTATTTTTGCCTTTGCGCTGATGGCGGCTGACCTTTATTCAGCTAAAGTCAGGGAAGGTCGCGCCTATCTATCCCTAATTTTAACGCCTTTGCAGTGGATTGTTGATATTCCAAGCCGTGTTGCAGGTGAGGTTTCGGATGTTGTGGTTGACCGCAGCCTCCTTGTGAAAGAAAACGCAAAGCTTAAATCCGAGGCGTTACAGTTGGAACGTAAAGTCCAGCAAAACGCCGCACTGCGTCAAGAAAATAACCGCTTGCGGGCGCTACTTCGTGGTAGTAAACGGGTTGATGAAGAAGTTGAATTGGTTGAGTTAATCGGTGTGAATCCTGATCCTTTTCAGCATCAGGTGATTATTAACCAAGGCAGTGAAAATGCGGTCACTGTTGGTCAGCCTATATTGGATGCCGGTGGTGTGATGGGGCAAGTGACGGAGATCTCCCATTACACGAGCCGCGTTATGCTGATTACTGATGCTCGACACGCCTTACCTGTAGAAATTAATCGCAATGGTTTTCGTTCTATAGCGCTTGGTAAGGGACAGTTGGATGAGTTAGAGCTCAATCATGTACCAGATACGGCAGATATTGAAAAAGGCGACTTGGTTATCACTTCGGGTTTGGCTCAGCGATTCCCGCGTGGCTACCCTGTTGCAATTGTATCTGAAGTGATTCGAGATCCTGGTCAACAGTTTACCAAAGTAACCATTAAGCCGACGGCTTTGTTGGATAAATCCCGTCATTTGTTGTTAGTGAAAATGCCAGAACCTAAAGTTGAACCTGACATTGAAGCTCAGCCTCTATCTCAATCACAAGAGGTGAGTGAGTGACGCCTGGGTCGCCTGCTGCTTCGGGTGGTGGATTAATTATCCTTGCCACTTTTCTGATCGGTTTAATGCTTAGTCAGATGCCTCTGCCTTACTACCTAGAATGGGCGCGCCCTGAGTGGATAGCGATGATCCTTATCTATTGGGTCATGGCGTTACCCCATCGCGTTGGCATGGGTATGGCTTTTTTCTTGGGTTTGTTTCTAGATGTTATTAAGGGCAGTGTCTTAGGTCTAAATGCACTATCACTGACGATAATTGCCTTTTTAACATTGCTTTTACATCAAAGACTTAGAATGTTTCCCGTCATACAGCAGGCCATGATGGTGATGGTGCTGGTGGGAATCAATCAGTTACTATTTCATTGGATGCAGGCGTTCACAGGTTATACTGGTGAGAGCTTGATATTCCTTCTGCCTTGCCTAATCAGTGGGCTCCTATGGCCTTGGTTGTTTGTTTTTTTACGCGGTATTCGCCGCTTATTCCGAATACGCTAAAAGAAGGCCTTTAAATGGAATTGATTCTTGCCTCAGCTTCCCCAAGACGAAAAGCATTACTCGATCAGATAGGAGTGCAATGTTCTGTAAAGCCAGTTGATATCTGTGAAGATGTTAGAGATGCTGAGCTAGCAATGGATTATGTTGAGCGATTAGCGATTGAAAAAGCGCAAGTTTGCTTTGATTTAACTGATGGCTCTAAAGCAGTGTTAGGTTCTGATACTACCGTTGTGCTTGATGGTAGGATTATGGGAAAGCCTGCGGATCAAAATGAAGCAATAGAAACGCTTCAAAGGCTTTCAGGTAATACTCACCAAGTACTCACCGCAGTTGCGGTAGTGACAGCGGAACAAACAAGATCTGTTGTAGTCACAACCGACGTTAGTTTTCGGCCAATTTCGTTGGCTGAGTGTGAAGCGTATTGGCGATCGGGTGAGCCGCAAGATAAAGCTGGATCTTATGGTATTCAAGGATTTGGCGCTGTGTTTGTTGAAGAGATTAAGGGTAGCTATTCTGCAGTAGTGGGTTTGCCTCTGACAGAAACAGCTGAAATGTTAGTGCAGGCGGGTATTCGCATCTGGCATTCGCAAGAGAATTAAGGATAGGGCATGGGCGAAGAGATACTGATCAACTTTACACCGATGGAAACTCGGGTTGCGGTTATCGAAAATGGGATGCCGCAAGAAGTATATGTAGAGCGTGTTCATCGTAGAGGTATTGTCGGCAATATTTACCAAGGTAAAGTTGTGCGCGTTTTACCAGGTATGCAGGCTGCATTTGTAGATATTGGTTTGGAGCGCGCTGCATTTATTCACGTTGAAGAGGTGCTTTCTCAAAGTGCCACGCATGAAGAAAAAGCCAATACCTCTATTGCTCAAGTGCTTCGTCAAGGTCAATCTTTGCTTGTTCAAGTGACTAAAGATCCTATTGGTACTAAAGGTGCTCGTCTTACTACTCACCTTTCTCTTCCTTCCCGATATTTGGTGTGTATGCCAGGTAATAGTCATGTTGGTGTTTCCCAGCGAATAGAAGATCTAGAAGAACGTGATCGATTACGTGCGATCATGAAAAAGCTTGTTTCCACCGATGATGGTGAGCCTGCGGGTTTTATATTGCGGACGGTTGCTGAAGGTGCTGCAGAAGCTGAGTTGGAAGCAGATACTCAGTTCTTAAGACGTTTATGGGCTTCGATTAAAGAAAAGATCGCAACCGCTAAAGCGCCAAGTGTCATCTATGAAGACCTGCCGCTAAATATGCGGGCGCTACGAGATATGGCGCATTCAGGTCTAGAGAAGATCAGAATTGATTCCAAAGAGACGTTCCAAAAAGCGGAAGACTTTGTAAAAACGCTGGTGCCTGAAGTTGCTGATACGCTTGAGTATTATCCGGGTGAACGGCCTATTTTTGACCTCTTTAATGTGGAAGAGGAGATACAAAGAGCCTTAGGCCGTAAGGTTGAACTGAAGTCAGGTGGCTACCTGATTTTTGACCAAACCGAAGCGATGACGACGGTTGATGTAAATACCGGTGCGTTTGTTGGTCATCGAAATCTTGAAGAAACGATCTTTAAAACGAACCTCGAGGCAGCAACGGCGATCGGTCGTCAGCTTCGCTTACGTAACCTTGGCGGTATTATCATTATCGACTTTATCGATATGGAAGATGCTGATCATCAGCGCCAAGTGCTTAGAACTCTTGAACGCGTGTTAGAGCGAGATCACGCGAAGTGTAAAGTTACAGGTGTATCCGATCTTGGTTTAGTGGAGATGACCCGTAAGCGCACCCGTGAAAGTTTGGAACAGGTGCTCTGCGATGTTTGTAGTGAATGCCAGGGGCGGGGGTCAATTAAAACGCCTGAAACGGTTTGTTATGAGATTTTTCGTGAGATTCTTCGCCAGCATAGGGCCTATGATACCGATAGCTATCTAGTATTAGCAGCGCAGCCTGTGGTCGATTATCTGCTTGATGATGCTTCCAACCACGTAGCAGAGTTAGAAGCTTTTATAGGCAAGACGATTCGTTTTCAGGTGGAGCCAATGTATAACGCTGAAAACTTTGATGTAGTTTTACGCTAAAGCTAAAAAGGATTGCTAGTGAAACGCCACGCTCATTCTGTCTTTTGGTTCCTATATTGGGGGCTTGCTGCGCTTGCAGCAATTGTGGCGCTTTTGCTGTTCTGCATTAAAATCTTAGTAGAGGATGTTGATAAGTATCGACTAGATATCCAGCAACGTTTATCTGAACAACTCTCTGCGCAAGTTCACATTGCAAGCATTGAAGGTACATGGCGTGGCTGGCAGCCAGTCATTTCACTTCGCGGCGTATCGGTGGATCAAATAGAGGCGGAAAAAGGTGCTTCATTTGGTTTGCTGGAGGGCGTTGTTGCCTTAGATACAGGGGCCTCGTTAAAGGCACTTACACCTGTGTTTTCCCAGTTTGATCTGCAAGGTTTGACGTTGAAGTATGATCAAACACTCGTTTCTAAAGATAGTACCACATCAACTCAAGATATTCTGTCGCTAGAAGCAAAAATGGAGCGGGGCGCTAAACCCCATGAAAGCTCTGACCTTTTATCTTTTCTATTAATGCAGCGTGCGATCAATATTGAAAATACTCGCATTGTTGTTATCCCTAAAAGCGGCGATGAAATAATCGTCGAACCGATACAATTATATCTTCAACATGATGGTGTGTTACACCAGCTTAAAATTGATGCAGATCTAGTGACTGCATCGGGAAAAGCTGATCTGAAATTTGTTGCTGAAGTTGAAGGTGATCCTACAGAAAACGCAGCGAATTTTTATTTAAAGCTTTCTGGACTTGATCAGCAATTACTAAATCCGTGGCTACAGTTAATAAATCTTCAGTTAGATGGTTTGCAGGCTGAACAGGAAATTTGGGGACAAAGCTATAAAGGAAAATTGGCTTACTTAACAGGTAAAACCTCAATTGAGAATTTTGCTTATAATGACTATGTGTTTGAGCAGTTTGCTGTTCAAAGTGCGTTGGTTCGTAGGGATCAAAGCTTTCAGTTACAGATTACTGATCTGATAATTGGCGCTGCGGAAGAGCGATTCACCTTGCCGCGTATGAGCTTAGATCTCGTTCGAAACGGGGCCAAGATCAAACCGCAAAAATTGATGATCGATCGTATTGATCTAAAGCGACTATCAGATTTAGTCATCAAACAGCCTTTTATGCCGAAACCGGCTGTTGAGGTGGTTAATACGCTATCGACGAAAGGTGTTGTGGAAAACTTAATGGTGTCTTGGGGCAAAGATGCTGAGTTATCAGAATTTAAGTTACTTGCGGACCTTAACAAGGTAGGTATTGATGCTTGGGATGATGTGCCTGAGTTAAAAGGAATTAATGGATTATTAAAGGCCGATATTGCTGGAGGAGAGATTCATCTACAAAGCGATGATTTCATCATGCAATACCCTACGTTGTTTGATTATCGCTGGCAGTATCAACATGCTGAAGGTGTAATAGGTTGGCGTTTTGAAGACAAAGGAGTGATGGTTGCTTCCCAATTACTTCGTTTGAAAAACGAAGGTGTATCTGCATCGGGACGTTTCAGTATTTACCTTCCTTTTTCACGTGATGAACAGCCTCTTCTGAATCTGCAAATTGGTATGCAGAGCAGCGATGGTTTGCATGCTAAATATTACATTCCTCCAAAGGAAGTGGGTATAAAGACTTACGATTGGCTAGTAGCAGCTATTAAGCAAGGGCATATCAATCAGGCGGGTTTTGTACTAAATGGTGTTACTCGCTCACGATTAGATGATTACCAATTGCCTAGTGTGCAGATGTTCTTTGATCTGAGTGATGCGTCTTTTGAATATCAGCCGGGTTGGCCTGAAATTAACAAAGCGGATAGCTTTGTTTTCTTTCGTAATGGAGAATTAACTGCTGAGGCCAAAGGCGGGAAAATCTACAATTCTGATATTGATTTTGCTTGGGTTCATCTTCCAGTCTCTACTGATAAGTTACTTATAACAGGTAGTGTTAATGGCTCAACAAAAGATATAGAACGCTTATTAACTCAAAGTCCGCTGCGAAAAGAGGTCGGTGATGAGTTAGCGGCTTGGGAAATGGCAGGGGATACAGCGACCCGTATTGAGATTGATTTACCTCTCAAGGGCAATAAAGCGCCAAAAGTTGATGTCAATTCCTCAATTGCAAAGGGGCGTTTCCATTCCAAACAAGAGGGCATTGATTTTTCTAATATCACTGGATCTGTGAGATACAGTTCCTCCAATGGCCTTTCCTCTAAGAAGCTTGATGCGAGATTGTTTGAACAACCTATCACTGCAGCTATTAGTACTCAGAAACGTAAAACTGCCATTGATATTCGTGGTGCGGTGAAAGCGGACTATTTAAGGGAATGGTTAGGCTTAGATCTTTTAAGAGTCGCTCAAGGGAAGCTTTTTTATAGTGCACGATTGGATATGTGTCCGGGTAAAAGCTGTAATCAGTTGGTTATCAAAAGTGATTTAAAAGGTATCGCCTTATCAGCACCGTCACCACTTGCAAAAACGGCTGCTCAATCGAGTCAGTTAACCATCATCAGTGATTTAGGTCGCCAGTTTAAAGATGATCGAAGTGTTGTACGTTTTAACTTAGGTAATCAGCTACGTGGCGTGATGCTAAATAGCAATAATAAGGTCTCAAGAGGACGCTTCACTTTGGGTGGGGAGAGACCAGCTTTGCCAACGGCGCAGGGAATTTGGGTCAACGGTCGAGTTGCTATGCTCGATTATGACCAATTAGAGCAGTTTTTCCAAACTGCCGGTTTTACTGAAAGTACTACTGCTAAATCTGGGTCTACTCAAACGGATAATTTATTAAAAGAAGTCGATCTGCAGATTGAACAGTTTAGTTTTGAAGATATTGTACTGGATAAGCTTAAAGTAATTCTTACACCTGATGTTGGTGGTTGGATGCTAACAGCTAATAGTCCTCAAGTAGGTGGTAAGCTCTGGATGCCAGAGGATTCTGACAAGCCTTATAAGGTAAAACTAGGCCATCTCCGTATTGAGAAAGATGAAAGTGATAGTGAGCAGAGTGGTACTGCGATCACGCCGCCTGTAGATCCTACAGTTTTACCTAAGCTCGATTTTAGCGTCGACAACTTCGAACTCAATAAGCTTCCTTTGGGAAGTTGGCGATTTATATTAAGGCCAACCCCTTCAGGGGCTGTAGTGAAAGATATTTCAGGCAATATGCATGGTTCTTTGGTTCGGGGTGAATTGCGTTGGGATAAAAATGGCAAAGAACTCTCCGACCTTACAGTAAAACTAGATAGTCAGGACTTTGGCAAAGTTCTCGATGCATGGGGTATCTCAGATACCTTAGAAACCAAAAGCCTAAATGCCTACTTACAGCTTTCATGGAGTGGAGCTCCTTGGAAGTTTGAAGTAGGTCAGTCGAATGGTGAAATGCAGTTCACGGCGAAGAATGGACGTCTACTCGATGTTGGTAACTCAGGTAATATTCTCCGCATCTTCGGTATTTTAAATCTGCAATCATTAGGACGAAGGCTTAGGTTGGACTTTACCGATCTGGTCAAGACTGGTGTTGCTTTTGATGAGATGAAAGCAGATTACTCTATTAAAAAGGGTATAGCGCATACATCCGACCCTTTTATTATGACGGGACCATCCGCCAATATGGCTATGAGTGGTAGCTTGAATCTAATCAACGAAACGGTTGATAAGGAGATTGAAGTCGCTTTACCTGTTACGGATAACATTCCTCTAGTAAGTGTATTGCTCGGCGCCCCGCAAGTAGCGGGTGCGGTTTTCCTTTTTGATAAATTGATTGGTGATCCTTTAGCTAAGTTCACTACGGTTAAGTACCGTATGAGTGGAGATTGGGGTAATCCGGAAATCGATGTGGATCTAAATCAGAAAAAAGAGCAACCGGAAGTGGATCAGGAGCTTCATGATGGCTAAATTAGCAGTTGCGCAGATGGTTTCAGGGGAGTGTGTTGATACAAATTTAGAAACTGTTGAGTTGCTGGCTGAAGAGGCTGCTAATTCAGGAGCGCAATTATTACTCCTGCCTGAGAATTTTGCGTTGCTAGATTCTCGTGCTCTGATTGATTTGGCTAGGGGTGAAGTCAAAACTCGAAGAATACACAATCTATTATCTTTGCTAGCAAAGAAATATAACCTTTGGATTGTGGCTGGAAGTGTGCCTGTATTGACCCAGGGAGCTGATGAAGCAAAGGATAAAGTTTGGGCTAGCTGCTTGGTCTTTGATAGTCAGGGGGAGCAGAAAGCCTCTTATAATAAGATTCACCTGTTTGACGTTGATCTAGCTGATGCGCATGCGGCTTATAGGGAATCAGATTTTATTCAAGCGGGAAGTGATCTCGTTACTGTTGATACTCCGTTTGGCTGTATTGGCCTAGCCATTTGTTACGATCTAAGGTTTCCGGAGCAGTTTCAAAAATTACGTCAAATGGGCGCGGATATAATTACAGTTCCTTCGGCTTTTACCTACGTGACAGGAAAGGCACATTGGGAGGTCTTGTTGCGCGCACGGGCAATAGAGAATCAATGCTATGTTCTAGCAGCTAACCAAGGGGGCGAACATAGTCCTAGCCGCAAAAGTTGGGGCCATTCGATGATTGTGGGTCCTTGGGGGGAGGTGCTTACGGTTAGAGAATCTGCAGGTAAGGGCTTAGTGTTTGCCGATATTGATTTAAAAGACGTGCAAGACAGGCGAGGTGCCATGCCTGTCATGCAGCATAGAGCTAAAGCGGGCTTTTAAACACCATCTACCTCACGTAAATACTTAAACAGTTTTCTGGCTGCTGCCGGTGGCTTTTCCAGTTTCTGTTCTTTTTGAGCATTACGAATTAATTGACGCAAATGCTGGATATCGGCATTTTTATGTTCGGCAACATAGGCTTGAAGTGCACTGTTGCCTTCACCTATCAGTCGGTCTCGCCAGCGTTCTAATTTATGGAACGCTTGGGTATGTGCCTGATGACCTGCTTCGAATAGTCCGATAGCTTGCTCTATCTCTTCGCTATCTTCAGTGCGTAGCAGTTTGCCGATAAACTGCAGATGCCTTTTTTGAGCGCCATTAGATTTAATGCGGTGAAACTCATCGATTGCACTACGTAAGCGGTCATCTAATGAAAGCTTATCGAGTTGCTCTTTATTGAGCTTCGTTAGCTTTGCACCCAAATCCTGCAGCGCATGCATCTGCTTTTTAACATCAGTTTTACTCAGCCATTCCTCTTCAGATTCTGGCTGTAGGTGATCAAAATTGTCGTTTTCGCTCATGTGATTTCTCAGGCGTAGAAAACTGTGGCTAGACCTAAAAAGGCAAAGAATCCAACCACATCAGTAATAGTTGTTAAGAGTACACTGCCTGCTAGCGCAGGATCTATACCCAATGATTTTAGACATATAGGCAGTAGGGTGCCTGCTATAGCGCCGGCTATGAGGTTAATCACTATGGCCAAGGCGATAACTATGCCTATATTTATATCTTGGAACCAGAGCGTGGCGACTACTGCAATAACCAGAGCCCATAAAATACCGTTGAGGGCACCTACGACGATCTCTCTGTTTAACAGCCAACCGGCGTTCGATCGTTCAACGTGTCCTAGTGCTTGCCCACGAATTACAAGTGTTAAGGTCTGCGAGCCTGCAATACCGCCCATGGAGGCTACAATCGGCATTAAAACTGCTAAAGCTACGACTTTTTCAATCGTATCTTCAAATATACCAATAACGGCGGAGGCTATAAATGCTGTAAGTAGATTGATGCCTAACCAAACAGCTCGGCGTCGAGTCGTTTTCAACACTGGCGCAAAAGTATCTTCATCTTCATCCAGGCCAGCCATGCTCATTAGAGAATGGTCAGCATCTTCACGGATGACATCGACAACGTCATCGATTGTGATACGACCAAGAAGTTTACCATCATCGTCAACGACAGGTGCTGAAACCAAATCATGCTCTTCAAAGAGTGAAGCAACTTGATCATCAGGCATATCTGCATTGATTGGTTCTATATCCGTATTCATGATCTCACGGATCGTGATAGACGGATCTGACACGAGCAGTTTGGTTAACGGTAGTAGCCCAATGTAGGAATCTTTTCGACTTACAACGATCAAGCTATCCGTCATTTCAGGGATTTCATCGTGACGGCGGATATAACGTAAAGTAGTTTCTACGCTGATATCAGGACGGATAGTGGTTGTATCCGTGTTCATCAGACCGCCAGCTGTATCTTCTGGATAGGATAGAAGTTGCTCAACTCTGCGGCGGTTTTGCTTATCCATAATCCGCAGGGTTTCTTTCATCACTCGATTTGGAAGCTGCTGAAGCACGTCAACCATATCGTCCGAATCTAGTGATTCTGTAAGCGCTAAAACCTCTTCCGAATTCATACGGCTTAGGATATCAGCCTGAATTTCATCCCCAAGGTGCTGTAAAACTTCTGCTTCAAGATCCTCAGAGATCAAGTTCCATAGAATTTGACGCTCTTTTGGTGGGGATTTTTCAATTAGGCGAGCTACTTCGGTCGGGCGAAGAGCGCGGTTTAGCGTAAATCGAATCTGGCGAAATTCACCGCAATCGAGTGCTTCATTGAGCTTGTCCAGATTAGACTTGGTTTCTGTCTGCGCCATAGGATGCCGTCGCTAATGATTCGTCACGATGCTGTGAAAAATAGGAAGTCTTCTAACGCGTTGATTATAGCGGATTGTAAAGGCAGGGATAACCCAATGATATGTATAAAATTATTACTCGTCTTCGTCGAAGCGATTATTGATTAGTTCTTCGATGGCAATGAGAGCGCTTTCTTCATCTGCTCCCTGAGTTTTTATGCATAGAGTAGTGCCCTGGCTAGCAGCTAACATCATAACGGACATTATGCTTTTTCCATCCACTTCTCGGCCATCTTTTACTAAAGTGATATCAGCAGAGAAGCGTGAAGTAACACCGATTAGCTTAGCTGCGGCGCGAGCATGGAGACCTAGTTTATTGATGATTTCTAGTTCTTTTTCTTGCATCGGTGTTAACTCAATTCTCTATGGCGGACATGAACATTATCCATGTGTTGTGAGAAATGGGAAGCCAGACGTTCGCTTATATAAACCGAACGGTGTTGACCTCCAGTACAGCCGATGCCGATTGTTATATAGCTGCGATTATTTTCGGCAAAGCGGGGCAGCCAGCGAGATAGAAATTCAGTGATATCACTGATCATCTCGTTTACTTCTGCTGAATTGTTTAGAAAGTCTTGAACCGGCTGTTCCTGCCCTGTAAATTTTCTCAGCTCTGGGACCCAATGGGGGTTAGGTAGTGCGCGGACGTCGTATACAAAATCGACATCTAGAGGAACCCCATGTTTAAAACCAAAGGATTCAAATTGAACGGAAAGAGTTTGCTCTTTTCGCTTAGCAACACGGAGCTTGACCGTATCCCTCAAGTCATAAAGGGGTAGGCGCGTTGTATCTATTCGAATATCAGCAAGGCTAGCAATAGGTTCCAGTAATTCAGATTCTGATTGGATAGACTGTTGTAGATTTTTATGTTTATCAGAAAGCGGGTGTTTTCTTCGGGTTGAGCTGTATCTTTTTAATAGCGTAGCTTCAGATGAATCGAGAAAAATTACTTCATATTCTGCCCAGCGTTCTTGGCGAAGGTTAAGCAAAATTTGAGGGAATTTGGATAGGTTGCTGAGTAGATTGCGCGCATCAATGCTGACC
Organism: Neptuniibacter sp. QD34_54; assembly: GCF_047778055.1. Lineage (GTDB taxonomy): Bacteria > Pseudomonadota > Gammaproteobacteria > Pseudomonadales > Balneatricaceae > Neptuniibacter. The sequence goes on along the minus strand of NZ_CP180546.1, from coordinate 2,807,761 downwards.
GCTATGCGATCAGGATGACTGGGTTCACTACTCATCTGCTGGACTAAATCAGGTAGCAATAATGCTGGAAGGTTGTCTATGCAATAGAAACCTATATCTTCTAGAGCTTGTAGAGCCGTACTTTTGCCGGAACCGGATCGACCGCTTATCACTACAAGCTTCATTTCACATCCTATGAACTAAGTTGGCAAATTGCCTGATAGAGTACTTCGTTATCTTCAACACTTCTTAACTGTTCTCGTACACTCTCCTGGCTAAATAGCTCAGCAATCGCGGCAAGAGTTTGTAAGTGTTCAGACGTAGCATCTTCTGGTACCAAAAGAACAAACAATAGATCTACCGGTTTGCTATCTATGGCATCGAAATCAATAGGTTGAGCCAATTTGATTAAGTAGCCTTTGGCATCGTTGCAGTCAGCAAGTCGGCAATGGGGTATAGCTATGCCATCGCCTATGCCTGTACTGCCTAATTTCTCGCGACCGTGTAAGCCGTTGAAGATGCAAGATGCTTCTAGGTTAGGGTTTTGCTCTGAAATAATTTCAGATGCTTTTTCCAGAATTCGTTTTTTACTGCTCCCCTCAAGGCCGCAAAGGGTGCTTGAGGGGGTTAATAGTTCATGGACCAACATAATACGTTGTAGCGTGAGGCCTATTTGTGATTTTTAAGTTTTTCTTTATGTTTGATAACTTGACGGTCTAGTTTGTCTGTTAGGCCGTCAATTGCAGCATACATATCATCGTGCTCGTGCGTCGCGAAAAGTTGTGCGCCTGAGACATGCATCTCGGCATCTGCTTTCTGACGTTGTTTCTCGATGCTTAGTGTTACTTGAACATTGGTGATGTTATCGAAGTGACGCTCAATTTTCTGCATTTTTTCTAGGACGTAGTTTTGCATTGAATCAGTCAGTTCAACATGATGTCCAGTAATATTAATCTGCATAGGTCTCTCCTACATTAGTGGAGGCGTTTTGCCGCCGTCCTTATTTATTATCTCTTTATTAAACCAGACGCTTTCTTTCATTAGAAGGAGGAATGCCCATTGCTTCACGATATTTTGCAATGGTACGTCTAGCTACTTTGAATCCTTGTTCATCTAGGAACTGTGCGATTTTATTATCGCTCAAAGGTTTTGCTGTGTTCTCTGCTGCAACCATCTTTTTAATTAGGGCGCGGATTGCTGTTGAAGATGCTGCTCCGCCTGTAGCTGTGCTGACATGGCTGGAGAAGAAGTATTTCAATTCAAAAATACCGCGAGGTGTGTGCATAAACTTTTGCGTTGTTACACGAGAGATAGTGGATTCATGCATCTCTACTGCTTCAGCAATATCGTGTAATACCATGGGTTTCATGCCTTCTTCGCCATGATCTAGAAAACCTGATTGTCGTTTAACGATCTCATTGGACACTTTTAATAGTGTTTCATTACGGCTTTGTAGGCTTTTAATAAACCAACGTGCTTCTTGAAGATGGTTTTTCAGATAGGTGTTATCCGAACTGTTATCAGCGCGCTTTACTAAACCTGCATAACCGGAGTTTATCCTAAGTTTAGGCGAAACTTCTGGATTTAGGTTAACAGTCCAAACACCGCGTTGTTTTGTTACGATGACATCTGGAATAACATATTCTGCAGCGGTCTGGCTAATGCTAGCGCCAGGCTTAGGGTTGAGGCTTTGAATGAGCTGAATAACTTGTTGTAGTTGCGGCTCTTTCAGGCGCGTCTTGCGCATTAATTGACGATAGTCGTGGGTGCCTAGAAGCTTGATGTATTGATTCACCACTTTAATGGCTTCATTGCGCCATGGTGTATCAGATGGAAGTTGGCGAAGCTGTATAGCTAGGCATTCGCTAAGGTTGCGACAAGCTATGCCAGCCGGATCAAATTGTTGAATACGATGCAGTACGGCTTCTATTTCATCAAGTTCAACTTCGTCACTCTCATCAGAATTTTGTTCCAAAAAGTGCTCATGAATCTCTTCAAGAGGAACAGTTAAATAACCATCCGGATTAATGCCATCAATAATGTTGGTCGCAATGAGTCGATCTAGATCGCTCATAGGCGTCAAGTTTAGTTGCCAGTGAAGGTGATCTTGTAAGGTTTCTTCTGCGGTGTCGTTTGATTCAAACGAATCAAGATCTTCTTTACTTAACGTTGGTGTGGAAGATTGGTAGGTGTCTTCCCAGTTACTGTCAGTAGATAGTTCTTCCGGAATGCTCTCATTCCAATTATCTTCAGCCGCAGGTGTGTCGTCGAAATCCTGTTCTGCTGAAGTGTTATTCTCTAATTCTTCGGCAGCAGCGCTTTGATGTGTTTCTAGATTGTTATCCTGTTCATTAGATGGCGCATCAGGAGTGTTGTCATCCTCAGATACATCCAGCATAGGATTGCTTTCAAGTGCCTCCTGAATCTCTTGTTGAAGATCCAGTGTAGATAATTGCAGCAGGCGAATCGCTTGCTGCAATTGTGGTGTCATTGTGAGCTGTTGCCCAATTTTTAAATGAAGCGCTTGTTTCATAATACGGCGGCACTAACTCCAGAGGCTACAATCATCTAGTTATTATCTATGGGTTTATAAGGTGAATTGATCACCGAGATACGCATCGCGCACTGCTTCATTATTCATAATGTCATCAGGCTTACCATTGGCAAGTATAGTGCCTTCACTGACAATATAGGCACTTTCGCAGATATCTAGTGTTTCTCTGACATTGTGATCAGTAATCAAAATGCCGATACCTTTGGACTGAAGGTGACGAATCGTTTGTTTGATGTCATTGACTGAAATAGGGTCAACACCAGCAAAAGGTTCATCTAAAAGCACAAATTCAGGCTCAGTTGCCAATGCTCTGGCGATTTCAACCCTACGTCGTTCACCGCCAGATAGGCTCATGCCAAGGCTATCGCGAATATGAGTGATGTGAAACTCTTCCAGAAGCTCATTCATTTTGGACTTGATCGCTTGTTGATCTAAATCTTTTCGTGTCTCTAGTATCGCGAGCAAGTTGTCTTGTACAGATAGTTTGCGAAAAATTGAGGCTTCTTGAGGCAGGTAACCAATGCCCTCACGAGCACGTCCGTGCATAGGAAGGGCTGTGATATCTTGATCTTTAATTTTAACTTGGCCTCGGTCTGCTTGTACAAGACCGACTATCATATAAAAGCAGGTGGTTTTGCCTGCACCATTGGGTCCGAGAAGCCCAACAATCTCACCGCTATTAATTTTTAGTGAGACGTCTTTTACTACTTCTCGTCCTTTGTAGCGCTTAGCTAAATTTCGCGCTTCCAATAAGCTCATTACAGCAGGCCTTATTTCTTCTTAGTGGGCTGAATGACCATATTTACACGGCCTTTTTCTTTAGCGTCTTTTGATGTCGCACCAAAAGCATCCACAATTGATTTGTCTAGGTCATAAATAATTTTATTGCCAGTAAAGGTGTCTTTGCCTTGTACGACTTTGGCACTTTGCGTAATGGTTAATTTCTTTTTGTTAACCATGTACACCATGTGTTTGCCCCAAGCATCACTGAAGTCACCATTCACTTCCTGTTGTTGGCGGAAGTGAGCGGGCGCGCCTTTAGCGACTAATTTATCCACACCTTCGTTGGCGCGGTGCATATCTACATGGGCTGCTTCGATCAGCAGTGAGCCTTGCTTGATAATGACATTGCCCTTATAGGTGGTGATGCCAGTCGTGTCATTAATGCTAGCGGAATCTGCTGTGATGTAGATCGGCTTATCCTGATCATCAGGCAGGGCGAAAGTGGTATTCGACGCAAGCAAACATAGTGCTACAAGCGTTTGTGATAACCTAATCAACATTTTGATGTGTTCCTTCTACCCTTGAATGCAAATTTAAAACACGGGTGTTGAAATTAATATCCATTCCAGTGCCTTGCATTAGAGTGTGTTCAGTTTCTAAATTCACTGGCAGGTCTGTTTCGGCGATATCTTTTTTGGGATAAATCGTCAGCGCTTCGGTGGTTAGCTCTTTGCTCGAGCGCGCATTTGAATTATCAATAACAATGACATTACCTGCAAGATCTATTCGGCTGTTATCGTCTTGTGCTGTACCTCTATCTGAAGAAATGTTGACAGCGGAGTTGTCAGAGCGATAAAGATTGCTTTTAGGTTCAATCAGTAAATTTTGTTTGTCTTTCGGACTATGTTCTAGCCGCGGCATCGTTAATTCTTGCTTTAGATTGCCGTTAATATCCCATTCTTTAACCGTTGCTTGATCGACAAAATAATCCATCTTTTCAGATAGGGATGTATTGGTTGTGCCGTGTTCTTGAGGTGAGCCTGAAAATCCCCAATACAGGAGTATTGGGATTAAGATGGCAGCAGCGATAATAATGCGTAATTTACTACTTAGATCAGGCATTTGCAGGAACTTTTAAAGGTACTTAGCATGTAATTGTTCAAGTTTACCTTGAGCTTCAAGGATATGCTCGCAAAATTCTCTTGCAGCCCCTTCACCACCTCTGCGTATGCTACACCAATCGGCATGTTGCTTGACCAATTCGTGCCCGTTTGGAACACAGGCGCCAAATGCGCAGTGACGAATAGCGGATAGGTCTGGCAAATCGTCACCTATATAAGCAGTTGTAGCTGCACTATGTGAGGTGTTAGACCAAAGCTCTTCTAAAGCGACAAGCTTATCTTCGCGTCCTTGAAATAGGTAATCGATACCCAGTGATTTACTGCGAAGTTCTACTTGTGGGGAGCTACGCCCAGTAATGATTGCAGTCTCGATGCCTGCTTCCATCAATAGTTTTAAGCCAAGGCCGTCCAGTGTATTGAACTGCTTGACCTCTTGACCATTGGGGAGAAAAAGAAGTTGGCCGTTGGTTAAAATGCCATCTACATCAAAAACAGCAAGTGTAATGTTCTTTAGATAAGTTGCTACTGTCATTAAATAACGCCTGCTTTAAGTAGGTCGTGCATGTTTAGAGCGCCAATTGGCCTATTCGATTCATCCGTCACTATAAGTGCGTTTATTTTCTTGGCTTCCATTATTTGTAGGCACTCAGCAGCCAAGGCTTCGCTGCTGACTGTGGTGCCTTTGCGAGTCATGACATTATCTATAGCTGTGGTTTTAAGATCTACGTTCTGATCTAGAGCCCGGCGTAAATCTCCATCGGTGAATATGCCGAGTAACTTGCCATCTTTATCTACGATTGTAGTCATGCCTAGGCGTTTACGAGTAACTTCTAAAAGTGCTTCTTGTAAAAGGGTTCCAGACTCGACTTCAGGAACGTCCTGATCAGCGTGCATAATATCGCTTACTTTTAGGAGTAATTTTCTACCTAAGCTGCCACCTGGGTGAGAAAAAGCAAAATCTTCTGCGCTAAATCCGCGTGCTTCTAATAGTGCTATAGCCAACGCATCTCCGAGTACTAACTGAGTTGTAGTACTTGAGGTTGGCGCTAAACCAAGAGGGCAGGCTTCTTTTTCAACGCCAATATGGAGGTTTGCATCAGACGCTGTGGATAAGGTTGAATCTGCATTTGCCGTAATACTAATAAGCGGTGCCTTCATTCTTTTTAATAGAGGAATGATGGTAGCGACTTCGGCTGTTTCTCCTGAATTAGATAGGGCGATAACCACATCGTTTGAAGTGATCATTCCTAGGTCGCCATGACTTGCTTCGCCAGGGTGAACAAAGAAGGAGGGTGAGCCAGTGCTTGCTAGAGTTGCAGCAATTTTTTTACCGATGTGACCTGATTTCCCCATGCCTGTAACAATGATTCTGCCGGTACATTGAAACATCAGTTCGCAGGCGCGAATAAAATTCTCATCCAGATGGCTAACTAAATCAGAAACTGCTTCCGCTTCGAGTTGAATCGTACGTCTTGCTGAACTGAGAAAATCAGGTTGCGACATCAGAAACCTATTATGTTAATTAAGAGACGGTCATAGTGTATAGCAGGACCAGATAGCCTGCATAGGCAGCAGTTAAAAGGCTGCCTTCAAAACGACTGATAGAAGGGGGCTTTTGCCAAAGGGCGAAAGCCATCAGCGCGAAAGTTAATCCAAGCATAGCAACATAGTCTCGTTGCAGAACAATAGCATCCATGCCGATTGGAGCAATTAGACCTGGAACCGCCATTACTGCGACAAGGTTGAAAATGTTAGAGCCCACTACGTTGCCAATAGCGATGTCGTGATGGTTCTTTAATGCGCTTGCTACAGATGCAGCTAACTCGGGTAGACTGGTACCTATAGCGACGATTGTAAGGCCTACAACGAGTTTACTGACGCCCATTGCAAATGCGATTTCACTTGCGCCCCAAACAAGTAACCTAGAGCTCGCTGCTAGAACAGCCAGTCCCGTGATCAACCAAAAAATAGCCTTTTTAGTTTCCAGTTCAGGTAGCTCTTCTTGATCATTTGCCAATTCATCTTGAGGCGCATTTTTTTGAAATCGATTAAATAGATAAAGGCATACTGCTAGGGCAATTAGCAGAATAACGCCATCCATGCGGCTTAGATTTAGGTCGAAAAGAATTACACCGGCAAGTAGGGTAACGCCTAATAGTAGAGGAAGTTCTTTTCGAAGAACGCCTGATTTTACGGGTAAAGGCGCAATGAGTGCGGTAATGCCAAGCACCAGTGCGATGTTAGCAATATTGGAACCAAGTGCGTTACCAATTGCAAGGTCTCCAGCTCCGGATGTGGATGCCATGATCGAAACTAGGATTTCGGGTGCTGAAGTACCAAATGAAACAATTGTCAGGCCGATAAGCATCGGTGACATACCAAAATTTTTAGCTGTCGCCGCAGCCCCTTCTACAAACTTATCTGCACTCCAGACTAATAAAACTAAGCCGGCCAATAGTGCCAAAATTGGGTAAAGCATAAAGAAAATATGTTCCAGTATTAGATGAAGGACGCTATTAAAACAGAATGCAGTTATTGTTTAAATCGGCACGAAGTAACTATAGGTAAATATTCCCGTTTTTATATCGAAATGGTATAGTTGTGGCCCCACAAAGTAGGGGTTATTGAATAAAGCCTGAACAGTGGAACGGACTTAAGCTGTTTTGCACGTTTTATAAATGGAATCTTATGAGTCAGTTTGATGATGTAGTCATCGATATTCAGCAGTTGAGCTTCGCTCGAGGTGAAAGGCCGATATATAGTAATGTCGATCTTAAAATACCTCGCGGAAAAATTACTGCAATCATGGGCCCTTCAGGTACCGGTAAAACAACACTGCTAAAATTGATTGGCGGTCAGTTGAAACCCGATACAGGCTCTATCTCGATTGATGGTCAAAATATCCCAGAATTAAGTCGTAGCGAACTGTTTTCGGTTCGTGAACGTATGGGTATGCTTTTTCAGAGCGGCGCTCTTTTTACCGATATTAGCGTATTTGAAAATGTGGCTTTCCCTCTTCGTGTCCACACGAATCTATCTGAAGATATGATTCGCGATATCGTATTGATGAAGCTTCATGCAGTCGGTTTGCGCGGTGCTAATAAGCTAATGCCAAGCGAACTATCGGGAGGTATGGCACGACGTGTTGCGCTTGCACGAGCGATTGCATTAGATCCTGATATTTTAATGTATGATGAACCATTCACTGGTCAAGACCCTATTGCAATGGGCGTGCTAGTTAATCTCATCAGGCATCTAAATAACTCTTTAGGCCATACCAGCATCATTGTTTCACATGACATTCAGGAAACTTTAGGTATAGCTGACTACGTATTTATTCTTGCTGATGCAAAAGTCGTTGCTCAGGGGACGCCAGAAGAGTTGTTGGAAGTAGAATCTCCACAGGTGAAACAGTTTATGCACGGCTTGCCAGATGGTCCTGTGCCGTTTCATTTTCCTGCAGGTGATTATGCTGATGATTTGCTACAAGGTGGTTTGAAATGAACAAGTTAGCCTCCTTAGGGCATGTGACATTAAGTAAGCTTGCAGCGTTCGGACGAGCAACAATGATCCTATTTCAATCATTGATCGCCAAGCCGCAGCCGCTAATGATGTTTCCTTTATTGGTAAAACAGATCTATTTCGTTGGCGTGTTGTCGATGATAATTATCGTAGTGTCGGGGCTGTTTATCGGTATGGTATTAGGTCTGCAAGGCTACACCATTCTTGTCGATTACGGATCTGAACAAGCCGTGGGGCAAATGGTTGCGTTGAGTTTGGTTAGAGAATTGGCCCCGGTTGTGACTGCCTTGCTCTTTGCCGGGCGAGCTGGCTCTGCTTTAACGGCGGAAATTGGCTTGATGAAAGCGACAGAGCAGCTTTCTAGCTTAGAAATGATTGGTGTTGACCCATTGCGTCGCATTATTGCGCCACGTTTTTGGGCTGGCTTTATTTGCTTACCTATTTTGGCGGCTATATTCGCAATCGTAGGGATCTACGGTGGAGCTTTGGTGAGTATTGATTGGCTGGGTATCTACGATGGTTCTTTTTGGGCCAATATGCAGAACTCAGTAGATTTTTATGAAGATGTTGTTAACGGCTTAATTAAAGCGGTTGCCTTCGGCTTCGTTGTAACTTGGATTGCTGTATTCCAAGGCTATGACTGTATACCAACCTCGGAGGGTATTAGTCAGGCTACAACGAAAACAGTGGTTTATTCATCCCTAGCGGTGTTAGGCCTAGATTTTATTCTTACAGCAGTAATGTTTGGAGAACTTTGATATGCGTATGCGGGTCTTGGAGATCAGCGTAGGTGCCTTTGTTTTGGCAGGTATTTTAGCGTTGGTAGGATTGGCGTTGAACGTAAGTGGTTTAAGTATGTCTACAAGTGACAATACTTATACTGTTTATGCCCGCTTTGAAAATATTGGTGGTTTGGCACCTCGAGCAAAAGTAACAATGTCCGGTGTCACTATTGGTAAAGTTACAAGCATTGAGCTAGACACGGAACAGTTAGTCGCTAAAGTTTCTATGGAAATAAATGGCGATGTGGATTTTCTTTCCATCGATAGTTCTGCAGCGATTCTAACTGCAGGTTTACTGGGTGAGCAGTATATCGGTGTTACCGTTGGGGCCGAAGAGGAATATCTCAGTAATGGTGGCTTTATCGAAGATACCCAATCAGCGCTAGTGCTGGAGGAGTTAATCGGTAAATTCCTCTTCAATGAAGCGAGTGAGTAATTATGTTACAACAGGTTTTTAAACGATTAGGCCATTTGGCTGCGATCGTTGCTTTCATGTTTTCTTTTAATGCTTATGCATCTTGGGAAGAAGCGGGCAAAGTGATTGAAGGCGCTACTTCAGATGTTCTTCAGTTATTAGGCAACGAAGAACTTCTAAAGGAAGAGCAGAAAGATCAATTAGTTTCAGAAATTGACACTATTCTTTCTCCTGTAGTGGACTTCGATTACATCGCCAAAGGTGTAATGGGGAAATACTATCGCAGAGCGTCAAAAGAGCAACGTGAAGAGTTTAGTGGTGTTTTCAAAACAACTTTGTTGAAAACCTACGCTAAAGCACTTGTCGGGTTTAAAATTGAACGTTATGAGATGGTGCCACCTCGTAAGAAAAGCCCTGATGAGAAAAAGCAGATTGTTACAGTAAACGTTTTTGCTGCAGATGGTACTAAATTTGCGCTGATCTACTATATGAAAAAGAGTGCAGATGAATGGAAATTAGTGAACGCTGTTTTGGATGGCAGCGTAAATATCAAACTGAGCTTTAAAAACCAGTTTGCAGATCTAATGCAGCGTAATCGTAATAACGTCGATAAAGTTATTACTAGCTGGAAAGATAAGGTAGACCCAGACAAGGAAAGTGCTTAATGGCAACCGCTAGCATTAAGTCAGCACAGTTAATTGCGATTGAAGGTGAGCTTAAATTCCCTGTGATCATGCAACTTCGTAAGCAGGTTGAATCGTTATTGTCTGGTTTGAATGGTACGGCGCAAGTAGATTTTGACGGGGTTACTGCAGTAGACAGTTCTGCGTTGTCTTTTTGGTTGTGTTGTTTACGTTTTGCAAAATGTAATAGATTGGAGCTTGAGCCGATCAACTTACCTGTAGAAATGCAGGGGATTGCAAAATTGGTTGGGCTTGAAGATCTAACAAATTGATTAGTATTAAGTGATATTGGATTAAGGCGATGCTTAGCATCGCCTTTTTTGTCATGATCCGGTATTATTTCCGCCTTATTTTTATCTAGAAGTATTCTATCGGGAGCTTTGCATGCAGGCTGAACAGGTTAAGCAGATTCTGGAATCTCAACTTGAGAACTGTGTAGTTACAACCGCAGGTGAAGGGTGTGATTTTCAGGTAACCGTTGTAGGTGAACTGTTTGAAGGGTTGCGCCCGGTGAAATGTCAGCAGCTTGTCTATGCTTGCTTGAATGAGCATATCGCAAATGGAACGATTCACGCTCTAACGATTAAGACATACACCCCTGCGCAGTGGGAAGCTTCCCAGAACTAAACGCCTTTTACTGGATTGACCATGGATAAACTTATTATTACAGGTGGCGAGCAGCTCACAGGTGAAGTTCGTATCTCCGGTGCTAAAAACTCGGCGTTACCTATCCTTGCTTCTGCTTTGCTAGCGTCTGAGCCAGTTACAATTTGTAACTTGCCACACTTACATGACATTACGACGATGCTTGAGCTTTTGCGTCGTATGGGTGTTGAGCTAGTAATTGATGAAAAATTAAATGTAGAAATTGATGCCAGCACAATCGATAAACTGGTTGCACCATACGAACTAGTAAAAACGATGCGTGCATCAATCTTGGTACTGGGCCCTATGGTGGCGCACTTTGGCGAAGCTGAAGTCTCCCTTCCTGGTGGTTGTGCTATCGGTTCACGCCCAGTCGATCTTCATATTCAGGGTCTACGTGCAATGGGCGCAGACGTTGTTGTTGAAGGCGGTTATATCCGTGCTAAAACGAATGGTCGCTTAAAAGGTGCCCGCGTGTTCTTTGATACTGTAACAGTTACAGGTACAGAGAATATTCTGATGGCGGCAACGCTGGCCGAAGGCCAGAGTATTCTTGAGAATGCTGCTCGTGAACCTGAAGTGGTAGACTTAGCAGAATGTTTGATCGCGATGGGTGCGGACATTACTGGTCACGGTACAGATACCATTGTTGTTAATGGTGTTGAAAAACTTCATGGTTGTAAATTTCCTGTGGTTGCTGACCGTATTGAGACTGGTACATACCTAGCTGCTGTAGCGGCAACGCGCGGTAAGGTAAAGATCAAAAATACATCGCCAGCAATTCTTGATGCTGTTCTACAAAAGCTTGAAGAAGCGGGCGCACATATCACTACAGGTGATGATTGGATTGAGCTGGATATGAAAGGTCAGCGTCCAAAAGCAGTTAACGTGACTACAGCGCCTTATCCTGCTTTCCCAACAGATATGCAAGCGCAATTCTCGGCGATGAATGCGGTATCTGAGGGCGTCAGTATTCTAAAAGAAACCATATTTGAAAACCGTTTTATGCACATGCAAGAGATGATTCGCATGGGCGCTAAAATCAATATTGATGGCAATACCGCAGTGGTAGAAGGGGTTGAGCGTCTACAGGCAGCGCCTGTTATGGCAACAGATCTGCGTGCTTCTGCAAGTTTGGTTATTGCTGCATTGGTTGCAGACGGTGACACCGTAATTGATCGTATCTACCACATCGATCGCGGTTACGAGTGTATTGAAGAAAAATTACAGTTATTAGGCGCACGTATTAAGCGTGTTCCAGGTTAAACAGGTATATAGAACGCTATGAAGCAGCAACTAACGATTGCACTGTCCAAGGGACGTATCCTCAAAGAAACTCTGCCTTTATTGGCGGAAGCTGACATTGTGCCGGCAGAGGATATTCATAGCAGCCGTAAACTGATTTTTGATACAAACCATGACAACATCAAATTGGTTGTCATTCGTGCAACTGACGTACCTACTTATGTTGAGTACGGTGGCGCGGATATGGGTATCGCAGGTAAAGATGTTCTGCTTGAACATGGTGCTGCTGGTTTGTATGAGCCTTTGGATCTGAAAATCTCTAAGTGCAAGCTTATGGTTGCAGGTATGAAAGGGGCTGAGCCAGTTGAAGGCCGAATGAAAGTTGCGAGTAAGTTTGTCAATGTGACCCGTGACTACTTTGCTAAACAGGGTTGTCAGGTCGATATCATCAAACTTTATGGCGCTATGGAATTAGCACCGCTAATGGGCTTGGCAGACCGTATCGTTGATATCGTAGATACAGGCAATACCTTGCGAGCTAACGGTCTAGAGCCGATGGAAGAGATTGCGGATATCAGCTCACGTTTAGTTGTTGGCCAGCCTTCAATGAAGATGAAGCACCGTCAGATCCAACCGATCTTAGATAAATTAGCTGATGCAATTGCCCGCCGTGATGGAGAAGCGTAATCATGACTGATTTGAATATTAAACGTCTAGATTCTACTCAGGCTGATTTCCGTCAGCAAATGGATAAACTGCTTGCGTGGGAAGCGGTATCTGATGAAAAAGTAAATCAGATCGTCAATGAGATCCTTCAGCGCGTTGAGCAAGAAGGCGATCCAGCGGTTGTTGAGTACACCAACCGTTTTGATAATACGTCTGTGTCAGAGATGTCTGAGCTTGAGATGAGCAAAGAGCGTCTGCAAGCTGCTTTGGATAATCTTCCACAAGATCAGCGTCAAGCATTGGAAATTGCTGCTGAGCGTGTTCGTAGCTATCACGAGCGTCAACTCGTTGATTCATGGCAGTACACTGAAGCCGACGGCACTATGTTAGGTCAGAAAGTAACGCCAATGGACCGTGTTGGTCTGTATGTACCGGGTGGTAAAGCTGCGTACCCATCTTCAGTATTGATGAACGCAATGCCAGCAAAAGTTGCGGGTGTTGAAGAGATCATTATGGTTGTGCCAACACCAGGTGGTGAAGTTAACGAGCTGGTACTTGCAGCTGCATGTTTATCAGGCGTTGATCGCGTTTTCTGTATTGGTGGTGCACAAGCGGTTGCCGCTTTAGCTTATGGTACAGCAACTGTACCTAAAGTAGATAAGATTGTAGGTCCAGGTAACATCTTTGTGGCAACAGCGAAGCGTGCGGTATTTGGCGCTGTTGGTATCGATATGATTGCTGGGCCGTCAGAAATTCTTGTGGTTTGCGACGGCCAGACTGACCCTGATTGGGTTGCGATGGATCTTTTCTCCCAAGCTGAACACGATGAAGATGCGCAGCCAATTCTTGTTACACCTGATGCAGACTTCATTGATGCGGTAGAAGCCAGCATCAATAAATTGTTGCCAACTATGGAGCGTAAAGAGATTATCGAAACCTCTCTACGTCTTCGTGCAGCGCTGATTAAGGTTGCAGATATGGATGAAGCGATTGAAGTTTCAAACCGTATCGCTCCAGAGCACTTGGAATTGTCTGTAGAAGATCCTGAAGCGTTATTGCCTAAGATTCGTCATGCAGGTGCGATCTTTATGGGACGTTATACAGCTGAGGCACTAGGTGATTACTGTGCAGGTCCTAACCACGTTTTACCGACGTCTGGCACTGCTAGGTTCTCTTCTCCTCTAGGTGTATATGACTTCCAGAAACGTTCTTCTTTGATCATGTTCTCTGAAGATGGCGCTTCTGAAATGGGTAACGTTGCATCAGTACTTGCGCGCGGTGAAAGTCTGACAGCGCATGCTCGTTCAGCGGAATACCGTATTAAGTCTTAATGGAAAAACTTAGACGACTTTTTGATGAAGGGCTGCCTGAAATGGCGGCCCTTTTTATTTGTAGGGTAAAAGTTATTTGCTGAGTAATGCAAAATTAGTTACGGCTTTTAGGGCGTTCGCCAATTTCAGCATCAAAGGAGAGTTCTTTACCTTCCCTAAGAACTTTAACGGTGACTACCTGACCTGGTCGAAGACGGGCTATTTGAGTCATGGATTTACGGCCATCCAAAATAGGATTGTCATTGATGGTCAGCATTACGTCACCGGGTTGCAGGCCTGCTATATGGGCTGGGCCGTTACGGAATACGCCTGCAATGATAAGTCCTTGAAGTTTTTTAAGGCCAAATGATTCAGCAAGACTAGGCGTAAGCTCTTGTATCTCAATACCAAGCCAACCGCGAACAACGCGACCGTGCTGTATTAAGTCCTGCATGACCTGTTTGGTAAGGTCTGATGGAATTGCAAAGCCGATACCTTGAGAACCACCCGATTTAGAAAAAATTGCGGTATTAATACCAATCAAGTTGCCAAAGGCATCAATCAAAGCACCGCCAGAGTTGCCAGGATTGATGGCTGCGTCTGTTTGTATAAAGTCTTCATAGGTATTCAGGCCTACACTGTTGCGGCCGGTAGCACTGATGATACCCATGGTTACGGTTTGCCCAACACCAAATGGGTTGCCTATGGCTAGGACTACATCACCAACACGATAATTTTCAGTTTGACCGAGTGTAATACTTGGCAAGTTATCCAATGTGACCTTTAAAACGGCTAAGTCTGTTTCTGGATCTGTACCGATCACTTCTGCGGCGGCTTCTCTACCATCTTTCAAAGCAACAATAATGCTATCGGCACCTGAAATTACGTGGTTGTTGGTAACTATATAGCCTTGAGAGCTTAGAATTACACCAGAACCAAGGCTGGACTGTACGCGTTCACGTTGTGGAATGCTGTCTGAATCAAAGAAATTACGGAAAAAAGGGTCATTGAAGAGAGGATGTACATTCTGCCTAACAACGGTCTGGGTGTAGATGTTAACGACAGCCGGTGCAGCGACTTCTACAGCATCTGCGTAAGATACAGGACCAATATTTCCTTGCAGAACCGTGTTGTTGCGGGCTTCACGGAACTCAATGGTAGAGTTTGAGCTATCTAATAGATCTGGAAATACTTGTAAAAGAAGAATGGCGACAAGCACGCCTGAGAGAATAGGCCAGAAAAGAAAGTTAAATTTACGCATGAGTGTATAGTCGAAACGCCATAAACAAGCTTAGAATTATACGATTAATATTCCCTTTGTGAATGGATAACAGAAGAATGTCGGTAAAACTATCAGATCTAATTGCATATATAGATCAGCGCTTAGAACCAAACCAATTTAAAGATTATTGTCCGAATGGATTGCAAGTGGAAGGGCGTAGCGATGTTTGTAAAGTTATATCTGGTGTAACGGCTTCTCAAGCTTTGATAGATAGAGCTGTCGATGAAAAGGCTGATGTTTTGTTAGTGCATCATGGTTTTTTTTGGAAAGGAGAGAATAGCTGCATTACAGGGATTAAAAAACGTCGCATCAAAGCCTTGCTAGATAATGATATAAGCTTGCTTGCTTATCATCTGCCATTAGATGCTCACCCTGAGATTGGTAACAATGCCCAGTTGGCTAAGCTTTTAGACATTGAAGGCTTTGGTGCTTTAGAGCTTGGTAATCCGCGCAGTATTGGGAATACGGGAGAGTTGCCTGAAGCTATGTCTGCAGAGGTATTGGCTGATCATATAGAAAAGGTTCTAGAACGTGAGCCTTTGCTGATTAAAGGCGGAGATCATCCTATTAAAAAGATTGGTTGGTGCACGGGTGGTGCTCAAGGCTATATAGAGAAGGCGATAGAACAGGGCTTAGATGCTTTTATCTCTGGTGAAGTCTCAGAGCCAACTTTCCACAGTGCGATAGAGAATGGAATTCACTACTTTGCTGCAGGCCATCATGCAACGGAGCGTTATGGTGCTATGGCATTAGGTGAAGAGCTGGCGCTGAAATTTGGGCTTCAGCACCAGTTTATCGATATAGACAATCCCGTTTAAACTTTTGCTTTAGGCTCTGCTGTTTCTGCGTCTACATTGCTAGGCGCATCAGCAGGAACCTGCTCTTCCTCTTTAGTTTCCTGTTCCTCTTTCAAACCAAAAGTTTCAGATAACGTGCCTTCATCTTCAGGTGATTTAGGTGCGTAATCTCTAGGTGGTTCTGAAGAGCTTTCTGCTTGTTCTGTGTCGGTAGTAGGTTTTGCTTCAGCTGAAGGTTCTTCTGCTTCGCTTTCTAGTTTCGGAGTCAAAGAGGGTTCAATGGCTAGATCAACGCTTCCTGGCTGACATAAGCCTTGCGCGCCAGTAGCAAGATGTTCGTGAACATCTTTGTAGCTGTTAGTCAGGTTGTTAACTAGCGCTGCGGTTTTTTCAAAGTGTTCAGTTACTTCGGTCTTGTAGCTGTCTAGTTCTTTTTGGGTGCTTTCAAGTTTTTCAGCGAGTTCTGCTTGACGTTGTGCACCTCCGCCAGAACGTCCCATCAAAAAACCAATTACGGCGCCAACAACAAGGGCTGCAATACTAATAAGCCAAACGTTTTCCACAAAAACTCCTTATAAACTTGGCATTTTAATTTGAATTAGGTGCTGACAAAGAGAGCCTGAATTATTTTATAAGGTACAGCATCAAGGGATCTTTGCGAGCTTTGTGCAAGGATAAATCAATTATCTATTCCTGCCTATAATAAATAATTTTCGACTTTATCCGCGGATAAATGAACTATAGATTGGTCGAATTTATCCGTATCATCACTTTAAGGCGCTTTGTTCTGCCGCTTTTTGATGAGAGGACTGGGCCTCGCAATGTAACTGATCGAGATACTCAATCTGTTCCTTGATGATAGCTTTAGCTAAATTGATATCTCGATCTTCAATCGCACCTAGTAGTCTACGATGTTGCCCTAAGATAATTTCCCTTTCGCGGAAACGGTAAGCAATCATGTTAGCAACCGGTTGCAGAGCCTCGATCAACGAATACATCACAAAACTTAGCATACGGTTACCACTTGCATCGGCTATAGCGCGATGAAAGCGAACATCAGCGGCACAGAAATCTTCAGGGCTGATATTGGTATTGGATTGATAATTTAATTCAGCTCGCAGTTTTTCTAGGTCTTGTTCGGACCTATTTGCGCAGGCGTGTTGGCAGCATAAGCTTTCTAACTCTAATCTAGTGCTACTCACCTCAGTTAAAGATATCTGATTCATGCTGACAAATAGGGTTGCAGCAGTAGTCATCTGGTCACTGAGCTCTTCAGCACCTAAGTGGTTTACGAACGTGCCGCCAGTAGGCCCTCGGCGTGAACGAATTAAGTTCTTAGCAGCTAAGCGCTTGAGTGCTTCTCGAACCGTAGGGCGCGATACGTGAAAGCGTTCAGCTAGTTCACCTTCTGTCGGAAGGCGATCGTCTGCTTTTAGAGAACCATCTAAAATCGCTTCCTGTAATTGGTCAGCGACTTGTTTAGACAGGCTGGACTTATTGATCGGGGCTACTTCTAGGCTCACGTATTACTCCATAGGATTGCTAATACTACGAATAAGCTATTCTACATAAACTGAAACAATAACATCATAGCTTGTATCATATAAAAATCTATTTTATATTTGTATGACAAATAGATAAATAAGTTGGGAGACCGGCATGTTCAAAGCGCTCGTGTTAAATCAAAACGACGGTAAGACTGTAGCAGAAGTGACGGAATTGAGTTTGGATCAATTACCAGATCAGAATGTTTTGGTTAAAGTCGATTACTCCTCGTTAAACTACAAAGATGGTTTAGCCATTACAGGCAAGGGCAAAATTATTCGCAACTTTCCTATGGTTCCGGGCATCGATTTAGTTGGCACAGTAGAAGAGAGTGCTGATGATCGTTATCAAAAAGGCGATAAAGTTGTACTGACAGGTTGGGGTGTAGGAGAAAACCATTGGGGTGGATTTTCCGAGTATGCTCGCCTAAATGCCGATTGGTTAGTGCCTCTGCCTGAAGGCATGGATCCTGTTCGTACTATGCAGATTGGTACAGCAGGTTTAACTGCAATGTTATGCGTCATGGCTTTGGAAGAGGGCGGTGTTACACCTGATAAAGGTCCAGTCATTGTTAGTGGGGCCGCTGGTGGTGTAGGTAGTGTTGCAGTAGCAATCTTGGCTGGGCTTGGTTATCAAGTGACAGCGATTACGGGTCGCCCTGAAACTGAGGGCTATCTTAAAGGCTTAGGTGCTTCAGAGATTGTAAGTCGAGAGGAGATGGCAGAGCCAGTAAGGCCTCTAGAGAAACAGCGCTGGGCCGGTGCGGTTGATACTGTGGGTGATAATATCTTAGGTAGAATTCTATCTGAAACAGATTATGGCGGTGTTGTAACAGCATGTGGTCTTGCTGCAAGCTTTAAACTACCAACAACGGTTATGCCTTTTATTCTTCGCAATGTTCGTTTACAAGGGGTTGATTCGGTGATGTGCCCTTATGAGCGTCGTCAAGAAGCTTGGAAAAGGCTACAAGCACAATTACCTGATAATGCTGTGGGCGATATAGCTCAAATCATCGCGCTAAATGAGTTGCCTGATTATGCTGAACGTATCACTAATGGTCAGGTTAAAGGGCGAGTCGTTGTTGATCTTAATAGCTAAGCAATCGACAGTTTAGTGGAAGAAATACGGCTCTACCTTAGAGCCGTATTTTTTAGTTGGAACTGATTAGATCAAAGGCTGAACTATCCGTATAAGCCATCCACTCGAGGTTTTATTAGGATAGGGGTGTATATAATCAGGAAAAGCACCCAAGCGAGCATCCATAGAGTGCCTGATAAGTGCAGCGTTGTGAGGTAAGAAAGAGGTAATAGCCCAACGCTTAGTCGCACAGCTGCGGCTAAAAGCATCAATATAAAGGCAGTGATGATGAGCGGTCCGACTGTAAGAGGTCGACCGGTATGTCCCAAAGAAACACGTGCCATCATACCCAGTGTTAACCCCCCAATACTTCCAGCAGCAAATGCATGGTAAGCAATCGAAGTGCTAATTAGATCCAGTAAACTTAGGCTATATAGGATAAAACCTAACGCAACAAACAGGTAGCCAAACTGAAGAATCCATACCAAGGGTACCGCAAAAATCCGTTTATCGAACCAACCTGCAACCCGAATCAGGTTAGCGAATCCCAGTAATAGACTGATTCCAATAATTAGAGGATTGATCTCTGTCAGGCTTAAAAGAACCCAAATCGCAGTCAGGGGAATAATCGCTTTCTCCAGCCAAGCATGTTTTGTGACTTTTACGCCTTCAACTCCGCGTTCGGTAAAAAATGGAATAACGCGTCCACCTAAGATACTTATGACCATGATGACTAAAAACAGGCCTAGTTGAATTCCTTTAGATGCTGTTGCCTCTGTGTAGCCAAGTAGTTGCAGGTGCATGAGTAAATTGGCTACAAAGAAGCCAAGCAGGAGTGGCACAAACATCAAATTACGATAGTTTCTAGACTTAATCACTGGCCAAGCCACGCAAGCGGCCACCATAGGCGCGAAGGCTAAATCAGTGACAGCGACCAACCAAGGTTCGATCGCTGGGAATAAAGGCATTAAGCGCGCACTAAACCAGAGTAAAAAAAGTGCAGCGAGAGGCCAGCTATAAAGTGTTTGTACGTTAGTCCATGTCTTTACAGCGGTCATTAAAAAACCGGCGATGATTGCTAAAGAGAATCCAAATAGCATTTCGTGGGCATGCCAGAACACCCCATAGTTATAGTGGTGAGGTTGAATGCCGCCACTATAGATAACTAGCCACGCAGCCATTAAAAGTATGGCTGAGAGTGCTCCACCTAAGAAAAATGGGCGAAATGCCAAATTAAAAAGTGAAAAGGGTGAAGGGGTGCGTCTTTCTTGTAGTTGGATCATGGGATCTCTCCGCCGCTTATATCAGCAGTGTTATAATCTACACTAAGAATCATTAAATGTGTATTAAAAATACATCTTAAAAGAATGCTAACGTTCATTTTATTGATCTGACAACGAGTTTTTGACGAGGAATATCAGTGCGACAGTTAATTTTAGGTGGTGCCAGGTCGGGTAAAAGTCAGGTGGCGCAAGAAAGAGCGACCACTGCGGGCCAGCCTGTTGTGTATATTGCAACCGCTCAAGCACAAGACTCTGAAATGGAACAGCGTATAGAACTGCATCGTCAGAATCGACCTAGTGAATGGGAGATACAAGAGATCCCTTTTGACTTGCCAGATGCGCTTACTAGTTTGAGTGGTAAGGGAAAAACAGTCTTAGTCGATTGTTTAACTCTATGGTTAACCAATTTGCTATTAAAAGGATTGGAACCTATGCAGGAAGGCATGAAGGCACTTACTGCTGCTGTTGATGATTTTGAAGGAAATTTAATACTGGTTTCAAATGAAGTTGGTTGGGGTATTGTCCCTATGGGCGAATTGAGTCGTCAATTTCAAGATAATACCGGTCGATTACATCAAGATTTGGCTGCCGTAGTGGAAGTGGTAACGTTAACAGTGGCGGGTATCCCAATGGCTGTCAAAGGAGATATTAAGTGAACTTGCAGGAATGGTCGCAGATTAAAGCTAAACCTTTAAATGTTGAAACTGAACAAGCTGCTTTATCTCATCAAGGAAACCTAACGAAACCACCCGGCTCTTTAGGTGTATTGGAAAAAATAGCTGTGCAAATGGCTGCAATGCAAGCGCAGCCATTACCTTCGGCAGATCGTGTAAGCATCTCTATTTTTGCTGCAGATCATGGGGTGGCTGCTCAGAATGTATCCGTGTTCCCGCAAGAAGTTACATCGCAAATGATTCTGAATTTTGCCGAAGGTGGCGCGGCAATCGCTGTTCTAGCTAAGCAACTGAAAGCGCAGTTTGAGGTGATTAATTTAGGGACGGTGGTACCTGTTAATCATCACAATGTACTTAATCGAGTAATCGCTTCGCAAAGTGCTGATATTTCGAAGAGCCAAGCGATGAACAGTGAGCAATTGGTTACTGCGCTTAATGTGGGAGAGGAGACAGTTTTAAGAGCTAAATCGTCGGGTGCTCAACTATTTATCGCCGGTGAAATGGGTATAGGGAATACAACCGTTGCTGCCACAGTTTTAGCCGCGGCAATGAACCTAACAGCCCAAGAAGTAGTTGGAGCTGGGACGGGCGTTTCAGGTGACGCGCTTGAACATAAAACGGCAGTGATCGATCAGGCGCTTAAGTTACACCTGTGCACAGGCGATTCTCCCTTTGAGTTGCTTCAATCATTAGCCGGTTTTGAAATTGTCGCGATGGTTGGCGCTTATCTGACGGCAGCAAGGGAAGGTATTACGGTTGTGGTGGATGGGTTTATCAGCACTGCGGCTGCCTATATGGCCAGTATCATTTGCCCCTTGGCTAAAGACTGGATGATCTTTGGTCATCAATCTGCGGAAAAATTTCATCATAAAGTACTTGTTGCCATGTCTGCTGAGCCTTTGTTAGCGTTGGATATGCGCCTTGGTGAGGGCAGTGGTGCTGCAACGGCGGTAAGCGTGATTCAAACAGCATGTTTGTTGCATAAACAGATGGCGACATTCTCTAGTGCTGGTGTGAGTGAAAAGTCGGACTAAAACCTATAGTAAGGATCTTTTTTGAATACTCTGTTCGTTGATCTGTTCCGACATGGTGAGCCTGCACTTAAAGGCGTCTATTTAGGCCGTACCGATAGTCCTTTGTCTGAAAAAGGTAGATCTACTTGTGAAGCTGTTTTAGCTAATGGTGAGTGGGACTTAGTTGTGAGTTCGCCGTTAAAGAGAGCTTTGGATAGTGCGAGCTGGTTAGCCAATACACGGCAAATCGAGTTACAAGTCTGGGATGAATTACAAGAGTTGGACTTTGGTGACTGGGATGGCGTCAGTTTTGAGCAGGTTTATAATGAAAACCCCGTCGCAGCAGATAAGTTTTGGCAAGCACCGCAGGATTACCCTGCTCCAAATGGTGAAACTATTCAGCAATTTAAGCAACGAATAGCTATGGTTAAAGAGCGGTTGCTGCAATTATCTGAAAAAAAGGTATTAGTTGTAACTCATGGTGGGGTGATTCGGTGCTTGATCGGGGATATGTTGGGCATTGAAGCAGATCGTTGGAGCCGAATTGCGATTGATTATGCGCATTTTTCTAAACTTAGATTTGATCATGACTCAAAACAATGTTGGCCGCACTTATTAAGTAGTAATATCCGGCCCCTACTTGATTCTGTCGTATAGGATGACGAATGAAATATACCGAAACGCTTAAAAATATTCATCGCAGCCTAGATCGTTTAGGCGATCTGCCGGTGTTTAGTGCAACGGTCAATCGTATACAGCAAATCAGTGCTTCTGAGGAAAGTGATGCTATGGCTTTGGCTATGGCGATCATGAAGGATACCGGTTTATCAGCCAAATTGATTAAGCTGGCCAACTCGCCTGTGTATAAACGTGGTCAAGGCGATATCACGGTGGTATCGCGTGCAGTGGTATTACTCGGTTTTAATCAAATTAAAAATATCAGTTTGACTCTTAAGCTGATTGAAAGCTTCCATGATGAAAATCCCGATCTGGATGTACCTGGGATGATGATGCGGCAGTTCTTGAGTGCGAATATGGCTAAAGAACTTGCCCTCAAAAGTCGAAAGGCAATCGATCCAGAAGAAGCTTATATGGCTTCATTGTTATTTGGATTAGGGGAAATCATGGTGGCTTGTACCTTACCTGAGCAATATCGAAAAATGCTCAGGTTGAAGGAAAGGGGAGATAAAAAGTGGCCACGCATTCAAGCTGAAGTGCTGGGTATGAGCTTTAGCGAATTAGGTAGAGAGTTGGCTGCAGGTTGGGGATATCCAAAGCAGATATTGAATACAATGGCGCCTGTTGATTTAGCTCATATTGATGAAAAAAGTAATTTGCTGGCAACCTTACCTACGCTGAGTCATGGTTTAGTCCAACAGCTTTATGGCCAAGATCAAAATAATGAGCAGCCCTACGATAAGGTTGTAGATGCTGTATCTATTGTTGGAGATATTCCTTTTGATGATGTTGGAGAAATCACTCTACAGTGTTTTCAGCGAGTAGCTAAAGTCAGCCGTAATTATGGGTTAAAAGCTCGCTCTCTCATTCCTGATTATTCAGAAACAGGTAATGTTGCTAAAGATGATATGGTGCGTCAGCTATCTTTCTTGGCTCATAATGAAGTGGAGATGGAAGAGGTCGAGCAAACTGAAAGTATTGAAGATAAATCATCGCCGACTGCTGCTGAATCGAAGCGAAACTCAAAGCAACTAAGTTACCTCAATCAGCTAACTGAATTGATCGCTGCTGATGGAAAAATTCACGAAGTCTTCAAGTTAGTCGTTGAAGCTATTGGTGAATGCGGACAGTTTGATCGCAGTATGCTTTGCCTGCTAAGCAAATCTAACACACATCTATCGGTAAAAATTATTGAAGGTGATGAGCTTGATCCACTACAAACTTATTTTGAAAGAGATAAATCGGGCAAGGCGGATGATCTTTTCTTTAAGGTTCTAGCTAAACAAGTGACTTTACTGGTCAATGATCTGGATGAAGATGGCTGGGATAAGCGACTACCACCAAACTTTGTGAAACAGGTTGGTTGCCAAGGGTTTGTATTGATACCGTTAACTATGGGAAAACGGGTTATTGGTATGCTGTATGCGGATCGCTTAAAAGGACGTGGTCCAGTATCCGAAGAGGATTTTAATACTTTTAACCAGTTCTCTACGCAAACGCGTCTAGCTTTAATGTACGCTGACAGTAAAGCCAGACAAACGGCATGACTATTCAGTCATGCCTTTCACAAATGATTTAGTATCTTCCCAAGCTTCTTTGCTGATCTCAACGCCATCATCGATAACGTCTTTGCT
This sequence comes from Neptuniibacter sp. QD34_54, assembly GCF_047778055.1. GTDB lineage: Bacteria > Pseudomonadota > Gammaproteobacteria > Pseudomonadales > Balneatricaceae > Neptuniibacter. Next base: position 2,784,133 of record NZ_CP180546.1, on the reverse strand, counting down.
CACTTCAACGCCATCTTCGATAACTTCACCGCCTTTCTCTACAACGGTTTTGGCACCAGATTCGGTGGAGCACATTGCACGTTGAGCCACACATTTTGATTTACAGCCTAGCTCAGCGGCATCATCAGTAAAGTGTTTCACTGAACATTTAGCTTCACAGATGGTTTGATCTGTTGAGCAGTCAGCAAAAGCTGCAGGTGTTAGTAGCATTAACGCAGAAAAAAACAGCGCTCTCATTTTTATTACTCCCATTAGGTGAGTTGTATTATCTAACTTCTTTGGATCGCCAAAGAATCTCTTCACCGCCCTGCCTTAACACTATTATTCTGCTTGCCACAAAAAGCAGATCGGACAGCCTATTTAGATAAATACCAGAGTTAGGATTTACCTGAGCTGACTCATCTTGGAGTAGTGCTATGATTCGTCTTTCAGCGCGTCGGCAAATACTACGCGCTAAATGGGTATAACTGGCTGAAAGTGTTCCTCCTGGGAGAATAAACTCCTTCAAAGGCGGCACCTCTGAGTTCAGTAGGTCCAGTTGTTCCTCTAGGTATTCTATCTCTGTCGGAGTAATTACGACATAGCTAGGGTCTGCAATTGCTAACTCGCCGCCAAGATCAAATAACTGGTGCTGTATGGTTTGCAGCAGTTTCGTAATTGATTCATCTGAAGCCAAGCTTGCGATGACAATGCCTATTGCACTATTAAGTTCATCAACAGTGCCGATCACTTCTATTCTGAGATCGGTCTTAGATACGCGTTCGCCATTGGCCAAACCAGTTTGGCCTTGATCGCCAGAACGGGTATAGATCTTACTAAGCCTGTTATTCATGACTGCTCCTAGAGAAGGACACCATTGGATTAGGCATCACTATGAGGATGTAGTTCCCTAATTTTTCCAAGGTAGTACTTGTTGATATCCACCGTGATATCTAGTTTGTCTGCTTGCTCACATAGATAGCCGGTGATCTGATTAATCTCAGTTATACGGCCATGTTTCACATCTTGGTTCATCGAGGAAAAATTATTTTCGGTTAATTCAGCTACCTGACAAGCATGGTCAATTAAAGGGCCATCAAATAGCTCTAGATTAAGTGCAGTTATGACCTTTTCTACCTCATTGCAGATTAATACCATCTCATTTAGATAGTTAGGGTTGCTAACTAACTCGCCATTTTTACAGCCAAAGATCGCAGTTAAAGGGTTTATAGCGCAGTTAATCGCTAGCTTGCGCCACAAGGTTGTAGCTATTTCTGGATCAGGTTGTAAATCTAAGAAACCACAGTTTAATTGTTCTAACCACTCGAGCATTTTATCGGGTGATCCGATACGAGTAATCCCTTTGCCCGCGTGTACAACAGAGAATTCAGATTCTAACCATGCACCATCTGTTGTTGATGCCCATGCAACTTCAGCGTTTGGTAATTGATCTGTTATCCATTGCTGGCTGCCCATGCCGTTTTGCAGCACAACAACATGTGCGTCATCGGCAAGTCGATGCTTGATCGAGTTGAAAGCGGCTTGAGTATCAGTGGATTTGGTCGTGATAATCAGTTGTTGGATAAGCGACGAATTATTGGGGAGATCAGCTTCGCAACTATGCATTTGATCAGCTATTAGAATGCCGCGGTTTACTTCAAATCGAGAAAGCTTAGCCGAATTACGCAAAATAAGAGTGACGGGGAAACCCGCAGAAATGAGATTACAGGCCCATAAATTTCCAATTGAGCCAGCGCCAAGTATGTACCATCTCTCTTTCATGCTTAATTCTCTTAATCTTCAGCATTGTGGATCTTATTATCTCTCTATTGTGACGTGAAATGGAGGTAAAGGTCAGCTAGAATCGGCAAAAAAATAGGGAGAAGCCTCATGCCATCATTCGATATTGTGTCTGAACTAGACTTGCACGAAGTTACCAACGCTGTTGACCAGTCTAATCGTGAACTTCAGATGCGTTACGATTTTAAAGGTGTTGATGCGCGGTTTGAGCAAACTGAATCCACAGTTACGTTGCAGGCAGAAGTTGATTTTCAGCTGCAGCAGATGATGGATGTGCTTAAAACTAAGATGACGGGCCGCAAAATTGATATTCGTTGCTTGGAGATTAAAGATCCAGAAAAAGCGAATATGCGCGCACGTCAGGAAGTGATTCTTAAGCAAGGCCTAGATCAGCCATTGGCTAAGAAAATTGTAAAATTAATTAAAGATGCCAAGCTAAAAGTCCAAGCGCAGGTGCAGGGTGAGCAGGTACGAGTAACAGGCAAGAAACGCGATGACTTGCAAAGTGTAATGGCAATGCTGCGTGAAGCAGACCTTGAATTACCACTGCAGTTTAATAACTTCCGCGACTAAACCTACCTGTTACTGCCTCAACAAAGTCAGGTGAATGAGCTTTCACCTGACTAATCTTGTTCTAAACAATCCAGAAGAAAGATCTCTTTTACTAAATCCTGCGAAGGTGTTGCTTCAAAGTCGTCTACGCAGATAGCCCCGCTTTGTAATTTACTCGTTAGCGTATCGCCTTGCCAATTCACGACTGAAATCCCCGTAGAGCGGTGAATAACTCTCAGGTAAGGGTTGTTACGTTCAAACCAAGCGTCAATCATATAAGTCATCGGTATATCCCTCCTTGTTAAGTGCTAAGAAGAGTAACCCAGATTTATATAAATGTAAATGATAATGATTCCTATTTATTTTCTTGGGCTGATCCAGATCAATATCAATACGGGTAGACCTATGATCGCAACAGCAGTGAAGAACCAAGGATAGCCAAAGCTATCGACAAAGCCCCCAGAGAAGCCGCCTAGAAATTTAGGGAATAGCAACATCATCGAACTGAAAAGGGCATATTGTGTTGCAGAGTATTGAATATTTGTCAGGCTAGATAGGTAGGCGACAAAGGCCGCGGTAGCGATACCGCCACTCAAGTTATCCAGAGAGATAACGATTGTAAGTGCCGTAGTGTCATTACCTAAAGTGGCTAGCCAAGCAAATAGAAGATTGGTGAGGGAAACTAACAGCGCCCCTAAGAATAAGATCTTTCTCACGCCAAAGCGATTAACCAGAATGCCACCAAGGCCTGCGCCGACGATGGTCATGACTACGCCATAAATTTTGATGATTTGTGCTATCTCTTCCTTGGTAAAGCCCATATCGACATAGAAAACATTAGCGATAATCCCAAGAATAACGTCAGAAATTCGGAAAGTACCAATTAATGCAAGAATGATAAGGGCCTGCATACCGTAACGACGTACAAAGTCGATAAAGGGACAAGCAATAGCTATATAAGCCCAGCCCAAAAAGCGTGATATAAAATCGGGAAGGTGAGCATTACGTTGAGTAAATTCAATAATTTTTTGTTGTTGTTCAAGCGTTTCAGTGTCCATCTCAACAGAAGCTGGCTCTTTTACTAAAAACGTAGTCATCATTCCGACAGACATTAAGGATGCCATGATTAAGTAGGCATACTTCCAAGAATTGATGTCATAACTTTCAGGTGAAATTGAGGTCCACGCTGCGATCGCCAGTGCACCAGCACCCGCCACAATCATCGCAATACGATAGCCGGCCATATAAGTAGCGGCCATGGCGGCTTGTAAACGTTCGCCTGCCGATTCTATGCGATAGGCATCAATCACAATATCTTGGGTAGCGGAACTAAAAGCAACCATCAGAGCTAACAGGGCCATATATTGAAGGTTTTCATGGGGATTGGAGAAGGCAAGCCCGGTTAAACCGATGACTAGCAGGATCTGCGAAAGTAATAACCAGCTTCTGCGCCTACCAAGCCAAGTAGATAACAAAGGGAGGCTTAAGCGATCAACTAAGGGAGCCCAAAGCCATTTGAAACCATAGGCTAAACCAACCCAGGAAAAATAGGTGATTAAACTTCGTTCAACCCCTGCTTCTCGAAGCCAGAAGGATAAAGTGCCAAAGACAAGTAATATAGGAAGGCCAGAAGAGAAACCAAAAAACAGAAGTGTGATTGCTCTAGGATGAAGATAGATTTTAGCTGTATCGAGCCAAGATTCAGTTTTGGAATCAACTGATGACATATATGACGCCTTCCGTGTAGTAGGCGTTTATTGTCGCTTTCGAATAGATCTATAGCAACTAAAAAGGCCCAGTAAAAACTGGGCCCAAAGTTTTTAGCATAAACTTGTCTGAAGGGGGGAACAAGTTGATGCTTAAACTTCTTAGAACTTGATGCGGATACCAGCAAGAACATCCATATCTAGATCTTGACCATCTTCATCAACGTCACTGATCTCAGCGAATAGACGAACATTTTTCTGAGCTGGGAACTTGTACACAACATTAGCGTAAGTTTGTTCTTTGTCAGATGCGCCATCTCGTTCTAGTTCAGAATGACCAATTGTGATTTTAGTTGTAGCTGAAGCTTTGAAAGAAGCACCAATGTGGAAAAACTCTTCATCGCTGTTAGCAGAAAGATTATTTTCTGCTTCACCGTAGTCAACTACAAACTCAGCGAAACCTGCATCGAACTGAGCGCTCACGCCCCAAAGATCTTTGTCTTCTTCGTCACCTGTGTTGGTGTTTTCTAGAGTCTGATAACCAGCACCTAGCGTAACAACACCTAGATCAGCAGATACGAATAGTTCAGTAGACTCACCGTCATCGCTGCCTTCGCCATCTGCTTCTAGTTCGTGGGATACCGCTAGTGTTACATTGTCGAATTCCGCATCAACGCGAATTACGTCATCGCCATCAGTGCTACCCGTTGCATCAAAGATAGATTCACCAGTGTATTCTTCGATCATGCCTTCGATAGCGAAATCATCAATCGCTTTATCCATCTTACCCACAGCAACAGATACGTTGTGAGCTTTTAGGCCTAGGTAAGCTTCTTCTAGGTTTTCTGTATTTTTGCCTTCAGCTTCGTTTTTGAAACCGAAATCTACCTGACCAAATGCTTGTAGGTCGTTACCTAGATCATAAGTGATAGTGTTTTTGATTTCTAAATCATCAAATTCCACTTCAGTATCTTTAGTTTTGCTAGCGTTGTCACGCAACTGAACCTGCCAGTCACCTTTGATTTTATACGTCAGGCCTTTATTTTCATAAACAGTCGCTGCAGTAGCAGTGTTAGCAGCAATAGCAGCAATAGCAGAAGCCAGGATCAGCTTTTTCATGTCTTCTCTCCAAGGAGTTTTAGTATAGGGTTATAAACTTGTAGAAACTTATTTGTTTTTAATAAGTTCTTTGAATGATTTTCTAGTATTAAGGTCTGCCTGGTTGTACCAGTAAATAAGCATTTCCATTGCCATATTTTCTTTTTTGATAACATCATTTTTTGATTCTTTATTGTTGATGTTATTTGGAGTTTTTATTTTGCTTTTTGGTAAAGCAGCAACAGAGTTGCCTCTGTTGAATCTTGCTAATTCTTCTTCGAAATCACGGCTTAATTGGAATCCACTATTATCAATAGTGTTGACCTTGTAGCTGATGTTTTGATTGGCGCTATTTTTTAATGTCCAATTCTTATTCTTTTCGAACTCTTTTAAATCTTTGATTCTTTCGATCAGCGGTGCTGATAAATTGATTTTTGTATCACTGCTTTCGAAAAGTAAGACAAAGGCTTTAGTTTTCTCTAGTTCAAAGTCATCGCCTTTTTTTATTTCGGCAGTGTAATCAACGAGGATCTGATTTAAACCATTTGGCAGATTATGCTTTGTACTACTGCTGAATAAACTGTCTGAATTAATTTCTTCGCCATTAACTGCAATTAGATTAACCCCTTCGCCTAATAAAAGAGAGTTATTAGCGTAAGAGTGATTTGTAGCAATTAATGAAACTGCAGTTAAAGTTGGTAATAAAATGGATTTTAAAACTTTCAAAATTATTGCCTTGAAAAATTAATTCGTTGTTGCGGCGCAATAATAGGTGGGTTTTATTTCAGAAATGTTTCTTTTTTATTGTGCTGGGATTTATTTTCTTTAAGTTTTTGTTACGTGGATATTGCTGTTTTGAAACGCCTTTTTAATGTGTGGTTTATTTTTGATCGATTGCTTTGTTTTTACCCTGAAGTTAACCTGTTTCTCTTTATAGGTGTTGTTGAATTAGTTTTTCTTAGCAATAGCTTCATTTAATGTTAATTGATATGTCATTAACTAGGACTAGCTTTGATTTCTGGTGCCCAAGCGTAGGGCTATACGGAAAGATGCACTTCGATTTTTTAGTGGAATCACTATGAGCTATAACAATTCACATGATCTATGCAGTAATTTAAATCAGGAACAAGATTCAGAGTTTACTCAGCTAGCAGATAAAGCGGTTAGCCGTCGTGGCTTTTTGACTGGGGCTGGCGCGCTAGGCTTAGGTGCTTTTATCGGTATGTCACCTATTGCAAACTCTGTACAGGCAGCAATCCGAACAAAAGTTAAGAGTAAACTTATCGGGTTTGAGCCTATTGTCAGTAGTACAGCAGATAAAGTGGTTGTGCCAAAGGGCTATAAGGTAAACAGCCTTATTTCTTGGGGAGACCCTATCTTTGAGGGTGCACCGGAATTTGATCCAACAGGACGAGCGCCGGCGTCTGCTCAGGCACTGCAGTTTGGTGATAATACCGATGGCATGTCATTGTTTCCTTTATCTAGCGATCGTGCAGTATTAGCTGTTAATAACGAATACACCAACACTGATCTTTTGTATGACCACAAAGGTGACATGATGACCGCCGATGATGTGTTGAAAGCCCAAAATGCTCACGGTGTGTCTGTTTTTGAAATTCAACAAACCGCTGAGGGCTGGATCGTTGATCGTAGTGGTAAATTGAATCGTCGGATTACTGCAAATACCCCAATGCAGTTGACGGGACCAGCGGCAGGGCATGATCTGCTTAAAACGGCTGCCGACCAAACGGGTCGTGAGGTATTGGGTACCTTTAATAACTGTGCCAATGGTGAAACGCCTTGGGGCACTTATCTAACCTGCGAAGAAAACTTCCATAAGTATTTTGGTACTGAGGACGAAGCTCATCGTATCCCGGGGGAACAAAAGCGCTACGGATTAAAAGCGGAAGATAAACGTTATCAATGGAGTAAGTTTGATCAGCGTTTTGATCTAGCTAAAAACCCAAATGAGCCGAATCGTCATGGTTGGGTGGTAGAGATCGATCCGATGGATCCTGAGTCTAAGCCGCTTAAGCGTACAGCGTTAGGTCGCTTCAAACACGAGAATGCAGCTCTGATGGTTGATGACTCAGGTCATGTTGTGGTCTATCTGGGAGATGATGAGCGCGGTGAGCATCTGTATAAATTTGTGTCAAAAGGTAAATATGATGTCAATGACCAGAGTAGAAATCGTGATCTTCTAGTTGATGGTACTTTATATGTGGCTAAGTTCAGTGCTGATCACGGTGAATTGAAAGGCAAAGGCGAATGGCTGGAACTCACTTTCGGTAAGAATGGATTAACGCCAGAGAATGGCTTTAACAGTCAGGCAGAAGTACTTATCCACACACGTTTAGCAGCAACGCAAGTGGGTGGAACGACCATGGACCGACCTGAATGGGTTGCAGTGCATCCTAATAAATCAAGTGCATGCTGTACGCTGACGAATAATAAGCATCGGGGCAAGAAAGAGGGTCAGCCTGTAGGTGGACCAAATCCACGAGCAGAGAATAAGTACGGACAGATTGTACGTTGGACACCAATTGATGGTGACCATACGGCTACTGAATTCAGTTGGGATCTGTTCCTGATCGCGGGCAATCCAAGCATTCATCAAGATGGGCTGTTAGCGGGTAGTAGTAACATCACTACCGAAAATATGTTCAATAGCCCGGATGGATTGGGCTTCGACAAAGGTGGCCGTCTATGGATCATGACCGATGGTAAATACTCTAATGCCGATGATTTTGCTGGTATGGGTAACAACCAGATGTTATGTGCAGACCCAGAAACGGGCGAAATTCATCGTTTCTTAACGGGGCCTATTGCCTGTGAAGTGACGGGGTTGACGTTCTCTCCGGATCAAAAATCTATGTTCGTAGGGATTCAACACCCAGGAGAGATGGGTAAGCCTTCGCATTTCCCAGCTGGTGGTGACAGTAAACCGCGTTCAACCATTGTGGTGATAACACGCGACGATGGCGGAGTGATTGGAGCTTAATAGCAATTATTGATAAGCACAAAAAAACCGGCGAAAGCCGGTTTTTTTATAGAGCTTGGAAGATTAAACGCGTAGGCCGCCGTCAACTTCGAAGCAACGACCGCTAACGTAGTCATTCTCAAGAATGAACGTAACAGTCTTAGCAATTTCTTCTGGCTTACCAAGACGCTTAGCTGGGATGCCTGCAGCAATTTTATCCAGAGCTTCTGGTTTCATGCTCATAACCATCTCAGTACCGATGTAACCTGGAGCGATGGAAGCAGCACGGATGCCGTAGCGAGCTAGCTCTTTAGACCAAGTAACTGCCATTGCTTCTACGCCAGCTTTAGTTGCTGTGTAGTTAGTCTGGCCCATGTTACCTGAACGAGAGATAGATGAGATGTTTACGATGCAACCAGGAACGCCTAGGTCGATCATGTGAGCAGCAGCTTCACGAGCACATAGGAAAGTACCAGTTAGGTTAACATCCATAACCAGGTTCCACTGGTCCATAGACATCTTCTTAACAACTTTGCCAGTTTCGCGATCAACTTTCATGAATAGACCGTCGCGAGTGATACCAGCGTTGTTAACTAGACCGTGTAGCGTGCCGAAATCAGCTACAACGTCATTGAATAGTTTTTCTACTTCGTCTTCTTTAGCTACGTTGCAGATGTAAGCGCGTGCTTCGACGCCTTTTTCCATGCAAAGGCCAACAGTCGTATCTAGATCTTCTTGGCTTAGGTCAGCTAGAGCAAGTTTTGCGCCCTGTTCTGCTAGTTCAAGTGCCATTGAACGACCAAGACCACGGCCACCACCAGTTACAACAATTACTTTATCTTTGAGTTCCATTTTAGGATTACCTTACTTCGGTTTGACTCTTTTTTGTGCGTTGCGTCATTGTGCAGAATTTAAACTTATCCCGCTTTCGCAAAAAAGTCTACTTGTTGCTCCATAGATTCATTTATCAATAAGTTTAATATACTCATGACCGGTATTTTTTTGATTTTTTGCAGATGCTAACTGTATGTTTTTAAATGATAATTTCGCAGTGCAAAAAGTATAGGTACTTTGGTATTGGTTTTTTTTTAGACGATTTTTTAGCACTTAAAACGTGAAAATTAGACTGAAAATGGTGGTTTAGGGTTGAAATTTTTTGGTCTGACCATAAAAAGAAAAGGGTATGTTTAGTAAAAAAATCTAGATCAATACCAGTTTAAATTTAGGCAGGTAGGACCTGTTTAGAAGCTCTATAATGACTCCTATTCTTATAGAGCGATCGATTATTTTTGAGGCAATAAATGAAGTTTCTTTTTCTGCTGTTCATCATTATCCCCATTATTGAAATCACAGTACTTATCAATGTAGGTGAAGCAATTGGGGCGTGGAACACAGTTGGTTTAGTGCTGTTGTCTGCATTTATAGGCGTAAATATGTTGCGCTACCAAGGCTTATCTACATTGGCACGAGCGCAGCAGCGTGCCCAGAATGGTGAGATTCCAGGCCAAGAGATGGTAGAAGGTATCGTGCTTGCTGTCGGTGGTGCTCTTTTAGTTACTCCAGGCTTTGTCACAGACGTGATTGGTTTTAGCTGTTTACTGCCATTTACGCGTAAAGCGTTTGCGAAAGCATTGTTTAGCCGCTTTAGTGTGATAGCTATGCAGCAGCAACATCAAAGTTCAGCTCAATTCTATGCGAATGACCCTTTCCAACATCAATCGCAGACCCATCAAACTCACGAGCAACAAGACCGTAATATTCGTTCAAATGATGTGATTGACGGTGAGTTTGAGCGCAAGGATTAATTTCTAAGCAAAAAAGTTGTTGGCTAGCGTTGAATTCATTTTTTATGCCCCAACCTAGCATTTCAAAGGGGAAAGCAACTTAAGCTTGTTTGTCCCGATTCCAAACAAATATGTTTATTTTGGTCAGATAAAGATCAGGAGAAAGAACAGATGAAAATTCGTCCACTTCACGACCGTGTAGTTGTTCGTCGTAACGAAGAAGAAGCTACAACTGCAAGCGGCATCGTACTGCCGGGTTCTGCACAGGAAAAACCAAACCAAGGTAAAGTTATTGCTGTGGGTGAAGGTCGTCTTCTGGAAAATGGTGAGCGTCAAGCGCTGACTGTTCAGGTTGGGGATACAGTATTGTTTGGTGGCTACGCTAACACTGTGAAAGTTGACGGTGAAGAGCTACTAATTCTTAGCGAAGGCGAAATTTACGGTGTATTGGAAGACTAATCTTCCGGTTGAACTTTTCGCTTTATCTAATTGTTTAAAGAATTTGATTACAGGATTTTAGAAAATGGCTAAAGACGTACTATTTGGTAACGATGCTCGTCAACGCATGCTAGACGGTGTAAACATTCTAGCTGATGCAGTTAAAACTACTTTGGGCCCTAAAGGTCGTAACGTTGTTCTAGATAAGTCTTTCGGTGCACCTACCGTTACTAAAGACGGCGTATCTGTTGCGAAAGAGATCGAGCTTGAAGACAAGTTCGAAAACATGGGCGCACAGATGGTTAAAGAAGTAGCGTCTCAAGCAAACGATGTTGCAGGTGACGGTACTACGACTGCGACTGTACTAGCTCAAGCAATCGTTAATGAAGGTCTTAAGTCTGTTGCTGCAGGCATGAACCCAATGGATCTTAAGCGCGGTATCGACAAAGCTGCGGCTGCAGTTGTTGCGCAGATTCAGGATATGTCTGTTCCTTGTGCTGATAATAAAGCGATCGCACAGGTTGGTACTATCTCTGCTAACGCTGATGTACAGGTTGGTGAGATCATCGCTGAAGCGATGGGCAAAGTAGGTAAAGAAGGTGTTATCACTGTTGAAGAAGGTACAGCACTAGATAATGAATTGGATGTTGTTGAAGGCATGCAGTTCGATCGCGGTTACCTTTCTCCTTACTTCATCAACAACCAAGACAACATGTCTGCTGAAGTTGAGCAGCCATTCATCCTGCTTGCTGACAAGAAGATCTCTAACATCCGTGAACTACTGCCAATCCTTGAGCACGTAGCTAAAGCATCTCGTCCTCTTCTAATCATCGCTGAAGATGTAGAAGGCGAAGCGCTAGCAACACTAGTAGTTAACAACATGCGCGGTATCGTTAAAGTTGCTGCAGTTAAAGCGCCTGGTTTCGGTGATCGCCGTAAAGCGATGCTAGAAGATATCGCTATCCTTACTGGCGGTACTGTGATCTCTGAAGAAGTGGGTCTAACGCTAGAAGAAGCGACACTTGAGCAGCTAGGTCAAGCTAAGCGCGTTTCTATCACTAAAGAAAACACAACAATCGTTGACGGTATCGGTGCTGCTGACAACATTGAAGCACGTGTTAACCAGATCCGTGCGCAGATGGAAGAGACATCTTCTGACTACGACCGTGAAAAACTGCAAGAGCGTGTAGCTAAGCTTGCAGGCGGTGTTGCTGTAATCAAAGTTGGTGCAGCAACTGAAGTAGAAATGAAAGAGAAGAAAGCTCGTGTAGAAGACGCACTTCACGCAACGCGTGCTGCAGTAGAAGAAGGTGTAGTACCTGGTGGTGGTGTTGCGCTTATCCGTGCACTAGCGTCTGTTGGCGAACTGAAAGGTGAAAACCACGATCAGTCTGTAGGTGTTGAGCTGGCATTCCGTGCTATGGAAGCGCCTCTACGTCAGATCGTTGGTAACGCGGGTGAAGAAGGTTCTGTAATCGTATCTAAAGTACGTGAAGGCGAAGGTAACTTCGGTTTCAACGCTGCAAACGGCGAATACGGCGACATGATCGAGATGGGCATCCTAGACCCAGCTAAAGTTACTCGTTCAGCACTACAAGCGGCTGCATCTGTTGCAGGTCTTATGATCACAACTGAAGCAATGGTTGCTGATAAGCCTTCTGAAGGTGGTGCAGGCATGCCTGATATGGGCGGCATGGGCGGCATGGGCGGTATGGGCGGCATGATGTAATCATCCCCCTCGCTTATTTAAGCTTAAAGAGCCCTGCATTTTTGCGGGGCTTTTTTTTTCCGCGTAAAATAGCGGGAATTTCAATTTAGTTAGTATATGGATAGCCATGAACCGCGACGACGATAATATTGAAGTACCGAATTTTGGGCCTGCCGATCCTGCTGGTGAAAACCGCTCAGCGACTTCTGCTATGCGACCTCGATCTGGTGATACACCAGCCCCTGTGTCAGCGCCAGCCTCATCAGGAGGTGGTGTGGTTCAATCCGTAGTGATGGTTATTTTAGTGGTTGCGGTGTCTGTACTTGGCTACTTTGGTTTTGAGATGTATCAATCTCAACAGGCAACGTTTGAAAAAGCACAGGCCCAGATTGTTCAATTAGAAGCGTTGTTGAAAGAAACAGAGCAGGGTGCAGTTGAATCAGGTGAGGAGCTGCAAGGCAATGTGTCCTCGTTAGAGTCTTTTTTAAAGCAGAAAGACAAGCAGCTAGATTCTGAAATTGCTAAGTTGTGGGATATTGCCCACAAAAAGAATAAGCCACTGATTGAGAAACAGGCGAAAGAACTCGCAGCTTTAAAGAAAACTCTTCAGGCGCAAGAAAAAACGGTTAAATCTCTAAAATCTCAGGTTGCTCAGCAGAAAAAAACGCTGGCGAGTGTTTCTGGTTTAAAGAAAACAGTGAATGCCGAAGTAGCTAAACTGACGAAGCTGACATCGCGCGTTGAATCTGAAATGCGCACCACAAATGAGCTGGCAAAAGAACAGATGGAAGATCTTTTGAAAGCGCAGCGTACTTTAACTGATCGTCTTGCTAAGTTAGAAGGCAAAAACAATGCTGATCTAGAGCGTAAAGTGAAAGTGAACGAGCAGGCTATTCGCGCATTTGATGGTACGCGTCGTCAGCTAAATCAGGATCTCTTGCAGGTTCGCCAGAAGCTAAACAATATGCAATTGCTGCTTGAACAACGTTAGAGCGGCATAAATGATCTTAGATTCTGCTTTCAGGGTTTGCCAATGGGTCATCTTGAAGGCAGAATACGCTATTCCTCAAAAAAATAGGGATATAGTAAGCCTCTATGAACATCCGTGCTTTTTTTGCACTGACGCTACCTGATTCTGTTGTACGTTGGTTGGCTGATCACGCTGATACATTATGCGAGTTTGACCGCAAAACAGAAATCAATTGGGTGGATTCCGATCGCTATCATCTTACCTTGTGTTTCTTAGGTGATATCAATCTTAATCAGGTTGAAGAGTTGGAAAAGTGTGCCCGCGAGAAATTGGCTGACTTTAGCTCCTTTCAGGTACATATTAACAAAGCGGAATATTACAAAGTTAACAAAAGGTTAGCTTTAGTTGCTGCTTTACCTGATCTGCATGAGGAATTGCAGGTGCTGCATGAGTTGATGATCAATGTGGCAACCGAGGCTGGCCTTAAGTATGAGGAAGATGATTTCAAACCTCATGTGACCTTAGGCCGTTTGCCAGGAAAAAATACGTTTAAAGCACCAAAAGAGTGGCCAGCGCTGGATATGTACAGTTTGGCTGATTCGGTGGTGCTATTTCAAAGTAAGCCGGGTGAAGATGGTTCTATCTACACGCCGCTGTTTGAGATTCCTTTAAAAGATCTGGCTTAACAGATCTTTTAACTTTTAATTCATATCTTATTAACTAGTCCCTTCATTACTATGCTAAATCCAGAACTATTGTCCCCTGCAGGGACTTTGAAAAATATGAAATATGCATTTGCTTACGGTGCAGATGCTGTTTATGCCGGTCAGCCTCGTTACAGTCTACGTGTGCGTAACAATGACTTTAATATGGATAACCTAGCAGAAGGGATCGATCTGGCTCACCAGTTGGGTAAAAAGTTCTTCCTAGCAAGTAACATTCTGCCTCATAACAGTAAGCTAAAAACATACATTGATGACTTGCGCCCAGTGATTGCGATGGGGCCGGATGCATTGATTATGTCTGATCCAGGCTTGATCTACCTAGTGAAAGAGCATTTCCCTGATGTGCCGATTCACCTGTCTGTTCAGGCGAATACCATGAACTGGGCTGCGGTTAAGTTCTGGCACTCTATGGGGGTTGAGCGTGTAATCCTATCTCGCGAGCTATCTCTTGATGAAGTAGAAGAGATCAAACAGCGTTGCCCAGAGATGGAGATTGAAGTCTTTGTTCACGGTGCGCTTTGTATCGCTTATTCGGGTCGTTGCCTGCTATCTGGCTACATCAACAAACGTGATCCAAACCAAGGTACTTGTACCAATAGTTGCCGCTGGAAATACGATGCTCACGAAGCAAAAGTAGATGAATCGGGTGACGTAGTACCCGTGGAGCAGTTTGATCCAAAAGCGGAAGAAGTAAACCCAGCATTGGGTGAAGGTAAGCCAACGGATCAGATCTTCCTGCTTCAGGAAGAAACTCGCCCAGGTGAGTACATGCCTGCTTTTGAAGATGAGCATGGTACTTACATTATGAACTCTAAAGATCTACGTGCGATTCAACACGTACATCGTTTAGCTGAAATTGGTGTTGATTCCCTTAAGATCGAGGGGCGAACTAAATCACACTACTATGTAGCGCGTACTGCGCAGACTTATCGTAAAGCGATCGATGATGCAGTCGCAGGTCGTCCATTTGATATGAGTTTGATGGATGAACTAGAAAACCTAGCGAGCCGTGGCTACACCGAAGGTTTCTACCGTCGTCACGTACATGATGAGTATCAGAACTACGAAACAGGTAACTCTGTAGGCGTACACCAGCAGTTTGTGGGTGAAGTGCTTGGTTATGCAGATGGCATGCTTGAGATTGATGTACGAAACCGCTTCCTTAAAGGCGATACACTTGAGCTAATGACGCCTCAAGGTAATCACAAGTTCAAACTTGATGAGATGATCGATAAGAAAGGGAAGTCGGCTGATGTAGCACCGGGTTCTGGTCATGTGATGAAGATTCCTATGAACCTGAATGCTGAACCAGAATACGCACTACTGATGCGCGATCTTCCAAACGCTCCCGAGTACAGCAGTCAGAAGTAAATGAGATGATCGCCGAGAAGTACCTGTTTAGGCATGCGTTGAGGCCGTTTTCATTCAGCGTAGCTCTGATTGTTTGTCTAACAGGTATTTTGAGTGCCTATCGCGAAGGCTTTGGCGATCCTTTTCTCGCGAGCTTAATCCTAATGGCGGGTTTGCTTTTGCAAGCTGGGGTTAATCTAATTAATGACTACGCCGACCTTTCCCAGCCCAATCTTCAACTCTCTTCAGCTTCACAACAGCAGATCCGTTTTAATTTTAATCTGGGCTTAGGCGGTATTCTCTTTGCGGCGGTCATCGCTTGTTACCTCATTGCTGTATCTGGGATGTTACTTCTGCTGTTCTCAGTTATCGGAATAATAGGTGCACTTGGTTATACGATGGAGCCGATAAACTACAAGCGTCGCGGTTTAGCGGTGTTTATGGTGTTTTGGTTGATGGGCGTTTTGATGGCAAGCGGTGCTTACTATGTGTTGGCCAAAGAGCTATCGTATTCGGCTCTTTTGATCTCTATCCCTGTGTCCCTGTTTGTCTCGCTACTTCTGCTGAGTAACGAACTGCGCGATTTTGAAGAGGATGCAGCGGCGGGGATCAAAACGTTAACGGTGAAGATTGGCTATGCTCGTGCCTCTCAACTTTATAAAGCTCTCCTGATCTGTATATATCTAGGCTGCTTGGCTTTGAGTCTCAACGGCTCTGTACCTTTCGCGCTGGTGGCGGCGTTATCCATCCCCTTTGTGATTAAGCCATTAAGGCTATTGGCTTTAGCTAAAGAGCCGCGCCAACCAATCACCAAAGCGACAGGGCGCTCCTTTTTGATCTTTGGCATTTGTTACTGCTCTGCGCTTCTTTTTTGAGATCAGATAAATACGCTCTCTCACTTCGTTTTTACATTAAGTAGTAAAAAAGATTATCTGAGTACTACCAATGCCCGACACCTTATTGCGGTACTTTTGGTGTATACTCCCTTTCCAGTAAAAACTCTCCTATAAGAGAGAGTATATGGGTATGAGTCAGGCGTGTTTGCACTAAGCATGGTTGAGTTTTAACTCCCTGATCCTTTATGACAAGAAGCTTTACTGGAGTCTCCGAATGAGCGTAATCCGCCAAGACGATTTCATCAGCAGCGTTGCTGATGCATTGCAGTTTATCTCTTACTACCATCCGCTTGATTTTGTTCAAGGCGTACACGAAGCCTACCTGAAGGAAGAAAACCCAGCGGCTAAAGACGCAATGGCGCAGATCCTTATCAACTCCCGTATGTGTGCTGAAGGCAAGCGACCTCTATGTCAGGACACAGGTATCGTTACAGTATTCCTGAAAGTAGGTATGAACGTAACTTGGGATGCTGAAATGAATGTAACTGACATGGTGAACGAAGGTGTTCGTCGTGCATACATGCATCCTGATAATGTTCTACGTGCATCTATTCTTGCTGACCCAGCAGGCAAGCGTCAGAACACTAAAGATAATACGCCAGCGGTAATTCACTACGAAATTGTTGATGGTGACGAGGTAGAAGTTCACGTTGCAGCGAAAGGCGGCGGCTCTGAAAACAAATCTAAGATGGTTATGCTTAACCCATCTGACAGCATCGTTGATTGGATTGTTAAAACCGTACCAACAATGGGTGCAGGCTGGTGTCCACCTGGCATGCTAGGTATAGGTATTGGTGGTACTGCTGAGAAAGCAGCAGTAATGGCAAAAGAATCCTTAATGGATCCAATCGACATTCACGAGCTACGTGAGCGTGGTCCACAGAACCGTGTTGAAGAACTACGTCTAGAAATCATGGATGCAGTTAACGATCTAGGTATAGGTGCTCAGGGGCTAGGTGGTTTGACCACTGTTCTTGATATCAAAATCAAGGATTACCCAACACACGCAGCTTCACTACCTGTTTGCATGATCCCTAACTGTGCAGCGACTCGTCACACTCACTTTACATTGAACGGTAGTGGCCCAGCGGTTCTAACACCACCAAGCTTGGATGATTGGCCAGATGTTACATTCGAAGTGGGTTCTAACACGCGTCGTGTAAATCTTGATGAGATCACTCCAGAAGCAGTTAAAGAGTGGAAAGTAGGCGAAACGATTCTGTTGAACGGTAAAATGTTGACAGGTCGTGATGCAGCGCACAAGAAAATGGTAGAGATGTTAAATAATGGCGAAGAGCTACCAGTTGATCTTAAAGGCCGCTTCATCTACTACGTAGGCCCTGTTGATCCAGTACGTGACGAGGTTGTAGGCCCTGCTGGTCCAACAACGTCTACGCGTATGGATAAATTCACTCGTCAGGTTATCGAAAGCACAGGCCTTCTGGGCATGATAGGTAAGTCTGAGCGTGGTCCTGTTGCAATTGACGCAATTAAAGACAACGAAGCTGTTTACCTAATGGCTGTGGGTGGTGCTGCTTACCTAGTATCTAAAGCGATCACTAACGCTGAAGTACTTGCATTCCCTGAAATGGGCATGGAAGCAATCTACGAGTTTGAAGTTAAGGATATGCCTGTAACTGTAGCTGTAGATACTTCAGGTGAGTCTGTTCACACAACAGGCCCAGCTAAGTGGAAAGAGATTATAGCTAAACAAGCTTAATCAGCATTTAGCATTGTGATAAAAACGCAGCTTCGGCTGCGTTTTTTGTGCCTGAAATATCGGCAGTAAACTGTTTTTACTAAATAAGTTGCTGCTATATTAAGTTTTATTGATCTAGGTTCGTATGTTCTATCTGTTTTATAAATATGTGAATAAAAAACTGAGCAAGATCAATTTTTGTGCGCTGCAGCAGGAGTAGAGTGTTTGTAAAAGAAGTATTCATTTAGGGGAAAATGAATGATGAAAACTAAAATGATTTCTGCACTTGCTGTGAGCCTATCTGTATCTCTATCTTCTGTTGCTATCGCTGATGACGAAGCGATGATGCAGGCTGCGGGTAAAGAGATTTTTAACAAGTGCACATCTTGTCACTCACTAGATACAAGTAAAAATGCTTTCGGTCCTAGTTTAATTGGCGTTTTTGGCCGTAAAGCAGCAGCACTTCCACGCTTTGCATACTCTGATGCACTAAAAAATTCTGATATTACTTGGAATGAAGAAAACTTGCGTAAGTGGGTGGCAGGTAACGATGACTTTGTACCAGGTACTCGTATGCGTCACGTTGAGATTACAGATAAAGCTGAGCAGGATTACCTGATCGCTTACCTTAAAACGCTTTAATTAGCTGTTTTAATACCTGTTACAGGTAATTGAGAATGCCGCAAGCCACCACTCCTTGCGGCATTTTTTTGTTGGCAGGGCTTTGCTGCTAAGAAGCCTCAAGTACTTTCTTTTGCTCAGCTAGATAGCGAGGCATAGGTCCTGCGTCTTCATATATCTCTTCGCCATCCTCAATTCTGATTACCTTGCTTCCTTGAATGTAGGGCATTTTGGCTTCTAGCTCATTCAATGCCTCATGTATTAAGGTAGCGACAACATCGTCCTTTGATAGTTTGTACATGCTGGCTAAGGCTTCGAGCTTTACCGAATCGCTTTTATAGATGGAAAGCTGTTCTTCCTTACGACCGTTGACTTTGCGCGCGCGGCCTTCCCATTCATCAAGTAGCTTAGAAAGACTTTCGTTACCCATAGCTTATCCCCTCCGATAAACAGTTCTTCCCTTTCAGTGTAGGAGTCAGCTTGGTTATTGCCAGAAAATCAGTGAGAATGGCGAATATATTTGTGTATCCACCATCGTAATATATGAAGTGCATAGATCAGTATGCACAGTAGGTTTATAAATGGCAGTAATAAAGGTTGTAGTGGGCTCTGTATACGGTAACGCACTTGATGTGGCTGAGATGTGCTCACAAAAATTAACTGAGTTAAAACATTCAGTGGAGCTATTGCGTAATCCGGAGTTTGCTCAGGTTGTAATACCAGAAACAGAAGTAATTTTAATCTGTACATCTACAACAGGGCAGGGCGAAATTCCACATAACTTGTTGTCTTTCTATGATCAGTTACATGATCAATTACCACAGATACCTACGGTCAAATATGGCGTAATTGCATTAGGCGACAGTTCCTACGATACCTTTGCTGAAGCAGGCTATTTGATGGATAGTTTAATGCAGCAGCTACAAGCGCAAAGAGTAGGGAATAACTTAGTGATTGATGCTTGTGAAACCATGGCTCCACTTGAAGAAGCAGAACCATGGTTACTAGAGTGGGTTAAAGGACTTTAACTGTATTCGACTTCTTGAATCCGCTCTTGGGCGAGTAATAATTCAGTAAACTGTTCCTGTCGGATTGGTTTGCTGAATAAAAAGCCTTGGAGTTGATCGCAGCCTTCTTGTTCTAAAAATGCCCTTTGTTCAGGCGTTTCAACCCCTTCAGCGCAGACTTTCAGGTCTAGGGTATGGCCTAGCAGAATTACTGCTTTGGCAATGGCTTCATCATCTGGATCACTTGGAATATCTCTTACCAGGGACTGATCAATTTTGACTTTAGTAATCGGCAATTGCTTAAGGTAGCGCAGCGAAGAGTAACCGGTACCAAAATCATCCAAAGCGAGATGAACACCTTGTTGTCTTAACGCGTGGAACGTGGCGGTCGCCTCTTTCTCATGCTCAAGTAGGAATGTTTCTAGGATTTCCAGCTCTAACATATCTGCCGGTATTTCGTAATTGTACAGCAGAGTTTGAACTTCTGAAGGAAGATCCTGTTTTGTGATCTGATCACTCGCTAGATTGACCGCTAAACGGAAGTTATTTAGTCCTGCTTCTCTCCAACGAGAAAGTTGTGCACAGGCTTCCTCTAATACCCAGTTCCCCATCTTTGTTAGTAAGCCAATTTCTTCGGCAATCGATAGGAATTGCCCCGGTGGCATAAGGCCCATCTCTGGGTGTTCCCAGCGAATCAATGCTTCAGCGCCAATCACTTTTTCACCGGTCGCATCCATCTGTGGTTGGTAATAGAGAACAAATTGTTTCTCCGCTACGGCTTTACGCAGTTCGGGTTCGAGCTTTATCCACTCTTCAACGGTTTCCGATAACTCAGGTTGGAAGAAGGCGTAATTATTTCGACCTGAATCTTTAGCCTGATTAAGCGCGATATCTGCATTTTTAGTGACTGTATCTGAATCATCACCATGATCAGGGGAGAGAGCAACACCTATACTTGCTGTGGTGAAATAGTCTTTACCATCTAATTGGAAAGGCTGTTCCATCGCTTCGACGATTGCATCGGCAATAGTTGCTGCATCAGCTGCGTGTTCTAATTCTTCAAGTAAGATGGCGAATTCATCCCCACCGATACGTGCAAGCGTGTCGCGAGTACTTAGTGTCTTACTTAAACGCTCTGTTACCTGTAACAGCAGTTGATCGCCATATTTATGACCAAGGCTGTCATTAATATGTTTAAAGCGGTCTAGATCTAACTGCAGCATGGCAATCTTTTCGTTAGATTCCCTATGGGTCAGAGCATGCTCTAGCCGAGCGCCAAACAACAAACGATTAGGTAGGTTAGTTAGCGGATCGTGGTGCGCTAGATGAGAGAGCTTTTCTTCAGAGGCTTTGATATTACTAATATCGGCATTCACGCTCACAAAATGAGTAAGCTTGTGAGTCTCTGGATCGTGAACCGCATTAATGCTTACCCAATGTGGAGCTACCTCACCATTCTTGCGGCGGTTCCATATTTCACCTTGCCAGTGACCCTCTTCAGCAAGCGAAGCCCACATATTTTGGAAGAAATCTTGATCGTGTCGTGGTGATTTAAGCAGAGAAGGGCTTTTACCAATCAGCTCTTCGCGACTGTACCCACTCAGATCAGAATAGGCGCGATTGACATCAATAATCTTATTGTTGCAGTCGGTGATCATGATCCCTTCGTTGGTGCTCGAAAAGGCGATACCGGCTAAACGTAGTTGCTCGATAGATGCTTTTTCAGGTGTTATATCCAGTAAAACCCCGTTCCAAAGCGAAGGGTCGAGTTTATTGGATGTATCAGGTAAAGATGAGCCGCGAATCCAGCGAAGGTCACCATTACGGTGAAAAACTCGAAATTCATGAGACCAGGGCAGTTTATGCTGGCTAGTGTGAATAATACTTGCCCACAAGCTTGGTTGATCTTCAGGGTGTACTTGTTTCCAAAACTGGCGGAAGTCTTCTGTTGCTTCTTTTGCAGTGACACCGGAAATTTGCTCTATCCCTGGGCCGATGTAGATAAACTCCTGCTTGAGATCAGACGTTAATCGATATTGGTAGACAACACCGGGCATCGCTTTGGTGATGTTCTGCAAAAGGTTTTCTGAATGTTCCAAGTACTGTTGAGCCTTTAGTCTCTTGAGTGCAATACTAATGATATTTGCGGCTGCTTCTAAAAGCTGGTGATGAAATGCAGTCGGTGTTCGTGGTTTGGGGCTAGATATAGCGATGCTGCCCGCAACATGTTCAGAATCAATGCGGATTGGGTAAGACCAACAGGCTTTGATTCCTAATTCTTGGCCGACATCTCGGAAATTTTGCCAGCAGTCGTCCTGTTCGATGTCAGAAACATAAACGGGGCTCCCCGTATACACTGCTGTACCGCAGGACCCAGCCTTTGGGCTCGGGACTAAACCATTTAGTAGTGCTAGAGATTCTTGAGGAATACTAGGGGCGCAGACAACAGACAGGTGCCTGTTGCTGCTATCCAGCAGCATGATTGAAGCGATACTATCCGCGACACAGTTTTCAATAAACTGACAAACCGACGTAAAGATGAAGTCGGGTTGTGTGTCTAAAACGATCTTTTCAAGTACTTGGTTCTGCAAACGCAGAATTGTATTTAGCTCTTCTGCGCTAGTTTGACCCTGTTTTACAGCGTCTTTTTCAGGTGCATCGGTGTGCATTTGTATGTCTTAATTATTCTTATATTTTTTGTTAACTGCACGAACCGAATAGGGCGATTTCTTGTCATTTTTATGCAGAACAGCCTCACCCGACTGCGATGACAATGAAATAGAAACTTATCAAAAAGTAGTTCTTAAGTTTCGTCCAGCTAACTTATTTTTATTACTGAGGCAAACCCATATAAAAATCAGGTAATTTGCCCGGCTCTACTCAAGTGCGCGGCAGTATAACTTACTGTAGTTAAATGAGTTAGTCTTTATATAGAATATTAGTGAATATATTAGTTATACCAGATTATCTCACTGCTAATCTGTTGATTTGTATTAAATTTTCATGTCACGGAAGGTGAGGTTTATGCGAGGTGGTATTACTTTTCTGGTTTTTGGGATGCTGTGTTGCCAGTGCTTTTGTACTTGATCTCCCATCCATAATAGTGAGCCGGAGGGTAAGTTAAGTTCATGGCGTTGATCAGCGGTTGATTTTAAAAGAAAACGTCGACTACTGCCTAGCGACACACTGGCTATTTTGGGGTTGTCTCCTAATTCTGGTTCATTATCCCTATGCCAACCCATACTATCATTACCATCGCGATACAGATTTATGAGCACGGCGTTGAATGAGGTTTCTGTGTATTCTTCGACGCGCTTTTTAATCTCCGCAACAACGGGGTGCCAAGGGTTTTCTGCCAAGGTTAAACCGGAATAGGTATAGGTGATGCCAGAATCAGCCATAAAGGCTTGTAAGCGCGGAATAGAAACCCATTTACCAAACATTCGGATCTTGTCTTGTTGCCAAGATACCTCTTCATATAGCGAGGTGTAAAAATACTCGGCTTCGTTTGGATTTATAAATGTAGGATCAAGCCAACAGTCCAGATCATCGGCAACATAGCTTTTCACATTTAGATCCACTTCAGTATGGCTTGGCTTAACGCATGACTAATATCAATATCATTACTTGTGTGAGGCACACTGTTACAGGTAACGATCTTGGCTTTTATAGCGAGTGCATTAAAGTCATCATCAGAAAACAGACCATGAACTCCGATACAAGTCGGGGACTTTAACCCAAGCTGGTGCAGGTGGGTAATGGTTTCTGACATGGTTTTACCGCTTGAAATAATGTCGTCTACCAACACGGGAGTATGATTTTCCCACTGTTCGATTTCAGGCACTGACACTTCGACAGAGTAATCCCCATGGCGAACTTTCTCCAATACTTGAAAAGGCGCTTTGGATAAATGTGCAACTTCGCTGACCCATTGTTCACTTTCACTATCAGGGCCAATAAGAAGAGGCTTTTCAATATGTTGATTTATCCAAGCGGCAATCATGGGGGCTGCATGTACTACGGAGCTTTTTAAACTGTAGATCTCATCCAAGGAATTATAACGGTGTAGATGGGGATCCAGCGTGACTAACCAATCGAACTGCTCTGAGAGTAAATGCGCAAAAGGTCGTGATGAAACCGCTTCCCCAGGGTGAAAGGCTTTGTCTTGGCGCATATAAGCGAGGTAAGGGGTTACTAACCCAATGCGAGACGCTCCTAAGGATTTCAGTGTATGGGTTAGAAAAATGAGTTTGAGTATTTTGTCATCGGGGTGGTGTAAGTTACAAAGCACAATAACCGAGCGATGTTGGCAATCGCTTAAGATACGCAGATAGCTTTCGCCGTCAGGGAAATTTCGAAGGTCTAACTTGCCGACTTCTGCATCGACCTCAATCGCAAGGGCTTGAGCAAGGTCGTGGTCACTTTCTAAATTGAATAGAATAGGCTGCATTTTATGAAGGCTCCCTTCCAGCAATAATCTGGATAATATCCGAATGATCTTCTAAATAATCGACGGCATAACTTAGCTCACCCGAGCTTTCGGCATGGATGGTCAGCAGAGGTTGATTCAGCTCGATTTTGTCGCCGAGCTTGCAGTGCATATCTACTCCTGCAGCCAAATCGGCAGGCGCTCCGGCTAATTTGGCCACTTTGGCTAACTTACGGTTATTAATTCGATCAACTATGCCTGTTTTTTGTGCAATTAATTCATAACGGTAGGGCGCGATAGGTGGTGTCTTAAGCACGCCCTGAGCTTTACAGATCGCCTGAAATTTCTCCCAAGCCGCTCCTGATTCTAAAATGCTAAGGGCTTGTGTATAACCTTCGCCCTCTGGCAAATCATTGATCAGATCTAACATGGCGCCTGCAACTTCTGCGGCACGCTGCCGTAAGTCTGTGGGCATATCTTTTTGATTTTGCAGTACCAATAAAATATCCCGTGCTTCAAGTGCAGGCCCTATGCCTCTACCTATAGGTTGAGATCCATCGGTCAGTAGCGTATGCACAGTCAGCCCTAGAGTACTAGCTACTGCTTTAAAGCTATCTGCAAGTGCTTGTGCAGACTCTTGGCTTCTTACTTTTGCGGTTTCGCCGACCGGAATATCAATCACAACGTGAGTAGCACCCGCGGCTATTTTTTTTGAGAGCACTGATGCAATCAGTTGGCCTTCACTGTCGATATCTAAAGCACGCTCTACTTGGATTAGTAGATCATCAGAAGGGGAGAGTCGCACTGATCCTCCCCAAGCTAGGCAGCCACCTTCTTGTTCAACTACAGAACGCATCTGCTCTAAGCTCAAGCTGACATTAGTTAAAGTCTCCATGGTATCGGCAGTCCCGGCAGGAGAGGTAATGGCCCGTGAAGATGTTTTCGGCATGGTTAATCCGGCAGCTGCTAGAATCGAAACAATAATGGGGGTTGTGCGATTACCGGGCAAACCGCCAACACAGTGTTTATCCACAACCTGAGGTAAGCCCCATTCGATCTGGCTGCCAGAGTCGACCATTGCGCGGGTTAGATCGGTGATCTCTCGAATACTTAGTTTGTCTGATGCACAGGCCGTAATAAACGCGGCTAGGTGCACATCGGCATAGCGCCCTGCGACAATATCATCGATGATTTCACGGAGTTGTTCTTGACTGAGTTCGCTACCAAATACCTTAGCGCGCAGATAGGAGAGGGATTGCACGGGTTTAGGGTGAGATAACCAAACAGAATTCCCCTCTCTCAGCTCCATTCTTTTCCAGGCAGATTCAGAAAAACCGATCTCACCGGGCATTAAAAGGTTGCTTGTTACCATATTGAGGGTAGCGATCAGGTGTTTTCGTTTCGTCCGAACCATCACCCGAGAGAGGGCAGAAAATCCCTCAGAGCGGCAAACTGGACTATCATGACGAAGGTAGATCGTGGGTTCTTGATGCGTATCTAACCCAAGTCGGCAAGCGCTTAAAGGGGCCATAGGTTCTGACATCTTTGATATTCCCTTTTCCCAGTATCACTTACAGTATATGAGTGATTAAGCGGATGGAAAACCTTGTTGATATAGAACGACGGAATAGTGATTTTATGAGGTGACATGATGGATTTAGCTACAGAAGCTTGTGAAAGCTGCCATAAAGATAGCCAAGCCTTAAATGAATCAGAAATAGCGGTGTTACTGAAGTCGCTGCCCGATTGGGAGATTGTTCACGTAGACGGTGTGCCTACGCTGCAACGTGATTTTAAGTTCAAAAACTTTGTTGAGGCCTTAGCGTTTACCAATAACGTAGGAGAATTAGCAGAAGCTCGAAATCATCATCCAAATATATTAACCGCTTGGGGGCGAGTCCATCTCACTTGGTATACCCATGCAATATCGGGTTTACATCGGAATGATTTCCGCTGCGCGGCTGCATCTGATCAGTTATTTAACTGAGAGCTAAAGAATTATTGTTTTAGGGCAAGAATACTTAGCTAGGCAATTCCACCGGAGAAATAACTACTGTTAGAATGAAGCTTCACATTTTCTTGCGGAGCTGTACGTAAATGGAACGTAGATTCAGGCTGGTTTTGGCGTGTCCCGATAGAGTGGGCATTGTGGCGATGGTAAGTAATTTTATCTCTAGCCATGGTGGCTCGATTTCTGACGCTAACCAACATTCTGATAGTACAACTGGCTGGTTCTTTATGCGTGTAGAGATCAGTGCGGCAACGTTACCTTTCTCACTAGAAGAGTTAAAGTCTGCTTTTGCACCTATAGCGCAATCCTTCAATATGGATTGGGATATTACAGACTCCGCTACCCCTAAGCGTGTGATATTGATGGCGAGCCGAGAAGCACATTGTCTTGCCGATCTTCTCTATCGTTATCATGAAGGCGAACTGGACTGTGAGATTCCTTGTGTCATTTCTAATCACGATGATCTGCGCAGCATGGTCGAATGGCATAATATTCCTTTTTATCATGTGCCTGTGGATAAACAGAATAAACAGCCTCACTTTGAGGAAGTTAGTCGTTTAATCCGTGAACACTCGGCTGAAACGGTCGTACTTGCGCGTTACATGCAGATCTTACCGTCGGACATCTGCGCTGAATATGCTCATCGCATCATTAATATTCACCATAGCTTCTTACCTTCTTTCGCCGGTGCAAAGCCATATCATCAAGCCCATGAACGTGGTGTAAAGCTGATTGGTGCAACCTGTCACTATGTGACTGAAGAGCTAGATGCAGGTCCAATTATTGATCAGGATGTAGTACGCATCAGCCACCGCGATCTGCCAGAAGATATGGTGCGTTTAGGACGTGATGTAGAAAAAACAGTGTTATCTCGCGGTTTGCGTTGGCACTTGGAAGATAAGATCTTAGTGCAGGGTAATAAAACGGTTGTTTTCAATTAATTATTTTAATTGAGCAAAAATCAAAAAAAACTGCTTGGGGCCATAAGTTGGCTCTTCTCCCTACAAGGTATTAGCCCGTTGAGCATTAACTTATTCTTGTCGGGCTTAACCTTGATCTGATCGCTTGCGAGTTGTCACTGTTAGGTGTACACATAGAGATAGCCCGGTTGAAAATTCACCGGTTTACCTTGTTTGGGTGGTTTGGCAGGTCGATGTTTCCAGACCTGTTAAAGCTGCCGGCCATGGAGGAATGGTAATGCTAAGATCCGTAAAAGCTCAGGATTACATGTGTGAAGACTTAATCACCTTTACCCCTGAAACCGATCTTTTTGATGCGATAAATCAGCTACTCGAATACCGAATCACAGGCGCGCCTGTAGTCGATAAAAATGGCAAACTCATTGGCTTAATGTCAGAAGTTGACTGTCTAAAAGCGATCCTGACTTTAACCTACCACGAAGAAGAGATGGGTGGCCTTGTCGGTACTTACATGTCGGAAGAGGTTTACACCATTAATCATGATGCCGACATCATAAAAGTGGCGGAAGAATTTATTAATAACAAACGTCGTCGTTTACCAGTAGTAAAAGATGGTAAACTGATCGGCCAGATTAGTCGTCGGGATGTATTACGCGCAGTAGAACGTTTTGCTCAGGATGGCTAATCACGTTTGATGGTCACAAGCCGCGGCTCATCACTGCGGCTTTTTTGTTTATGGTATTCGGTTAACGAAATGCCAAATCTGTTTAGGTAAGATTACATATTCATGAGTTATGTTTTTTCTGAAACACCTATCTTGCTATACCCATCCTTAGTCAAGGAGGTAGGTGTTGAAGCGGCTGTATTGTTGACGCTCTATCATCAAAGGGTAGAACGTCTCCAAAATGTAACGGATACAGACCAAGCGCCAGAACTTATATTTTCTCGTGAACAATGGCTTGCGTTAGGTGAGTTTTGGGACGAAGAGCGATTGGCTCAATTAACCAGCGAATTAGTCAGTGCAAACATCATTGATGCCGCATTCGCTAATGATGGTCGTGTAAGAATCCGCTTTGTTGTTGAAGAGCAAGTCTCTGAAGTAACCTTTGATGAAGTGCCTGAAGGCGATGTTGAGATTGTAAGCCGGTTACCGGTTATGGAAACGATTCCGACACAGGTTGAAGAACTGCCTGTAGAGGTTGAGCAATCTGAGCCGAGTTATGCACAATCGAATTATAACCAGCAAAATCACCCACAAACTCAACCTGCACAATCAGGCTATCCACAGGATCAGTATCCAGAGATGAAGGATACGCCGTACTATCCTGATCAAGCGCCAGCAGTGCAGCCACAGAATATCCCTAACCCTGGTCCTGCTCCGACCTTTGGTGGCAGCATAGGTTGGGCGAGAAAAGCACAGCAGGTTAATAATGGCCGCTCTGATGAGTTACAAGTGTGTTTTAATAAACAAGAGCAGCGTAAAAAACAGCTTCAAGGAATGGAGCTGAATTGGCAACCGTCCGACAATTTTTATGCGTTGCTTCCGCGGCATAATATATCGCCACAATTTGCACAAACATGTTTGGATGAATTTGTGCTTTACTGGTTAGATAAAGACCGTAAAGAAACCAACTGGGATCAGAAATTCCTAGCTTGGGTAAAAAGGGAGTGGATTAACAAGCAGACTAGGGATGGACGTCAACAACGTATAAATAACGAACAACAAGGCAAAGGTTTCAGCCATGAAAACCCCCGCAGAGATACTCGCGAAAAACGACAACGGGTTACCGCAGCAATCATGGACATCAAGGACACCGACTGGTAACCAAGAGCCGGAAAAAAACACCGCTCAAAGAGAGCTAACCGTCGAAGTCAAAACGCTGGTCAATATGATTTTTGCGCGTTTTATGGCGATCTATGGCCATAAATTTAAGAGCTGTTTCGAAACCCAAGACGAAATCCGTATCGCAAAACGTGAATGGGCACTTAGCCTTGGTGGCTATACCGAACACGAGCTGGTGGCTGCAATTGATTATTGCAAAGAGCACAGCGCATGGATGCCGACGATTTCCGAGTTTCTTGATGTACTTCGTACCCAAACTGGGGATCATGGTTTACCCGCAACGAAGCATGCTTATGAAGAAGCGTGCCTAAATGCGGATAAAGCTTCGACACACAAATGGACCCATCCAGCGATCTACCATGCCGGTAAAGCAACGGGTTGGTTTCGTTTGCGCACAGAAGCTGAAGTCGATGTTTTTCCTGACTTCCGATACAACTACGATGTAATTTGTCGCCGCGTTCGCGCAGGTGAACAGCTCGATCTGCCTGTCGCAGTAGCTTTACCTGATAAAAGCGATAATACGCTGTTTGCATTCATTCAGAGTTGGGGTGAAGAGCATAATCTGAAACCTGAAGTTGCCAGCAAATGGCTGTTCTATCTGACTAAGCCTAAAGGCACGATGGTGCGTAAACGCTTCCAGCAACAAGCTCAGGTAGAGGCAAACGCTATGGGGATTACTCTACCGGATGATTATCAGTAAGCGTGAGTTGAACGTCTAAGAGAGTAACTTATCAAAACAGCCTTCATGGCTGTTTTTTTATGATTTTTAAATGGGGTTTCTTATGAAGTATGAAAAAGGTGGTTTTCAGATCTACGATGAACGGGAAAAGGTTCAGCTTGAAAGCGTCCAAGCTCTGCTAAAGCAATCTTACTGGGCAAATGAGAGAGCTATTGATGTCATAAAAACATCGATAGAGAACAGCGTTTGTTTTTCACTCTTTAAAGGTGAAAAGCAGATAGGCTTTGCCAGAGTGGTCACCGACTTCGCTTCAGTCGCTTATCTGGCTGATGTCATTATTGATAAGCAATACAGAAGTCAGGGGCTGGGGAAATGGTTAACTGAAATTATGATTAACGATCCGCGTTGGAAAGATAGATTCCAATTTCTGGTGACAGATGATGCTCACAGTTTATATTCCCGTCTTGGCTTTAGTGGTAGTGAAAAGTTAATGAGTACAAAGGTGTAAAAAACTGGTCGGAAAAATTAATTTATAAGTTCAATTATTCATTCATATCAGATTGTAATTTTTCAAACCACCCTATTGTTGCTTTATGTTGTAGCTCGCCGTAAAGGCGTACGAAGCTATTGGTCACATGATCGTTAAAATCGTCTAGTGATTTGATGCATTGCACGATACAAGACTTTGTAAGAGATGTACCATAAGTTTTGCGACGCAGTAGTGCTATTCATCGTAAGTTGTTGGGATGGTATTTCTCATTAGTGCTCTTCTACTTTATTTTGATGCTGCTCTATCAATGAAGTAGGTGATAATTCACTCTCGAAATAAACGCTCATTCGATTCACGGACCGCTTTGATGTCTGCGCAATACTCTGCAGTAGGGCGGAGTAGTAGGCGCTTAATACCGATCTCTTCACCAGATTCTAGGCAGTAGCCATATTCGCCATTTCGAATGCGGGCTAGTGCGGTATCGAATTTGGGAAGTAACTTACTTTCGCGGTCGACAATACGTAGGGCAATACGAGATTCTTCTTCATATTGTGCGCGGTCCGCATCATCATTCATCTCAGGACGTTCATTCAATTGTGCTTGTGCGTTTTGAATGTGTGCGATGGTTTCTTGCTTTTGTTGTTCTAAGAACTCTCGGAAAAACTCCAATTGGTTGTCATTCATATAGTCCTCAGAACTAGCATTTAAGAGCTCTTCTTTTGTTATTGCCATGCTTTCCTCAAACAATTGATCTAAAAAATAATGGGTTATGTTATATCATTTATTTGAGGGGGCGTGGAAATTTTATGTAGTCAGAATGCATGGTTTATTTGTAGGAATACAGAACGGTAGTGCCATTCAAAAAATAGAATCTTACATAGATAACTCTAGTGAATTTCCATGGTATGGTGATCTGACTTTAAGTTCTGGATGTGTAAGTCATGATTAAGAACGATGTAAAGGCCCTTAAAGTCTTTCTATATACGTCAATTGCTTTGATAGCTTTTGCTGGTAATTCTGTGTTGTGTCGTTTGGCGCTAGGGGATGAGGCTATAGATGCAGCGAGTTTCACAACAATTCGATTACTTTCAGGGATTGTTATGCTGTTAGTTATATTCAGCTTCATGAACAGAGGTAAAACAAATACCGCTAAAGGTAGTTGGAAAGGCGCGTTTTATCTTTTTGCTTACGCTATAACATTCTCGTATGGCTATATCACCTTAGAGACAGGAATAGGCGCTTTGGTGCTATTTGGCTCAGTACAGATCTCCATCATTCTTATTAATATGTTCAAAGGCAATAAACTTCATGCAATGGAATGGGCAGGAACCATCGTTGCGTTTGCAGGGTTTATTTATTTGATATTCCCGAGCTTAGCAACCCCCTCGGTTGTTGGCTTTGGTCTAATGACGATGGCGGGCGTGGCTTGGGGTTTTTACACGCTAGCGGGCAAAAGTTCTACTAATCCTCTTGGGGATACGACCTTTAATTTTTTACGTACACTGCCCTTTGTTCTTATTCTTGCTTTACTCACTTTAAATGAGATGTCTTTATCTAGTGAAGGGATATGGTTGGCAATTCTTTCCGGCGCACTTGCTTCTGGTATTGGCTACGCGATCTGGTATCAGGCTTTAGGCTATTTATCAGCTATTCAAGCTGCAGTTGTTCAGTTGCTTGTTCCAGTGATTGCTGCAGTAGGTGGTGTTGTCTTTGCTAGTGAAGAGATTACGTTGCGTTTAGTTATCGCTTCTGTAGTAGTTTTGGGTGGGATTATGATTGTTATCGTTGGAAAGCAGATGTTGGGAAGGGCAAAGCAATAAATTTGTTTATCGATTCTAATACGACTGGCTAACTAAACTGTTGCGGCCATTTTCTTTAGCTTGATATAAATGTTTATCCGCTCGTTGGTAGAGATCGCTGATCTGGGTTTTATCGGTGAGCGTTTGTGTACAGGATAAGCCCATGGATACAGTGATATAGGGAGCTGCGGTGTTTTCCTTATGAGGGATCTCTAATTTCTCTATTTCTAGTCGAATGCGATTGGCAAAAATATCTGCTGACTCTTTGCTTTCTTGGGTGAATACAACGGCAAATTCTTCTCCACCGACGCGGAAGCAGTAGTCCTCTCCTTGTCGGATATTATCTTTAAGTGCTTGGCTGATTTTTTTAAGGACATCATCGCCTTTCAGGTGACCATAAGTGTCGTTATACGCTTTGAAATGGTCGACATCGAGTATCAGTAAGCAAAAGTAAGTTTTCTGTCTTTTGGCGCGCTCTAGGGCTGCCTGGGATAAGTATTGGAAGTTACGGCGGTTAAATAGATCGGTTAGCGCGTCGGTGACTGCAAGTTTTTCAATTTTTTCTTCTAGGGTACGGGCCTCAGTAATATCTATATGTACCCCATTCATACGAATGGCATTTCCTTCATCATCTCTGAGGAATACTCGGCCGACATCATGTATCCAGCGCCACTTCCCATCGCCACAGATCATACGGAATTTTGCGTCGTAAATTTCGGTTTCACCATTAAGGTGTTTTTCGATTAATTCAACCGTTGGCTCTAGATCTTCGGGGTGAACGATAGAGGACCAGCGCTCAAGACCATTAATGACTTCAGAAAATAGCGCATCGTCTTCTCTGAACTCTTCATCTCTATATCTCTTTTGAGTGACCCAAGTTTTATTAGCGATGATTTTGCCTTGTTGTGGGTAGAAGTCCCAACAACCTATATTGGCTCCATTAACAGCATCGTCTAGGCACTTGATTGTTTCTTGGTCTTGCTCAATCTGAGCTTTTATCTCTTGCTGCGAGGTAACATCAGAAAGGGTGCTTAAGATATTCTCCCCATGTTTTACTAAGCGCATCTCGAAATGTTGATTGTCTCGTTGATAGTAAAAATAAGCGGGTTGGTCAGTAGTGGTTTGAGAGCACTGTTTAAATAGCGCCTTTAGCTGTATAGCTTGTTCTTGATTAAACAGGTCGAATATGGAGCAGTTTTTTAATGTACTTTCAGATAAACCACGAAACTCTAACTCTTTACGATTGAAGAACAGGTAGTGACCTTCATCCACAGTTAGTTCTGCAATACCTTGTGGTTGTTGATTGAGTATATCTAAAAGGTTCATTGCGACTCAGGTACAAATTGCGACTGCAAGTTCCAATTTATTATAGGTGGCGTTTATATGCCAGCCTGATTATTTGGGATTTAAATAGCTTTTTACCCATTGCTTAGGTGTCACACCAAAGTGCTTTTTAAACACTTTGGCTAATGAGGAGGCATTTTCGTAGCCTACCTGGTTGGCAACTAGGCCCACGGGGCGATTATTTTTAAGTAACCCTTTGGCCAACGCCATTCTTAGTCCGGTTACATACTCCATCGGTGCTTGTCCAACCGTATCTTTAAAGAGGGCTGCAAACTTAGAGCGAGACATTGCTGCGCTTTCTGCCATCTCTTCAACTGTCCATTCATATTCAGGTTTATCTTTGATCTGTTGCATTAACTTGTGAAGCAGAGGATGAGAGTCGGCCGCTATTAAGCCTAATTCAACTGTCCCATTATCAATAACATAACGAAGTACTTGCACCATAAATACATCGCACAATCGGTCGATTATTAATTGTTTGCCGTGTTGCTCGTCAAATGCTTCTGCAAAGATTTGATGAGCTGTGTTTGAAATCGAACCTGCTTCCTCTATATGGAGACAGAGAAATTTAGGGAGATAGTTAGCTAACAACTTTTGATGAGCCGGAGGGAGCTTAACTGTGGCACAAACCAGTTTGGCATCTTCTGATGGAGCTATTGTAAGTTTGTGGTTGGTTCCGCTCGGGAAAAAAATTACATCACCTGTATGTAACTCAATGATGTGACCTTCATCAGTCGTCAGTGTTAACGACCCTGATTCTAGAAAGTGTAAGTATCCAGATTCCTTGTCGTCATCAAAGCCGGTGATACCGCAGAGGCTACCACTGAAAAAAACCTCGGCATTGATCTCTAGGTTTTGTAGTAATTTGCTCAGTGTATCCATATAACCTCCTTCTTTGGACGATTGGCTCTTTTTGCTGGATTTAGAGCGGCCTTTCCCTCGGTAGTTCCCCGTAATCTATATCTCAAGAACAGCGCAACATATTTACCAATATGTATGAGTGTTCATTAAACCATTAACCGAGGAAAAAGAAATGAAATTTACAAAGACTTTGAAATTAGCAACAGCAGCCGGCGCACTTCTTCTAAGCAGCATGAGCTTTGCGGCCTCTGTAAATATTGGCACTAACGATGTTGCTATTCATGGTTATGACCCTGTTGCTTACTTCACTAACGATAAAGCGGTTGAAGGCTCTGCAAAATTTACCGCTACGCATGATGGGGCAATTTACCGTTTCGCAAGTGCTAAAAACCGTGACCTATTTAACGCCAATGCTGACAAATACGCGCCTCAATATGGTGGTTACTGCGCAATGGGTGTTGCGCTAAACAAAAAGTTAGATGTTGATCCACAAGCGTTCCACATCGAAAACGGCAAGCTGTACCTGAACTTGAACAAAGATGTTCAGAAAAAATGGCTTACAGATGTACCTGGCAACCTAAAAACTGCAGACCGTATTTGGGCGGGTATTGAAGATCTGTCTGTAGCTGCAGCGAACGCTGAAGACTAATTCTTATGCCTGAGTCGAGACTTACGTTTTCAGAAAATGGACATGAGTACTCGCAACCTTTAGCGCTGATCTGGTTCAGCGCTAAATGGTGCGGTCCCTGCCAGCAGATGATTCCTGTGATTAATAGTTTGGCAGAGCGATATGCCGGTGAACTTAAAGTTTTAAAAGTGGATGTAGATCAGCAGCAGGAGTTAGCTGCGAAATTCACGATTAGAGCGGTTCCCACGTTAGTACTCTTGGCAAAAGATAAGGCGTTGGATCAGCAGGTGGGATCGATGCCATTAAAGCAACTTGATGAGTGGGTTGCACAGCATTTATCAATTCAGAAAGAACTGGAGAAGTGAAATGGATAATAAACAACGAATTGCTACAGCAGCCTTAGCCGTTGCTCTGACTTCTATCGCCACTGTGCCTGCAGCTCATGCCGGCGGTAAAGAGAAATGCTACGGAGTTGCACTAGCTGGACAGAACGATTGTGGCAACTTGGCAGGTACACACTCTTGTGCGGGCCAATCCAAAGTGGATAACGACCCAGGTGAGTGGAAGTTAGTCGCTAAAGGTACTTGTAAAGATATGGGTGGGCTACTGAAAGCTGAAGCTAAGAAGCGTTATCAGGAAGCTCAGCAGAACTCATAAGGTTTAATCAGGAGAGAGAAGATGTCCAGTTTAAGCACAGCTAATAATAGCGATGAACGAGGTTTATCAAAGATTGGAGTCGGGTTGCGTCACCCTCACTATAAGGAGGCGTTACTAGGGACATCTTCCATTGATTTTGTGGAGATACATGCGGAGAACTTTTTTGCCGAAGGTGGAATGCTACCTGAGTTGTTGAGTGATATAGCCCTTCAATATCCAATCAGTCTGCATTCGACTTCCATGGGCTTAGGTTCAGCCGTGGGTATTAACGGAGATTATCTGCAACGTTTAAAGCAACTGTCACAGCAGATTAACCCCATATTGATCTCCGACCACGCTTGCTTCACTTGGAGCAATATCAATGGAAAATCTGTGCATGCTGGGGATCTTCTACCTCTTGAGTTTACGCAACAGAGCTTGCAGGTAATGGTTGATAACGTGAATCAGGTCCAGCAGTTATTAGGGCGTCAGATTTTAGTTGAGAACTTATCTGCTTATGTGGAATTCAACTTTTCTGATATGAGTGAAACCGAGTTTCTATCTGAACTGGTAGATAAAACGGGATGTGGCTTATTGGTGGATCTCAACAATTTGCTAGTAAATGCGCGCAATTTTAGTGATCAAAAGCCATTAACTGTAGCCCGAAAGTGGTTACGAGAAATCCCTGCTAATGCTGTGGGCGAGATCCATCTGGCAGGTTTCACCAAAGTGAAAGAGGGTGAATTGATCATTGATGATCACAGTCAGCCAGTATCACCTGAATGTTGGTTGCTCTATCGCGATGCGGTTGCCTTGTTTGGTGCAGTTACCACCCTAATCGAATGGGATAATAATTTGCCTTCTTGGAGCACACTGCTTGATCAAGCTACAAAAGCGAGATCTATCTCCACGGAAGTTCACTATGACACAGGGAGGCTCTCTTATGCTGTCTGATTCTACATTGCTCGTTCGTCGTCAAGCAGCATTGATGACGTTAATTTTTTCGAAAGATGAAAGTGATACAGCGACTGACCGAATAAGTCAGGGGTTAAAAATTTATCAGAATAATCTCCTGATGACTGCGGCAAGAGCGATCTCCTTGAAGTATCCAGTACTGGAGAAAATGGTGGGTAATGAGACGATTATCGCTTTTACCGATCAGTTACTTAAAAAAGAGTTACCTAATACAGGGGATTGGGCGGATTGGGGTGGCACGTTTGCCATGCTTATCGCCGAGAGCCCTTTGGCTGAAGATCATGCCTATCTGTCAGAGGTCGCCCGCTTGGAGTGGCATGTACATCAGGCCGCGAGAGGAAAGGTTACTCATTTAGAAGTTGAGACACTTTCTAGTTTAACTGAAAGTGATTTGGACGCTGTGTCACTTCATCTATCGCCGACTTTACAGGTGATGGAAAGCCACTTTCCTGTGTATGAATTATGGAATTTACATCAGGTGCCAGAGGGCTCTGAGGTTGATGAAGGTGAGCTTTATCGCTTACTGGTGGGCAATACAGCTCCTCACTATTCAATGGTATTTCAACAGGATTATCACGCGCGTATTAAAACGCTAACGGTTCAAGAATATGCATGGTTTAAAGATGTTCTGGCAGGCATGAGCGTTGAGCGCTTATTAGGTAAGCACCAAGAGATTGATTTTGTTAGCTGGATTGAACAGGCGATAAACCAGCAGTGGTTGGTTGCCATCAAGTAAATCGAAATTCAGTTATTAAAGGTTTTTGAGAGGTTTGAGAGATGATTTCTATCGTTAGTAAGTTTTATAAAGGTTATTTAGCTGGGGAAGGTAAATTGGCTAAAACTCATGATCTTTTGTCGTTAATTGCTCGCTTTTATGTAGCACAGGTGTTCTTTAATGCCGGTCTGACCAAAATCCAGGATTGGGATACAACGTTATTTCTATTTGAAGAGGAGTATCAGGTTCCGTTTTTACCTTTTGAGCTTGCGGCTTATTTGGGCACTTTAGGCGAGCTGATCTTACCTGTTTTGCTAGTCACTGGTATTTTGACGCGCTTTTCTGCTGTGGGTTTATTTGTTGTGAATGTAGTTGCTGTAATTAGTTTGGTAGAAATTGCACCAGCAGCGCTGTATCTGCATTACATTTGGGGGCTCGTGCTTGCGCAAATTATTATCTACGGAGGTGGTGTACT
Organism: Neptuniibacter sp. QD34_54; assembly: GCF_047778055.1. Lineage (GTDB taxonomy): Bacteria > Pseudomonadota > Gammaproteobacteria > Pseudomonadales > Balneatricaceae > Neptuniibacter. Next base: position 2,747,015 of record NZ_CP180546.1, on the reverse strand, counting down.
TTCTGTCGATCACGTTTCCAACAAATTTCTTCTTAATCGCCACAAGGTTGAAATGGAGCCGACCCTATAGGCTCTATTTATCGGTACTCGTAAAGGGGAGGTGACTGAAAAAGTCAGTCACTTCTTTGCTGAAAAATTTCACTTTTTATTGAGGTTAATATGAAGCAGATCACTACATCCATCGTTGCCGGATTTGGCGCTGCTGTTGCTATAGGTTTGTTAGCCCTGCTGGAAACATCATTTAAAGACATTGCGTTTTTAATGGCGCCTTTTGGGGCAACTGCTGTGCTGGTATTTGGGGTGCCGCATAGCCCTTTGGCCCAGCCGAAAAATGTGATTTTAGGACATTTGATTACTGCCTTTATCGGCATTTTCTTTAGCCAGTTTCTTGAAGTGAATCCGCTAACTCTGGCCATTGCGACAGGACTTGGTGTGAGTGCTATGTTGTTGAGTAAAACAACACATCCGCCGGCGGGTGCTAATCCAATCTTAATTATGTTATCCAGTCAGGGGTGGGCCTTTCTAGTAACACCAGTTTTGATTGGCTCGATTATGATTGTGCTCGTGGGAAAGATTTTTCAGCAGACGCAGACAAGATTGCAGCCTGCTGAATAATGGCTAACTACAAGGCTGTTTAACTTGTTTAGTTAGTATGGTTTCAAAGACATCGGGTGTGACGGGTTTACTAAAATAGTAACCTTGGGCCATATCGCAGTGTTTATTCTGTAGTAAATTCATCTGCTCTTGAGTTTCTACCCCTTCCGCAATAACTTTTAAACCAAGGCCGTGAGCCATATCGATGGTGGCGTAAACTAGCTCTAAATCGGCAGGGTCGACAGAGATATCACTGATAAAACTACGATCGATTTTGAGGGTGTCAAATGGATAACTTCTCAAATAACTGAGGGAGGAATATCCAGTACCGAAATCATCCATAGATATGCTGACGCCTTGCTCATTGAGTTTTGCAATCGCTTCATCAATATCCGCGTGTTGTGCCATTAATACACCTTCGGTAATTTCTAGCTCTAGGTTAGAGCCGAGAATTTGATGTGTTGTCATCTGTTCAGTGATGTAGTCGATCAATTGAGGGTCTCTAAACTGACGCGGTGATAGGTTGATAGCAATATGGAATTGCGGCAGCAATGTTTTGATCCAGTGACTGCTCTGATGCATCGCTTCCTTAAGTACAAACTTACCGATGTTTACGATTAAACCGGTGTTTTCGGCAACGGGAATAAATTCAGAAGGTGGTATATTTCCTAATGTTGGAGAGTTCCAACGTAATAATGCCTCTGCGCCAACGATGTTTTGTGTTTTAAGATCGATCACCGGCTGATAAAGAACATGCAGTTGTTTACGCTCAAGGGCATTGTGTAGCTGCTCTTCCAACAATAATCGGCGTTCTGCACCAATGTTCATCTCTTCTGTGAAATAGTGGTAGCTATTACGACCTTGAGCTTTAGAGTGATACATTGCCGAATCGGCATTACGTAGCAGTTCTGCAGGATCAGTTCCGTCACTCGGGTAAACCGAGATCCCGACACTCATGGTCAGCATGATCTCTCGGCCATCCACATTTAGTGCTTTGCGGAATTGGGAAACTAGATTTTGAGCTATAGGTTGAGCTTGTTCAGCACTTTCTAAATGATTAAGTAATACAATAAATTCATCGCCACCCAAACGGCCAACGGTGTCAGTTTCTCTGACCGATTGTTCTAATCGTTTGGCTGCTTCAATAAGAATCTTATCACCAGTGGCGTGTCCTAGGGTGTCATTGACTTTTTTGAAGTCATCCATATCAAGAAAAAGAACAGCGACGGAGTGCTTCTTTCTTCTTGCTTCTAAGAGCATGGTTTCCAGACGGTTCAAGGATAAGAAACGATTAGGTAGGTTGGTCAAACTATCAAAGTGCGCTTGATGAAGAATCTTTTCTTCTTGAGCTTTTTGTTGCGTGATGTCCTGTTTAACGGCCAGATAATGTTTAGTTTTACCTTCAGCATCATAGACTGGGGCAATATGGGCTTGTTCCCAGAAAATTTCTCCGTTTTTTCGTTGGTTTTGGAATTCTCCACGCCATGCTTTACCTTGAATAAGATGTTGCCATAACTCTGCATAGCGACCGATTGGTGTGCGGCCAGACTTTAGAATTCTAGAATTTTGACCAAGAATCTCTTCTTTTTTGTAACCCGTGACATTCTCAAAGGTTGAGTTAACGTACTCAATTTCGCCATCAAGAGAAGTAATCACAACAGAGACTGGGCTCTGTTCTATGGCTTGAGAGAGGGTCAATATATGTTCTTGGGCCTTGCGTTCTTCGGTTATGTCGCGGCTAATACCAACAAGGCCTTGTAATTGGCCATCTGTATCCCAGAAGGGCATTTTGAGTGTGTTTAATAGAATTGGTTCTCCTGATTGATTGTCACTCCATTGTTCTTGGTTATTTGAACTTAGTTGTTCGATAACATCTTTTTCTTCTTGTTTATTTTTAACTGCTTGAGCCTCTAAAAATAGCTCATAGTCAGTCCGACCCGTAATTTCGTCTTCGCTTTTACCCGTGAAATCTTGGAAGGCGGTATTACAGCCAAGGTATTTACCTTGTGTATCCTTTATAAAAATATGGTCGGGTAACGCGTCAATTAGGCCTTTTAGTAGACCTCGTTCTCGATTGAGCTTTTGACGGCTAATGAGCACCTCCCGTTCTGCTTTTCGTCGATCTTGTTGCCTGCGAAGAATAAGCCCAAGTAACATCGTACCGATCGGGTAGAACGTTAGAATAGTGGGTGCAATCGCAGCAATTATTTTGAAACGCAATTCGGCAGGCATAAATAGGATGAGACCGAGTACAACGACTTGTACCAATAAGCCTAAGAGGTACAAGCGCCACCAATTGAGAGGTTGTTGGTATTTATCACTTAGATAACGCCAAGATAATCCTACCGCGGCTGAAAAAATAATAACGGCTGAGCCGACATAAATGCCTGCTCCTCCCTGAAAAATACGTAGACTGACAGCCATGACTACAGCTATACAGGTCGGGACGATTCCAAAGAAAAGGCCACATAAGCTAATTAACACCCAGCGAGCATCAAAAAATACGCCTGGTTCTAATTCCCAAGGGGTTAGCATGACTGCCATAGCAAGCAGCCCAACTAATACACCAGAAACGCTGTCACGAAGTAAGCGATGCCGAATGTTTTGCAGACCAAGTGAATCGTAAACGATCCCCATTGCAAGCAGTAAAGCAACGTTGTTAATTAGACCTGTAAAACTAGATGTTTCCATGAATACTAATCTTCTCTCACTACCGGGGCGCTATAGGGACAAGCTTCGAAAACGGATCTGCCTAATACCCATACTAATTATACGTTTATAAGAATAATTTTAGAAATATTAAAGTGTTAGAACTGAGGCAAACAATACTTTTTAGTATCTAACCAATACGACTATAAAGCTCAATGGGCCAAGTTATAGGTTATTTTGCGTATCCAACATCACTTTAGCGAACATTCATCAGAATGCCTTCGTTATTCGTCAAAGATATTCGTCAAACATATTCGTAGGTTTAGTATAGATAGAAAATCAGTTTATGCTGGACGATTTGTTGGTAGCTTTATGAAAAATAAGGAGAAACTACCGGAAGGTAAAATGGCTGAAACGTCTTTGGCTCATGCAGAAAATTTCAGCCGTGTAAAGATTACTTAAAGTTAGAACCGAACATTTCGCCAATGGCTTGACTTAGGGGTTCGCTACGGTCTTCGTTACGGAATTGCATTAAGATAAGTGCACGTAGTGCAGGCATAAACATCAGATCAGACAATACGCGAGAGAAGCCTGCTTGGCCTGCTTTACCAATGGCCAGCTTTTCTAAAAATAAGTGAAGTGTAGCTGGCTCCTGTAGCGTTTCGTGGCAACGCGTTGCTATTGAAACGATTACTTCCGCTTCTAAAGCATAATCGCTTTTAAGAATCTTATTGATGATCTCTTGTTTTCTAGGCGTATTACGCGCATTTGAGATGCCGCGAGTAATGGCTGCGATGTGATTGGCGCTCGCTGTTCCACGATCTAATGTTTGGTCCGCACGTAAACTTAGTGCTTCAAACAGTTGGTGATCAGGTTCAATGCTTTCCACGCAGGTACACAGTACTTCGAAAGGCACATCCGGTAGTAGCGGGATCGCTTTTGCTAACCGCTTGCTGTTATTACTTTTGTCATGGCGAACAACCAGATCAGCAATACCTTGATACCCTAGGGATTGCCAGTTATCAAAACCGATTTGCCCCGAAAAATACTGTTCTGCATGTTCATAATATTGTGAAGCAGGTTCACTTGATGCCAGCGTAGAATAGGCATGGAACAGTGCCATTTTTTCCTGATCAGGCTTAAATGAGAAGGGGTTATCTTTCAAAGCATCATCTGGCATCTCACCTGTTTTTTCATGCTGAAGGATACCGCCAGCATTCTTAAGTAAGCGGCTAAGTAGGTCATCGCGGACTGCTTGAATTAAAAAGCCTTGTTCATCTAAAGGCAGTTTTAGAAACCAAGCCGCACCTTGCTCTTTATTCTTAGGGTTCCAGATCATCAATGCTATCCATGCGTGCTGCAAATATGGATAGGGGTAAGGTGTTTGTTGATTCTCTATCTTTTCAAATTGTTCTGTCGAGAGTTTTTGTACACGACGGCCCATATCGAAAAAACGGACCTGACCGCCACTCTGGCGAAGAAGTTGAGATAGTGAAGAAATATCAGACATGATGAGCACCTTAAGAATCAGGGCCGCAATTTTAGCAGTTCTGAGGGGGGTATCAATATAGATCAGAAGTGCTCATTCTTTCGTTAGGGGGTATGTTGATTATTAAATAATATAAAATTGATTTTTACCCATCTTTTTGGCTTGGTACATTGCTTTGTCAGCTAAGGTAATAGCTTCTTCTGCGTTTATATCCTCTAAGGAGTAGATATATAAACCTATGCTGGCAGATAAGTTTGTAGTGCTTTCTCCTATGGGAAAGTCTTCACTAATAATTCCTAGTATCTTTTGAATTACGGCGATGGCTTGTGTGGAGGATTCTATTTCTGACAATATAAGTAAAAATTCATCGCCACCTAATCGGCCCAACATATCCGAGCCCCTGATCACTTTGGATATTCTGTTTGAAACGTCTTGAAGACACAAATCTCCTGCTTCATGACCATAGGTGTCGTTAATCGGTTTAAAGTCATCAAGATCAATAAAGATGATGGCTACCTTATGTTGCTTACGTTTTGCTGCGGCGAGAACAATATCAAGTTGGTGAAGTAGAAAACGTCGATTTGGGAGGCCGGTTAGGTTGTCATGACAGGCTAAATGGCGAAGCTCTCGATTGGCTATTCTAATCATTTTGTTTTGCTTCGAGGCCGTAACCATGACATAGACGGCAAACAAAAAGCCACCCGATATTATCAGTACCATCCTTGTGATCAGGTCAGACAGTAGTCCTTCCATTTTGTGAGCTGAGTCTTGCCAAATATCTTCATTTTGAACTTGTTGCAATGTGATAAATTGATCCAGAAGACCTGCAATAGTGGTTTTGTCTTTTAGTACTTTGCTTAGTTCTAGACGAAAATCTTGAACACGATTATCTGTCAGTAGCTCTGAGAATGTTCGTAATTCCGGAGTTCTATTTGCAGCTTGTTTATCTAGCTTGGCAAGAATACTTTGTTCAGGGTGATCTAGCTCAGTGTTTAAAAGAGTTAAACGCGATTTGTGATATTCACTACCCTGACTATAAAACGTATTAAATAACTGTTTGCGGTCTTCTGGGGTTTCAAGCAAGGTCATTTGCCAGAGAAGAATTGCTCTTTCTCGAACTGCAGCCCGCATAGCCATAGCAGCACGTAGCTGAATGTCGTTGTTGTTGCTGGCAGTGGTTAAATCAGCGCGTAAATTGGCATATTGTTGGTAGGAAAAAACGGAGGTATAGATAAACGCTAGAAAAATAGCGCTGAAGCCAATCAGATAGAAAAAGAATCTAAAGCCTGATCCCTGCTGTTCCATGTCTTTTCGCCAGTTATATGGTGAATAACATCTAACAGTCTAGTTGATTTTAATTTGTTCGGGATTTGGGTGCGAAAAGAGAGCTTGGGTGAGTAAGCAGGGCTTCCTCACCCAATAACATTTTTCTTATTTCTTACATTCACCAGCTACAACAAAGCTGACCTCAGTTCTAGCACAAGCGGAACAGCTGTTGGAATAGGTTTTAACTGTGCCATCCGCGTGATGACCGCAAGCAGGTGTGTAATCCATCGTGCACATTTGCGGGCGTGGTTCTTCGCAGACTAGAGCACCTTTAGGCATTGTCGGCTTGGATTGGCAGCCGGCTAGAAGCAGTGCCGCAAAGCCCGCGATTAAAAATTTAATCATGCAGAATCTCCTGGTTGGACATTATCTGATGTAGATTTCCCTTTAACTTTTTCACGTAGGGTCTGCATTGCTACGAATAGGGCTGGAATAAAGAATATGCCGATCACTGTCGCTAGAAGCATACCGCCAAACACAACAAAACCTATTGATATACGACTAGCAGCACCTGCGCCAGAAGCTGTTAGCAAAGGCATTACACCTAGGATGAAAGAAAAAGCGGTCATCAATACAGCACGATAACGTAGGTTTGCCGCTTCATTGGCTGCCTCGATAATACCTTTGCCTTCTTCTCGCAATTGCTTAGCAAATTCCACAATTAGAATGGCTGATTTACTAGCAAGGCCAATTAGCATAACCATACCTATTTGAGCATATAGGTTGTTGGTTAAACCCGGGATCAGCCAAAGTGGAAGAATCGCGCCTAAAATTGCGACAGTAATAGATAACATGACTGCTACAGGAATGGTCCAGCTTTCATATTGTGCAACGAGGAATAGGTAAGCGAATAGGATAGCTAACGAGATGATAATAATGACAAAGCCGCCCGCTTCTTGTTCCTGTTGGGTACTACCTGTCCATTCAAGGACATAACCATCGGGCAAAGTGTCTTTAGCGAGCTGTTCCATGAGCTGGATGGCGTCACCCGTCGCTATACTTGGAGCAAGTGTGGCTGTTATAGCAGCAGAACGTGATTGGTTATAACGAGTTAATGATTGCGGACCAAGAACCGGTTTTACTTCGACAAGTGCGCTGATTGGAACTAAATGGCCTTGATTGCTCTTAACATTAAGGCTATTTAGATCGTCGATGTTGTCTCTAAATTCAGAATCCGCTTGCAGCATAACGCGGTAGTTGCGGCCGAAGATATTGAAATCGTTTACATACTGAGTACCTAGCTGGGATTGTAACGTGTTAAATAGATCACTCATCGAAACGCCCAAAGAGAGCGCTTTTTCACGATCTACCACCAGCTCCAGTTGCGGGACATTAGCAGAGTAAGTGGAGTAAACACGGTCAAACTCTACTTTCTGGTTCGCTGCAAAGATGAGTGAATTTGTAGCACGTGCAAGTTCCTGAGGTGATCCATTTTTAAGATCCAACAAAATTGCCTCTAGACCAGCCGCATTACCCAAACCTGGAATCGGTGGGGTAGGGAAGGCCATAATATTGGCACCCGGAATCGCCGCTAACTTCTGATTGAGCTCTCTTAGAATTTTGTACCAGGCCATTTCCGGTGCAGTACGCTCATCCCAATGGGATAACACAGGAATCGCCAGTGCCGCGTTTGGTGCTGCGCCACCTAAGATACTAAAGCCTTTAATGCCGATACGGTTTTCTACGCCCGGTTGCTCTTCAAGTATTTTGTCGATCTGCGCGACTATTTCGTCTGTACGGTTGAGTGACGCACCATCAGGAAGTTGGACGTTAACAAAGAAGGCGCCGTTATCTTCATAAGGAAGAAAGCCCGTGGGCGTGGTGCTGAACATGTGGTAAACACCACCTCCCATAGCAGCCATCAGCCCCATGCTTAACAGTAAACGTTTATTTAGGAAGTTAACTTTCTTTACATAGCCTCGACGAGTCCAGTCGATTAACTGATCGAATTTTTTAAATACTCCAGTCGGTTCAGTAGCTGGTTTTAGAAGAAGTGAGCAAAGCGCAGGGGAGAGCGTCAGGGCATTTAGTGATGAGAAGCAAACTGCTACAGAGATAGTAACCGCAAACTCGGTATACAATTTACCGGTAATACCTGGCATGAAGGCTACAGGGACAAATACAGCTAGCAGTACTAGGGTTGTCGCGATCACTGGTCCGATAACTTCTTTCATCGAGACAGTGGTTGCTTCTTTGGCTGACAAGCCTTCTTGCATATGACGTTTGACGTTTTCAACGACAACGATTGCATCATCTACCACAATGCCGATTGCCAAGATTAGGGCAAATAGAGAGATGGTGTTGATGCTAAAGCCGAGTACCGAAAGCACAGCAAAAGTTGCGATCAATGAAACTGGAATGGTGGCTGATGGAATCAGAGTAGCGCGCCAATCTGCAAGAAATAGGAAGGTAACCAGTACTACCAAACCAAAGGTAATAAATAGAGTCTCGACTACTTCTTGCAGTGACGCTTTTACTGAAAGCGTTGTGTCATAGAGAATTGCGTATTCCATATCATCAGGGAAACGCTCACTTAGACGTTCAAGTTCAGCATAGACATTATCAGCAACCTCCAGTGCGTTTGCTCCTGGGCTTTGATAGATAGCTACGGTCGCTGCTGGGTTGCCATTCATAATGGAAGAGGCGCTGTAGCTTTGTGAACCTAGTTCTACCCTTGCCACGTCGCGTAGACGAATAGAAGCGCCGTTGTCACCCGTGCGAAGGATGATGTTCTCAAACTCTTCTACTGATTCTAAGCGGCCTTTAGCGCGCAGGTTATATTGGAACTGCTGATTTTGCGTAAGCGGTGGTTGGCCAATAATACCTACAGATGCTTGGATGTTTTGTTGAGAGATAGCGTTGCTTACGTCTTTAGGTGAAAGCCCTAGCGCTTTTAGGCGGTTAGGGTCTAACCAAACTCGCATACCGTAATCCATTGGGCTGAACTGGGAGGCAGAGCCTACACCATTAATTCGCGCCAAAGCATCTTGTACATATAGCGTAGCGTAGTTACTTAAAAATAGTTCGTTGTACGTATTTTCAGGTGAATATAGGTTAATCACCAATAGCATGTTAGTTGCTTGTTTCTTAGTTGTTACGCCTTGGCGAACAACTTCTTGCGGTAAAGACGCTTCGGCTAAAGCCACACGGTTTTGTACATTGATGGCTGCTTGATCAGGATCAGTACCGACTGCGAACGTGATATCTAAAGAATAGCTACCGTCGTTAGCTGATGTAGAGGACATGTACAGCATATTGTCTACACCATTGACTTGAGCCTCGATAGGCGTAGCCACGGCTTGTTCAACCACTTCGGCATTGGCGCCTGGGTATTTAGCTTTGACCTGTACTTTTGGCGGCGTTATATCAGGGAACTGAGCTACGGGTAGACCGTAGATCGCCAATCCACCGGCAATCATCAACACAATGGATATGACCAGAGCAAACTTAGGCCGATTGATAAAGAAAATCGAGAACATGGTTTACTCCGCTACCGCTTTAACTTGAATGCCCGGTTTAACCTTTTGCAGCCCTTCAGTGATGATCAGATCACCTTGATCTAGACCTTCGAGAACTTGCCATTTACCTTCTACTTGCGGTCCCATTTCTACCCGGGTAACCGTCACTTTATTCTGCTGATTAACCTCAAGTACAAAGTAGCCATCACGATCACGTTGAACGGCAGATTGCGGGATTTGAATGCCTATTTCCGGTTGTTTCCTCTTAATTTCAACGTGTACAAATTCACCTGGTAACAACAGGTATTTAGGGTTTTCGAAACTAGCGCGGAGCGTGATTGTATCGGTGTTCGGGTCTACTTCAGGGGAGATGAAATCGAACCGACCTTGTTGTTCATAAACGCTGCCATCAGACAGAATTAGTCGAGGTGCAACTGGTGGATTATCTAGGTCAATCCCTTTACGGCGCGCGTCTAGCATCAGCTTTTCACTCACTGCCATTTCGACATAGACCTCATCGATTTTTACCACTGTAGCTAATACGCCGCTTTCAGGGCTGATCAAATCGCCTACAGAAAAATTTGCTTTACCGATACGACCACTAAACGGAGCTTTAATCTCGGTATAACTAAGGTTGAGTTCTGCTTTCTTTAATCCGGCTTCTGCTTTTAAAACTTGTGCGCGGGATTGATCTCGGTCTGCTACCGCCTGATCGACTTGAGATTGCGAAGCTGCTTTGCGTTTGCGTAGCTGGCTTACGCGATTGAGATTGGTTTGCGCATTTTTCAATCCAGCTCTTGCAGAGGCTAGATCGGCTTCTGCTTGTTTCAGAGCGATTTCATAGTTTGCTTTTTCTACTTTAAACAACACTTGATCGGCTTGAACATCACGACCTTCAGTAAATAGGCGATCTTCTAGAAAGCCAGATACACGTGCCAATAGGTTAACCCGCTGTGTTGCCTCAATACGGCCAACCAGTTTAAAGGTGGGGGTTAAATCCGATGTCTGTACCTTGTGTACTAATACGGCAGGTAAAGGTTTCTCGTTGGCATTTGCGGTCAGTGAAGTGGCAGCCAAAGCAGTTAGAAGAGTGGCTAAAATGATCTGTTTCAAAACAAGCTCCTTTGAGAAACGGTAATCCTAGATACAAATCGGATTAAGTTAGATGCGCTTTAATTAGATAGCAGCTTTTTGATGAATATAACTAACTATATCTATAAATAATGAATAGATTAAATATTCATTTACCCATACATTGTCTCAACGAATAACGGGTGCCTAAGCACCCATTATTGTATGAACTATTTACTGCAACCAGCTGTCGAGTTCGTTTATATCTTCAGGATTTAGTGTGCCTAACTGCTGTTTGAAGGTGATGAGGTTCTGTACAAAGTCGAAACGTGCATTAGCGTAATCGCGTTGAGCAGCATAAAGCTGTTGCTCCGCTTGCAGTACATCTACCACATTACGGGTACCTACTTTGTAACCCTCTTCAGTGGCTTCTAACGCTGTTTTACTCGATTTAATACTTTGATTTAGCGCTTGAACACTTAAAGCACCGGTACGGAGATTACGTAATAGGCTACGAGTCGTCTGAGTCACTTCGCGAAGGGTGTCTTCACGGTTAAACTGATTTTCTATTAAGCGCTGTTCCAGTTCTCGACTGCGTGAACTCACTGAACCGCCGGAATAGATTGGTACGGATAGCGATAAACCGATAGAAGAGGTATCAGTACTCTCATCACTGAAAGCCGTTCCGTTATCGTAATCGTAATTGGCTGTTAGGCTTAGAGTTGGGTAGTGACCTGCACGGCCTGCTTTAGCAGCTTGGCGTGCAGCTTCAGATGAACGATCTGCAAGTTGAAGTGCCAAGTTTCCTTGCCAAGCTTTTTCTAACCAAGGTTGGGCTTGCACAGGAACGGGTTCTTCAATTGGGTACTCTTCAGATAATTGACCTACTGTATCAAACCCTTGGCCTGTTAGGCGCTCCAAGGCTTCGTAACTATTTTCTAAATCACCTTCTGCGGCAATACGGGCTACTCGAGCATTGTCGTATGAAGCCTGCGCTTCTTGTACGTCGGTATTTGCGATCAGGCCGACATCATATTGAGCATTAACTTGATCCAAGCGGCGTTTGATTGCGCGCTCTTGAGCTTCAGATGTTTGTAGGTCGCTTTTCGCCCTTAGAACCCCAAGATAAGCTTCTACGGTACGGTTGATCAGTGTTTGCTGTTCCAGTTCAAACTGCAGCGCAGCTTGTTCAGAGATCACTTGGCCCTGTTTAAAGGTAAACCAAGAAGCCGCATTAAATACCGGTTGGCTAAGGGATAGGGTATAGCCATGGTTATTATAATCTGCTGTATCTGAATCAATCGTAGTTGTGTTGGCGCTTAAATTAACATTAGGCAATAAGCTAGAACGATTTTGGATTTCGATCTCTTTGCCAGCGTTAAATGAAGCTTGTGCTGCTTTTAACTGTGGATCATTAGCCAAAGCGAGTTGGTAGATATCTGCTAATTCACCTGCAGAAACGTTGCTGACAGCCAGAGAAAGGCATGAAACCTGAAAAAGCTGCTTTATATTCATAAACTTAAATATCCTTAAACTTGTTCTGGCTGAACTTCCTTGAAAGTTCGCTTACCTAAGTAACTATATACGGTAGGAATGACAAAAAGGGTCAATAACGTTCCGAATGTCATTCCACCAACAATAACCCAGCCGATCTGATGACGTGATTCAGCACCTGCGCCCATAGCAATTGCTAAAGGTACCGCACCTAATACTGTTGCGCCCGTGGTCATCAGTATAGGGCGTAAACGCAAAGATGCTGCTTCTATTATCGCGCTACGCAGATCTCGCCCTTGATCTTGAAGCTGATTTGCAAACTCTACGATCAGAATACCATGTTTGGTTACCAGTCCAACAAGGGTAATCAAACCAATCTGACTGTATACGCTGAGAGAGCCACCACTGAAATGTAGCGCAAACAGCGCACCAAACACGGCAGGTGGAACCGATAGCATAATGATCATTGGGTTTTTAAAGCTTTCGAACTGCGCTGCCAGCACTAGGAATACGACAATCAATGCCAGCACAAACGTCACTTGCATACTGCTGCTAGACTGTTTGAACTCGCGGGAAGGCCCAGTGTAGTCGTAGGTTGCTTGCGGCGCGATCTCTTGCAGGCTTTGTTCAAGGAAGTTGAGCGCTTCACCTAGGCTGTAACCAGGCGCAAGCTGGGTTTGTATTTTAACCGCCTTTACTTTATCAAAGTGATTAAGTTCACGTGGTGCAACGCTTTCACGTAGTTCTACAAGGTTTGAGAACTGAACCATCTCACCGTTTTGATTGCGCATGTATAGATCGGTTAAGTCGCTTGGATCACGGCGCTGTTGATCATCAACTTTTACAATAACTTCGTACTGTTCACCGGCGCGTTTAAAGCGCGTCACTTCGCGGCCAGCCATGTAACTTTCTAGGGTTCGACCCAGATCGGCAACATCGACGGACATCTCAGATAACTTATCGCGTTTCACATCGATCTGGAATTCCGGCTTATTCAGCTTAAGGTCGGAATCCGGTTGGGCAAAGCCTTTATTACTGTGAATTTTCGCCATTAACTGATCGGTGATCACTTTCAGGTCGTCATAAGTACCATTGGTTTTAACGATAAATTCGACCGGGCGTGAAATAAAGCTCTGACCCAAAGACGGTAAGTTAAGAGAGAAACTCATAATGCCTGGGATACCGCCATAGAGCTTTGGTGTTTGCTCTTGGCCAATCGCTTGCTGTTTACGATCACGATCTTCCCAGCGTTCTAAGCCTTGGAACACCATGGCATTGGTTTCAGACGGGAAACCGACCACTGCAAAATAGCGAACTGTTTCTGGGGTTTGGCTGATCGTTGCTTCGATTTGGCGTGTATAGCGATCAATATAATCTACGGATGCACCATCTGGTGCGATAGCGAAGTTCAGAATCGTGCCTCTATCTTCATAAGGCGCCAGTTCCTGAGGCAACTGAGTATAAAAGTAAGCTGCGCCACCAAAACTCGCTGCCATAATTACGATTGCGAGTAGGCGAGAGCTAAGTAGTTTATTTAGCAATGCCTGATAGCGATTGGTAATGCCTTGAAGGAAGCTTTCTATCAGATTAAAAATCGCACTGTGTCGCGTTTCATGTTTAAGCAATCTAGACGACATCATCGGCGATAGAGTCAAAGCCACAAAGGTTGAAACTACCACTGCACCGGCAAGTGTCAGGGCGAATTCGGTAAATAACTTGCCTGTTCGCCCTTCAGAAAAGGCAACAGGTGCAAATACAGCTACCAACACCACTGTGGTAGCTAATACTGCGAAGCCGATCTCTTTTGCACCCTTAAAGGCCGCTTGAATAGGTGTTTCACCCGCTTCAACATGTCGATAGATGTTTTCCAGCATTACGATGGCATCATCCACAACCAAACCTATCGCTAAGACCAGTGCGAGTAAGGTCAATGTGTTAATGCTGAAATCCATCCAGTACATCATCGCAAATGCACCCACCAACGAGAGTGGGATGGTAACCACCGGAATCAGGGTTGCTCGGATATTACGAAGGAAGAAAAAGAGTACCAGAACAACCAAAATACCCGCTTGGATCAGCGTGGTATATACCGATTGAATGGACTCATCGATAAAGATCGAGGAGTCATAAGCCACCTCTACATTCATCCCTTCTGGCAATGTTGGACGGAGTTTGTCTAATTTGTCGCGAATACCCGAAGATACATCTAGAGGATTTGCTGTGGATTGTTTTACCACACCCAGCGCAACCGCACTTTCTCCTTTATAACGCGTGATACGTCTAACGTTTTCCGGTGCGATTTCAACCCGTGCTACATCTTGAATTCGAACAGGGTAGCCATCTTCATTACGAATAATTAGCTGTTTAAAGGCTTCTATATCGTTAACGTCTGTTCTGGCAAGTAGAGTGAACTCACGTTCTTTACTTTCGATACGACCCGCAGGAATCTCAATATTCTGACGGCTAAGTGTTTCTTCGATATCTTTAGGAATAACCTTGAACGCAGCCATACGAGCAGGATTAAGCCAGATACGCATCGCATATTTACGTTCACCAAAGATAATAACGTTGGCCACGCCAGATACGGTTTGTAGCTGATCTTTTACCTGTTGATCGGCGATATCTGATACTTCCATGATGTTATGGCGATCAGAGTTGAAGGCAAGCCAGATAATAGGTTGGGCATCGGCTTCTGTCTTCGCAACTACCGGTGGGTCAACATCATCTGGTAGTTGACCGATGACTCGGCTGACTCTATCTCGTACATCTGCCGCGGCAGAGTCAGGATCGCGATCTATTTTGAAAGTGATACTGATCTGCGATTTTTCTGTTCGGCTAATCGAGTTCATAAAATCTATGCCCTCAATGCCTGAGAGGGAGTCTTCTATGATCTGAGTAACCTGCGTTTCGATAATCGATGCACTTGCACCAGGGTAGGTAGTTTCAACCGTAATCACCGGTAGATCGATTTTAGGGTACTCACGAACGGTTAACCGATCATAAGCAAGTAGTCCTACTAGTAGGACCAGTATGCTCATTACCGTCGCTAATACGGGGCGCTTAATACTGATTTCAGACAGAATCATAATTATTTATCCTGTCCTTCAGTTTTATTTTCTTGAGCCTGTGCTTCTTCTTGGGCTGGTTTAGCCTTAGATGGCTGAGTACCATCGGTAAAAATCGGTGTTACAGGCATGCCCGGGAACAGTTTAATTTGCCCCGCAGTAATCAAAACAGAACCTTCTTCAAGACCTGAAATGATTTGCACAATACCCGGACGGCGTTGGCCCAAAGTAACTGGGGCCATCGCCACTTTATCTTCTTGAACTGTCATCACGAAAAAACCGCCATCTTTAGGAATGATGGCTTGCTCAGGGATAACCACGGTTGTTTGTTGGTCAACTAGTAGGTCTACTTGCGCAAAAAGGCCTGGACGTAATTTGCCTGCAGTATTTGGGATTTGCGCACGTACCTGAATGTTGTGGGCGCTGCTGTCAGAGCTTGGAGACACCGCGTATACCTCACCAGCGATTTGTTCGCCCGGTAAAGCATCGACTTTGATGTTAAGTTGACGGCCCGGTTGAAGCTCGGATAGATAAATCTCGGGCACACGGAAATCTAACTTCATTGTGCTTAAATCAGTAAGCTCTACTAGGTCTTCACCCTGATTGACATAATCGCCAGGGCTTACTAAACGCAAGCCTGTAAAACCGGTAAAGGGAGCGTTTAAGGTCATCTTATCTAAACGTGCTTGAGCTAAGGCCTCCTGAGCTTGGTCAACACGAAGCTGGGCTAAGCTGCTATCACGTTCTTGTACAGAGCCGACTTTCTTCTTCAACAAGCTTCGAGCACGGTCATAATCTGTTCGGCTTAATTGGACACGTGCTTGTGCCTCTTTAAGCTCAGCCACATAAATGGAGCTATCTAGCTTAAATAGCGGGGTTCCTTGCTCTACTTGCTGACCCTCTTTAAATAGAATCTTTTCTATACGACCGCCTTGTTCTGGACGAAGCATAATAGATTCATTGGCTTGGAGAGTACCAATGGCAGAGATCTTCTTATCCAGTGTTTGAGTTTTGACTGTCACTACCTCAGCAGGCATACCCTGAGCGTTGACTTGAAAAGCAGCCACACAAAGCATCATTACAGCCAGATAATTTTTCTTAAACATAGGAAGTCCGATCTTAGTCTTTAGAAGTAGGGAAAGCCTATTCTAAAGATCTGTTTTCAGTTAACAATGTAATAATGTGTAAAGAATTGAAAAGTAAAATTCGAGATTCGTGATGTATAGCGTTCAATTGCGTTTGATTGCTTTTAGCGCGTATGATCCTGACCAAGCTAAACAGACTTAATCGGTGTTGCTAAATGATCTCACTCGAGTTTTTGATCACCTCTCTTATCGTAGTACTTATTCCCGGAACAGGTGTTTTATACACTGTGGCTACCGGGTTATTTATAGGTAAACGCGCAAGCTTGTTTGCGGCGTTAGGTTGTACGATCGGTATTGTGCCATCGCTTTTAGCAAGTATTTTAGGATTAGCAGCGATTTTCCATGCCAGCGCTATGGCCTTTCAGATTGTTAAATTTGTTGGTGTTGCCTATCTTCTGTATTTGGCATGGTCGATGTGGCGCTCATCGTCCTCTCTTGCATTAGATCATAAAGATAAAGAAGCTAAATATAGTGTTATTGCTATGAAAGGTTTTTTAATCAATATCTTAAATCCTAAGTTATCGATCTTCTTTCTCGCCTTTTTACCACAATTTGTCTCGCCTGAAGTTGGCTCGCCATTGATGAACATGTTTGTGTTGGGCCTTATCTTTATGCTGATGACTTTTGCGGTGTTTGTGATTTATGGCTTTTTAGCAGGGCGCTTTAGCGAATTTGTTGTGGGGTCTGAAAAAATTAGCCAGATGATGCACAAACTCTTTGCAGGTAGCTTTGCGTTATTAGGGATGAAATTGGCGTTAAGTGAAAGGAGCTAATCGTTTGTTAGTTAAGCACTCGGTTTATTAAACCCTGAGTGCTTAGCGGCTTCTTGCGTTATTTTTAGTGATAATAATGCGAGGATAGGGGCTTCAGTTCAAACAGCTAAATGCATCTTCGATCAGATCTTTTATTTCAGCCTGATTATTTACCCTTGAGTAAGAGCGAACTCCGATCAGCTGCATCTGCAAGAAGCGCGCAAGGCGGTTAGCATCTTGCTGATTTTCTAATTCCCCTTGCTGCTGTGCTTGAAGTAGCAGGCTAGCAAACGCGTTTTCCATTACCTTCATCAAGTTACGAGCTTCTTCGAGGAGTTCAGTATTTTCGGAATTGAGCTCAGAGATGGTTTTTACCAGCATGCACATCTCGTTTGGACGATTCTGATTGCAATCTAGTGCTGAAGTAAAAATAAACTCTTTCAGGGCTACAAGGGGAGATGAGTGACCCACTTTGAAGCCTTCTAATCGCTCCAACATGGTGTTGGTATAGAAATTTAGCGTCTCTTTGAATAGACCTTCTTTACTGCCAAAGCATGCGTAAATACTACCGGGGCGCATATCTATACACTCTTGGATATTACGCATTGAAGTAGCATGGAATCCTTTTTCCCAAAACAGATGTGTAGCCTTCTGAATCACCTGTTCACGATCATATTTGACGGTATTAACCATAGAAATTTAACTTTTTGAACATTTGTTCATATTTTATCTTGAACAAGTGTTCAGTTCTAGTTATGGTTTTAATGTGAACAGTTGTTCAAATATGGCTGGCTTGATCTGTTTTTGTGGGGAAAGCGTTCTAGCGAAGGCTAAATCGATTAGTAAATGGAGATATGATGAGTAAATTTAAATTGCATACAATGGAATCAGCCCCTCAAGGGACTAAAGCTCTGTTTGAAAACTCGTTGAAAAATTTTGGCATGATTCCAAATCTACATGCTGTGTTAGGTGAAGAGCCTGTTGTGCTGGAAGCCTATCAGCAGTTACATACTTTGTTTCAACAAACAGACTTTAATGCAGCTGAGCTAACAGTGGTTTGGCAGACGATTAATGTTGAACACGGCTGCGAGTATTGTGTGCCAGCGCATAGCTTGATTGCAGACATGATGAAGGTGGATCCTGCTGTCAATGAGGCGTTAAGAAACACAACAGCTCTACCTACGCAAAAATTACAAGTCTTGCATGACACAACATTAGCCATTGTTCGTGAGCGAGGACGTATATCTGATGAGCAGCTTGAGGCTTTCTTCGCAGCTGGTTTTGAGCAAAAGCATTTACTTGGGATAATTTTGGGATTGTCGCAAAAGGTGATGAGTAACTATGTAAATTACATAGCGCAGACTCCTTTAGACGAGAAATTCCAAGCTTACGCTGAGTAGGAATAAAAAGGCGAACACGTTTGAGTGTTCGCCTTTTTAATAATTAGTAATTTAGCTAGATCGGGCTGATCTAAACTGCAGCGCGAAGAAAACGGCTGCTGTTGCTGCCAATAGTGCAGAAAATACCATTAAGCCTTCTGCCATAGTGATACCGAAAAGCAGTTCAGGGGTATAGCCGCAAGGTTCCCAAGGAGCAAAAACTGATGGGATCCATTGATCAAGTGCAAACCAGTTAGGCAAACCGCTGTCCATGCTGCAGCTATCTACTATCCAGTTGCGCTCTACTGCTAGGGTTTTCCATGAGCGTTCTACGAGACCAATACCGACAACGAGTGTGAGCAAGTGACTTAGTTTGCTCAGGCATCCATGTTTGCGTGTAAACAGGCCGAATATAGCAACGATAATCAGAGCAAAAAGCCAGATGCGAATATGGATACATAAGACGCAAGGGTAGTAGTCCAAAGCGTATTGATAATAGAGGGCTACTGCCTCCATGCTGACGCCGATGAAAATTAAGCTTAACCAGAAAAAAGCAGAACGGCTAAGGCAAGTTAATTTGTCCAACATTAACGAGTCTCCCAAACAGTGAACAAATATCTGAGTCACTTCAGATGATAAGGTTCAAGTTCTTACTAAGAAAAGTACAGATATCAATAAATTTTCATTAGGCAGAAAAAAACCGAGCGCAGAGGCTCGGTTTTTTAGATCAAAAATTCGCTTAAGCTTCTAGTGCTTTACGGATACGACCCAATGCGTCTTCTAGCACTTCCATGCTAGTTGCGAAAGATAGGCGCATATTACCCGGCGCACCAAATGCAGAACCTGGTACAAGAGCAACGCCCGCTTCGTTTAGAAGGAACTCAGCCAATTCGATATCGTTAGCAAAACGATCATCGTTATCGATCACTTCTTGGAAGCTTGGGAATGCATAGAACGTGCCATCAGCAGGGATGCAGCTAACACCGTTGATGCTGTTTAGTGTGTTAACAACATATTCGTGGCGTGCTTTAAATGCTACAACCATCTCAGCTACACAATCTTGAGAGCCTTCAAGTGCTGCTTGTGCTGCAACTTGCGCAATCGAAGTTGGGTTAGACGTGCTCTGTGATTGGATCTTCTTCATTGCGCCAATCAATGCAAGCGGGCCAGCTGCATAGCCGATACGCCAACCGGTCATAGAGTATGCTTTAGATACACCGTTTAGAACGATTGTGCGCTCGTAAAGCTCTGGGCAAGCGTTAAGGATGTTTACGAAAGGCTCATCGTTAAAGCGGATGTGCTCATACATATCATCAGTCGCAACCAGTACTTGCGGGTGTTTAAGTAGCACTTCAGCTAGCGCTTTCAATTCATCCAAAGTGTAAGCAACACCTGTTGGGTTTGAAGGGCTGTTTAGTACGACTAAACGTGTCTTATCTGTAATTGCTGCTTCTAGTTGCTCAGCAGTCATCTTGAAGCGTTGTTCCTGAGTTGTCGTAACAATCACAGGGACAGCGTCGGCCATTTTCACCATGTCTGGGTAAGATACCCAGTAAGGTGCTGGTACGATGACTTCATCACCTTCATTTAGCAGGGCTAATGATAGGTTAAAGAAGCTTTGCTTACCGCCACAAGAAACAAGAATCTGGTTAGCAGCATATTCAAGACCGTTATCGTTCTTGAATTTGTTAATAATGGCTGTCTTTAATGCCGGTGTACCATCTACAGCGGTGTATTTTGTGAAACCTTCATTCAACGCCTGGATGGCAGCCTGTTTGATATGATCCGGAGTATCAAAATCGGGCTCGCCAGCGCCCAGGCCAATAATGTTCTTACCTGCCGCGCGCAGTTCAGCTGCACGGTTAGTAACCGCCAGCGTTGGAGAAGGTTTGATGTTGTTGACGCGGTCTGAAAGTTGAACGTTCAAGCCTAAGTTCCTCGATAAGAATATCTGCATTGCAGATACCGACATTAATCAGCAGAAATCCCGCTTTAAATATTGTGTTAGCAGGGAGTTTCCAAACCCGCACATGATACAGCAAACAATAGCCCGCATGAATCCTGTTTGGGCGAAAAAATACCTTTTCAGATCAATAAATTGATTAAAGGAAACTTTTTTCTCTTAAGAGCGGTCTTTTTAATACGTATTTATGCAAGTAAAAGTAGCAGCTGCTGAGATATAATGCCCAGCTTTGCTCGAAATTGGGTCGCAGAATGAAAGAACGATTTAAAGTCCACTCGAAGTTTACGCCCGCAGGCGACCAGCCGCAGGCCATTAAAGAGTTAGTTGATGGCATCGATAGCGGTTTAGCCTCACAAACGCTTTTGGGTGTAACGGGCTCAGGTAAAACGTTCACTATTGCGAATGTGATTGCTCAAGTTCAGCGTCCTACCATTATCATGGCCCACAATAAGACTTTGGCTGCTCAGTTATACGGGGAGTTTAAAGAGTTCTTTCCAGATAATTCGGTTGAGTATTTCGTATCTTATTACGATTACTATCAACCGGAGGCCTATGTTCCTTCTTCTGATACCTTCATCGAGAAAGATGCGTCGATAAATGACCATATTGAGCAGATGCGTCTGTCCGCGACCAAAGCGTTGTTGGAACGCGATGATGCCATCATTGTGGCGACTGTTTCTGCGATTTATGGTTTGGGTGACCCAAAATCATATCTAGGTATGATGCTTCATGTGGATCGTGGAGATATTATTGATCAACGGGCTATTTTGCGTCGGCTTGCCGAGCTGCAATACACACGTAATGATGTCGAACTTCATCGTGGTAATTACCGTGTGCGTGGTGATGTTATCGATATCTTTCCTGCTGAATCGGAGAAAGAGGCGGTCCGTATCGAGCTGTTCGATGAAGAGATCGAAGAGATTAGTTATTTCGATCCTTTAACAGGCGAAGTATTGCGCCGTGTACCTCGTGCAACCATCTACCCTAAAAGCCATTATGTAACACCTCGTGAAACCCTATTGGCAGCTGTGGATAAAATTAAAGATGAGCTTCGTGAGCGCCTTGAGCAGTTACGTGAGAACAATAAGTTAGTCGAAGCTCAGCGTTTAGAGCAGCGCACCCTCTATGATATGGAGATGATCATGGAGTTGGGATACTGCTCTGGTATCGAAAATTACTCGCGTTATCTCTCAGGTCGAGACCCTGGGGCAGCTCCACCAACCTTATTTGATTACCTGCCAGATAATGCCTTGCTAGTTTTGGACGAATCCCACGTGACTGTTCCACAAATCGGTGCAATGTATCGAGGTGACCGTTCACGTAAAGAAACGTTGGTGGAGTTTGGCTTCCGTCTACCTTCTGCATTGGATAACCGTCCGATGAAGTTTGAAGAGTGGGAACGCGAGTCTCCGCAGATGATTTTTGTCTCAGCGACACCAAGTAAGTATGAGGCAGAAAATCAGCAGCAGGTGGTGGAACAGGTTGTACGACCTACAGGGTTGGTTGATCCTGTGGTTGAGGTGCGTCCAGCGTCAACGCAGGTGGATGATCTTCTTTCTGAGATACGGTTAACGGTAGCTAAGAAAGAGCGTGTCGTAGTTACCGTGTTAACCAAGCGTATGGCTGAAGATCTCACCGAATATTTGGATGAACATGATGTCCGGGTACGTTACCTACATTCGGATATAGATACAGTTGAGCGTGTCGAAATTATCCGTGATCTCAGGATCGGGGAGTTTGATGTTCTGGTCGGCATCAACTTGCTTCGTGAAGGTATAGATATGCCGGAGGTGTCTTTGGTAACAATCTTAGATGCGGATAAGGAAGGCTTCTTACGCTCAGAAACTTCCATGATCCAGACAATCGGCCGTGCAGCACGTAATGTCAACGGTAGGGCTATTTTGTATGCCGACAAAATTACCGGTTCGATGCAGCGTTCTATGGATGAAACAGAACGTCGTCGTCAAAAGCAGATCGCCTTTAACGAAGCGAATGGTATTGTGCCACAAAGTATCAGTAAATCTGTGGCTGATATTATGGAAGGGGCGAGTACCGTGCCTGGCCGCAAAGCTTCTCGCACAGCTAAGAAAGTAGCGGAGCAGGCTGCCGAATATCAAGTGGATGATGCGGCGCAGTTATCACCAAAAGAACTATCTAAAGCGATTACTAAGATCGAAGATAAAATGTATGAAGCGGCGAAAAATCTGGAATTTGAATTGGCCGCTAAATATAGAGACGAGCTACAAACACTGAAACAGCATACTTTTGTTAACTAATATTGATGCAGGATTGAAGTTTTATCATTTGGATAAAGCTTGGCTACACTGATTACTAAACCGACAGCTGGTTGGAAAACAAGCTTGTAGTTTATAAATGGAGTTAGATTGATGATTAAGTGGCTACTGCCAATAGTTGTTGCTGTTGTGTTTTCGCCAAGCGCAATGTCTGCAGAAAAAGCTGGGCATGTACTGTTAAGTGTGGGTAGCAATACAGCTCAGTTGCCTAAGAGCGATGTTAGGCTGTTGAAGCGGAAATCTGAAATTTACTCTCTTGATAGTATTGCTACTGGATCTAAAGGGCGCTTACAGATTCGTTTTACGGATGGCTCACGCCTCTCTCTTCGCCCTGATACCCTTTTTAATGTTGAAGAATATCGTTTTAGTGAGAGTAATCCTAAGGATGGTAAATCGGTTTATCGCCTTTTAAAGGGCGGTTTGCGAACGTTGACGGGTGCAATCAGTGATAACAACAAAGAGAATTATAAGGTCCACACGCCTATAGCTACCATAGGTGTTAGAGGGACTCACTACACCCTGTTTTATTGTGATAAAACCTGCCAAGAAACAACGAGGGCGCAAATGGGCCTCTATGGATATGTCTTAGAAGGTGAAATCGTTGTCAGTAACAAATTGATTAGGGCTCCCATTCAGATGGGACGCTATTTCTTTCTTGGTGGAGACGGTAGCAACCTGATAATCCGCCAAACTCCCTTCCAATTGTTTGAATTACTCCAAGATATGGGGCCTGATTTAATGTCAGGAGCAGGCAACAATCAGATTCCAGCATTAAATGCTAATGAAAAGCTTAATTTGAAATTGGATGTTACGCCTCATCAGGGTGGAGCTAATACTCCGTCACCAAATCGCGGTCCAAATACTTACCCTTAATTGATCTATATACTAAATTCCTATGAATAGTGTGGACATGAGATAGCACTATTCCCAAAACATTGATAATGTTTGAATTTTTATATCCTCTTAAGCTGGGAGAGTGTTAAGAGTGAGTAAGTTACCTAAGTATTTGGCTGCAGGTCTTTACTGCCTTTCCTCATTAGTTGTGGCCGACACCGTCATTGATCTGAAAAATTTAGTTGATCAGGGCAAATATGAGCAGGCCTACCAGTTGGCTGTATCTAGCCTAGAGAGTCTGGAAGGTGATCCAGGGTTTGATATGCAATATGGGGTTGCAGCCATTGATAGTAAGCGTGTTAGTGAAGGTGTTTTTGCGCTTGAACGCGTTATCTTTTTAGAACCTACTAACTCTTTAGCTAAGCTGGAATTAGCGCGAGGTTATTACCTTTTAAATCAGTTTGATAAAGCTAAGCAACTATTTCTACAAGTTAAAAAAATCAATCCACCTCAGACTGTTGCCAATCGTATTGATCAATACCTCTCCCTTATCGATAAGAAAACTACTGTTCCTCCAACTAAGTTCACAAGCTTTGTCGAAGTTTGGGCAGGGTATGATAGTAATTTGAACGCTGGTCCCGATGACCAAACGAATGTGGTTATATTAAGTAGTGATGCATTAGGTAAGGACGATCAGTTTAATCAGGTTCGTCTAGGGGGCTTTATTGAACACGCTTATAGCCCAGATAATGCTCTGCTATTTGGGGCGCATGCTGATATGCGTTATTACCACACAGAAGATGAGCAGGATTATAAGAATATAACTTTGAGTGGCGGTCATCTGTGGAAAATGGAAGACCAACAGTTCCAAATTAATTTCTCATTACAAAAATATCTTTTAGATCGTGAACAATACAGGGATATGTATAGTGTAAATGGCCAATGGAGCAAACAGGTTAGCCGCAATTCAGTTGCTAAAGTCTTTGTTGGCGCTAATTCACTTGTCTACGATGACTCAGATTGGAAAGATTCTTTACAGCTAAATGCAGGTGTTAATTACCTTTACGCTGGAACTGGACCATGGAATCCACTTTATTTTGTGGGTGGCTTTATTGGTAATGAAACACCAGATGAGTCTAATATCTTGTCAGATGGGCAAGTAGATCGCGTTTTTTTTGGTGGTAATATCGGTGTACAGTTGAGCCCTTCAGATAATCTTAAATTTACTCCCTCCATTACTTATCAAAACAGTGAATACGCTGGTAATGATTGGATCTATGGTGTGAAGCGCCATGATAAATATATGTTAGCAAATCTAAACTTAGAGTGGGTTGTAGGTCCATCTTGGGCAGTGTTGGGGAACTACAGCTTTACAAAATCTGATTCAAATATAGAGCTTTATGAGTATGACCGTCAGCAGGTTATGCTTGGTTTGCGCTATAACTTCCATTGAGGTGATCATCTATGAAGCTCTTTATATTTACCTCTTTATTGCTTTTAGTCAGCAGTTTTTCACAAGCTGCTGAGAGTGTTGGCAAAGTAATACTAAGTTTTGGTCAGAATGTGGCGGTTTCCACAGCAGGTGATGAACGTGCTTTAAAACGTCAGGCCGATGTGTTTGCCAATGATCTATTGAAAACCAGTGCTAAAGGGCGGTTACAGATACGTTTTACCGATGGGTCTCGACTGTCATTAAAACCGAATACAGAATTTAAAATTGATGATTACCGCTTTGATGAAGCTAACCCTGAAGATGGTAAGGCGATTTACAAATTGCTAAAAGGTGGTATGCGCACTATATCGGGCAAGATAGGTAAGGTAGATAAAGAAGATTACAAACTGGACGCTGTGGTTGCCACCATCGGTATTCGAGGTACTGACTTCAGTGTGGAAAAAGTAGGGGAGCGGGTTTCAGGCTCTGTCAGCCAAGGCAAGATTAATGTTGCGGCTAAACAAGGTGGAAGTCGTGATATCGCATCGGGTCGCTCTTTTAGCCTAGTTGGTCCTCGTGGCTCTGTTAATGTATTTAAAACGCCAGCTGCAACCGAGACTTCTGAAGAAACTACCGAGTCATCCGAATCGGAAGATTTCTCGGAAGAAGAGACTGAACAGCAAGAAGAGTCATCTTCGACTGCAACAGACGAAAGTACGACTACTGATGAATCTTCTTCGCAAGAATCAACATCTGAAACTACTGAGCAAACTTCTGTAAGTACAGAGAGTGGGGACTCCTCAACAACTTTAGATCTAAATACTACAACTGCAACGACGAGTGATAGTACTGGTAGCACTGTTCCAGCTTCAGATCCTCAAGCAGAAACTAATAACAACCAAGAGGTTGTATTAGCTTCGCCAAACCCAACGGGTAATGGTGAAGCTGCGCCTATGGGTAGTTTGGTTGCTGTAGCTTTCACCGAAAAAGATCCAGTAAAAGGTTTAAATGGCAGTTCCGGTCGAGTCATTGTTGATGGCCAATCAGCTATAACAGTTGATAAAACCATAGGCACAGGAGATGTGGTTACAGGTTTAGTTTATCTAGATTCCAGCAACTCGACGGACAATAACTGTTCTCCTTGTAGTTTTACTGGTCCTTCAACAGCCACCAGCTTGTCAGAGAACAATACCAAAACAATTGGTGGTACTAATGTCACTTGGGGGCGTTGGGGTACAGGCTACACGGTGTTAGAAAATGGTTCTGAGGTTGAAACAGATGGTAGCTTTCAGTTTATGTATGCTGATGGCCTAACACCTGCTGCCAACGTCTTGGCGAAAACTGGTGATTATGTTTATCGCTTGGAGTCTACTGCAGGAGCTTATACCAAACCTGAAATAGAAACAGGCGCTACTGGATCATTGAACGATTTCTCTGGTAGTCCTGGGACAGGTGGGCACTTATATAGTGGTACCTACTTCCGTGTAGACTTCGATAGTGAGCAGTTGCTAGAGATCGGTATCGAAGCCAATGTCGCTGGTCGTGACTATGCATTGCGAGAAGATGCAAATGCTAATATGAGCTTGAATAATGTGCTGAGCGGTGGTGATGTCAAACTTACAGGGGTTTGTACTGGTGGTGACTGTGGAGCTAGCACAGATATGTCTGGTCGTATGACGATTGATTTTGTCGGTGCGGGTGCCGAGGGTGCAGTGACCAGTTATGGTGCTTCTGGTGAAAATGCCGGAACAGGTACCACAGGGACTATTTCGGGCACGATTCTTCTAGAAGCTATGCCATCTCCTTAATAGGGGGTGGTTATTAAAGGTTAATAATATCGCCGTGGTGCAAACGATCAATCTGCCAGCTAGGTAAGATTTGGCGACACTGCTGCATAATTGTATCTTCGAATCCCGGTTTAAGATGGGTAATCATTACCCGAGCGGGATGGCTCAATAGTTCCAACTGGCTTGCAAGATGACTTGGTGTCAGATGGCCGCTCAATCGAGCGAGTTCATCAACTTCATCGGTAAAGGATACATCGATGATAAGTAGGTCAGGTTTTTTAGTGTTTAGAATGGGCCAGAGTGCGTTATTGATACCTGTATCACCACTAAAGGCAAATGAGGCTTTGCCGTCTGATACTAAATAACCAACGGTTGGTGATGGGTGCTCGGCAGGGATTACTTCTATGGTTTTACCTTGTAGGGATAGTTGATCACCTACGTTTACAGAATGTAGATTGATGATAGGTTTATCTTCAGGCAAACAGGTGTAATCTGGCCAAATTGTCCAATTAAAGATGTGAGTTTTTAAAGCCTCGACAACCTCTGGGAGTGCATAGATATCGATAGGTGTTTTATGCTGATCATAAATAGTTGCCAGCATTAACGGCAGGCCAATGATATGGTCTAGATGAGCGTGGGTGATAACGATATCTTTAATAGCGAGCATCTGATCCATCTTTAAAAGCTCAACACCTGTACCAGCGTCGACTAACAAGGAATCGTCTACTAAAAAAGTTGTTGTTTTTAAACCATGGCCGATACCGCCACTGCAACCAAGAATTTCGAGCTTCACTTCCCACCTCTGGTGCGGCTATCTTTAATTAGAAAACTATAATACTGACATTATGGTAGTAGAGCATGACAAAAGCGATAGAAAAGGATACACAGCAGTTTTATTCTCGTTTAACGAAAGTGCTGAGTAAGATTCATCAGGCTAAGAGTTTTGAAGAAGCTTATCCTCTAGTCGAAAAGACATTACTTGCTTTGTTTAATGCTCAGCGTATCACCGTATACCAACGAAATCGCTCGAGCAAGGATATTGTATCTCGTTTTAAAACGGGTGAAGATTTAACCGAAATTCGTGTGCCTATTACAGCGTCATCTATCGCAGGTTTTGTGGCGCTAAGTAAAAAAGCAATAACAATCAAGGATGTACGAGACTCGAAAGAGCTTGAAAAAATACATCCATCCTTACGTTTCAACGCTTCCTTTGAAAAGGATATCGAATTTACCAGTCGCTCTATGCTGGTGCTTCCTATTCTTTACCAAGATGTATTACTCGGTGTTATCCAAATAATAAACCGGCAAGATGGTAAAGCCTTTTCGGCGATCGATCTAAAAAGGGGACGGCAATTCGCTGAGCTGCTTGGGCAAAAATTCCGTTATGATTTTGGTTGTACAGAAACACCGTTTGAATACCTTTTAGAGCAGAATCTAATTGAGCAGAAGGTTTTTGATCAGCTCGAGAAGAAAGCTGATGCTAGAACGCCGCTCACTAGATTGTTAAGGGATAATGCCAGACTAACCAGCCAGCAGATTGGTCAGTCATTAGAGTGCTTTTATCAAGTCCCTTTTATAGCTTACAACCCAGAAAAGTACTTTCTTCATCCCTTATGTGAAAAGGTAAATAAAGCTTATCTACGTAATAGTAACCTTGTTCTGCTATCTGAGCAGAATAGTGACACGGTCCTAATTTTAATTGATGATCCTAATGACACTAAGCGCCTGATTGAAATTAAAAATGTCGTAGGCCAACGAGATGCTCATATATGCGTCGGTTTGCTGGATGATATTCATCAGTATCTAGGCGTAGTGACTGGAGGGGGGCAACAGGACAGCGCAAATCTCAGCACTATTCTTGATGAACTAGATGATAGCTCTGATATGGATATTGACGAGACAGTTGCTGAAAACGATGAAGTCTCAGAAGAAGACTCAACTGTTGTCCGCTTGGTGAACCGAGTATTGCTGGATGCGAAGCGCCTTAGAGCATCGGATATCCATATTGAACCGGGCAAAGGCAGAACACCGACCAACGTACGTATGCGTATAGATGGTGTTTGCCAAGATATTATTCAGATACCCGCGACCCATGCTAAAGCCACTGTATCGCGCATCAAGATTATTTCGCGCCTAGATATAGCCGAAAAACGTCTACCTCAAGATGGTAAATTTGCGGTGCGTTTGCAAGGTCACTCATTGGAAGTCCGCGTAGCGACTATTCCTACTGTAAACGGTGAAGGCGTGGTCATGCGTTTGTTGCAAAGTGGTGAGCCCGTTGCTTTTGATCAACTTAATTTTGTTAAGCCAATTCAGGATGGCGTCAAAGAGTTACTAGAAAATCCACACGGTATTTTGTTGGTGGTTGGTCCTACAGGTTCAGGTAAAACGACTACCCTGCATGCATTGCTCGCTACCTTAAACACGCCGGAGAAGAAAATCTGGACAGCAGAAGATCCTGTTGAGATTACGCAGCCAGGCTTGCAACAGGTGCAGGTTCAACCTAAAACCGGCTTCACCTTTGCCGCAGCATTGCGAGCATTTTTACGCGCCGATCCTGATATCATTCTGATTGGTGAGATGCGAGATCAGGAAACGGCTCATGCGGCTGTAGAGGCCTCCCTGACAGGTCATCTAGTATTATCAACACTGCATACCAATTCTGCTCCTGAAACCATTACGCGTTTGCTGGATTTAGGCATAGATCCAGTTAGCTTTTCGGACGCTCTGTTAGGTGTGTTGGCACAGCGTTTGGTAAGAACACTATGCCCTAGTTGTCGTAAGGCTTATAAAGCCTCAAATGATGAGATTGCTTTTTTGCTACGTCGTTATGGTGAGCAAGCAGGTGAACTTATTATGGGAGATAAGGTTAAGCTCTATAAAGCGGTAGGTTGTGAGGAATGTAACCATACCGGTTATCGAGGGCGTACAGGTATACACGAACTATTGATTTCGACCCCAGAGATGAAAGAAAAGATCTATCAAGGGGCCACAATAGGTGAAATACGTGAACAAGCGATCTCAGATGGTATGCGTAGCTTGTTGCAGGATGGAATACAGAAGGTACTTAAGGGCGACATCGATTTCGATCAATTGCGTAGAGTGACGGCAGAGTAAACGATGAAACAACGTTGGATACGCACTGTTTTAGGCTTGATACTGACTTTTGTGATGTTGATCCCTGTGATTCAGGGCGACCGTCTTGAGCTGTTAGAGCGTTTTGAGTATGACCTTTACGATCTGCGGTTAAGGCAGTTTTTATCCGAAGAAAAAGATCCGCGCATTGTAATTGTTGATGTGGATGAGAAAAGCTTGGCAACGGAGGGGCGCTGGCCTTGGAACCGAGCCAAACTTGCGCTGATGTTGGATCAGCTTTTCGACCAATACGGGGTCGCTATTGTTGGCTTTGATATGGTTTTCTCAGAGGCAGATCAGAGTGTCGATCTATCTGCACTTAAACAACTAGCATTAGAATCAGAAGGGAAAACTCTAGATCAGCTTATAGAAAAATTAAATTCTGACGCAATTTTTTCGAAAGCGATTGCCGATCGCCCTGTCGTATTAGGCTATCTATTTGACCGAAGTTTAAAAAAACTACAGATAGGCCATCCCGGTAGTCCGGTGATTAGCGATGATGAGCGTTTAGATCGGTTACCTATCCCTGAAGCGAGTGGAATAATCTCCAGTCTGAATGAACTCCATAGTGTCAGTGTTTGGAACGGCTTCTTTGATAATCCCATGGTAGATTCCGATGGTGTTTATCGCCGTGTACCTGTGATTCAGCGCTATGAAGAGAATTATTATCCCTCTCTGGCTCTTTCTATGCTTTTGGCCTTGTTTGGAGAAGAATCTGTGACGTCGGTTATTGAATCGGATGTCACTGGCAAGCAAGATGCATTAGTAGCTGTGGATGCAGCTGGGGTACGTATTCCAGTAGATCAACATGGTGCGGTATTAGTGCCTTATCGAGGCCCTCAAGGCAGTTTCCCATATATCTCTGCAACCGATGTCATTCGTGGTGCGGCCGATGCAGAACAGTTGGAAGGCGCGATCATCCTTGTCGGCACCAGCGCTGCTGGCCTGTTGGATCTGCGAGTAACGCCGATGAGTAACCGATACTCGGGTGTAGAAGTACACGCAAATATTCTGTCGGGCATGTTAGACGAACGCATTCAGCATCAGCCTGATTACACCTTAGGGGTTGAGTTGATTCAGTTGATTGTGAGTGGTTTATTGTTGTCGTTAATCATTCCACGTGTTTCGGTTTTAACCTCGACCTTATTCACATTGGTGTGGGTTGCTCTGTTGGTGGGTGCAAATTTATATGCATGGCAACAGATGTTCTGGGTGATCCCATTGGGTTACACCTTAATTCTGGTATCAGTGCTTTATCTTTTTCAGCAAACCACAGGTTACTTTTTCGAAGCGCGTAATATCGCTCAATTGGCAACTCAATTCGGTCAATATATACCGCCAGAAGTAGTGGAGGAATTAAGCGAACAAGATCAAAGCGTACAGTTGAGTGGTGAAAACCGCGAGATGAGTGTGTTCTTCTCTGATGTTCGTGGTTTTACAAGTTTGTCTGAGCAGCTTAATCCACAACAGTTGACCCGTTTGATGAATATTTACCTTACCGGTATGACTCAAATTATCCATGAACAACGTGGGACTGTGGATAAATATATAGGCGATGCGGTGATGGCCTTTTGGGGCGCGCCACTGAAAGATGAGAATCATGCCCGTAATGCATTGAATTCGGCGATGAAGATGCTGGATGCTCTACCTGAATTGAATAAGCAGCTTGAACAAGAGGGCTTACCGACCGTTGACGTAGGTATGGGAATTAATAGTGGTCCAATGAATGTGGGTAATATGGGATCGAGTTTCCGTATGGCTTATACCGTGATGGGGGATGCAGTAAACCTTGCCTCAAGGCTGGAAGGGCTGACCAAATATTATGGAACACCACTTTTAGTTAGTGGAGAAGTAGTATCTCTGGTGCCGGAGTATAGTTATCGGAAGCTGGATCGCGTACAGGTTAAAGGTCGTAGTGAGCCTGTAGATATCTATGAACCTATCTGTTTGCGTGAAGCGTGCACTACTCAACAGAAATCTAGTATCGAACTCTTTTCTTCAGCGATAGCGGCCTATGTTCAAAAAGAGTGGGTTTTGGCAGAAGAACGATTTGGGCAATTCCTTTTAGATCACCCTGATGACAAGATGACACGAATCTATCTTCACCGTATTGCCGAATTCAAAGATGTTCCGCCAACTGCTGACTGGCGTGGCGTTTATAGCCACACCAGCAAATAAACGATTAATTTAAGCCGGGTAGGGATGTTGGATCAAACTCATCGATCTGACGTGGTGTCATATGCGATTGAGCATATTCTAAATATGTACCGCTTTCGACAAACAGCTTGAATAGATCTGCATCCAGATGATTATCTTCCACCATCCGACCCAAGATAGTCATTGCTTGCGATAGCAGCATGCCTTTCTTGTAAGGGCGATCAGGTGAAGTCAGTGCTTCAAAAATATCAGCGATACACATAATTCGCGCACGTGTTGATAAATCTTCTGCTGTGATCCCTCTAGGATAACCGCTGCCATCCATATGCTCATGGTGGTTACAGGCAATTTCAGGAACTTCGGATAGTTGTTTGGGATATTTCAGGGATTCCAGCATGTCGATCGAAACTTTTATGTGATCGCGCATCACTTGACGTTCGTCATCGGTTAATGTGCCTTTACTGATACATAAGTTATCCACTTCATCTTTAGAGAGTAGATGGCGTGCGTTGCCTTCACTATCAATCCAGCTTATCTCACTGATACTGACCACTCGTGCTTTGTCTTCAGGAGCCATAAACTCAGAGCCAGTATTAGATTTACGAATAAAATCGAAATCGATATCTAGCTGTTGTAGTTGAGCGGTCAGCTTTTGCTCAGCAGATGCATATTCTTCAGTTGATAGTTGCATCTGTTGTTGCAGTAACTCAATTTGCAAATGTTGTTTGTATTCTCGAAAACGGGATTCAACCAGATCTATCCGATCAAACATTGTGTGTAGTTTTGTTGCTTTATCAATGATGTATTCAGGCGTGGTAATCTTGCCGCAATCGTGAAGCCATGCTGCGATCCGCAACTCGTACATCTCTAGGTCATTAAAGCTAAGATCAGCAAACGTTCCATCAGTTGCGTTGTTAACTGCTGAAGCAATTAACATGGCTATTTCTGGTACTTGTTCACAATGCTTACCTGTAACGGGTGACTTATGGTCTATTGCACGGCCAATCAATTTAATGAATGACTCAAATAACATTCTTTGAGCATCGATTAAGCGGCGTTTAGTTAATACTGCAGCTGCAAGTGACGCCAAAGATTCGACTAAATGCTGTTGGGTATCTGGGAAGGCAATGATGTTGCCATCATTGTCCATAGCATTAAGTAACTGCAATACACCGATTATTTCCCCTTCATGGTCTTGTAAAGGCACACATAAAAAGGATTTTGAACGGTAATTTAGTTGCTTATCGAACTTACGTGTTCCTGAAAAATCATAGTCGTCGCAGTCATATACATCGGGGATGTTGATGGTTTCCCTCTGGACGAAGGTTTGAACCACAACCAGTTTGGAGGCTTGTTGTTGAGCATTGTGGATCTCTACCGCAGGGAGGTCGCGAGGCTTTTGATGAATGCCTAAAGAACGGTTATGAAGAACAGAAAATTTTAGCTCGTTTTCATTATCTTCATTGAGTGTATATAGCGTTCCCCCATCCGCATTGGTTAGGTACATACACCCCAAAATAATACGATCTAACAGTTTTGAGTGATCTTTCTCAGATGTTAAAGCGCCTGTTAGATCGGCTAATTGTTTAACGACTTCCTGAGTGTCTAGGTAACTCATAGAGGTTCCAATATAAAATCCAAAATGCATCTAAATGGTTTTAGAATGCGACATAGTGTTAAAAGATTGGTTATCTATTTGATCATCTTAGCACTAAATAGAAGTAAGACCTTTCATTAAGAACAGCAAATTACTTTTAAATCAGTCCAATAGTGACTTTATTTCTATATCGGGTACATACTTAGATAAATGGTTCAAACGTACCATCCTGATATGACGCTATGACTAAACTTGGTATGTAACTAGCCTGAGTCGTATAGAGCTTTTTCAAAGGTTTCTTAGTAGCAAGTAGGATCAATTATGTATTCAGATAAATCACCATTGCAGATACGCCAGATGATTCGTCGAGGTGAGTTTCAAGGTAATACCTCCGGAGTGGCGGCGGGGTTTGTACAAGGTAATTTGGTTATTTTGCCTAAAGATTATGCCGGTGATTTTTTACAGTTTTGTCAGTTAAATCCTAAGCCTTGTCCCCTGATTGGTATGTCTGAAAGACCGGGTAGATTTATGCTGCCGAGTCTAGGGGAAGATCTAAATATTTGTACCGATATTCCGAAGTATCGAGTCTATCGGGATGGTGAGTTAATTAAAGAACTGCCAGATGTATCTGCATTGTGGCGAGATGATTTGGTCACCTTTGTTCTAGGTTGCTCCTTTTCATTCGAAGAAGCGCTATTGGCGGATGGTTTAGAGATCCGAAATATTTCTGAAGGGGTTAACGTCCCTATGTATCGAACCAATATCCCTTGTAAGCCCGCAGGCTGTTTTAGTGGCGATACGGTTGTCAGTATGCGGCCAATGAAGGCGGCAGATGTGATACGAGCTATTCAGATTTGTAGCCGTTTCCCTTCTGTCCATGGCGCGCCATTGCATTTGGGCGATCCTACAGAGATCGGTATTGAAGATATCGACAAACCTGATTTTGGCGATGCGGTCACAATTAAAGAGGGCGAGCTGCCCGTTTTTTGGGCCTGTGGGGTAACGCCTCAAGTGGCAATAGAACAGGCTAAGCCTTCGTTTTGTATTACTCACAGCCCAGGCCATATGATTGTGACAGACCTAGCCAATAGCCGCCTTGCTATATTCTGATCTAAGGTGTGATTGAAGGTTTTGATTTAAGGAATACTGAATGAGTTTAAAGCTAAATTGTGATCTAGGTGAAAGCTTCGGTTCATGGAAAATGGGACTAGATGAAGCGGTGATGCCGCATATTGATCAGGCAAACATTGCTTGTGGTTTTCATGCAGGCGATCCGTTGGTAATGCAGAAAACATTGGTGCTTGCCAAACAAAACGGCGTCATGATTGGTGCGCACCCGGGATATCCTGATCTTGTTGGCTTTGGCCGACGTAGTCTAAAAGTGAGCGCTGATGAACTGACATCGATGCTGCTTTATCAGATTTCTGCATTAGATGGGATGGCAGCCAGTATGGGGCTAGGTCTTAGCTACGTAAAACCTCATGGTGCTATGTATAACGACATGATGGCGGATACTTCAATTCGACAAGATGTTATGCGAGCTATAGCGGCTTACCACAAACCTTTAAGGTTGATGTTACAAAGTACTCCACAGGTGGTACAGCATCGGGAAGAAGCAAAACAGATAGGTATCGAATTGTGGTTTGAAATATTTGCAGATCGTTGTTACGCCGATGATGGCAAACTCTTATCACGCTCACTGCCAGGCGCGGTACACAGCAAAGAGAAAATGTTGGCTCAAGTTCGCCAGCTCAAAGAGAGTGGCACTGTCACAACCGTAAACGGCCATCAACTTAAACTACAGGCCGATACGTTGTGTGTACATGGGGATAATATGGATGGTGTTAATGCAATCCAAGAGATCCGAGAGTTAATCCGGTCATGAGAATAGAAGTAGCAGGGGAGAATGCGCTGATCATCTATTTTGGTGATAAGGCCACCCCAGAAACCTCTGCCAAAGTACAGCATGCAGTTTCTGTTTTAGAGATAGAGTTGGCCGATAAGCTCATCGATCTCGTTCCTTCCTATGCGTCTTTGTTAGTGATCTACGATCTGTTTTCCTGTGATCATCTGGAAATAAAAAAACACCTCCGTGAGTTACTCACTCAGCTCGATCAAGCTGAACAACAGGAGGGCGATCTAGTTTCCTTACCCGTTTATTACAGTCCGGAATCGGGTCCTGATCTAGAGATGTTGGCTCAAAATGCGAATTTGGAAGTGGATGAAGTTATTCAGATTCATAGCCAACAAGAGTACAGAGTTTATGCCATAGGTTTTGCCCCTGGGTTTGCCTATTTAGGAGAGGTAGATCCTAGAATCGCAGCACCGCGTTTATCCACACCCAGACAAAAAGTACCTAAAGGCGCCGTAGCTATCGCTGATCGGCAGACCGCCGTGTATCCAGCTGAATCTCCAGGTGGTTGGAACTTGATTGGTTTGTGTCCAACTGAAATGTTTACCCCGGACAAAACGCCGAATATGCCGGTTAAGGTTGGGGATAGAGTGACGTTTAAGCCAATTACCCGAGACGAATATCTCGCGTTAGGCGGGCAGTTATGAGCGAAATGGGTTTTAAAGTATTACAGCCAGGCCTGTTAACACTTATTCAAGATGCAGGCCGTTTTGGTCACCATCGTATTGGTTTAACGACCGGTGGGCCGCTAGATGCGCAGGCCTTTAAATGGGCTAATCGTTTATTAGGCAATGACCTAAAAAACTCTCTACTAGAAGTCAGTGTTGGCGGATTGGTGTTGGAATCCCATGTTGATACTTACATGGTTGTGACCGGAGCAGATATCCCGTTTAAGGTTAATGGATTGGAAAGGGAGTGTTGGCATGCCCAGAAAATCCAGCAAGGGGATCGGATCGAGTTAGGCTTCGCAACCAAAGGTGCGAGAGCTTATTTAGCTGTGAGTGGCGGGTTTCAGATAGAGCATAATTTCTCCAGTAGCGCGACCGTTATGAGAGAAGGTGTCGGCGGTATAGATGGCGGCAAGCTTCAACAAGATGATTTTCTATACTGTACAGAAGTAAACGAGGCTAAAGCCTATCGTCTAGCGGAGCATCATCGACCACAATACGATGAATATGCCTGCTTGCGGGTTATCTGCGGTTATCAACAGCATCTTTTTAGCGAACACGATAAGCGCATATTTTTCAGTAGCGAGTATGCAGTTACTGATCGTGCCGACCGAATGGGTTATCGATTATCAGGTCCTGAAGTTAAAGCGTCGGTAGATGGGATTTTATCGGAGGGAATCTGCCATGGTGCCATACAGATCCCGGCAGACGGACAACCGATCGTTTTACTAAATGATCGACAAACCATTGGGGGTTATCCAAAGATTGGCTCTATGCTCTCATTAGATACCGCAAAAATGGCGCAAATGATGCCGGGTGCCAAAGTCTCGTTTGAGCAGATAACGATTGATGACGCGCACAATATTCAATCATTAACGCAGAAAAAATTTGAACGAACCGAGCCAGATAAAGTGAATTAGCGATCCACAAGTATTAGTTGTATAGGTGCCGTTATGCCACATGAAACCACTATAAGTAAGCAGATCGAAGATCTATTGGTTGCTAGAAATTTGCGTGGCATGCAAACGATCCAACCCGTGTTGGAATCAGGCTATTACCTGCGTGCAGCTCGGATACTTAATCGATGCAGAGGACATGTATTGATTGGAACTGGTTTCCCCGTTGTGGATACTTTTGAAACGGATGGACCGGTAGGGGCGATCGCGCTGTACAAAGTCTTAGAAGTGATTGGCGCGACCCCAGTTATTGTATGTGGCCCGCCGGTATCTCAGGCGCTGATGCCTGATTATAGAGTTCATGAAATTCGTGTGGGCGAGCATAAAGAGCGCACATTAGAAGCCTTCCAAGCGTTGTACCAATACAACCCCGAAGCTGTGATTTCTATTGAGCGTCCAGGACAGGCTGAAGATGGCCGTTATTATAATATGCGTGGTGAAAACATCAGCGCTCGTACTGCCTGTTTTGATACTTTTATTCTGAATGCTAAATGCCCAACCATCGGCATAGGTGATGGTGGCAATGAAATCGGTATGGGTAATGTCAAAGATGCGCTTAAAAATCTCGATATAAAGGCATCCGTTACCGAAGTAGATGAGCTACTGATTACAGATGTATCTAATTGGGGAGCGTACGGCATTATTGCTTTTCTAAGTTTTTGGAACCATCGAGATTTCTTTGCCGATATACAGCCCTTGGAAATACTTCGCTATCTTTCCAAATTAGGCAGCGTCGACGGTGTGACAAGAGAAAATGAGTTAACTGAAGATGGTTTGCCGGCATCTGAAGGTCAAAGCGTGATTAATGATTTAAGGCAAATTATGCGTTTGGTGCGTTTGGGGTCAGAGTAAAATCTCCTCAATTGGTTTTTAACAAGTAATTGTCTACTAAGCATGAAGTTTTGGGTGTCGGTTGATTTTACACTGCCCCCATCTAGTAGGAGGGATATCTCTATGAGCATTGCATACCTTAATGGTGATTTCCTACCGTTGTCAGAAGCACGTATTTCGCCCTTAGACCGCGGTTTCCTCTTCGGTGATGGTATCTACGAAGTGATACCTTACTATCAGGGACAATCGGTTGGTTTAGGTTTGCATATCCAACGTATGTTAAATGGCTTGGCAGAGATCGAAATTCACTGCTCGCTCACCGCTGAACAATGGCGTAATTTGCTGAACGATCTAATCGAGAAAAACAGTGATCAAGCCGAAAACTTAGGGGTATATGTGCATGTCTCTAGAGGTACTGACGACAAGAGATATCATGCCTATCCAGAGGGTGTAGAACCGACTATTTTTGTCTATACCTTCCCAATCAAAGACCCTGAACCAGTCGATCGAGATAAAGTGACTCAATATAGTCTGGTCAGTACTGAAGATCTAAGATGGCAGCGCTGTCACATCAAATCAACCGCGTTACTTGGGAATGTTATCCACTTTCAGCAGGGTTATTCTGCTGGAAGTGACGAAACTTTGTTATATAACGCCGATCATGAACTTACTGAAGGCAGTGCTTGTAATGTCTTTATCGTCAAAGATGGTGTTGTACTGACGCCTAAGTTAGATAATCAGATTCTGCCGGGGATTACCCGCCGGATTATTATTGATAGCCTAACGGCAGACGGCTCGATTCCCGTTGAGGAGCGAACTATTACGATGGATGAGGTGCGTTCTGCAGATGAATTATGGATCACCAGCTCTTCTAAAGAGATTGCTCCGGTAACACAACTTGATGGCCATCCTGTAGGTAATGGTAAAGTAGGTGAAATCTGGGAAAAGGCATTCTCCATTTATACCGCAGCAAAATTTTCATATTGATACGTAATTATTTTTTCAAAGGTTATTTAAATGTCTCTGATTAAAAAAATCAGCGAGTTGTTCACATCTAATAAAACAGAGCCAGAAGTGACGAGCAGTTTTATCGAGGTGGAGTACAACGGCTATATCATCAAACCTATGCCGATATCAGAAGATGCAGGGTATAGAGTCAATGGTTTGATTGAGAAGGACGAACAGTCTCATCGCTTTATCCGTGCAGATGTTTTGATGGATGAAAATCAATGCGCGGATGAAATGGTGCGTAAAGCAAAGTGTATGATCGATCAGCAGGGTGATACGATTTTTGGAAGTTTAGGTTCAGAGTAAGCCTCTGTTCTAAAAGCTCTTAAGCGCTGGGGTGTTAATGGTTAATGCCAAAGTCGGCGTGTCGGCAGAGTGGGATTTTACTCTTACCCCATTTGGAAATAAGGAAAAAAATGGCAAATATTGTTGTCGCATGGGAATTAGGCGCGGGCTTAGGGCATCTATCTCGCTTAGCAATTATCATCAATCGATTAGAAGCTCTTGGGCATAATCTGGCATTAGTTCTTAATGATCCAACAAATCTGGATGTGGTTAATCTACCAGAATCTCTTTTGGTACTGCCGGCACCCAGTTTTAAAACGCCACCTGCAAAAAAGCAGCCTACTGTTTCGTTACCATGTATTCTTCAAACGCGTGGCTTTCAAGGTCCAAAAGTCCTTCGCGGGATTGTTAGAAGCTGGCATGGAATTTTTCAGATAACTCAACCTGATTTATTGATTTTTGATTATGCGCCGACTGCGTTATTGGCTGCGAGAGGATTGACTTGCCCGAAAGTGATTATTGGAAGCGGTTTTGCTGAATTAGAGCCAGGTATTCCCTGTGAAATGATGCGCACTGATCTGAAAGAAGCACCGAGGATGACTAAAACGATGGAAGCCCGCATAGTTGAGGTAACCAATTTTATTTGTGCTGAGTTGGATTACCCTAGGGTCAAATTTCTATCAGATCTTTATCAAAATGACTTGTCTTTGATAACAACGCTTCCCGAGTTAGATCAGTATAAAAGGAACCCTGAAAAAAGTTTATATCTAGATTTAGATAATAAGTCCGAAACTAATGCGTATCTACCTTGGCGTAATCTCAATGGTAAGCGTATTTTTGCGTATCTCAGAATTGGCCAAAGTGGTGTAATTGAAACCTTAGAAGCTTTAGCAGAAATTAGGCAGGATGTGGTGTGTTATTGTGCCGATGCTCCAGCACGATTAGTAGAAACTTACCGTCGTAAAGGTTTGCAAATGAGTGTTGAACCTCTTGATACTCAACAGCAATTAAATAGTGCAGATCTCGTTATTAGTCATGCCGGTAAAGGGCTGATTAGTGAAAGCTTGATTGCTGGAAAGCCATTAATGCTATTACCTACGCATATGGAGCAGCGTATGAATGCTTCTAAGGTAAAGGCTTTGGGGGCCGGGTTAAGTGCTGGAGGAAACTTTTCTCCTCAGATAATCAAAAAAATGATTAAACGCTTATTGGATGAGAAAGAGTACACATTAAATGCGCAAAAAGTAGCTGCCCGTTACGAAGGGGAGCAACAATTAAGTTCCCCTGATCAGATGATTGAGAGGATTGTTGAGTTATTAGATTAAGTGGTAGTGTATTTTACTTTGAGTGTCGCATTAAATGCCATGGAGCGCCGCTCCCCTTCACCAATAAAGGGTTCAGCGCCATGGAGTAACCATCCAGGGAAAAGGTAAAAATCACCTACCTCAGGTTTGACACTTAAGAGTGACTTAGAAAAACGCTGCTTATTACCTTCGATAAAATTCAGATATCCCGCTTTGCGACCAGAGATATAGTTTCTTTCTTCTTGGCTAGGGTCTATCTCATCAGGGACTTTTAAGAACAGCACGCCAGAAATATCACCGGAATGGAAATGCACAGGGCTAGGTGTGTTTTGATATTGGCTGACGATCCAAAAGACTTCGTAGATTGCTCTATCTAACTGACTACCTTCTGCTTCCTTAACATAATTGTTAATTAATCTGCCGACAATATCGGCAAGTGAAGGCGCTCCACCAAAAACGATTTCTTCAGGAAGCATAAATTCAGTACTGTCCGTTTCGGAAATATGCTGGTCAGCAAATAGATTTATCTTTTCGATCAGTTCTGAAGGAAGCTTGGTTTTTGCTATTAAGGGGCCGAATGGTGATAACAGTTGCATTGTCTCATTCGAAGGGGCTGAAATAGAGCATTTTGGGTCTGCTTCGTACTTTCGTAAGCGTCGCGTTCGTTGTTTCTCTGGCATTAGCTCTTCCCCGTATTAGTAAGCTTGAGTCTATCATATCGAGTTATTGAGGAATCATATTAATGTTTCTCAAAGTTAGTGCCTCAACATAATTTGCGATCATGATGAAACTATCGTGCTTATTTATGCTCTACCTTTAGAAGGTTAGATACCTTTGTCGCTTGATAAGGATAAGAATGTATATAAGCAGGGGAAAGGGCATGAATAAGAGCGTGTGTTGTGTAGCATTGTTGCTCAGTGGTTTTACTTCTGGCGTATTCGCCGAATCCAGTAAAATCCAGATTGATGCAGGTAAGTTTCAGATGGGTTGTTCACAGGGAGATAATGACTGTGAAAGTGATGAAGGTATCTCAGGGGGCATAGCTGTTGACGTGCCAGCTTTCTTGATTGATAAACATGAAGTAACAGTTGCTGAGTATCAAGTATGTATTGAGGCAGGGAATTGCCAACGGCCAAAAGACCATAAACGAAACCAGTATTGTAATTTGGGTGCAGAGGGGCGAGGTAATCACCCGATTAACTGTGTAGATTGGCAGCAGGC
Source organism: Neptuniibacter sp. QD34_54 (assembly GCF_047778055.1). Taxonomy (GTDB): domain Bacteria; phylum Pseudomonadota; class Gammaproteobacteria; order Pseudomonadales; family Balneatricaceae; genus Neptuniibacter. The sequence continues at coordinate 2,705,209 of NZ_CP180546.1, read as the reverse complement.
TTTAGATTTCTGTCGAGCTAAAGGCGGCCGTTTACCTTTTGAAGCAGAATGGGAAAAAGCAGCGCGGGCCAATACGCTTACGCGCTACCCGTGGGGCCAAGAAGTAAGTTGTAAACAAGCCATTCTTGATGACGGAAAAACAATGGGATCGGTCCCTAATGAACCTGATGGTTGCGGTGAAGATCGTACTTGGCCAATAGGTAGTCACGCTGAAAACGCTTATGGCTTACATGATATGCATGGTAATGCCGGTGAATGGACGATGAACTGGTACGCTAAAAACGGCCTTGAACGCTATGCGAATGGAGATCTGATTGGTCCAGATCAGGGACGTCAACGGGTGGTTCGTGGTGGCTCTTGGGATGAGAATAAAGCTTATTTGCGTAGTTCATTCCGAAATGTGAAACCGCCGGTAAGTGGCAGAAGCGTTTATGGATCGATCGGTTTTCGTTGTGCTTATGATGTGAAATAAGCGTAGGTTTATACAAATAAAAAAGCACCATTAATCGGTGCTTTTTTATTTAATTGCAAGCCAGTACTAATGGCACGGGCTGTGAAGTGCCTTTAGCATATTTGTGATGACTGCATCATATTTAGACTGGTCTGGACGCTTGCTACTTAAAACGCGAAGCCCCCAAATATTTGTCATTAGGTATGTTGCGAGATCTTCAGGAGACTGTTGTTTATCCAGCAAACCTTGTTCCTGAGCTTGAGTCAGGGCATTGGTAAAGTAGGTCTCAACCTGACTTAGGTAGCCTCCTACACGTTCTCTGATCTCATCATCTTCTGTAGCAAGTTCTAGCATGGTATTGACCATCAGGCAGCCTTTGCCAAGACGGTCATGTACTAGATCGTCACAGAAGCATTTAAAAAATTGTTCGATTCCCTTCAGCGGTGTTTCAGCATCTTCCATCACGCTAGAAACGCGATTTAGACTGCGCGCAGCATAGGTATCTATAACTTCTAAAAACAAACCACGTTTGCTTTGAAATGCACCGTATAGTGATCCCGGTTTTAGTTTGGTCGCATTCACGAGATCGGTTACTGATGTAGCGCTGTAACCTGTTCTCCAGAAAACATTCATTGCTTTCTCTAAGACATCAGTACGATCAAACTCTGCTGGCCTAGCCATATTTTGCCCTCCTTGTTCTATTGTCTTATTATCATTATTCAAACCGCATCTCGCAATAGTTAATATGATAACCGGTAAATACTTCTCATTTCTCCCTTTTTTTGCAGTTTTTTTTACGGTCGCTACGCTAACGGCTTGTCAGAAAAAACCTTCAGAATTCAGTTCTGAGGAAGGTCCGTTGTTCCGACGTGGTGTAGTGAACATAACTGATCAAGGGCTCAGTTTTAAGCCATGTTATGTTAATAAACGCGAGTTGATTAATGATCATACCGGTCGATTAGAGCGGAAATTGGATAATTCCATGGAGCCTGCTTTTTATGCAGAGATGAGTGGATCACATATAGCGCCTGGCGAGCCGTGGGAGGTTTATCAGGTACATCTGATAGGTGGTAATCAATCAACCTGTAATTATGAACTATCAGGCAATGAATACCGTGCTGCAGGTGACCGTCCCTTATGGATAGCGGATGTCCGTGATGATGGCATACATGTTAAGAGGTTTGATCGCCTGAAACAGCTTATTTTCCCGTTAAACGACCCTATTCAATTAGGCAGCAGTATCGAGTGGGATAGCGAGTTAAAGGGTATAAAACGTCACAGCCTGACATTAAAAGTCGATCATTTACATTGTAAAGATCGTTATGGAATTGAATACGAATATACCGCTCAAATGGTGTTGAATGGTACTGTCTTTGAAGGCTGTGCTAGGCAAGGAAAGTTGGATCTCAGAACACTACCTGGCTTATATGGGGTCGAGCTACCTGGATTAAGGTCACAAGGGCGTTATATCTCTTTAGAGTTATCGAGCGATCAGCAAGCGGTTTTAACTCAAGATTATCGTAATCGTCAGCCGTTAATCGTTCAAACGGGGTCCTGGCAATTGATGAAAAATGGCCGAGTTGTTATTCATTTTGTGGATATTGACGGTCGCGAAGATAATGAAATTCTAATATTTGAGAAAGATAAAAAGGGCGGTTTGTTGTTAAAGGGATATAGTCCTACGTTTGGACATTCGGGGTTCCGATTAGAAAGAGCCGGCCCCGAACGTCTCTATCGAAAATTTAATCGTTAATCAGAACATCTTTGGCCTGATTTATCTGTGCTGCAAGATAATCGCTACCGCCGCGGTCTGGGTGCATTTTCTGCATCAATTTACGATGTGCGGCGATAATTTCTTCCTTACTGCTATTAGGTGAAATACCTAAAATATCGAAAGCTTCTTGGCGGCTCATCGTCCCATGATGAGAGTGATTGTTAGCACTATCGTTATTCGGGATATCGTCTTCGCGCCAACTATCGCCAAAACGCTTATCTAAATACGTTGTTAATAAGCGTGTAGATTCCCCATCATGTTGACGACAGTACTGAAGTAATTGAATAAATTCTTGTTCGCTTAACTCCCCCAGTTCTCTACCCTGTAGTGGTCCTTGTTTTACCGTGCCATACATCACGCCAGAATCATGATCTAAACGCATCGACAGAATCTTTGTTTCCACTTTCGAAACGTTGCCCGAGCTTGCTTGGTTCTGACGTTTTTTATACAAATAATTAAAGAAAGGAAGGAAACGAATAAAGAGTGGAAAAAGTCTGCGTGCAAAAGGGAGTAAGCCCGCTGCTACGGCTGCAATCCAATGAAGCCTACCGGTCAGAGCCATTAACAGCACAAATAAAGAGATGATGACTAAAACAATAGCGATGATTGCGCGCGTTCGCTTTGCTGGTGTAAGTGTCTTCAGCCAAAAGAACACCAGAAAACCTAATCCGGCTAAAACTACTAAACTAATTGGATTCACAATTTACCTTTACTGATGCCTAAAAAATCGTAATAACTAAGTTGTTTATTTTACCGTAACTGTTCAAGTAGATGTTTGGCTGCTTGCCCTTTATTTTCAATATAGTGTTGAAATGCTGGTTTACCTTGGCTGGCATAAATCGCAACGGCAATTAAAAGTTGCTTTAACAATTCAGAGCTATGATGATCGAAGTGGTGATAAGCACCGCCTGATAGATGAGCGATGGCAGTGAAAGCCTGCCTTGCTCGACAGTCAGAACCTTCCTGGAAAATGAAAACTGGGGTTTTAAGCAACCCAAGTTGGCCTGCGAGAGAAGTTAGCTTGTCGGTACTTTCCTCCTGGCTATCACCGATATAGATGATAGCTTTGACCTCTTGTTTTCGAGTTTCGTTTATACCTAACTGAAGTACCTTCTGTATTTGGGTATGACCAGCAGCACAAGAGACATTCTCCATAATCTGTCTAAGCTGAGTAGGCTGGTTAAGCCATTTACTATGCTGGAACTCTTGATAACCCCGAAAGTAACAAAGCATAACGGCAAGGTTTCCGACTTCGCTGGTGGCTGAAAACATCTGATTTTGCAGATGGCAGGCATGATCCCATGTGGCTTGGCGGCTGGCTGTTGCATCTAATGCAAACAAAATACGACCCTGAGCGTTAGCATTGGCAGGTACGAGTTCGTTGGCGAGCTGAATAAATTCATCCAGTTCTTTTCTAGAAGAGAGTGTTGTTAGGTCTTTATCTTTCTTCATTTGCATGCTGATTTTACGGTCAAATAATAAATTTAATACAAAAATTCTTTATATTATTAGCTTGGCCTAATCCTTAGTAAGAATTATTCCTATTTTCTTCTGAGACTAACGACAGTTTGAATCAGTTCAGTTAAGATCTAGTAAAATTTATAAAAGGAGTTTTGTAAGGTGCGTAATGTCATTATAGCCGGTGCAGTTGTAGCAGCCGGTGCAGTTGGCTACATCCTAACCCAACAAGATGGTGGTATTAGTGCCACATCTAAATCCCCATTGGCATATGTGCCTGCCGACACGGTTTTCTTCTCTGGTCAGCTAGAACCGTTTCCACTTAAAAACTACCTTCAGTCCACGAGCTCTCTTCAGGCAAAAGCACCTCAAGAACTGCTAGATGCATTAGATGATGAAACTGATCCGAAAAAACGTTTCTTCACTAGCCTTATCAAAGCTTATTTTGACGCCGCAGGCTCGCCTGCTGAATTTCAAAAAACATTTGGTTTACCAGATGAATTAAGAATGTATGTCTACGCAGTGGGTTTCATTCCAGTCATTCGCTATGAAGTAACAGATGCCCAAGGTTTATGGGCTGCGTTAGACAAGGCAGAACAAGACAGTGGTTTTAAACACGAACTGCGCAGTTCTGGCGATCTACAATACCGTGCTTATACGTTAGAAAATAATGAAAAAGGCGAGAAGTTCGAAGTACTTGTAGCCTTTGAAGATGGTTGGGCTACTTGGACCATCAATACTCATGTAAATGATGCTAAAACAATTGATATTGCTTTAGCTCAAGCAGAACCTGAAAAGTCGCTTCAACAGGCTGGTACAGTCGAGCAGATTGCAACGCAACACGGCTTTATAAATAACTATATCTCTTATATCGATCATCAGCAGCTAGTGACAGCCTTTACCACTGAAAACGGTAATACATTGGCTAGCATGTTGACTCAAGCGATGACTGCGTCAGGCGATCCTGACGGTTTGGCTGATGTGCGTAATCCTGAATGTCAGTCTGAAATGGCTGCAATTGCGGCTAATTGGCCACGTACTGTAATCGGTGCGCGTAGCGCTGATGATATTCAAATTACACCAGAACGCAGCTTTATGCGTGTTTCAACTGTTGTTGAAAGCAAGAATAAAGTCGTGATGGATGCGTTAGCTTCTCTTCAAGGTTATATCCCATCATACCTAAACGATGCACAGGTATTTGGTTTGGGTGTAGGTATTGATGCCAACAAGCTAGGTACTGGTTTGTCTTCTATTTGGAGCAATATGCTAGAACCTACCTACAAATGTGCGCCATTAGCTGAGATGCAAGCGGGTGTTCAACAGGCTAACCCAGCAGCTTTAGCGATGTTTACGGGTATGGCTCAAGGTGTCAAAGGTATCGGTGCTGCTATTCAGGACTTCAGCTTGAAGACAGAAGGTTTTGCGCCAGAGCTAGAGTCGTTACAGGGTATTGTTTCTCTCTCTGCTGATAATCCAAAAGTGCTGTTTGATATGGCGAAGTCATTTGCTCCGCCTCTAGCGGCTATTCAGCTACCTCAAGATGGTACTGCTATTGATCTATCTACGATGGTACCGATGCCTCCTGAAGTAAACGTGAAGCCTATGCTAGCGTTGAAGGGCCAGCACTTGGTTATCTTCGCAGGAGAAAGTGGTCAGGCTCTGGCAGATACATTGGGTTCAGAACAGATCTCGGGTAATGGCTTGTTGAATTTTTCAATGGACTATAAAAAGATGCTTACGCCGCTTCTACCGGTTATGGAAATGGCTGCTGACCCAGAACTAACTGAGCAGATGGAAACGCTTAAAAATATGGATATGAAAGTTAAATTGGCGTTGAATCTTCAGTCTCAAGGTATTGAATTGAATACTGAGATGGATATTAAAGCACCTTCTCAAAAGTAGCTTCAAACCTTTAGCTTTAATCTAACTAAAAACCGCTTAGTAGCTTCTACTAAGCGGTTTTTTTTGTTTATCCAGCTAGACTTAGTTTTAAACCATTAAAGTGAAACCTTTGGGTTTTACTGAGTTGATTTTTGAGAGAGTTATGTAGGATGCGGGTATCTCTACAAAAGTTATTAAGTCAGATTTTAATAATTGCTGCGATATCCATTGGAAATCTCTATTGTTCCGCAAGCTTTGCGTCCACAGAATTACGTACAATTCCACCTCAATCTGATTTTGATGTCAGCCATAATTATTTTGTTTCCTTGCTGCAATTGATGTTGGATAACACTTCTTCTGAGTACGGCCAAAGCAAGGTGACACATGTAGTGAGAATGGAGCAAGGCCGAGCTTTTTATGAATTGAAAAGGGGAGAAATCATAGATGTATATTGGGCAGGCACCTCTATTGATCGAGAAGAAGAATTTACAGCGATTCGAATTCCCCTTTTGAAGGGGTTACTAGGTTATCGCCTTAGTATTATACGAGAAGATTCTAAATCTAACTTCCAAGAAATAAGAAGCCTAGAGGATTTAAGAAAGTATACCGCTTGCCAAGGAAGGCATTGGCCGGATTCAGATATTTTGGAAAGTGCGGGTATTGAGGTCAGAAGAGGGCCGATTTATGAACTTATGTTTGGCCAGCTAGCAGCCGGGCGTTGTGATTTTTTTCCTCGCGGAATTCATGAGGGAGGCCCTGAATTAACGGCTCGACGTGATAAATATCCAAATCTACGTTTGTTCTCTGACTCGATTGTTTATTACCCATTTCCCATGTATTTCTTTGTTCGTAAAGGTAATACCAAATTGGCGAAACGATTGGAGTTAGGGCTGGAAAGGGCCATTGATTCAGGAGAGTTTGACCAGCTACTAGAGAATCATCCAATCACGTCGAAGTTATTTCCATTAACTCAGTGGGGTGAAAAAAATTTCATAGCGATAAGTAATCCCTTACTTCCTAGAGATACGCCGATCACTAATAGCCGTTATTGGGTGAGGCCGGATGACCTTAGAGCTCCGGCAGAATAAGTTGTCGGGAAAAGTGCCTGAATTTCGATAAACCGTTCTCTATTTCTCTTTAGCCCTGTAGTATTTATCTTTTTCATACAGGGATGAAGTTAAGATGACTCAGGACGTTGCTGAAAATCTATCCGCAAATCGGAAACCTTTCCAGTTTATGGGCACAGGTGGAGAATTCTTCAAAATTTGGATTGTAAATATCCTGCTCAGTATATTAACGCTTGGTATTTATTCAGCTTGGGCGAAAGTACGAACTAATCGTTACTTTTACGGTAATACTCAACTGAATGGCGATAATTTTGAATACCATGCAACCCCAATACAGATATTAAAAGGCCGTCTTATCGCCTTTGCTGTATTAGTGACATTTGTTTTTTTAGATAACCTTAACCCTATTTTTGGTGGTATCACCGCTGTGGTGATCATGTTTGCGACTCCTTGGATCATATGGAATGCGCTGAAATTTAATGCACGTATGTGTAGTTATCGCAATGTACACTTTAATTTGCAGGGTAAGCTGAGAAAAGCCTATGAAATTATGCTGTGGTTGCCTTTAGCTCCGGTTTTGATTTTAGGCGCTTTAGGTGGCTTAGCTTATCATTTGGGGGCAACTACAGAGGCTTTGCTTGGTCTGGCTTCTGTCGGTATTTTAGCAATTTATCTGATGATCCCTCTTATCCAAGGAATGTTTCAAAACTTTTATGTAAATAGCGCTCGATTTGGTCAAGGCCAATTTAAAGCGAAAATTTCTGCCGGTTTCTTTTATTGGATGTACCTTAAGCTTTTGCTTATCGCTCTAGTTGTGATTGTAGCGGCAGTCATAGTGCCATCAATCTTTTTGGGTGGCGTAACTGCAATATCGGCTTTAAGCCAAGGGCCTGATCTCGTTATGTCATCCATGAATAATCGTATTGCGATGATCCTTATCCCGCTTACGGTAGTTGTTTATGTTCTCTTTGGTATCTGGAGCAAAGCTTATATCCAAGTGAATATCAGAAATTACACTCTTAACCAGACTTCTTTGGATCAGGTGGTGAGTTTTGAATCTAAAATGACTGTTTGGGGCTTATTTAAATTACAGGCGGTTAATTTGTTACTGATGATTGTCTCTTTGGGCTTTGCCAAACCTTGGGTGGATGTCCGGAAGGCAAGGTACTCTGCTGATAGCCTAATAGCTGAAGTGGAAGGTGATCTCGGTCAGTATGTAAGTGATCAACAGGCGAAACAATCTGCGTTGACTGATGAAATGGGTGAAGCTTTTGACGTTGATTCTGACTTAGGGTTAGCTGTTTGATCAAAGGTGCTTGGTTTGAAACAGATAGCTCTGCCAAGGTACTGGCAGAGCTATACCTAAGCGATAATTCTTTCCAGATTCGTTCGGGTGAGCAGGTAATCTATTCGGGTGACTTGAAGCAGCTAAGCTTTAGTGATCGTGTCGGGAGTATAGATAGGAAAGTTTATATTCAAGATCAAGGTTTATTCCAGACGGCAGAGAATGACGCCATTGATCAGTGGTTAAAATATTCTCAAAAAGCTCAGCATTCTCGCGCATCAAGCTGGTTTCATCGGCTTGAAACTCACTGGGGGATGATTATTTCATCCGCTGTGATGGTAGCCCTTTTAACCGTTGCCATGTTTGTTTGGGGGTTACCTGCGGGTAGCAAATATGTAGCTGCAGCTTTACCTTCTAGTTTCGCCGAAACTTTGAGTACTCACACCCTTGACGTGATGGACAAGGCTTTATTTGAGCCCAGTGAATTAACTGATGAAAAGCAAGCAAAGATCATTGATAACTTTGATAAAAAGCTTACGCAAGTTTATGCAGGTGAACATAATCTAAAACTGTATTTTAGGAATGTAGGTGGGTTAGCTAATGCTTTTGCACTGCCTTCTGGTGATATTGTTTTAACTGATGAGTTAGTCGATCGGCTGCAAGCCCCGGGGCAGTTAGACAGTGTGATACTGCATGAGATTGGTCATGTTCATTATCATCATGGTATGACGCGTTTAGTCCATAGCTCCGCGATTGGTGTTTTGTTATTGGCAATCATGGGTAACGATGAAGCGTTATTACAGGAATTGTTAGTGAGTTTTCCTGTTTTTTTGATGCAACAACACTATTCAAGAGAAGCGGAAATAGAAGCCGACCAGTTTGCTTTTGAGAAAATGATTAAACTAGGGATTGATCCCATACGTTTTGCAGAAGCACTGGAACTTATTGTCGCTGACGACGGAGATTCGAATGCGGATTCTCAACACGAAGAACCCTTTTCGAAAGTAAAGGAATATAGCCAATATCTGTCTACTCATCCGGAAACCAAAGAGAGAATGACCGCTGCGAAGAGATATCTGCATCAACATGCAGAGTAGGTTTTAAGAAGGGTTTGGTTTACGCTCTGAAATAATGAAGTGCGTAAACGCAAACCTTAAGACTTATTCACCAATATAGCGTTTATGCTTCTTTTCTTTAACGTAGCTTATATCTACTAAAACTAGACCATCGATGCAGTAGTTAAAGTCTGGATCTACACCGAAATCTAGGAAACGAACACCGCCTTCAGTGCACAGTTCGCTGTATTGCTTATAAAGTGTTGGGACGTTTACACCCATAAACTCTAATTGCTCTTTTAGGATACTGAAGTCACTTTTGTAATTGTTTCCACAGAAGAGGCTTCTCATATGCTCTTCAGTAACGTCGTCGATTCCATATGGGGAAACGGAACTAGCGAGGTTCTCACTATCCTCAAAGTAATGACGATAAAACCAAACCAACATATCTTTCGCAGCCTTAGGATAATTATTGCTTAGGCTGACTGGGCCAAACATATAGCGAATTTCGGGGTGTTTGCGAAGGTACGCACCAATCCCATACCAGAGATAATCTAAGCTACGCTTTCCCCAATATTTGGGTTGTACAAAACTACGACCAAGTTCGATGCCTTGTGAGAAATAGGGCTGCATCTCATCGTTATATTGGAAAAGGTCGCTGCTGTAGAGTGCCTTTTCAGGTTGCTCTTTCAGCTTAGCTGCTTCTGCCAATCGATAAGCCCCGACAATTTCTAACTCTTCTTCATCCCAGAGAATGATGTGGCGGTAGTACTGATCATAGTGATCGAGATCTTTTTTTGCGCCAGTGCCTTCACCAACACAGCGGAATGCTATCTCTCTTAAACGACCAAGTTCATGCATCACTGCCGAATCTTTAATAAAGTCGAATAGATAAATTTTCTTACCGTCAGCGGTTTCACCGAGTAGTTCAGCATCGCGCAGTTCTTGTTTGATGCTTTGACGATCTTGAGGGTGTGCGATGGTTTTCTCGGTGATAAAAAGAGGTTTCTTATTTTTGGCAATCCTGTAGAGATGCTTTTTAAGCAGCTTGGTTTTTTCTGCTGTGGATACTGGCACGGCATCGATTTGGCAATATGGAATTGCTTCGCCAACTTTTATCTGGATCGTCACTGAGTATTGCTTGAACATTTCTCGGGCCAGCATGATGGTGGAGAAGTTCTTGTTCAAATAAGAAACGCTATAGAAAAGTGGTGAGTTCTTACCCCCAATAAACACAGGTAGGATTGGTGCATTGGCTTTGCGAGCAATACGTAGAAAACCACTGTTCCATTTATCGTCTTTGATGCCTGTAATCCCTGCACGTGAAACTTCACCGGCAGGGAAGACGATTACAGCTTGTTCTTGCCTTAGGGCATCAACAATACCCTCGATGTTCTTTTTACGTGTATTCCCATTTAAGTTATCAACAGGCAGGAATAGATTGCTGATAGGGTCAAAGTTCATCAGAACATCATTAGCGACAATTTTTACATCTCTACGAACTTCACCAACCAGTTTTAGCAGTGATAATCCATCGAGTGCACCAAGTGGGTGATTGGCAATGATGACTACTCGCCCAGACGAGGGGATATTTGCCCGATCATGATTACTGATGCTGTAACCAAAGTTAAAGTAATCCAGGACGCGATCAATAAATTCAAAACCATGGGCATCTTTGTTTTTGGCTAAGAAGGTATTGATCTCTTTCTCATGTACCAACTTGCGTAGCATATGCAGTGCAGACCGCTTAAAAGGTGTTGGCTTAGCGTCAAAGTCTGGAAACTTATTAATTACAGCTTGTTCTACGTTTAGGACAGGCGTTTCTGGCTGGGAAGTATTTTCACGTATGTTCATAACGTAAAAATATAGGGAGGGAGTATGACCAACCTTTGACGATTGCTTTACGATTTTATGACAGGTTGCTAATCGCCACTAGTGTCATTCTCTTTCAAGGCTTTAGTCCAAAGATCACCATCCTCCTGCCTGCGTCCTGGATTTTGGCGACGATTGGGATTATCAGGTTCAAACCTGATTTCGGCTCGCCTGTCCTTGAGTTCTCGTCTGTCTTTTCCTGAACGGGTATTGGAACCGTGAGGATCGTTGTCCATAGGAATTCTCGGGTTTAGTTTAAGGAGGAATTCTGGGTAGTTGAATAGAGGAAGAGAGAGAGCTACCCAGAATTCCTAAAGCCTTTATCCTTCAGCTTAGCAAAGAATTTTGATTTTTCGATCAAATGAAAATAATATAACTGTATAAATAAACAGTATTTGTTTTTATGCAACGAAAAATCATTCATTGTGACTGTGATTGCTTTTTTGCTGCGGTTGAGATGAGAGATAACCCAGCACTAAAGCAAATACCTATGGCGATTGGCGGTGATCCCTCTCGTCGTGGAGTCATCGCAACCTGTAATTATCCCGCCCGTGAATATGGAGTGCGCTCGGCTATGGCGACCGCTCAGGCCCTTAAGTTGTGCCCTGATCTCACCGTCATACATGGCAACATGGATAAGTACCGCGAAGCTTCTCGACAGATTATGGATATCTTTCGAGACTATACCGATATCATTGAACCGTTATCTCTTGATGAAGCTTTCTTAGATGTGACTGGGACTGATCTGTGCCAAGGAAGTGCAACTTATATTGCTGAAGAGATCCGTCAGAGGGTGAAAGAAACGGTTGGTATTACTATCTCTGCAGGCGTTGCCCCGAATAAATTTATTGCCAAAATTGCCAGTGATTGGAATAAGCCTGATGGTTTATATGTCGTCAAACCTGCTCAAATCACAGCATTTCTAGATGACTTATCGGTAGATAAAATTTCCGGTGTAGGCAAGAAAACCGCAGAGAAACTCGGGTCGATGGGTATTTCTACCTGTTTGGATCTTCGAAAACGTTCATTGGCTGAGTTGGTTGAGCGCTTTGGAAAGTTCGGAAAGCGTTTGTTTGAGCTAGCTAGAGGTATTGATGATAGGCCTGTGCAGACCAGCCGGATTAGAAAATCTATTAGTGTTGAGCATACTTATGCAAATGATCTAGGTGATGTAGAAGCTTGCTTAGAAAAGCTACCGAGCTTATTAGAGGAGTTAGCTGAAAGGTTTGCAAAGCACGGCAAGGATAAACAAATCACAGGCGTGATTGTTAAAGTTAAATTTTTTGATTTCATCCAAACTACGGCGGAGCATGCCGTCGCAATCCCAGATTTAGCTCATTTTCGCCAACTACTGATTGATGCATTTAATCGGGGAGGGCGACCTGTGCGATTACTCGGTGTCGGATATAAATTAAAACCTTTGCTAGATCAGCAACCTAAGCAATTAAATCTACTCGACCTTGCTTAATTAGACCTTTTGCTTTGATTTAATCCATACTAGGTAACATTACTCAGTAGATGGATATGCCTAAGGTCAATATGTCTGATAGTGAAGTAAACATCGATAATTTAAGGGTGCGTTTAGCCACTTATAGTCATGAATACAGATGTGGTATGGAAGGTTGGGCGTTACGTTGTTGTCAATTGGCTATGGATGCCACTGACAAAGGTAACTATGGTGTAGGGGCTCTACTGATAAGTCGAGAAGGCGATATCTTAGCGGAATCGGGTAATCAAGTTTTCTCTGCAGGTTTTAACTCTTCTGCCCATGCCGAGATGTGTGTTATCGATGAATTTGAACGCACCTATCCAAATTATTCCTCCAGATCTGGCCTAATGTTACTGACATCCTTAGAACCTTGTCCTATGTGTTGTACACGTATACTTGCTGCCGGAATTGGTCGAGTAAGATATCTCGCTACTGATAAAGATGGTGGCATGATGTCGCATTGCGATAAGTTGCCTTATGCATGGAAAAACCTCTCTGAATTAATTGATATTCAAGAGGTTAATGGTCTTCCAGAACTTTCTAAGTTAGCTAGCGATATTGCATCAGCGAACATTTCTTTATTGAGAAAAAAACTATTAGGGATTATTCGCCCCTGATTCCTGAAATTAGCCATTGCTTTTGCTATACTCGCGCGCTTTTACACGGTCTGGTCAAAAAAGAACCAGTGTCTACCCGAGGTGATAAATGATCCAATTGCTTGTGTCTAAGACACAATCGCTAAAAAGCGACCTGCTTTCAGGTTTGACAGTGGCTTTGGCGCTGGTACCTGAAGCTGTAGCTTTTGCGTTTGTTGCTGGTGTTGAGCCATTAGTTGGCTTATATGCAGCGTTTATGGTCGGACTGATTACTGCCACTATCGGTGGTCGACCAGGTATGATTTCTGGTGCTACTGGTGCTTTGGCGGTAGTGATGGTTAGCCTTGTGGCAATGCATGGGGTTGAATATCTCTTTGCCACCGTTGTGCTAATGGGGATATTCCAGATTTTGGCCGGTATCTTCCGCTTGGGTAAGTTTATCCGCTTGGTTCCGCACCCTGTGATGCTTGGTTTTGTAAATGGTTTGGCAATCGTTATTTTCCTTGCCCAGATGAAGCAATTCCAGTTCACTGATGCAGAGGGTAACTTGCAGTGGCTGCAAGGTGAGCAGATGATGCTAATGCTGGGATTGATTGCCCTGACAATGGCAATTATTCACTTCTTGCCTAAGATCACGCGAATTATTCCTTCCTCGCTTGCTGCGATTGTTACAGTGACGCTGTTGGTTATTGGTCTAGATCTAGATGCTCGTACAGTACAAGATGTACTTGCAGATATGACGGGTAACCCAGCTGCAACCATTGCTGGTGGCTTCCCTGAGTTCCATATCCCAATGGTTCCGATCAATTTGGAAACCCTTAAGATTATCGTTCCTTACGCTTTGATCTTAGCTGCGATCGGCCTGATTGAGTCTCTACTAACCTTGACCTTGATCGATGAGATCACAGAAACCCGTGGTCGTGGCAACAAAGAGTGTATTGGCCAAGGTGTTGCTAACGTAGCAACTGGTTTCTTTGGTGGTATGGGCGGTTGTGCCATGATCGGTCAGAGTATGATTAACATCAACTCGGGTGGTTTAGGCCGTGCTTCGGGTATCTCCGCGGCATTATTCCTATTGGCATTTATTTTGGTTGGCTCAAGCTTGATCGAAATTATTCCGGTAGCAGCGCTTGTCGGCGTTATGTTTATCGTTGTAATCGGTACCTTTGAGTGGGCGAGTTTGCGTCTATGGGGCAAGATTCCTCGTTCTGACTTGATCGTTGTGATCGCGGTAACAGGCGTAACTGTTTGGCAGGACCTAGCGGTTGCGGTAATTGTTGGTGTGATTATTTCTGCACTAGTATTTGCTTGGAAACACGCAAGTAACATGGCATTTGAAGTACGTGAAGAGTACGACACAAAGGTTTATCTGCCTAATGGCCCGCTATTCTTTGCATCAATTCAGACATTTCGTGATCAGTTTAATCCTAAGATGGATCCACCTGAGGTGATCGTCGATTTTGCGAATTGCCGAGTTATGGATCATTCAGGTATCGAAGCAATTGATTCTTTAGCTGAGCGGTATGAAAAAGCAGGTAAAGAGCTTCACCTTCGTCATCTAAGTCCAGAGTGCCGCGCGCTAATGAAAAAAGCGGGTAATCTGGTTGAAGTAAATGTGATTGAAGATCCTAAATACAAGGTTGCTGATGACAGTCTTGCTTAAACCTGTATCTTAGTTTTATGTGACCTACAAAAAGCCGGTATTCATTGAATACCGGCTTTTTTACTTTTACAGCTTTGTAATTATTTAGCCGTTAAAGCGCTACCATCAAAGCTAATGCCTTCCCAGCCCGTTTGCATAAAGTTACGGATATTGCCGTGATCATCACCTTCAGGTGTCTTTAATACATCTTGGTAGAAACGGCCGAAGCAGCAAAGTGTTTTTTCTTGATCCAGGCTGTTTAGCTGTGCAAAAGCGAATATTTTACAGCTACCTTCGTTTTGTCCTACTTCGTTACGCACGTCACCGTTAGTGAAAGCAGTCGGGGAAAATTCATAGTTATCAGCGATCACTTGAATAGTGTCTTCAAAATCTAATTGATCGTTATTTCCCAGTTGCTGTAGAAATTCATTCAGGGTCATATTTATGCCTTTAATTCAGGTGTTGTCTGATGGTGGATATTAGAGTGCTTCTTTATTTTTGCAATAGTTTGATCTTAATCAGCCTTGTTTGATCTTTGTCCCTTCATGAATCGCTTAGGTGTTAATTTGATTTACACTGAAAGTGCCAAGGTTAGAAAATCCTTTAGGCAAGGGTGTACAAGAATGTATTTAGGTTTCAATGAGGAAGAGGTGTTTGACCATGTTAACTTATCAAGAGTGTTTGGAAATGAGCGGCCTATCTGCATCTGAAGTAGACGCGATTGCTGAGCATGAACATGTTGACCCTATCATAGCTATGGCTATGGGGAACTATTTGGTAGAACACCAAGGTGAGAAGCTTATTAAGCGTATTATTTTGGATGACATCACTAAGGCTGAAAGGCAAGGGGATGATGAACATGCTGCTTTGCTACGTAGAGTTATGGAGCACTTTATAGCTACTCATCCAGATGCTGGTCTCTGAGGCATTAACAAATAGATAAAGGGCCGGAAGGCCCTTTATTTTTATGAACTATAAGCGACTTTCGGTCAATAGTATGGTCAATAGCGTTTGGCTGTTTTCAGCTGCGTCGTGTCCTAATGGTGTTAAATATCCACCATCGGTTTGCGTGACTAAACCTTTATCAAATAGGCGCTGTGTAGCAGCAATAATCTCGGGTTTAGCGGAGGAGTGAACTTTAATACCTTCTTGCGTTGTATCGAGGTTAAACATATTCAATACATTCAATTCTTGCATGATCTCTTCGTTATACGGCATATCTGCTCCTGAAAAAAATCGTCGGTATCTAAGGTGTGTTAGCCAATCTTTAATGGTTAGCAAAAGACCTTATCCAACAGCATAGACCTTCTTGCTTTGAAATATAACCCTTTAATTTCAATGAAAAAGAAATTGGGTAGCTAAGTTGTTGTGAAGTGATAAAGCGTGAAGAGATTGAGAATTAAAGGGCGAGAGGAAGTGTATTGAAAGCGGAAAGAAAAAAGGGGCAGAATGACCGCCCCTTATTGAGTTACTTAATGCGCATACCTGGTTGTGCGCCTTCGTCTGGGTTGAGGATCCATAGATCTTCACCTCCAGGGCCCGCTGCCAGAACCATACCTTCGGAAACACCGAACTTCATCTTTCTCGGAGCAAGGTTAGCAACCATCACGGTTAGTTTGCCTTCTAGATCTTCAGGAGCATATGCGGATTTAATGCCTGCAAAGACATTACGTGTTTCACCACCTAAATCTAGCGTTAACTGTAGAAGTTTATTCGCACCCTTAACATGTTCTGCTTTGGCGATGCGTACAACACGCAGATCGACTTTAGCAAAATCAGGGAACTCAATTGTATCGGCAATTGGCTCGTCAGCTAATGGACCTTTATCTGCTTTGGAGCTTTGCTCAGTTGCAGCAGCGAGTGCGGCCAAGACTTCTTTAGTCTCTTCGATAATTGCGTTTACTTTGTCTTCTTCTACACGCTGCATCAACGGTTTGAACTTATTGATCTTATGGCTAAGTAGAGGTGCTTCAATAGCATCCCACGCCATATTCTCAACATTTAGGAAAGCTTGAGCTTCTTCTGCAACTTGCGGAAGTACTGGCGCAAGGTAAGTCAGAATGACACGGAACAGGTTGATGCCCATTGAACAGCAATCTTGTACCGCTTTCTCCTTACCTTCTTGTTTAGCAAGTACCCAAGGTTCAGCGGTGTCGATGTACTGGTTAGCTTTATCAGCAAGCGCCATGATTTCACGCATCGCTTTGCCGAATTCGCGATTTTCATAAGCGTTGGCAATGCTTTCGCCAGCAGCAACCGCTTCTTGGTATAGCGCAGGCTCAGATAGAGCAGGCGCCATTTCACCATCAAACTTTTTCTTGATAAAGCCAGCACAACGAGAAGCGATGTTGATAACTTTGTTGACCAAGTCTGCGTTAACACGCATACGGAAGTCTTCAAGGTTAAGGTCGATATCATCTATGCCTGAGCTTAACTTAGCTGCAAAGTAATAACGCAGGTATTCAGGGCGCAGATGCTTTAGGTATGTCTCAGCCATGATGAACGTGCCGCGAGATTTAGACATCTTTTGACCGTCAACCGTTAAGAAGCCGTGACAGAAAACACCAGTTGGCTTACGGAAGCCTGCACCTTCTAGCATTGCTGGCCAGAATAGGGTGTGGAAGTAAGCGATATCTTTACCGATAAAGTGGTATAGCTCAGTTTCTGATGATTCAGACCAGTATTCGTCAAAATCAACACCGTTCTTATCACACCAGTTTTTAAAGCTAGCCATGTAACCGATAGGCGCGTCCAGCCATACATAGAAGTATTTACCTGGAGCATCTGGAATTTCAAAACCCCAGTAAGGTGCATCACGGGAAATATCCCAGTTTTGTAAGCCTGATTCGAACCACTCATTCAGTTTATGAATCATCTGCTCCTGAACGTGGTTATCTACCCAGTTACGTAAGAACGATTCGAAATCGCCTAGTTTGAAGAAATAGTGCTCGGACTCTTTCTCAATTGGTTTCGCACCAGAAACTGCGGAGTAAGCATTTTTCAATTCAACAGGGCTGTATGTTGCACCACATTTTTCACAGGAATCGCCATACTGATCTGGTTCACCACATTTAGGGCAATCACCCTTAACGAAACGATCAGGAAGAAACATCTCTTTTTCTGGGTCATACGCCTGAGTGATAGTCTTTTTAGCGATATGACCGCCATCACGCAAAGCTGTGTAAATCTTTGATGAGAAGTGCTGGTTTTCAGGTGAATGAGTAGAGTGGTAGTTATCAAAACCAACCATAAAACCAGAGAAGTCACGCTGGTGCTCTTCGCTTACTTTATCGATCAATTCTTGCGGTGAAATACCCATCTGATCAGCTTTTAGCATGATTGGCGTGCCGTGAGCATCATCAGCACACACATATGCACATTGATGACCACGTTGCTTCTGGAAGCGAACCCAAATATCAGTCTGGATATATTCCACCAAATGACCAAGATGGATAGGGCCATTAGCATACGGAAGGGCGCTTGTTACAAGAATTTTGCGTTTGCTGTCAGTCATGATCTGCCTGAAAACCTAAAATCATTAAAAAATAGACCGCAGATTCTACGCGTTTTGGTCGATTTTATGAACAGTTAAAAAACAGCTAATAGGGGAAGATTAAATATTTATTTTGAAGGGTATTTTGAGGAGTCATTATCGAAGTAGTGCTTGCGCAAAACTAATAGATAATGAGCAAATTTAGCTTTTATTTGAATAGTTTTAATACAGTTGTTTGATTTCTGGACAATCTTGTAATACCCAACTAGACCTAGAATGGTAGAATGTACACCAGTCACGGAAGACCACTAAAGTTCAGAAGGTATTGATATGGATGCGCGCGTAACTAACACTGCAGTTGATAATCAAGCAGTATTCTGTGAATTGTGCCCTGAAAGTTTAAAGTTAGGGACTGCTGTTGCAGATATTGCCGATTGGGAAACAATAACTGTAGATAGTGTTGAACAGCTATTGCCGGCATTAGAACAATCATCAGCAAATATTTTAGTCTTTCCTTTAGGGACGAATCCCTCACAAGGTTTAGATGTTTTACAGCATGTTGTAGAAAAACACCCTGGGATAATTCGTGTTGTTATCTCTGGTCCTCTCACCCCTTTGCAAGCAGCAAGAGCCTCAGAGTTAGCTCACCATGCATTGCCGATCGATTGTAATCCCCAAGAGCTCGTTGATGATATATACAACAGTTTACATGTCACAGGTCTAATCAATAAGCCGGTTGTTAGAGATTATATTACTTCATTAAAAGCTCTTCCTGTTCTACCTGATGTTTATGAACAGTTAAATAATTGTCTGAATTCTGATCGTTCGAATGCACGAGAAATAGCTAAAATTATTGAACAAGACCCAGTAATGGCCGCAAAAATAATGCAGTTGGTTAATTCTGCTTATTTTGGGTTAAGTCGAGAAATTAATCGGATTCATGAGGCGGTAACCATTCTTGGTGTCAGAATGATTCGAGACCTAGTATTAACATCCCATCTGTTTGAGTCGTACCCGCAAACAGATGACTGGAAGAGTTTCTCTTTTAAACAGATCCATCAACGCTCGATGGCTGTGGCCCGAGCTGCACAGCATATTGCCCGGGCTGCTAAGGCAGATCGTCATGTCCAAGCGCAGGCTTTCTTAGCAGGCCTATTACATGACTTTGGTGTGCTTGTACTGGCAAGCCATAATCCTGCTGAATATCACCGTGTTATTAGCAAGGCAGCACTGATGGAACAGCCAGTTTATGCAATTGAAAAATTAGAGTTGGGTGTAACCCATGCTGAAGCCGGGGCGTATCTTTTAGCTTTATGGAATCTTCCTCCACGCGTGATAGAAGCCGTTCTCTTCCATCATTTTCCAAAAGCTAATGCTGCAGCTGGATTTACGCCTTTAACTGCGGTACATGTGGCCGATGCCTTATTGCCTGCTGCAACGAGTGTTGTCGGCTGTGATATGTCTAGCCGTTTGAGTATGAGTTATATCGAAGAAATAGGTATGGAGCCTGAATTGGCTCGCTGGCAGATTATTACATCGGAATATCAAGCTCAGGTCGGTTTTGTGTAAAAATAATTAAAGCCCTATAAAAAGTAGGAATATTGTTCATACTTAAGTAAGCTATGCGACTGTTCGGTCTGCAGGGATACAGGAGGTTTAAGCAGGCTGTGTTGGTTAAGGGAGATGTTTACTCTTAAGAACATGAGATCATTTATTTTTGGTTTTGTGTTCAGCCAAAAGTGAATTTATGCTTACACACAATGCAGAGTTAGATAAAGCTCTGTTTCTATGTTCTGACAAAACGGATGCTGATGCCTATCTGAATGAGCTAAAAGGACTTTTTAATTACTCAGTGACTTTGGTTACAGATTGGGAGCAATTGCTCAATTCTGCGCAGCAGGAAACCTACGCCATCATCATGCTACAGCTAGGTAGCTTTAAAGCTGAAGATGAGTTAACACATCTTAAAAATCTTATAGATATACAGCCCGGTTCAATGAGGGTAGGGCTTTATCGGCCTATGAGTATGTCTACTCGAGTCGCTTTTTCTGAATGTTGTCATCGACTTTATCCTTTAGATATTGAGCCTGAGCAATTAGGTCAAGGAATATCTGAGAGTGCAAGGGCACAACGAATTCTAGGGCAAGATAAAGTGCGTGAACTTGTGGGGAGTGTTAAGGTTTTACCTTCTCTGCCTGATATCTATGTAGAGCTTAATGAGGCCTTATCTTCTCCAAAAAGTAATGCTCGTATAATTGCAGGGATTATCGAAAAAGATATGGCGATGGCTGCCAAAATCTTACAATTGGTTAATTCGGCGTGTTTTGTTTTAGAGCGTAATATAAGTAGCCTGCAAGAAGCGGTGTCTTTGCTTGGTGTGCGTGAAGTTCGGGATTTGGTGCTAACTAACAAGGTATTCGAACATTTTCCTCAGGATGGGCGTTGGAGTAGCTTTGCATTTGACCATATTCGGGACCGTTCTGTTCTAGTTGCCGGCTTAGCACGTGAGATCTGTCGTACAGTAAAAGCGTCACCCGTTGTAACTGATCAAGCATTTTTAGCAGCACTTTTACAAGATTTCGGTATGTTGATTTTTGCAACTCATGATCCTGAAGGCTATCAAAAGGTTATGCAGGAAGCGACAGATCTTAATCAGCCTTTATATGCAGTTGAGAAAATGCGTATGGGAGTTAGTCATACAGAAGCTGGCGCGTATTTGTTATCGCTTTGGAATATTTCTCCTGCCGTCATTGAAACAGTGCTTTTCCATCATTTTCCTGCGTCGAGTAAATCAGATGATTTTTCGGCACTGACGGCTGTGCACGTTGCAGATGCTATTTTACCTAATGTGACTAATGTGCTGGGCTGTCAGATTTCTAGTCGTTTAAGTTATCACTATTTGGAACGTTTAGGGTTGGAGGATAAGATAAACCATTGGCAGCAATTGGCGAGTCGATATAAATTTTCTCATCCAGGTTGTGGAGGGGTGAAGAGTAGTTTTGCCTAACTTATCATCCTGCTAGAATATGCATCTTTATCAAGGGGGATTTATCCCCCTTTTCTCTGTTTTAAGTTCTTTGTTTGAGGCATGAATGTCTATCTCTGTTGTTGAACCTGAAAAGTACCAAACGCAATTAACGGTTAAAAAAGCAGCAACTGCTGAACAGTTTGCTGATTTTAATTTGCCAGAGATAGAGGTGTTTGAATCGCCAAAAAGTCACTATCGTATGCGTTGTGAGTTTCGTGTTTGGCACGAAGATGATGACCTTTACTATGTGATGTTTGAAAAGGGCAATAAACATGCACGTATTCGTATAGATCACTGCCCAATGGTGTCTAAACGAATTGAAGAAGTTATGTTTAATTTGCTTGAAGACATTCGCCCAAATGAAGTGTTACGTCGAAAACTGTTTCAGATCGATTTCCTAAGTACCTTAAGTGGCGAACTGCTGGTAACTTTGCTTTACCATCGTCCTATTGATGAGACATGGACTGAAGCTGCACGTGAACTTAAACAGAAATACAACATTCAGTTAATTGGCCGCTCGCGCAAAACTAAAATCCTATTGGATCAAGATTTTGTAATCGAAAAGCTAGATATCAATGGCCGTGATTATATTTATAAGCAGGTTGAAAATAGTTTTTCTCAACCAAACGGTGAAGTGTGTCGTCACATGATCTCCTGGGCATTAGATGCTACCCAAAATGCGGGGGGGGATATGGTTGAGCTATATTGTGGTAACGGCAACTTTACTCTGCCTATGGCGCAAAACTTTCGACGTGTTGTGGCGACTGAAATTTCTAAGACATCGGTACGTGCAGCTCAGTTTAATATTGAAGAGAACAACATCGATAACGTTGATGTGGTTCGAATTAGCTCAGAAGAGTTTTCTCAAGTATTAAGTGGTGCCGTAGAGAAACGACGTACCAAAGACCTTGGTTTGAAAGAGTGTAACTTCACAACGGTCTTGGTCGATCCACCGCGTTCTGGTCTAGATGATGATACGGTTAAGCAAGTTCAAGAGTATGACAATATTCTGTATATCTCTTGTAACCCAGATACATTGGCTGAAAACCTAAAAGTTATCACGCAAACACATGAGTTAAAACGCTTTGCGATTTTTGATCAGTTCCCTTATACCGATCATCTTGAGTGTGGTGTGTATTTAAGTCGCAGTTAAAGAATTAATGTAAACGCTCTTAACGTTTAGGCGAAACCACAATTTTTTCATGGGCCTCTTGTTGAAGGGAGGCCCATTTATCCTCAAATTCTTTTACGTTAAGGGGTTTAGAAAAGTAGTAACCCTGAGCGTACACTTTACTTTCAATCTGGCGAAGAGCTGTTAATTGCTCTTGGGTTTCAATACCTTCGGCAATGACTTCTAGTCGCATACTTTTACTCATTTGAATAATTGCTTCGACTAGGCCGTGGTAAGCCCCTTTATCAGTGCAGTTACTAATAAAAGAGCGATCTATTTTTAGTATATCTAGTGGGAATTTCATCAAATAGCTTAAAGCAGAAAAACCGGTACCAAAGTCATCTATAGCAATCTTACAGCCAAGTGAGCCAAGTTCTTTGAATATGCGTTGATTTGCTTGGTTATCAAGCAGTAATAGGCTTTCCGTAATCTCGATTAATAGAGTTTCCGGAGGTATGCGATGCTCTTCAATTGCAGTTTTAATACAGTGGATAAATTGGCTGGACTGAAACTGCTGTATGGATACATTTACAGATAAGTAAAAATTCGGTTTTAAATTTTCACGCCAGAAGGCTTGTTGTTTGCAGGCTTGTTGTATACACCACTCTCCAATAGGGACTATCAAGCCAGTTTCTTCGGCAATGGGAATAAACTCGCTTGGGGAGATAAGTTCTGTACCGTTGCGGAGCCTTAATAAAGCTTCTGCACCAGTGATTTTGGCATTTTTAAGGTTGAAGATAGGCTGGTAATGCAGTTCCAGTAATTTATCATCAATCGCTCTACGTAATAGCGCTTCTATCTTAGCCCGTTGTTGAATATGTTGATTATGTTCCTGTGTGTAAAAGGCATAACGGCAACGCCCTCCCTCTTTTGCGCGGTACATGGCGATATCTGCATTTTGTACTAACTTGGTTGGATTATCGGCATCGGAAGGGAACATGGAAATCCCAACTGATGCAGAAATATAGATCTCACTTGCCGCTAAATGAAAACTTTCTTCCAGTTTACTGACTATGCGGCTGGCTATTTCTTCTGCTTTTTCTGGTGACTGTAGATTTTGCAGTATTACTGCAAACTCATCTCCCCCTAGCCGAGCAATGTGGTCGTTGTTGCGTAATTGAGAGCTAATGCGTTTAGTTGCAGCACATATAAGTTTATCTCCAACGTGATGGCCGTAGGTATCGTTGACTGATTTAAAATGATCTAAGTCTATAAAAAACAGTGCAAAGGGGCTTTGGCATTCTTGCCTTTTTTCAAATAGTGAATCTAAGTATTTCTGGAAATGGTTGCGATTTGCTATGCCGGATAAGGCGTCGGTATTGGCTTGATATTCCAGTTCACTCCTTGCCTGATTTAGGCTGGTGACATCGGTAATGACGGCTAATGCCCCTGGATAGGAGTCGCTGGCGGAAAGTGTTGCATCCATCAGGACTTCCATTTTTTGCCCTGACTTGGTTTTTATATTTATAGGGTATTCGGCTAAGTTGCCCTTCAGCCACAGAGTTTGAATACAGTCTTTTATTTGGTTTGTATCTTTTTGATCATAGAGAAGGTGGCTTAACATATGGCCGACAATTTCCCTTCGATCATAACCTAGATTTTGCAGGAAATAATCACTGGCATCTTTGATCATGCCTTGCTGATCAAAGCTGAAAATTAATGATGGTGTCGAGTGGTATAGCGTTCTCAGGCGTAACTCACTGTTTTTCAGACGAAGGTGATGTTCTTCAATGTTATTTTGCATATCGTTAAATGCACTGGCAATTTCGCCTAACTCATCATTAGATGTGTGTTGCACTTTCGCAAAAAAAGCATCGCCTTTGCTATTTTTTATAGCCTGCAGTATGGCCTGTATAGGTCCGCCTAGTAATTTATAATAAATAAGCCATACGGTGGTTAGTAGCGTTATAACCATTACTAATAATGTGATTAGGGTTTCGTTTAAAGCGCGTTGTTGATTGGCTTGTAAACGGGTATTACCAACTATAATTATCATGGTGCCGGCTTGTTGGGTTATATGGGCATTGCTATAGATAATTGGGGCTTCCAGGGTAAAGGCGATATCCACATGCCCCAATTCATCAGATTGTTGTTCATATACAATGTTATTACTTTCATCCCGAACTTCGACTTTCAGCAAATCCGGGTCGAGCATCATTGAACCAACAATATTTTGTAAAATTTTCGTATTAAAGTTCCATAGGGGTACAGCCAAACTGGCAGGTAAGCTCTGAAGATTGTCTTTTTTTTCCTGTAGCTGCTGCTCAAGCTGCTGTGAGGTTTGGTATGCAGAAAAGCCAAAGGAAATTAATAAGGCGATCAATGCTCCAGGTATTAATACCAGAAGTAATTTAGCTTGCAGTGATCGTAAGTGAGATAGCATATACGACCTTATTTTATTGTATAATGGAACTGAATACTTTCTCTAAGGAAAAGTCATAGTCGGTAGATCCATCTACATCAGAAAGAGCAAATTGGGTGAAATCAATTTTATTCCATTGTTCATTGCCCAGATGAGATAAGTATAGATTGATGTTGGTTTTATCAATACTTTGCATCTGAAAACGGATATCACCTATAGGTGTATCAATTCCCTTGAGCTGTTGTTGATGGTAATCATGTAATAACACCATGGACCAAGCCCCACCGAGGAAATGTCCTCCGTCGGTTAATAACATTTCTCCGTTTTTAACTAGCTTAAGGCCTTCTGAGGACCAGTTAAGTCCGACTAAGCATACATCTTCTCCAGCTTTTAAATTATGCGCCTCTAATGCTGCTTTTGCGCCAAAAGCGATAGGATCATTTGCAGCCCAGATTACAGAGGGGATTATCTGATTTTGTTGAGCCCAATGCAGATATTTCCGTGTTAGTCGCTCAGCATCTTTCTGGTTCCAATTGGCATAGAGAAAACGATCTAGTTTTAACTCGTTGTGCTGTTTAATAACAGAGAGCGCTCCTTCGTTACGTCCAATAGAGGCCGGTGTGAGTTGATCGCCGCCAATCGCAAGAACATGGTAGGGTGTTTTATGCTGCTTTTGTTCTGCACAGTGCAATAAAGCGGTCATCATACGCTTGCCTGCAGCAAAGTAGTCAGGAGTAATGGCACCTAGTAGATGAGGGTTTTTACCACCGGGAAATCCTACACGATCTCTTTGTTTTGGTAAGAAGTCACTCAGTAACATGAGTGTTTTTATTTTCTTTTCGGCAGCTGCAAGTATTATTTTTTCAGCAGCTTGCTCTTCGTTGACCAGAATCAGGTAATCGGGAGGAACTTCCCGTTGAGTGGCTTTAATACCTAATGAAGCCATTTCTACGCGGTTGCGCTCAGCGTATATCACTTCAAGTTTAATGTTAAAGTCAGTGGCTGCCGCTTGCATCGTCTCTGTAACCATATCCCAAAACCGTTCACCCTGTTTACCAGGGTTGATGAAGGTTACGTTCATTGCTGAAGCCTGAAATGAACATAAAACTAGGCATATGATTTGTAGCGGTTTACTGAACGAACTTATCATTTTTATTCACCGTTCGAAAACATCAGTATGGATCTATTCTGCCTTTAAACGTAAGGACGTTACAATTAGTTTAAGACATATTTCTTCGCAGGCAATTGTAGATTATAGAAGTAACTTCTATAAGCGTGTGTTAAATCCTATTTGTAATCTTTCACCAGAAGTATTAAATATCGCTACTTGTATTGTAGTTCCTCGTTTTGGATAGCAGATCTTATATATTTCTACTCTCGGTTGGTGATGACTAGCCGTTCTTAAATGATCGAGCAGACTGCTAGCCTGTATTCTGCCAAAAGCATGTGGGACAGGGTTGGAGAACAGCATGAAAGACTTACTTAAAATAACCGGCTTTACTGCCTTTATCTGCATTGCATTTATCAATGCATTTGTGGATCTAGGGCATAAAATTGTTATCCAAAACACCCTGTTTAAAGCCTATGATGGTGACCTGCAAATTTTGCTGACAGCAGTTGTGAATGGCTTAATCTTATTGCCATTTATTATGTTGTTCACCCCCTCCGGTTTTCTTGCCGATAAATATCCTAAGAATAACGTTATGCGTTTATCAGCATGGGGAGCGGTTGGCATAACCTTGTTGATAACCGCTTGTTATTACATGGGGTTATTTATACCTGCATTTGCGCTTACCTTTATTCTTGCTTTGCAAAGTGCATTCTACTCACCGGCTAAGTATGGCTATATCAAAGAGATGGTGGGGACAAATAATCTAAGTGAAGGTAATGCTTGGGTTCAGGCGGTTACGATGATCGCTATTCTGAGTGGAATTGTCGTGTTCTCGTTGCTTTTCGAGATGCGCTTAGCAGGTTTGACCGAAATTACGCCAGAACAGAGCCTTATTAAAAATGCACCATTGGGTTGGATCTTAGTCGCGGGTGCGTTGATTGAGCTCTATCTTGCCTATCAATTACCGCAGTTACGTGAAACTGATCAAACAGCAAAATTTGACAGATCGGCCTATCTAAAAGGTAAAACACTTAAAAACAATATTCAGTTGTTACAAGGTAAGCGCCCGATCTGGTTTGCAATTATTGGTTTGTCTCTGTTCTGGTCTATTAGCCAAGTTATGCTGGCTGTATTCCCTGCATTCGCAGAAGAGTATCTACAACAGAGCAATACATTTGTGATTCAAGGCACTATGGCGCTGGCGGGTGTGGGTATATTGTTCGGTTCAATTCTGGTTGGACGCTTTTCTAAACATTACATCAATGTTGGTTTAATCCCTGTGGGTGCTGTCGGCGTAGCCATAGGCTTAATCTTATTGCCTCAGCTTGACTCTATGTGGATGCAATCTGCTGTGTTTTTCGCAATTGGTTTGTTTGGCGCGCTGATGTGTGTGCCATTGAATGCATTGATTCAGTTTCATGCCAGTGAATCAGAAAGTGGACGTGTATTAGCAGGTAGTAACTTTATTCAAAACCTAATGATGCTTGGTTTTCTTGCGATGACAGTAGTCTTCGCTTGGAACAGTGTTGATGGCGTGTGGCTTCTATTTCTTTTGGCTGCAATTGGTGTCGCAGGAGCGGTGTTTGCGATTGTGACGTTACCACAGGCTTTCATCCGTCTTCTGGTGATGATGTTGTTCCGTCGTAAGTACAAACTTCAGGTTTTAGGTTTCGAAAATTTGCCTGAATCTGGTAAAGGCACGCTTCTGCTTGGTAACCATATCAGTTGGTTAGATTGGGCTATCATCCAGATGGCTTGTCCACGCCATATCCACTTTGTAATGGAGCGTAGTATCTATGAGCGTTGGTACCTGCGTTGGTTCTTGGATATCTACAAAGTTATTCCTATCTCTAAAGGTAAAAGTCGTCAGGCATTGGAGCAGGTGGGTGAACTTATCAGTGCTGGCGAAGTAGTTTGTCTTTTCCCTGAAGGTGCTATCAGCCATTTAGGTCAGCTAGGTGAGTTTAAGCGCGGCTTTGAAAGAGCTTGTGTTGATGCCAAAGGTGTGATTGTTCCTTTCTACATGCGTGGTTTGTGGGGGAGTCGCTTCTCTCGCTCAACCGACAAAATGAAAGTGATTCGTAACGAATCTGGAAAGCGTGATGTCACCGTGGCGTTTGGTGCTCAGATGCCTATCAGCAGTACCGCTGCTGAAGTGAAGAAAAAAGTTTTCGAGCTGTCGATTCATACATGGGATCAATACACACAAACGTTGGAGACAATCCCGCAAGCCTTTGTTCGTAGTATGAAGTCGTCTCGTTCAGGTTACGCTATTGCAGATGTTGATGGTGGTCCGGTTAGTCAAACCAAGTTATTAACCGCCTGCGCTTTGTTTAAAAAGCGTATAGCTCGAACTGAAGGTAAAAATATCGGTTTGTTGGTACCAACATCCAGTGCCGGAGCTATTGCGAATATTGCTTCATTGATGGCAGGTAAAACTGTTGTAAATCTTAACTTCACCGCGCCTATGCCTGCTGTTCAATCTGCTTTGGAGCAAGCTGAGGTACAAACGATTGTTACGGCGAAGAAGTTTGTGAAAAAGCTTAAAGCGCGAGGTGTCGAGCTAGATAGCCTATTTGAAGGCCGCAGAGTGCTATACATGGAAGATATTAAAGCTGAAATAAGTAAAGCGGAGGCGATATTTACACTAGGTTTAGTTAGCGTTGCCCCGACCTTTATTTTACAGGCTTTGTTATGCAAGCTTTCCCAGCTTGAAGATACGGCAGCAATCTTGTTTTCATCTGGAAGTGAGGGCGCTCCGAAAGGGGTTATGCTTAGCCATCGGAATATCATGGCCAACCTGCGACAGACAGCCGATGTTCTTAATGTGCGAGATGACGACTGCATTATGGCAACCTTGCCATTATTCCATGCATTCGGTTTAACTGTGACCTGCTTTATGCCACTAATCGAAGACATGCCGGTTGTGTGTCACCCAGATCCAACCGATGCTGTAAAAATTGGTAAAGGAGTAGCGCGCTACAAAGCCACGCTTATGTGTGCAACGTCCACATTTATGCGTCTTTACGCGCGTAATAAACGTGTTCACCCATTGATGTTTCAGTCACTGCGCACTGTGGTTGCAGGCGCTGAGAAGCTAGATCCTAAAGTACGTGATCTATTTGAGAGTAAGTTCCATGTACCTGTAGTTGAAGGCTATGGTTCGACAGAAACAACGCCGGTTGCCAGCACAAACTTGCCTGATTCCTTAGACACGGATTGGTGGTCTGTTCAGGTAGGTAATAAGCCGGGAACAGTCGGAATAGCACTACCTGGATCAACGTTTCGTATTGTTGACCCTGATACACTTGAAGAACTGCCAACAGGTGAAGATGGCTTGATCTTGATCGGTGGTACTCAGATCATGCAAGGTTATCTGAACAATCCAGAGAAGACCGCTGCTGCAGTCGTCGAGATGGATGGTCTACGCTGGTACCGTAGTGGTGATAAAGGTCATGTTGACGAAGATGGCTTCCTGACTATTGTTGACCGTTATAGTCGCTTTGCCAAAATTGGTGGAGAAATGGTGAGCTTAACCTCTGTTGAAGGCCAAGTTAGAGAGTTGTTGAATGCACCTGAGTTACCACTAGTGGCAGTGAATTTGGCTGATGACAAGAAAGGTGAAAAAATTATTTTGCTAGTTGAGGGTGAGCATGATTCTTCTGCAATGAGGAATCAGTTAATAGAAGGTGGAATGCCTCCATTAACGCTTCCTTCAGAAATTTATGCAGTACTTGAAGTACCAGTGCTTGGTAGCGGTAAAACAGATTTTTGTAGTGCGAAAACATTGGCGGAGCAGTGTGCGGCTTAGAGTAAGTAATCTAGATATTGTTTATTGGTATTCGTGGAATCCGTCTCCTTTCTGACTTCTAAAGAAGGAGGCGTGACAGGGAAAAGTCTGGACAGCCCAAGTATTAAAATGCATTATTCCCACTAAATTACTCGGTTATTATCAAAAAGCATCGCATTAGGCTTATTCCGAGTTAAGTAAGAAATTTTTAGGCGGTATAAAAGTGTCAAATATTGAAGCGCAAATTAACCAAGTTTTAGGTCAGTATCAGGATGAGGTTGCAGCAACAGATCTGGTATCTGCTGGTTTTGTAAATGCAATTAAAGCAGAAGGATCATCAGCTAGCGTAGAGTTAGTATTAAGCTATCCATCCAAAGGTGTTGCTTCGAAATTACAAGCGGATCTGCAGGCTAAATTATTAGAGATCGGTGGTTTAGATAAATGCGATGTAATTATTGGTCACAACATATCGGCGAGCCCTAGCCAAAACAGCATTCCAGTGATGGAAGGCGTGAAAAACGTTATTGCGGTTGCTTCAGGTAAAGGGGGGGTTGGTAAATCAACGACTACGGTTAACTTGGCGCTAGCAATGGCTGCAGAGGGGGCTAAAGTCGGTGTTCTGGATGCTGATATCTATGGCCCTAGCCAAGGAATGATGCTCGGTGTTGCAGAAGGCGTTCGTCCGCAGCCTTATGATGAAAAGACATTTAACCCAGTTGAAGCCCATGGTCTTCAATCTATGTCCATGAGTTATCTGATCGAAGATAACACTGCTATGGTTTGGCGTGGCCCTATGGCCGCAGGCGCGCTGCAGCAATTGTTAACACAGACTCGTTGGCAAGATCTTGATTATCTATTTATCGATATGCCGCCGGGTACCGGTGATATTCAATTAACACTGTCTCAGAAAGTACCTGTTTCTGGTGCCGTTATCGTTACAACACCACAAGACATCGCTTTGCTTGATGCCAAAAAAGGTATCGAGATGTTCCGTAAGGTCGATATTAATGTACTGGGCGTTGTGGAAAATATGAGCACTCATATTTGTAGCCAGTGCGGTCATACCGAAGCCATTTTTGGTGACGGTGGTGGTGCCGAAATCGCAGAGCTTTACGATACAGAATTGTTAGGTAAATTACCTTTAGCACTGACAATTCGTCAACAAGCTGATTCAGGTGCGCCAACTGTTGCTGCAGACCCGGAAGGGGAGCACGCGCAGATCTATCGTACGGTTGCACGTACACTTGCTGCGAGGCTGGCAAAGCATAACGCAGACAATGATATCCGCGTGCCTTCGATTATCGTTGAAGATGACTAAGAAATAGCTAGTCGCTGTTTTGACTCTTAATAAAGCCCTTTATAGGGCTTTATTTGTTTCTGGCGTTCTCTTTAAGTTTGGCCGTGTAACACTGTTTTCATACACGACCAATAAATTGATTTTGATCAAATGTTGAACATTTATTTGGGTGGATTTAGAAAAGGGGTCTACAATCTAAGGTTCAAGCTGTATAAATAATAAACACTATAAGAATAAGTAAAGGGATGAACGATGGATTATAGAGCAACTGCAAATATAAAAATGATGAAGCCAAAACCCTCCGCTTTAACTCGGCGTGAGATGGCTGCAGAGCTTCGCCGTCAGGCAAATACACTGCGTGACGAAGGACAAACCGCAGCTGAGTTTTGGCTAGCTGAGCAATATGAGAAGACGGCTAATCTTCTCAACTAGAAATAGTGAAACCTATACAAAATTGAATTGAATTCCCCCTTCAATCTAAAACGGCCTCAATTGAGGTCGTTTTTTTTGTTCCTCATGCGTAAAAAAGGTACAATTGCCGGCTCGAAATTATCACCCGGATGGAAAGCCAACATGGGCATTAAAGCAGATAGCTGGATTCGTCGTATGGCGGAAGAGAAAGATATGATTTCACCTTTTGAGCCTGGTCAGGTTCGCGAAGTGGATGGCTCACGTATCGTATCTTATGGTACTTCCAGTTATGGTTATGATGTTCGTTGTGCAAATGAATTTAAGGTCTTTACCAACATAAATTCATCGATTGTTGATCCAAAAGATTTTGATGATGGTAGCTTTGTCGATATCCAATCGGATGTTTGTATTATTCCGCCTAACTCTTTCGCGCTAGCGCGGACTGTTGAATATTTCAAAATTCCGCGTGATGTTTTAACTATCTGTTTAGGTAAAAGCACTTATGCTCGTTGTGGCATCATCGTGAACGTCACACCTTTAGAGCCTGAGTGGGAAGGGCACGTTACCCTAGAGTTCTCTAATACTACGCCACTACCTGCAAAAATTTATGCAAATGAAGGTGTTGCACAGATGTTATTCCTTCAGGGAGATGAAGTTTGTGAGACATCATACAAAGACCGAGATGGTAAATATCAAGGTCAAACAGGTGTTGTAGTACCACGCACATAAGATTTACCGCACGAAGTAATAAGCACACCCGCTAATGATATTAGATCGAAAACAGATAAGCTCGTTCTGGGAGCAACTGCAGGACACGATTGAGCAGTTGCTATCTAGCCGTAGTGATGACCGTTTTGATGCTGAGCCTCTATTAACTCAGTATCGCGAGCAGTTGCAGAAAATTGATCGTAACCTTACGTTCCATTTTCAAAGTGATGAAGATCAGGATGGAGCGATCGAAATGGTATTCGGTTGTGACGGCTTTCCTGAGTCTATTCAATCAGTTTTGAGTCTGATTGGTGCTGCGCCAGACCTAACAGGTATAGAGTTTAAAGCGTTTAATAATCGCTATGACCCAGTACCGCTGACGATCAATATTGGCGATGAGTTTTGTGAGCTGTCGGATTTTTGGTTCCGTATAGTCATTGTAGAAAAGCGTCTGCATTTAGAGATCTATCTGGAAGATGCGCCAAAGGTGCTGGATATGGATCCACGGGTTGAAGCCGTTATGATCTACCTAGATGCCTTAATTGGTGAGTATGAGCTGATGACCCGTGTTTGGGCATTGGACTGGTTTGAACTACCTGTGTCGCCAGAGGATTATGGTTTGACTAAGCTAGTTGATCTGCGTGAGCGTTTTGATGAGCTTAAGAAAGGTGTTTCACCTATAGGTATGACGCTTCACTAGAAGAAAGCCTGTCGATAACTACCCAATATGACAGGCTGCTTTCTTTGCTCTAATTGTCCGACAAAATATAGATACTGCCTTCTTCCTCTTCGGCCGGTTTGTCAGAGCTCTGTTTCCATGCGCGCATTTTTTGATTTCCTTAAGTTTTTTGTTGCTTCCTTAGTAACAATCGACCATTGTCATAGTAACCTTAGTGTTAAATGCTAATCTTGCAAATTAATTTATAAATTAGGTGCCTTATGAGTGGATTACTGACAGCCTTGCTGGAAGATGTACGTGCAGAATATGTGGCACGAATGCAGGCTAGCGGTTGTTCAGAACCTTATCTAACTGCAGAGCGATTGTGCCATGAGGTTCTATTTATTGAAGCGGATAGGCTAGCTGAGATCATTGAACAAGATCCGACCTTACTTGCTGCTCGCGCAGGTGATCTGATCATGAACCGCCAAGAAAGTGAAAACCCTTCTGTCGGAGTCATCATTTGCTGCAATATTTTAGCGGCAGCGTTAGAGGGGTTGTTAGCTGTTGCTGTTGAGCGAGAGTGGCTTGATATTGATGAAGAGGGCAATGTCTTGGTAGATGAGGAAGAGTTGAATCAAGACTCCCAATACTCAATCGATGTTGATTACAGTACTTCTGAGGTGGCTACTCGGAATATCGCTTTAGGAGGTGCGAGTAAACTATCCGGTATTTTTTCTGCAGCTGAATCTGCATTTTTAGATGCGTTGCAGGAAAACTCTCGTACTAAAGATGCCTATCAACAAGCACTCGATATATCCTCTGATTACTCTGTCTTTGCCCCGGAAGAGATAGCGCCCCTAGTTGCAGAGAATCCGTTGTTATTAGGGCTTCGACCGGAAGATCTAATCGACGAAGATCTGTTCGAAGGTGATCCACCTGCAGGCTTGATCATTAGTGCTCACCTTACTCAGATGATGCTACAGCAGATGTTGGAACTAGGCGTAGAGCATGGTGTATTGGTGCTTGATAGCAGTGGCCATATCATCGTTCCAGATGAGCCTAAAGAGCCGCCAACCCTTCATTAGGCTGTAAGATGTAATCTATGCGCGGCTGAATGATGTTTGATATTTAGTTAGCGCCTACCATCATACTGGTAAATCTCTAACTCGCTTGGTTTTGCCTCTCCGTTGTACAGTTCAGAAGCCCGTTCGGTGACATGACGATATATCTCCACAAGTTCTTTTTCCTGTGCTACTTGATGAGCTTTCAGTAAAACTGCCTTGAATTCAGCGTTCTCCCTTTTTTCCTGAATACCAATGTGCCTGTT
This sequence comes from Neptuniibacter sp. QD34_54, assembly GCF_047778055.1. GTDB lineage: Bacteria > Pseudomonadota > Gammaproteobacteria > Pseudomonadales > Balneatricaceae > Neptuniibacter. The sequence continues at coordinate 2,671,280 of NZ_CP180546.1, read as the reverse complement.
GTCAGCATGTACGGGTTTGCTGGGATAGACAGGGGCTATCTGCTGGGTAGACAATGATATTTTCACAAGCTTGATCCTAGGTTTTCTAATTATTTTTATGTTAGGAAATAAGATCAAAACCGAAAATATGCATATACCCATATGGGATTTGCAAAAGTAGAGTAAAAGTCGTGATAAAGAATTCAGCAATAGGTTTTTTTCAATATAAGTTGGGCCGAAAGCTTGTCCTTCGAGTGGTGCTGTTTAGCTCCTTAGTGACATTAATTCTCACGGTTATTCAGTTTGGCTTCGAATTTCGCCAACTGACTCGTAAGTTGGATCAAGTACCGCAATTTATTGAAACAACCATGTCTCCAGCGATTGCAGAATCAATCTGGAAAGATGATAGGGCACAGCTGCATAAGCTGCTTCAAGGGATCAATCAGTTAGAATTTGTAGATGCCAATAAACTGCATTTGGCTGATGGTGAGCGTTTGGAGTATGTTGCCAATGAATCCATAAATTCCAGAAGCTACCCCATAAATATCCAGCGTGAAGAGAAACAACTCGGGACTATAGAGCTAGTCGTTAGTATCGACGCAATCTTCAGTCATATGCTTGCTCAACTCTATATCATTCTTATCAAAAATGGTTTTAAAACAGCTTTTGTTGTTTTCTTTATGTTTATCCTTTTTCGCAGTCTTGTCGGTCAACACCTTTTGAGGATGATCAACTTTATGAAGCAGCAGAAAGAGGGGGCTGATCAACCTATTTTGCATCTAGACCGGGCTCAAAATGAAAAGCCTGATGAGCTCGATGAACTTGCCAATTCTTTTAATCAGCTAATTCAGCGAATTGAAGAGGAGCATAAAGCTAAGCTTCATGAGATTAATCAGCGTCAGGAAGCTGAAAACCAAATTGTGCATTTAGAGCGAGTGGGTACCATGGGACAGTTAGCCACAGGGCTAGCCCATGAACTGAATCAACCGCTCGCTGGCATTATGGGATACTCTGATATCGCCTTGCGCTTAAGTAAGCAGGAGAATGCAGATCCCAAATTACTTGAATGCCTTACTAAAATTGGCGATGAAGCAGAACGATCCGCCAAAATTATTCAGCGTACACGGTCTTTTATCCGTCGTGAGGCTGTAAAAGAAGAGGTCATTAATTTCGCGGACGTTATCCAAGAAAGTATGGATATTATGTCCCACCGAGCGTTGCAAGCTGGTGTGGATCTGGAATTTAATGGGATAGAAACGGCTCGGATTAAAATGAGCCGAACCCAGATGCAACAAGTGTTGGTCAACTTGATAAACAATGCTGTAGAGGTGTTAGAGCATCAAGCGGATGCCAGAATTGAGTTGAATCTCTATAAGGAGGGTGCGCATATCTGCTTATCCGTGCTCGATAATGGCCCTGGTTTTGATGCAAAAATACAAGCGCACTTGTTTGAACCCTTTAGAACCACGAAAGAAAATGGTTTGGGGTTGGGGCTAGTTATTTGTAGAAACTTAATTGAAGCGGCTAAAGGTAAGCTTATAGCCGGGAATCATTCGCTAAAAGGAGCGGAGTTTATTATCCGTTTACCCGTTGTTGAAGAAAAGGAAGTTGAGTAGAACGCCATGATAGAAAATCAGAAAGGTACTGTGTTCGTAGTCGACGATGATGCCACGCTCAGGGATATGATTCGCATGATGGCTGAATCTGATGGCTATGAGGTACGTGATTTTATCGATGCGTCTAGTTTTCTAGAAGCTTTTGATGCTGAACAACCGGGTTGTTTAGTCTTAGATATTCGAATGCCGGGTATGAGCGGACTTGCTTTGCAAGATGAATTGATCAAACGAAAGGCTCTGATCCCAATTATCTTCATCACTGGTCACGGCGATGTTGAAATGGCGGTAGAGTGTATTCAAAAAGGCGCTTTGGACTTTCTTGAGAAACCTTTCCGTGAAGCGAAGTTGCTAGAGAAAATTGCACAGGCAATTTTAAGTGATCAACAATCTAGAGAAGAGTTGGCTGAGAAGTCCTTAGTTCAGCAGCGTTTAGAGTCGTTGACCACAAGAGAAACAGAGATAATGTACCTTGTCGCCCAAGGTTGTGCTAATAAAGTGATTGCTATCGATCTTGGGATTGCTCAAGGCACAGTTGAGATTCATCGTTCTAGAGTAATGCATAAATTGGGCGTGAGAAGTGTTGCTCAGTTGATGCGCTTACTTCTAGTAGCTGGCTTACTTGAAGATCAATAGTTTTCCATAGATATCAAGATGCAGCCAGCCTTGCTGGCTGTAGTATGCACTTTCCGGTATATCGCAATTTAATTGCTCGGCTTATCATTTTTCCAACTTAATCATTTACTGAGTTGGAGAATATTCATGAAAATCAAAAGTTATCTTGTAATCGCTCTGACAGCGACGGTGTTGACTGCAGCGTTACCGATGGTAGATGCAAATGTTGACGCGGTTAATCTCGGTGGATCTGCTCGGGCTGATTGGGAGGATAATGATGACGCTCGTCAGGCTGCTAGAAGAACAGCACGCAGAATGGATCGTCGTGATGATGCAAGAGATGCAAAGAAGGTTACGGTTTTGCCAAGTGGTTGTTACACGCAGGTTATATCAGGTATAGCTTACCAAAACTGTAACGGTGTTCTGTATCAGCAAGTGCCGGGGCAGGTGAGTTACGTAGTTGTGCAATCAGCAGGGATTTTAAATGCCTTGCCAGCTGGATGTATATCTAAGACATTGGGTAACTCGATGTTTTTTGAATGTGGGGCCCAAGTCTATAAAGCTGTTGTGGTGAATGGATCGACTGTTTATCAATTACAGTAAGGCTAAAAATCTAAAGGCCTTTCTGAATCAGCGAAAGGCCTTAAGTTTATACATTGTTATCCTAGGTCGATTTTATTTTCGATAACATGGAATAAGGAAGCAACCACTTGTCTATCGTATCGAGTACCAGCATCTTGTAATAGTGTATCGAGTGCCGTTTCTACATGTAAGCTTTCACGATAAGCGCGAGGACTGATCATCGCGACAAAGTCATTTGCTGTGGTTAGAATTCGAGCATGTATAGCTAGCTGGTCAGCACTTAATCCATTCATACCAGAACCATCTAAGTATTCATGTTTTTGCGTGATAGTATCTAACACTGGCCCTTCGAATTCGATATTAGCCAGTATCTCTTTCGCGTAATCGACTTCTTTAAGTACGACCTGTTTTTCTTCATCGCTGAGCTTGCCTGTTTTGGTCAGCAGTGCTTGGGGAATCGACAACTTACCTAAGTTACACAAATTGGCTGCGATCTCTACCGTGGATAGATCTATATCTGACAGTTCCATTGCTTCGGCGATAGCCACCGCGACTTGTGCTGTTTTCTGAGAGTGATTAGCAGAGTAGGGATCGTGCAGGTCAATCGCATGCATCAGAGACTGCATAATTTGTTGTAGTAGGCGAGTTTGCTGTGCTTGATGGGCTTCTATTAGGGTGATGTCATGGAAATGGATCATAACCGCTGATTTATAGCCATAAACCATCGGAATAAGATGGATAGTAAAGGTCGACTTTTCACCTTTAAGTTCTAAGGTTTGCTTCTCGTTTAACTCAATTTGCTGTTTAAAGCACTGTTCAGCAAGGGGGGTTAGAAACTCAGCGTAATGGCTACCTAGAATTGAATTTAAATTTTTACCTACACTGTCTTCTGCATGGATCGAGATTTTGTCTGCTAGTGCTCTGTTAATGAAAGATAGCTGTAGGGATTCGTCGAGAATCAAAACCATATCGGCTGTATTGTCATTAATGGCATCCAGCAAGTTGGTTTTCTCTTCTAATGCATGAGTTGTTGTTAGCAGGGCTTCATTGTCTTGACGAGCTCTAATTAGATGACCGTACCAACCTGCTCCAATTAGCAGGGCAAGCATGGCAAATGTCCCAAGCACAAGCATTGCCTGTAGGTCAGATTGTTGTTGTAAGGTTTGACCAATTGCGTCGTCATAATCAACTTTAATGATTAAGCGCATGTTGGTATTAGCAATACTTCGGCTGACTGCTAACACTTTGTTTTTGCGGTAATCACTAGCTTGAATGAATTCACCAGGAGAGTTAAATGCTATAGCAGAAGTAATAGGACTATTCAGTGCTACACGTTTTTGTAAAGGAGTTGAGGAGTCTTGGCGAAGGGGGCTCGCATAAGCGATACCGTTGTCATTTTTCTGTAGTAGAGCTGATTCTAAAGATTGCAGTGTGACGCTAAAATTCTTCAATAAGCCGTAGAGTTGTTTATTAGGGTTTTTAATGCCGATCAAGTACCCTAGTGTTTGGCCTTCTTTACCTAGTTGTGGCAATCCAGAAATGGCCGTTACAAAACCAATCTGAGCGACATTGTTGTCATTCAGCCAAATGTCAGTTGTGATGACTTGTTGTTTTTCATCAAGTTGATTAATTGAATCCTTCAACGTTTTAGAAAGCTTACTGAGACCAGCGGTACCTGCAATAAGATTAAGGTTAGCGTCATATAGTGCTAGAGAACTGTTCGCGATAACACGCAGGTTTGCATTTACACTCTGACGGTTCTTGTCTGTGTAACCTTCTCTGTTCGATGTAGCAATAATCATATTACGTAAATAATCAATTTGAGCAGAAGCTTCGCGCGCTTCAGTAGATTGCTCTGTTAAACGTTGTAAATACAGTCGAACTGAATTGTTACTTGCAACTTCTTTTAAAGGTGCTGCAGTGGCGAAGATCCAGCGGGATACACTTAAGCTTTGGTTATCCGCTAAGGCAGAAAGCGTTGTTTGCCAGTGGGAAATATTTTGCTGGGTCTGTTGAGTCGTGAAACGCTCAATTAAGGCTAAGCAAATCAGGAAAATAAGTATCAGGCTGATTATTCCGGTTACTAAAGCGCGTTTCATTGTTTGTTACCAGTTGATTGAAATTAGTTATTTATCACGGGCTCCCAGTCTTAAAAAACTGGCATATGTAGCCACCAACGATGTTCATTTACTGTGTATAGCGGAATGTAATGCTTAATATTTCGGTGCGACACAATACTACGGCTCTGATTATCTAATATTAGCTCATCACCACCGTATTTTACGGCTAGGACGGCATGCCCAATTCGTAAATTCGTGTCTTGTAATACGACAATTCTCATCTCCTCATTACTGAAGCCCAATAATCGAAGGGAGAAGAATTTGGTTAGAGAATAATCTTCGCAATCACCACTTCTAGCTAAAAACTCGCGGACTACGGCCCAGTAGTCCTCTTTGCCGTAGTTATCAATATCTAAAATATAAGGCTTTTGATTGGCAAATCGATTAACTTTTTCTAGTTGCTGCCGTTTAGGTAAATGACGAATGCTATCGAGAAAACGGTACCAAGGCTTCAGGTTGCACAAGCCGGATTGTTTGCATATCTCTTCAGGCGTGTCTTCTCGAAGGTGGCGTTCCATGTAATTTAGCCAATCGGGAAGTTCATTTAACGAGCGTTGTGGCAATTCTTGGGTACCAAAGAGCCCTGCATAGCCCAAGTTACTGAAAAAAAAGCTAAAAAGCAGAGTGAAAGTTGCCAAGGCTTTAGACGGTAATCGCTTCATCCTGAATGTCTGTTACTCAATATGAATATTACTTAAGGATATCTGAGAACTTTAAAAATGACACCTTTGTCGTGCAGATCCTTTAGATGGAATATTGAATTATAGGAGATGTGATTAATAAGTCTGTTATGTTTTAGATTCTTTGATTTATTGTCGATAGCCGATGTGGAGCTTGCAAATAAAACCTTAGATAAATAGTGGAATAAAGGCTCTTTAGCCTGCCTTAATTGGTTGTACGCTTTCTGCTCAGTAGTTATACTGGCGCGATAACGCTAGTTGAACCGTAAAAGCGTCAGCTATTGGAAGGGGAATTAAGGAATGAAAAATAACAACAGGGTTTCTGTTTTGTCTGGTGTATTACTGTCGATGATGGCTTCATCAGTAGTTGCAGCAGAAACCACCGAAGAGCAGTTTGATCCTGAAGAGTTTTTCAAAAAAGGCATGCAAGAGCGTGAAGAGGGTGCTCCTTACAACGCGATTGAATCCTTTCAATCTATATTAAGCAATCAACCTGCTTTACACCGAGCTCGTTTGGAGCTGGCAGTTGCTTACATGCAAACGCTCCAATATCAAGAAGCAGAAGAGCAAGCGCAAACAGTATTAAACGATCCGAATACCCCACCAAGTGTGCGTGTATCTATCTTGGCATTTCTTGCACAGCTAAGGCAGGATGCTGAGCAGATGTCACCTAAACATGAGCACAAGTTTAATGTGACAGCTGGTGTATTGTATGACGACAACGTCAACATTGGTCCAGGTAGTTCTATTATAAATATCGATGGCAACATCCTAGATATTACTACTCGACCAACCAGTGATACTGCTTTTGTAGTTTCTGGTAGCTATGATCACAGCTACCGTACTGGCAAGCCTGTTCGTTTGGGTCAAAATACAGGTATGTTGTATTGGCAGAGTGGTGCTTCTTTATATAACCGTAGTTACGAGTCTGAAGATCAGTTTGATTTGCAGGTTCTATCATTACGCACTGGGCCAGCGGTAATTACGAACGCGAAATGGCGAGCTAACGTTGCGTTGCAGCTAGACCATATTCGTCTGGATGATGATGAGCTTGCTACTTACGTAGGTTTACAGCCATCGATTACTTGGGCATTTGATGCAAGTACAGAGTTTACAATTGATGGTGAATATACAGACCGAGATTTTGACCAAGCGTCTGACCAAGGTCGTGATTCCGATTATTACGCAATTGGTGCATCTTTAGGCAAAGGTTTTAAAAACAATACCGTTGGTATACAAGGTGGTTTTGAGTGGTTTGATAACGATTCAAAAGATGACCAGTATACTTATGATGGTTGGGAAATCTTTGCTGGCGTAAACTGGCAGGTTAAGCCTACTACAAGTCTATTCTCTCGCATCTCTTACAGTGAATCTGATTACAAAGGTGAAGTTCCTGTAGTCGCAGAAGTGCGTGATGACGAAGAAATTCAGTTAATTTTGGGTGCTAAGCATACATTCGCTAATGAATTAGAATTATCTGCATTCTGGTTGAGAACTGAAGCGGATTCTAATATTGCGCTTTACGATTATGATCGTACTCAATTTTCTGTAAACCTAGGCAAGAAGTTCTAAGTCTAGCTTTATAATAAGATTTTTTTAAAGGCGTCTTTATGGCGCCTTTTTTATTGGAAATGTCCGTCCGGAATTCCAGCTATCTTTGAGGGGGAAGAAATATATGAGACTGTATTAAAGGCTTTATTAATAAAGCCTTTGTTTATATTGGTGGGGGCTTATTTTTTTCTTTGTGTATCTTATTGAATTGTAAGGTTTTTTATTGATTCGCGTTTATTGTACTTCGGTACAGTGTTTGAATTTTGGTTTTTTGTATACTTGATCAATATCCTTTTTCGAATTTCAGCAGATCATTTAATAGGGTTCATATATGAGTAAGCTCAGTTTAGTCTCTATAGTTTTGTGTTCCTCCTCTTTGCTTTTCTCTTCGGCTGCTTTATCTGCAGCTCAAAAGAAAGATGCTGAAGAGGAATCTGTTCACTCATGGGGCCCTTGGAATGGTGTGCAGACTGCGGCAGGTCCAGGTGTTTCTGGTAATAATCTGCCTTTGTCACTTTCTTTCGTGGATGCTCAGAACGCTACTGATGGCTCAGCCTTTGAAGCAGGAGTTGATACTGTTGTCGATAATGCGGGCCCTCGTGAATACCACGTATATCATAAACGTGGGGAATATGAGCAGGCGTTTTTTGAAAGCTTGGTTATTACCGATAATATCAATAATAAAAAGGATCAGGTGCAATTTTCCGTAGTTACAGAATCAGGAGAAATTATCTCAGTTGGGATGAGGCAGCGCAGAGCAGTAGGTGAATATTCGGCAATATTCGAGAAAAAGAATAAGGGGTTCTGGCAAATTACTGTACCAGAAACAGATGGTGTTACACCTGCATTCTATTTGGGCTTTTGGGAAAAGAAGCAGCGAAAAAATGTTTGGCATAAAGGAAGTTTTGTTTACGGCGACAGTTCTTCAATTGATGCGGTGTTAGCCTTACCACAAGGTATAGAGCAAAATGCTGCTTTAGCGAACTATAGTGGCTTCTTCTTGAATGGTGGCAATGTTGATATCACAATCGATTTCTCTGGCAGTGGCTCTTGGGTAGGTCAATTTGATATGGACGGTAATGGCTTCGATGTTACCTCAGGCAGTATCAATGGTGTTGATCTTGTGGGTGATGCTGTCGGTGATTCAGTTGTTGCTGGTCAAGTGGAAGCTTCTTTCTTTGGTTCAAAGGCTCAGTTTATTAATGGTATAGCCGATGTTGATTTTGGCGACGAGCAGATTATGGATACGTTTGTATCTGGTAATGCGAATGCAGAGTGATGTGGTTCGTGATTAGCCTCTATATTTGAGATAAAAAAACGCGCATTATGCGCGTTTTTTTATATGCTGGATAAATTAAGTTTTAATAAGCTATGCCTTTCAGTGGGTTATAGTCACTTGTTCGAGAGATGATTATTCGAAACGCGATATAGTAGATTCTTAATATAAATGATCTTTATTTAGGCTGGTGCTTTGAAGTATCTGAACAATAAGTAGCTTGAAATTGATAGTCATCGTATCAAAGTATCTTTCGATATTCGGATAGGTTATGAGTTTTATTGCCTTACAAGATGATAGGCTGCTGATTCGTTTAAGGCGCAAACTCGCATAGTAAGGATGAGCGCTTGTTTGGCTTCTCAAAAGTAGACGTGATATTGGAATCTCATCTATGCAGCTTATGTTATATCTTGGATTGATTTAAACCGTTGGTTTAAGTCTACAAAAAATATTAATGAGAATTATTAACCAGCTATAAGACGCTGTCTTTCCTTCCTTGTTTGAAATAATTACCTCTTATTTTACTTTTAAGTCATTTTTTATCTAAAAACCTGAACTTTTTAAGGTTGTTGTACCACAGTACAATTACAACCTGCGTTTAGATGTATAGAATATGAACACATTGAAATTATGCCAATCGGATCTGTGTAGTAGCCACGGCTAGATCAAAATTTATACAGGGATAAATAGGATGTTTAAACGTAATCTAGTTTCAGTATCAATCGCTTCAGTTCTACTTAGCGCGTCACTTGCGGCTACCGCAAATACGCAAAAGGATGAAGAAGAGGGAAATGACTCTGTTAAAAGTTGGGGTCAATGGGCGAATCAATTTGCTACAGCAGCGGGTGGTGAGGTGAACACCAATGCACTGAATTTTGGTGGCTTTAGCTTTAATGAATCCGGTCGTAATACGCAGAATGAGGCAGGTTTTGACCTAGGGGATGATGTCGATGTGCCGGGTTGTTCTGCAGGAACGATGTGTGGTTTTACTGTTTTCGAAGAAGGTAATTTTAGCGATTACGGTGACTACGGCGATGGTATCGGGTTCTTCGTACCGGGGATCTCCGTTGTTGAAGGTGAGGGTAACGGCCCTGCGGTAATTGATGGTGCTCGTCGTCGTATTCAAGTTGCTTTTAGTGTTGATGGTGTTGTAGATGGTTCTGAAGAATATAACCATCAAGCTGAGGGGCTGACTCGCCAGGAAGTTGGAGATTTCGCTGAATATGAAGGCGATGACTATAACAGGTTGATAGTTGATGATTTTGATGAGGGGTTGTTCTACGGTAGCTGGAGCACAGCTAATTATGTAGATGGAACCTTTGCATACGGTCAGGATTATGTAGCAGGTGTTACAACTTCGCTTGATCAACTGAATGACTTTGTTTCGAATTTGAATGGTGCTGTCGCCCTTTATGAGGGTTCTACATTCGATGGCGCTGATTTCGATGTGAGCATTAATTTTAGTGCTCAGAGCTGGTCTGGTAACTTTGATAATTCTTCTAAGGGGATTGATAATTCATTCTCTGTTACGGGGGGGAAAGTTACTGATGTCGCCTTTACTGCTAGTAGTAGTAACTTATCCGCAGCCACTGGTTCTGTATCAGGTATCGTGAGTGGTGCTATTTTTGGCGATAGTGCTCAGTCTGTTGCTGGTATGGTTGATGTAACTAAGACAATCGGCGGCGATGTTGTAGAGCGTGAGACAATCTTTGCAGGTGAACTGCAAAATAACATTGTTCGTTAATTGAAATTCTTAATTCCTTGTAATAGCCCGAGTTTATAACTCGGGCTTTTTTGTGGCTGAGTTGTGTCTCACTGTACCTCAGTACAATTATTTTTACATTTTGGCATATATAGAATCTGTACAAGTTAATAATGACCTCATCTTGATCTGAGTCCCCACTTGGAACTGGATAATAATAATGACAGGGATAATAAAATGTTTACACGAACTTTTTTATCAGTATCAATTGCTTCAGTTTTGCTAAGTGCTTCATTGGCTGTTTCAGCTAATACTCAAAAAGACAAAGAAGAAGACTCTGTTAAAAGCTGGGGTCAATGGTCCAAACAGTTTGCGACTGCCGCCGGCGGTGAAATTAATGTGGCTGCTTTAGTATTTGCAGGTTTTGAGCAAGGTGAAACAGGCCGTAATGCGCAGAATGAAGCAGTCTATGAAGACTCTGGTTATACAGTTGATGTCGATAATGCTGGAGAGCGACAGTACGTTAGTTGGGGTAAAGGCTATTGGGGAGCTGTTTCCAAGGGTATCAAGCGTGCTGAAATATCGTATGAAGTGGATGGTGTAGAAGGTTGGTATGAAGTTACGTCTGACGATGAGTCCTATAGTTCTCTGACACTGGCAAATGATCGTGGTATCTCTGTAAATGGTGTTAGCTATCAACAAAGTTATTTTCAATCTTGGGATTTTCTTTCATTTGAGGATGGAGAAGGAGATTATCAGAGAGGTTATTGGTATGAAGAAGGGCCGCATAATGGATTGGGTTGGCCTTCCAATGATGGCTTCTTTATTTCAGGGGTAACTTCTTCTGCTCAGATAGTTGAAAACCTTGCAAATGATGTTCTAGCTGGAAATGTTTCAGCTATCTATAACGGTGCCTTCCTAGGGAATCGTGGTGATGTAACCATTGAGGTAGATTTCGGTAAAAATGCCGGTTGGACGGGATCATTTAACCCTGTTGATTTCGTAGCGTTTGACGCTGAAGGTACCTTTGAGGGGGTTGATCTTGTAGGGGAAATTAATACTGCGGGTGTATCTGGTACAGTTGGAGCCTCTTTCTTCGGTTCTAATGCGAATGTAATTGCAGGTATTGCAGAGGCGAATGCGGGTGAAATGGGTGATTTTGTAGGTGTGTTTGAAACGACTAACCTTCCTGTTGATGATATTGTGGAGCCGCCAGTTCCTGTTCTTCCTGATTAGTATTCAAATTGATTTTTATAGGGCGCCTTTATGGCGCCTTTTTTGATTTAGATCCTTTACAGTATTTCTTTATCCCCGTAACTTTAAATATTAATAATCCTTAATATTCAAGGGGATAACTAAGTTGCACGCTGGTGTTCTTGCTTTAGGTCGATCCATGTTAGGTAGCTTGAGAGATCTGGCACCTATTGTTTTGGTGATCGCATTTTTCCAAATTGTTGTTTTGCAGCAGTCTGTCCCAGATTTCTTTGGTTTGGTGACCGGATTGTTGTGTGTTGTCGCTGGCTTAACTTTCTTTATCTATGGACTAGAAATGGGGCTTTTCCCAATAGGGGAGAGCATGGCGCATGCTTTTGCACGCAAAGGCAGTGTGTTTTGGCTGTTGGCTTTTGCCTTTTGCCTAGGGTTTGGGACCACTGTGGCGGAGCCCGCACTCATTGCTGTAGCAGCGGAGGCGGCTGAGGTTGCTGCTACGGGCGGGATGATTGACGCGACTGAGCAATCTCAGCTTAGCTACGCTTCTGGCCTTCGTTATACAGTAGCTTTTTCTGTTGGCTTAGCCATTGTTTTGGGGGTGTTACGTATCCTTAAAGGCTGGTCGATTCAATATATGATTATTGCGGGCTATATGCTCGTAGTGATTATGACAGCCTTTGCGCCGCGTGAAATCATCGGTATTGCCTATGATTCAGGTGGTGTTACCACTTCTACGATTACGGTTCCTTTGGTAACGGCATTAGGTGTCGGACTAGCTTCATCTATTGAAGGTCGAAACCCAATGATAGATGGTTTCGGTTTGATCGCTTTTGCTTCTTTAACACCCATGATCTTTGTGATGGCTTATGGGATGGTGATCTAAATGGAGCTACTGTCTCAATTTATCGAGATCACCCTGACTACAATTAAAGATGTGATTCCAATCGCAGTCATTATCTTTGGTTTTCAGATTGCTGTAATTCGAAGACGCATTGCTAACCTACGTAAGGTGTTGATTGGTTTTGGGTATGTGATTGTCGGTTTAGCGCTTTTCTTGTTGGGGTTAGAAAAAGCACTATTTCCTATTGGGCGTTTAATGGCAGAACAACTGACCGATCCTGAGTTTATTCGTAGTTGGAGTGGTTCTGTATCGGACGCGCTGCAATGGCAAGATTATTTCTGGGTTTATATCTTTGCCTTCGCGATTGGAGCGAGTACGACAATTGCAGAGCCTTCTCTGATTGCTGTAGCCATTAAAGCGCATGAGGTTTCCGGTGGTGCGATTGGTGTTTGGGGGCTGCGTATAGCGGTTGCTATAGGGGTTGCTGTAGGTATCTCTTTAGGCACTTGGCGAATTGTTACAGGGTATCCTATTCACTGGTTTATTATTGCGGGTTATATCGTTGTTGTTATACAAACCTGCTTTGCACCAAAGATGATAGTGCCTTTAGCCTATGACTCGGGTGGGGTAACAACGTCGACGGTTACGGTGCCCCTTGTTGCGGCTTTAGGTCTTGGTTTGGCTGAAACAGTACCTGGTCGAAGTGCTCTGATTGATGGTTTTGGTTTGATTGCCTTTGCTAGTTTATTCCCAATGATAACGGTAATGGCTTACGCACAAATTTCTGAATTTCGCACTAAGCGTGCGAGAGCAACTGGCTGACAAAAGAGGCAGATATGCATTTCAAACTGTTAGTAGTGTTTGTAGAAGATTCAAAAACAGATGATGTAATGAAAGCAGCGCGTGAAGCAGGTGCTACAGGTGCAACAGTTATCAACAATGCGCGTGGTGAAGGTGTAGATAAATCGACGACGTTCTTTGGTTTAACCTTAGAAACGCAACGCGATGTTATATTGTTCATCGTTGAGGAGCATCTTAGTCGAAAGATCCTAGAAACAATATCAGAGGTCGGCGAACTTGATGAGAAGCCTGGGCGTGGGATCGCGATCCAGCTTGATGTAGAGGATGCCGTTGGGATATCTCACCAAGTCGCTAAATTAGCGAATATTGTGGAGGAGTTATGAGTGCACAGCGTAAAGTCGTACGCACCTGCGATGTCATGACGGATGAGTTCGCCATGGTTGACGGCTTAATGACAGTTAACGAAGCACTGAAAATCTTCCAAGAGCAAGATGCGAGAGTGTTAATCATCAATAAACGTAATGATGACGATGAATTTGGTTTGTTATTACTATCGGATATAGCAAAGAAAGTCGTTGCGAAAGACCGCTCTCCTGAGCGTGTGAATGTTTACGAAGTGATGGCGAAGCCTGTTATCTCCGTTGATCCTCATATGGATATTCGTTACTGCACGCGTTTGTTTGAGAACTTTGGTTTAGCGCATGCACCAGTGATTGATAAAGGGCACGTTTTAGGGGTGGTGAGTTATCGCAGTATTGTGCTGAAAGGGTTGTTGGAAAATTAACCTTTCTAACCAGCTCAGATAAGAAAAAGCCCGTCATTCATTAGACGGGCTTTTTTGTTCATCAGAGGCAAGATTAAGCTCTTGCTGCTTTCAAGGTATCAGCAATCAAGAAGGCGAGTTCTAGTGCTTGCTCACCGTTTAAGCGTGGGTCGCAATGGGTATGGTAGCGATCCCCTAGATCTTGCTCGCTGATCATGTAAGCACCACCAATACATTCTGTTACATTCTGGCCTGTCATTTCGAAATGTACGCCGCCTGCGTGAGTACCTTCTGCTTTGTGAACTTCGAAGAAGCCTTTCATCTCACGCAGAATAGAGTCAACACTACGTGTTTTATAGCCGCTGGATGCTTTGATTGTATTGCCATGCATTGGGTCAGAGCTCCAAATAACTTGCTGACCAGATGCTTTAACAGCACGAACTAAGCTTGGAAGGCATTCGGTGATTTTATCTGCTCCCATACGAGCAATCAGAGTAATACGACCCGCTTCGTTTTCTGGGTTTAGCGTTTCCAAAAGTTGTTCTAGATCTTCAATTTTTGTACTTGGGCCGACTTTAATGCCAATTGGGTTCTTAACGCCGCGCAGGAACTCTACATGAGCATGATCTGGCTGGCGCGTACGATCGCCAATCCATAGCATGTGTGCTGAACAGTCATACCAGTTGCCGGATAGGCTATCTTGACGAGTTAGCGCTTCTTCATAGCCTAGTAACAACGCCTCGTGGGATGTGTATAGCGATGTTTCATGCAGTTGCGGGGTGTTTTGCGCGGTAATGCCACAAGCTTCCATAAAACGCATGGTTTGATCGATCTGATCCGCCAAATCCTGATACTTGTTACTCAGCGGGCTATTAGTCACAAAGCTTTGGTTCCAAGCGTGGACTTGTTGTAGATCTGCAAAGCCGCCTCGAGAAAAAGCACGGAGTAGATTCAGTGTCGATGCGGCTTGATGGTAAGCCGTCACTAAACGTTCAGGATCTGCCTGCCTAGCGGATTCAGTGAATTCAATGCCATTGACTATATCTCCACGGTAGCTAGGTAGTTCAACACCGTTAGCTGTTTCCATGTCGCTGGAACGGGGCTTAGCGTACTGTCCTGCGATACGGCCAACTTTAACAACGGGGCAGCTAGCAGAGAAGGTCATGACAATGGCCATCTGCATCAGTACTTTGAAAGTATCGCGAATTTTGTCTGCATTGAATTCGCTGAAGCTTTCTGCACAGTCGCCGCCTTGTAGCAAAAATGCTTTGCCTTGCGCTACTTGGGCTAGATCGGTTTTTAGCTGATTGATTTCGCCTGCAAATACCAATGGTGGCATTTGGGATAAAGTGCTTTCGGCTTTGTTTAACGCAGCTGCATCAGGGTATTGAGGCTGCTGAACAATGGGTTTATCTCTCCAGCTTGAAGGAGTCCAAATCTTTGTAGTCATGTATTTTTCCTGCTTCCTTACAGCACTAATACGTATTTGGGCTGTAGGGCGAATAATCTGGGTAAAAGGGCAAGCAATGCTTGCTGAAACTAAAGATGTGATACGGCCTGTCAGTTATGTGCAGGTAGCACTAAACCCACAGACCTAGATAAAGTAGGACTGAGAATAAAAGGCAAGAGCAGAAGAGTCTGCTGATAGTTGTTTTAGGAAACTCGCAGGTGCGTTATTCACTGTAAACTTCGTGTATTCTCAAAAATGTTTCAGTCAGTATAAAGGTAATTAAGCTGTCTTTATACCTGTTAGATTACGGAAGGATACATCTTTTGCGGTATTAAGGAAATCCACCATAAATTCTGCGTCTTTTTGGTCTTCGCGGATCGCAGCATAAAGCGTACACCAAACACCTTTCTCGCCTAAAGGTTTGGATACAATGTAATCGCGCTGAATGTACTCGTGCATAGCCCAGTTGGGTAGGGCGGCTACACCGCGACCACTAGCAATCAGCTGCATCATCATGACAGTTAATTCTGCTGTGCGTATTGCGGCAGGTTCAACACCAGCTTCGTCTAGGAAGTGGTTAAAGATATCTAAGCGTTGTGGTTCTACAGGATAGGTAATCAACGTTTCTTGAGCGATATCTTCTGGGTGGATAAAGCGTCGTGCCATTAAACGATGTTGTTTACTGATCGCTAAGCGCGATTCGTAAGTGAACAGCGGTATGTAAGCAATACCGTTGCGAGGCTCAGGGTCCGCTGTAATAACTAAATCTAAATCGCCGCGAGCAAGCGCTGGTAGCGGTTGAAAGCTGAAACCACTGGATAGATCTAGCTCAACTTCTGGCCAATGCTGACGGAAGTGGTCTATTGTTGGCATTAGCCAATCAAAACAGCTATGGCATTCAATGCATAGGTTTAAACGCCCAGCTTCGCCGCCAGCGAGTCGCCCTATGTCGCGTTCGGTATTGCGTATCATAGGAAGTATTTCATCCGCTAACGTAAGTAAGCGCTGACCTGCACTGGTGAAGCAAATAGGCTTGGTTTTGCGAATGAATAGAGAGCAATTGAGGCGATCTTCGAGGTCTTTGATCTGATGAGAAAGAGCTGATTGAGTCAAATGGACGCGTTCTGCTGCTTCGACCAAGCTGCCTGCATCTCTTAAGGCAGATAGTGTTTTCAGGTGGCGCAGTTCAATCATCGATTCCTTCTCCGTTTAGGCTCATTTAACCGCGGTAATAGGCAGTATAGTACGCTCGAGCGATAAAGAGCAGGTAAGCAGTAAATTCACTGCTTACCTGTTATCGGATTGCTATTTTACAAGAAGAAACTCTAGCAGAGCTTTTTGTGCGTGAAGACGGTTTTCTGCTTCATCGAAGACTACAGAACGCGGATCCTCAAGCATGTCTACACTGATCTCTTCGCCACGATGAGCTGGAAGGCAGTGCATGAATAGAGCGTCTTCATTAGCTTTATCCATCAACTCTGGAGAAACTTGGAAACCAGAGAATTTCTCTTCGCGCTCTTTCTGTTCCTCTTCCTGGCCCATAGAAGCCCATACATCAGTTACAATCAGATCGCTACCAGTCACCGCCTCTTCTGGGGAGCGAGTAATAAATACTCGATCTTTATTAGCTTCGACTAGTTTCATATCCGGATCGAAGCCTTCTGGGCAAGCAATATTCAGTTTGAAATCAAACTGACGTGCTGCATTGATATAGGAGTGGCACATATTGTTGCCATCACCAATCCAGGTCACCGTTTTGCCTTGAATATCGCCGCGATGTTCAAAGTAAGTCTGCATATCAGCTAGTAGCTGACATGGGTGGTATTCGTCTGTCAGGGCATTGATAACCGGTACAGAGGAATTGGCAGCAAACTCTTCTACAAGCTGGTGGCTGAATGTGCGGATCATAACAACATCAACCATACTTGAGATTACTTTAGCGCTGTCGCTAATCGGTTCACCACGGCCAAGCTGGGTATCACGAGGCGATAGGAACATCGCGTGACCACCAAACTGTGCCATACCAGCTTCAAAAGAAACGCGGGTACGAGTTGATGATTTTTCAAAAATCATCGACATCACTTTATTTTTAAGCGGTTCGTAAACTTCACCACGATTACGGATCGCCTTCAGTTCACTTGCGCGTTTAACTAGGGTGCGTAGTTCTTCAGAAGATAAATCGAGCAGGGTTAAAAAATGTCTAGTACTCATTGTTCTCTACGTTCGTCTGCAGGGCTCGAGTCTTGGCTGATTGGATCGCGCTCATCAGCCGCATATACGCGAATAATTTGAGATAGCGTGTTAACTAATAGATCAGCTTCGCTATCTGTCATGGTTAATGGCGGTAGTAGGCGTACAACTTTGCCTCCGCCTGTAATATTAAGAAGAATGCCTTTGATTTTGGATAGGACTGCTAACTCAGTACCTGCTTCGCTCAATTGGATTGCGATCAATAGACCCTTGTTACGAATCTCTTCCACATAATCAGTGTGACCAAGCTGCTCCTCTAAACCTGAAGTAATGCGGTTGCCAAGTTCAGTAGCGCGATCACATAGATTTTCATCGATGATGGTATTTACAACAGCTAATGCAGCAGCGCAAGACAGTGGGTTGCCACCATAAGTTGAGCCATGAGTGCCGGCGATCAAAATGCCAGCTGCTTTACCGCGTGCAAGGCAGGCACCAATCGGTACGCCATTACCTAAACCTTTAGCTGTAGTTACAACGTCCGGCAAAATGTCGTTATGCTGGTAAGCAAAGTATTTACCTGAACGGCCATTGCCTGTTTGGACTTCGTCCAGCATTAATAGCCATTCGTTAGCATCGCAGATGTCACGCAGTTGATTCAGATAATCGTTAGCAGGGATCTGGATGCCTGATTCGCCTTGAATCGGCTCAGCGAGTATTGCAACGATATTAGGGTTGTTAGCTGCAATTGTTTTGATAGCTTCAATATCGTTGAAGGGCGCGCGAACGAAACCGCTAACTAGCGGCTCAAAGCCTGCTTGAGCAGCACGGTTACCTGTTGCGCTTAATGTAGCCATAGTACGGCCATGGAACGAATTTTCCATGACGATAATCGCTGGGTTTTCGATGTTGCGAACGACATGACCATAACGTCGAGCAAGCTTAATCGCTGCTTCATTTGCTTCAGCGCCAGAATTGCCAAAAAATACATTGTCCATACCTGAAATGTTAGTCAGGCGGTCGGCAAGTTGTTGCTGATTTGGAATGGTGTACAAATTAGACGTATGTAATAAATTGCTTGCTTGATCGCAAATAGCATGAGTTACGGCTGGGTGTGAGTGGCCTAAACCACATACAGCTATACCGCTGAGCGCATCAAGATATTTATTACCGTCAGTATCATACAACCAGCTGCCTTCTCCGCGTTCGAACGCTACGGACAACCGGTTGTAGGTAGTCATAATCGATTCTACAGCCATTATTTTTATCTTCCCTACAACGCAAAAAGGCAGCCAAAGCTGCCATTTAAAGGACGAATAATAGGCAGCTTTGTGGCTTTTCGCAACCGTTTTGCCGGATAAATTTGCCTTGTTTTGGGAAATTGGGGATTGAGGTGTTAATGGTTACTTAGAATAGCTAATTAATTTTTTTTATTAACTCTATAAAGAAAAGCAAATATACATTGTCAGAGTAAAATGGTCGGATATGTGGTACATTGTTCACCACAGCACAAAAACGGTTGTGCATCCTACATAAAGTATTTTATAGGTGTATGAATGAGCGTAATTGATACCATCAAAGAGCAGATTGAAGGTAATGATATTCTTCTTTACATGAAAGGAACGCCGCGTTTTCCTCAATGTGGCTTCTCTTCACGTGCTTCAGAAGCAGTGATGGCTTGTGGTGAACGTTTTGCTTTTGTAAATATTCTGGAAAATCCAGATATCCGTGCAGAACTACCAAAATATGCAAACTGGCCGACATTCCCTCAGCTATGGGTTAAAGGTGAGTTGATTGGTGGTTGTGACATTATCTGTGAAATGTCAGAAAACGGTGAACTTGCTGAATTGATCAAAGAAGCAGCAGCGGGTTCCGAAGAGCAAAGCGCTGAGTAATTTTAGATAGATTATTGCTTGATTTTATAGCGGTCTTTTCTATCATAAAAAACCTAAACGCTAGATAGCATTTTAATGGAGAAATAGCACAATGGGCGTACTTGTAGGCAAACAGGCTCCTGACTTTACAGCACCAGCAGTACTAGGTAGCGGCGAAATCGTTGACGCTTTCACACTGTCTGAAGCAACTAAAGGCAAAAAGGCGGTAGTATTCTTCTACCCACTGGACTTCACATTCGTTTGTCCTTCTGAGCTGTTAGCTTTTGATCACCGTATCGAAGAGTTCAAAAAGCGTAACGTTGAAGTAATCGGTGTTTCTATCGATTCTCACTTCTCTCACAACGCATGGCGCAACACGCCGGTAAACGAAGGCGGTATCGGTGCAGTAAACTACACGCTAGTTGCAGACATGACTCACAGCATCTGCCAGTCTTACGATGTTGAATCTGAAGGCGGCGTAGCTTTCCGTGGTTCTTTCTTAATCGACGAAGACGGTCTAGTACGTCATCAAGTTGTTAACGATCTACCACTAGGTCGTAACGTTGATGAAATGCTTCGTATGGTTGATGCGCTTTCATTCCACCAAGAGCACGGTGAAGTTTGCCCAGCTGGCTGGAACCAAGGTGATAAAGGTATGGACGCATCGCCAGAAGGTGTTGCTAAGTACCTATCTGAAGAAGCAGACAACCTGTAATCTTCAGCAAATTTATTGCTAATAAAAAACCCGCTTACTAGCGGGTTTTTTTGTATCTGGGTATTGGTGATTAAAAGGAGTTATTCGTAATCATCATACTGGTCTACCATATCCCAGCCGCCAAGCTCTTTCCAACGATTTACGATAATACAAAATAGCTCTGCTGTTTTCATCGTGTCGTAAAGTGCGGAGTGCGCCTGTTTACCATCAAACTCGATGCCTGCAACCTGACAAGCTTTCGCAAGAACAGTTTGACCAAATGCAAGGCCGGCTAGTGTTGCAGTATCGAAAGTAGAGAAAGGGTGAAATGGGTTGCGTTTTATATCTTCTCGATTCGAAGCTGCGTTTACAAAGCTTTGATCGAAAGATGCATTGTGACCAACTAAGACTGCACGTTTACAATCATGGGCTTTAAGCGATTTTCGCACAGCGCGGAAAATCTCTTCTAGTGCTTCTCTTTCAGGTACAGCTTCACGATCAGGATCGTAAGGGTCGATTCCTGTGAAATCCAAGGCTGATTGCTCAAGGTTTGCGCCTTCAAAAGGTTCTACCTGAGCTTCGAAGCTCTTGTCGATAATCAAAAAGCCGTTTTCATCCATGGTCAAAGTTACGGCTGCGATTTCGAGTAATGCATCAGTACGGGCATTGAAGCCTGCAGTTTCAACATCGACTACGACTGGTAAAAAACCGCGAAAACGGTTTGCCATTGGGTGTTTTGTGGCGCTATGGTTGCTCAATGGATGCCCTTACTTTGGTAGAGGGTTGCCTTTAAATTTTGGCAATATTCTAGCAGTGGAAGTGCAGTCACTCCAATCGTCTACTCAAGAATATTTAAAATTGGCCGTAATAATACAAATACTTATATAGCTTTATCATTAAAATTGATTCCTTGCCCTTATATATTGTTTTTCTGGGGTATAATTTTATTCGTTGCAGACTTGGTGTGATTGGCGGTTCTATTGTGTTTATTCGCGTATTTTCATTGTTATGTATCGCAGTGCTTTCGCTACAGGTGCATGCTGTGACCTTTCGTAGCTCCATCGATGATTCTAAATGGGAGCTAGAGGCTTCTAAATTTACGTGCCAGTTGAGTCAGGTTATTCCTTCATTTGGGAATGCTGTTTTTGAGCATGAAGCGGGTGAGTTAGTGCGTTTTATGCTTAAACCAACTGAGACTATTCATTTTCAGAAGGGCGGTAAACTTGTAGCTGAAGCAGCTCCTTGGCAGCCTGGAATAGTGCCACAATATATCGCTGCAGTGAAAGCTGAAGAAAGAACGGGTCATATTAAAGTAGAGCCCAAACATGCTCAGAATATGTTGGCGGCTCTTAATAAAGGGATGATGCCGACATTTACTACGGACGAGTGGTACGGAACTAACGAATCATTACGTGTCTCTGTATCGGCAGTAAATTTTCAATCTGCCTACGATGACTATGTTGCTTGTACTGCCGGGCTGCTGCCGGTTAATTATCGTCAGGTGGCACGAACTGCAATTTTGTTCCCTTCAGCTCAGTGGCGTTTATCCGATGCATCGAGGGAGCGATTGGATCTGATCGCACTCTACGTTAAAAATGATGACGCAGTTAAAGGCGTTTATGTTGACGGCCATTCCGACAACATGGGGCGTAGATTGATGAACCGAGATATTTCCAAGCGACGCGCGGAGGAAGTGACTGCATATTTGATCAGTTTAGGCTTGGAGCCAACTATGATTACGACTCGTTATCATGGTGAACGTTATCCGGTGGTTGAAAATAATAGTCGCAAAAACCGAGATCGTAACCGTCGAGTCACTATTCGTTTGGAAAAAGATTAGTCGATCTACATTGCCATTAATTCCTTTCTATTAATTTGCCCTGCGGCAGATGCGTTGCAGGGTAAAGTTCTGCTATAATACCGCGCTTAATTTGAATATCCCTTTCGGCCCGTGTCGGGGCGAATATTGTTCGCAAGTTGGAGCTTGAGAATGTCCGAGATCAAAAAGGTCGTTCTGGCCTATTCCGGTGGATTAGATACGTCTGTTATCGTTCGCTGGTTGCAAGATGAATACAATGCCGAAGTAGTTACATTCACTGCTGACTTAGGTCAGGGTGAAGAGGTAGAGCCTGCACGTGCTAAAGCTGAAGCTTTGGGTGTAAAAGAGATTTACATCGAAGATCTACGCGAAGAGTTTGTTCGTGACTTTGTATTCCCAATGTTCCGTGCGAACACAATTTATGAAGGTGAGTACCTTCTAGGTACATCTATTGCTCGCCCACTAATTGCTAAGCGCTTGATTGAAATCGCTAACGAGACGGGTGCTGATGCAATCTCTCACGGTGCGACTGGTAAAGGTAATGACCAGATTCGTTTTGAGCTAGGTGCCTACGCGCTTAAGCCAGGTGTTCATGTTATCGCGCCATGGCGTGAGTGGGATCTAACTTCCCGTGAAACGCTTATGAAATACTGTGAAGATCACAATATCGAAGTTGATTTTGCTAGCAGTAAGAAAAAATCTCCATACTCAATGGATGCTAACCTTCTTCACATCTCTTACGAAGGCGATATCCTTGAAGATCCATGGCAGGAAGCTGAAGAAGATATGTGGCGTTGGTCTGTATCTCCTGAGCAGGCTCCTGATGAAGCAACTTACCTTGAGTTGACTTACGAAAAGGGTGACATTGTTGCGATCAACGGTGAACAAATGAGCCCAGCGACTGTTCTTGAATACCTGAATAAAGTAGGTGGTGAGAATGGTGTAGGCCGTTTAGATATCGTAGAAAACCGCTTCGTAGGCATGAAGTCTCGTGGTTGTTACGAAACTCCTGGTGGCACAATTATGCTTAAAGCGCACCGCGCTATTGAGTCGATCACACTTGATCGCGAAGCTGCTCACCTTAAAGATGAGTTGATGCCGCGTTACGCTAAAGTTATCTACAACGGTTTCTGGTGGTCAGAAGAGCGTAAGATGCTTCAGAAGATGATCGATGAGTCTCAGCAAGTAGTAAACGGTGACGTTCGTCTTAAGCTATATAAAGGTAACGTTATTGTTGTTGGTCGTCGTTCTGATGACAGCTTGTTCGATGAGAATATTGCAACATTTGAAGATGATGCAGGTTCTTACGATCAGAAAGATGCGGCTGGCTTTATCAAGCTAAACGCTTTGCGTATGCGTATTGCTGCAGGTAAAGGAAGAAGCTTTTTAGATGATTAATTTTGTCTAAATATGCAGAAAAAACCCCGTAGTGACCCTGCGGGGTTTTTTATTGTGCGATAGATGGCCTAAACTTTGATAATGGTCTGATTTATATGCTACTTTTGCTGTTATCTAAACTATGCAGAATCTATGGAAATCAACTACTCAGGAAAGTCTGCTTTAATCGTAGACAGTAAGCTCGACGATCTCGGGGCATTACGCCAAATCCTGGGCCGTATGGGTGTGGGGCAAGTACAGGTTGCTTCCTCGGTTAATATGGCGTTGAGCCTGATGCGTGAATTGACCTTTGATCTTTGCTTTGCTGCTTATGATATGGGCAAAGGCGAAAAAAATGGTCTGCAGCTACTTCATGAAGCTAATGCTGAGGTTATCCTTCCTGAGGCGAGTACTTATTTCCTCATTGTTGATCCAGAAAGTTCTGAACTTCTTTTCGGTTCTCTAGAAAACTCACCTGATACTTATATTTCAAAACCTTTTGATCAAGGAAAGGTGCGTCATCGTCTGGAAAAACAGCTGCGGATCAAAGAGGCTATTCGGCCAATTGAGCAGTTATTGGACGAAGAGCACTATGAAGAGGTGTTGGAAAAGGGTAGGGCGCTTGTTAATCATTATCCTGGTTTAAATATATTCCTTCAGCGGGTTAATGGTATTGCTCTATTGAGGATGAAGCGTTTTACTCAAGCTAAAGAGCTCTTTATGGGGTTGACGAGTAAGCGTGATTTACCTTGGGCTGAAGTAGGAAGAGGGGTCGCGCATTTCAATTTAGGTGAATATGATGATGCATTGAGCTGTCTTAATCGTATCGTTGATCAGCAGCATGTGTGTGTTGAAGCATATACATGGCTGGCTCGAATTTATCGGGTTAAAGGTGAGTTGAGTAGAGCTGTTACGCTGATGCGAAAAGCTGTAATGATTCAGCCTACAGTTCCTGAATTGCAAAGTGAGTTGGCTGATTTGGCTTCTCAGGTGGGTGAGTGGGATATCGCAAAGGATGCTTACCAGCAGGCAGTTCGTTATGCGCGCTATTCAGTCTTTCAAACCCCGTCTCATTATTTCGGTTTGGTTAGATCCTTGATTCAGGCAAATAAAACTAGATTGTCTGAAGTGGAAACGGATGTTGTTCGCATTCTGGAGGATGTGGTGCTTGATCATCCTGATGATCAGGAGGTTATGTTTCGAGCCAAGCTCATAAATTGCGATCTTTATCGTCAAGAGTCTACTGAGTCTCGTAAGCGTTTGGAGCAGATGCTTCAGCAAACGTTGAATTTCTTCCTACGCATGGATGTCGATAACCAGTGTAAATGGTTAGATGTTTTGGTTGATGCGGTTCATGGTTATGAGTTAGAGGATGAAGTTCAGATTAAACGAAGAGATCTGAACCGAGTGATGGTTGAGAAAGATTGGGGTAAGGCAAATTATGCCGCTATGAGTAGTTTTCGTGGTGGTGATTTGGATCGGGCCTTTTTAATGTTTGGTCGAGCTAATGAATTGCTACCAAGTCATACGGGTATTGCGCTTAATTTGGTTCAGGCAGGAATTGAAAAAGCCAAAAGAGGTCAGAATGCGCTATGGATCTTGTTATCTGTTCGTGATGTTTTGGCAACTATTTCTTATGGGGCGTTGTCTGAAAAGCAGCAGCAGCGTTATTCGGCTCTAGCTGAGCGTTTTGCTGAGCAGTACAACCAACTAAATCATTTTAAGAAAGAAGAGGATGAAGACCCGTTAAGCCAGGAGCTTTAAGGGCTTATTTACAGAGTTTCATCATCTCCTATCAGGAAAGAATGAGAAGATTTTTCCAGTTGTTCACTCTCTCCTTCTCCGCGATTGATATTACGCGCAAGTTTACGACCCAATAATTTCTTCTGTGCCATTGGTGGGAGGTCAGTAAACATAATAAGGTTTTTACTAATAAGGACGTCTACCAAATCTTCAAAAATACGAGCAACGGCCATATCTGACTGTTGAAGGAACTCTTCTGCAGAAAACTCTTCATCGTTAATGGATAAAAAATCCATTACTTCCTTGTTTTTTATATCAACTGCTTCAGCGCCTGCTTGAGGGGTTTCTGAAAGGCTTATGATCCGGCCTTCTTCATTGCGTATAGCGTATAACATATTGATTTGATACATTGGATAAGTTGTTAATGTACATACTATATATTGTTTCTTTGAGCATTGCTCTCAAATAAGGTTAAGGTCTCGGTAAATGGAAGCGGTTCAGGACCCTTTGCTCGGTTGTCTGGTTCATCTCAGTAAGCAAAATCATAAGCCTTTTTCACCGGAGGTATTGTGTGAAGGTTTGCCGTTGGTTGATCATAAATTAACCCCTAAGTTATTTATTCGAGCTGCTAAGAGAGCAGGGTTTGCTGCTCAAATATTACCGCGCAAGCTTACAGATATATCTCCTCTTGTCCTTCCTGTCGTGTTAATACTTGAAAATGATCAGGCTTGTATTCTGCAAGAGATAGATCATGAAGCTGGACAAGCTACAATCATTCAACCAGAAAGTGGTGGTGAACATCATCTGGCGCTAGATGAATTGGCTGCCTTATATACCGCTCACGCAATTTTTGTTCGTCTTGAATATCGATTCCAGCAACAAGTTTCTAAATTGCTAGAAGGACATCAAGGTCACTGGTTTTGGGGAACAATTAAACGTTCGACTGCGATATATCGAGATGTCTTAATAGCTTCTTTTTTGATTAACCTCTTTGTTATCGCAAACCCGCTCTTTGTTATGAATGTTTATGATCGTGTTGTGCCTAACAATGCGATAGAAACATTATGGGTGTTAGCGATCGGTGTATTGATCGTATATTTGTTTGACTTCGGGCTGAAGATGCTGAGGTCCTATTTTCTTGAAATAGCTGGAAAGAAAGGGGATGTCATACTATCTGCATTGCTTTTCGAAAAGGTTTTATCACTGAAATACAGCGCACTTCCTGCATCGGTTGGTTCTTTTGCTAGTAATTTGCGTGAATTTGAAAGTATTAAGGGCTTTTTAAGCTCAACGACAAATGTTGTTTTTATTGATCTACCATTCGCCATTCTCTTTTTAATTGTCATCGGCTTTATTGGCGGGCCACTGGTTATTGTTCCTCTTGTCGCAATTCCGTTGATTATACTTGTATCCTTTATTGTTCGACCTTACTTAAAAGAGGCTGTTGAAAAGACGTTTGCGTCTAACTCGCAAAAGAGCGCAACCTTGATTGAAAGTTTAACTGCTATGGAAACTGTGAAAACCCAACGGGCAAGTTCGTCGTTGCAATTGGGTTGGGAGCAGGCTGTTGGCTATATCGCCAAATGGAGCCTTCGTTCACGCATGTTGTCAGCATCAGTGGTCAATTTTGCTGCACTAGCTCAGCAATTAACATCTGTGGGTATCATTATTACGGGTGTTTATCTGATAAGTGAAAGAGAGCTGACTATGGGGGCTCTGGTTGCTTGTGTGATGTTATCAGGTAGAGCAATAGCGCCAATGAGTCAGGTGGCTAATCTTGTTATTTCGTTCCATCAAGCATCAACTGCTTTAAAAGGCTTGAATGAAATTATGGCACTGCCTTCAGAGCGTACTGATGAGCAGCAATTTGTGCATCGACAAGAATTAGAAGGTGCTATCGAATTCAAAGATGTTAGTTTTGCTTACCCTAGTGAAGAGCAAAAGGCATTGGATAGGGTTTCATTCAGTATTAAACCGGGCGAAAGCGTTGCGCTGATTGGTCGAATTGGCTCAGGTAAGTCTACCATAGAAAAGTTGGTGCTTGGGCTTTACGGGGCAACAGAGGGTTCAGTTCGAATCGATGGTATAGATATCAATCAGATTGATCCGGTCGATTTGAGGCGTAACTTTGGTTACATGCCTCAGGATATTATGTTGTTTGCTGGAAGTGTGCGAGACAACATCGTCATAGGATCTCCTCAAACTGAAGATGATCGCTTAGTTGAGGTTGCTAAATTGACTGGTGTTTCCGATATGGTTAATCGTCATCCTCAAGGCTTTGATATGCAAGTGGGTGAACGCGGTGCTGCGTTGTCGGGTGGTCAGAGGCAGACGGTTGCGGTTGCACGCTCTCTTATCCATGATCCTAATATTTTGATTTTGGATGAGCCGACTGCATCGATGGATAATTCCTCTGAAGAGCAGATTAAAACCATGCTTAAGGCTTATGCAAAAGATAAGACGATGCTGGTAGTGACTCACAAAATGTCGTTGTTGAGCTTAGTTGATCGAATCATCGTTATGGATGCTGGTCGAGTGGTAGCAGATGGCCCGAAAGAAGCGGTGCTGGATGCCTTAAAGCAAGGCCGTCTTCAGGTGCAGAGGTAAGATCATGGCTCAAGCTAAAAAAGATTTACATTATATGTCTAGCGTGAGTGAAGCCATGGCTGAGCAAAGCCCTAAGGGGGCTAGTGCTTTGCTTTGGGCGATGCTTATCTTTGTTGTGGTTGCCATCGTTTGGGCTTTCTGGGCTGAACTGGATGAAATTACTCGCGGTGATGGTGAAATTATTCCATCTAGCCAGTTACAAGTGATCGAAACCTTAGAAGGCGGTGCCTTATCAGAAATCCTAGTTCGTGAGGGTGATATTGTTGAAAAAGGCCAGGTGTTGTTACGTATAGATGACATCCGTTTTTCAAGTTCATTCAAGGAAAACCAGGTGCGTCAGTATGAGCTGATCGCTAAATCGGCGCGCTTGGAGGCAGAAGCAGATAATACTGATTTTGTACCACCTCAGGGTTTCCCAATTGAATATCAAAGTATGCTTGCTCAGGAAAAAAGCCTATTTGTGACGCGTAAGGCTGAAATGCTTGCTGGCCTCGGCGGTTTAGAGCAGCAAGTGGAACAGCGTAAGCAGGAATTAAAGGCGGCTCAGTCACAGGAAAGGCAGCTTGAAAGAAGTTACGGTTTGTTGAAAAGGGAGTTGGATATTACTCGGCCTTTGTTAAAGGACGGGGTTATTTCTGAGGTCGAATTTTTGAGGCTTAAGCGTCAGTTGAATGACTTACAGGGTGAGTTGTCAGGAGTGCGTCTTAATATCCCAAGAATTGAGTCGACTCTGCAAGAAACCAAACAAAATCTTGATGGTGCTGAATTGCAGTTCAGGAATGAAGCACGTCGAGAGTTGAATGAGGTTGTAGCTGAAAGTGCGCGAATCCAACAGGCCCTAACGGGTATGAATGACCGTATTGATCGTGCTGAAGTAAAGGCACCGGTTAAAGGTACGGTAAAACAGCTACTGGTTAATACAGTGGAAGGGGTTGTTCAGCCAGGAGATGAGCTATTAAACATCATACCTTGGGAAGATAAGTTGCTGGTTGAAGCGAGAATAAGACCTTCTGATATTGCTAATATTGCCCCAGGGCAAGCGGCTGTAATTAAAGTGTCGGCCTATGATTTTTCTATTTACGGTGGTGTTGATGCGTCTGTGGTATTTGTGAGCCCAAGTACCATTCTCGATGAAGAGGGGGAAAGTTACTACTTGGTCAGATTGGAGACTGATAAGCCTTATCTTGGAGCGGTAGAAGCTGAACTGCCTTTAATCGCTGGTATGACGGTAAGTGTGGATATTTTGACAGGTAAGAAAACGGTAATGGATTATCTGTTAAAGCCAGTGCTTAAGGCGAAAGATAGAGCGCTTACCGAGCGCTAATGATTGATAAATCAAAGTGTTCTAATTTGTGGTAAATCAACAACTGGTGTAAAAAATACTAAGTTATTTGCATTAAGTAATTAACCATAATAAGTTTATGGCTTTGTTTTATAGTAATGTAAATGAGAATCGTCTAAATAAGCTTTGTCGGCTTGTGGGTATTAGTTAGACGTTATAAAATTGTGCGCCGCGGCTATAGGGATAATTATATGCTCAGGTGCCGCGGATTATGGATATTATGCAGTTATTCTTTCTAGGGAACCGACCGAAAGTTTTGGATCGATGGCTTAAGCTGCTCGTGGACTGGCAGCCTGAGGTTTTGTCGATTGCTGAGCTTTCATCGAAATTGTCGGCGATCAAGAAGGGCATTGTTCTAATGCACCTTAGCTCGGTTGATGATAAGAGTAGTCAGCTAGTATTCAGTTTCAAAAAGGATAATCCTGAAATCATTTTGATTGTATGTACCGATGCTCCTTCTGAAGATGAAGGTATCCGCGTACTGCAATCAGGTGCTAATGGATATACCAACACGTATGTTACAGGTTCATTGCTAACGGAAGTGGTGAAAACTGTACTCCGTGGTGATATTTGGGCAGGGCCTGAACTCCTACAAAAGCTACTTAAAAGACTTTTGGGGGGGATGACCGTCGCAGATAGCAAAGTGGACACCGCAGAGACTGTAGATTGTTTTGAAGGATTAAGTGGTCGCGAGCAAGACGTGCTTTCTGTTTTAACGACAGGAGCAAGTAATAAGGAAATTGCCAGAGAGTTAGATATTACTGAACGAACAGTGAAAGCGCATCTGAGTTCTATTTTTCAGAAAACAGGGGCTACTGATCGAGTTGCACTAGTTTTAATGGCTAGTAAACAACCAGCTTAAATCAATCAGTTTTATCGGCTAGCGACTACAAACTATTTATATTTTAAGGCGGAATTTATGTTCAGGTCAGTTGTTGCTGGTGTGCTACTTGGGGCGGTGAGCACGGCAGTTTACTCTACTACTCTTGATAATGTGGTTGCAGAAGGTCTCAGTAATAGTCCGGAAGTTCAGCGTGCTATCAATGCGCGTAATGCTGTTTATCAAGAGGTCCAACAAGCTAAGGCTGGTTATCTTCCAAGTGTAGATGTTGCAGGTGGTATTGGTTATGAATGGACCAACAATACAACCACGCGTGCCAATGGTGGTGATGTAGAGCTGACGCGTGGTGAAGGTAGTTTAAGCATTAGGCAAATGCTGTTTGATGGTTTTGCCACTTCTAATGAGGTAAAACGTCAAAAGGCTCGTGCAATTTCAGCTGATAAGAGAGTTGTTGAAACTGCTGAAACTTACGCGTTAGATGCAGCTAGAGCTTATATTGAACTGAATCGTCGTAGTGCCCTTCTTCAGCAAGCTAAAGAAAACCTTTTTAACCATGTAAAAATTTATGATCAGATCAAACGACGTTCTGAATCAGGTGTAGGTGCTTTGGCCTCTATTCAGCAGGCTGAGGGGCGTTTAGCTTTGGCAGAGGTTAATACCTTAGCTGCTGAAAATAATTTACTGGATGCAAAAGCTAATTATCAGCGTGTAACTGGCTTGATGGCCCCTGAAGAGTTGATCTATCCTGAGCTGGTAAGTGTTCAGGTGCCTGAATCTTTAGATGCGGCAACAGAGGCTGCATTGAGCAATCATCCTACACTGCAAGTTGCAGAAGCTGATACAGCGGCAGCAGTTGCTCAATATAATGCTGCAAAACGTAATTATTATCCTCGTGTAGATTTTGAAGTCGATCGTACTTGGAACAATAACCTTGATGGTGTTGACGGGGTGAACGAAGATCTTACTGCTATGGTGAGATTGCGTTATAACCTCTATAACGGTGGAGCTGATCAAGCACGTGTTCGTCAAACTCAGCATCAGATAGAAGAGGCTAAATCTGTTCAAAACAGAAGTCACCGTGAGGTCCTTCAGAGTGTAGAGCTATCTTGGAATGCTTATTCCATTCTTTCGAGACAGTTACCGTATTTAGAGCAACACGTTGCTTCAAGCCAAAAGACGCGTAACTCTTATCAAAAGCAGTTTAATATAGGGCAGCGTTCTTTACTGGATTTGTTGGATACTGAGAATGAAGTATTTTCATCAAAAAATGATCTGACTAATGCTCTGCATGATCAATTAATTGCTCAGTACCGTGTTGTAAATGGTATGGGCACATTGTTAGATGCTTTTAAATTATCTTTGCCTGAGCCGAATTTAGGTGATGTTGAGCAAGATCAGCCTGTTCAAAAAGAAGCGGAAAAAGAAGAAGCAGCTGCGTCTTAAGGAAAATATTGAAAAGGGCTGGTGAAGTTAATTAAAATTAGTCCTCAACCTTATTTTAAAAGGGTTGCCATTGGCAGCCCTTTTTCTTTTGCATAAAGAGATATCATGAAATCTCATAAAATCAGTCAAGCTCCAATCCCTATGCGTAATGTGGGTCCTATCAAAATTACAGGACCTGTTTTAGATGAAAAAATTAGCGTGCCTCTAGCTACCTATGAAACGCCTTTATGGCCATCTGTCGGCCGTGGCGCAAGGGTTTCTGCATTGACTGGTGGCATCAAAACGACTGTGATTGATGAGCGAATGAGTCGATCTATTCTGCTTGAAGCGGATGACGCAACTGAGGCTATGCTTGCTCTAAATTCGATTAAATCTCGTATGAATGATATCAACGAGGTGGTTGCTCAGAGTAGTCGTTTTGCCAAACTTATTGATATGAATAGCCAGATCGTGGCTAATTTGATCTATCTACGCTTGGAATTTACAACGGGTGATGCATCTGGTCACAACATGGTGACAAACGCAGCAGATAAGATTATTCCTTGGATATTGTCTGAATATCCGCAGCTTCGTTATTCATCTATCTCAGGTAACTATTGCTCAGATAAAAAAGCGACAGCTGTTAATGGTATCCTTGGACGCGGAAAATATGTGGTAACCGAGATTTTAATACCGCGTGATATTTGTGAAAGACGCTTAAAGACAACGCCTGAAAAAATGGTTGATCTTAATATTAAGAAAAACCTGATTGGGACTATGGTTGCAGGTGGCCTGCGCAGTGCTAATGCTCATTATGCGAATATGCTTTTAGCCTTTTACCTTGCCACTGGTCAAGATGCAGCGAACATTATCGAAGGTTCTCAGGGTATAGTGCACGCTGAAGTACGTGGTGATGATCTTTATTTCTCTTGTACTTTGCCTAACCTTATTATGGGGTCTGTTGGTAATGGTAAAGGAATTGATTTTGTTGAAGATAACTTGGCAGCGCTAGGTTGTAAGGAAGCTAGAGAACCGGGTGAGAATGCGCAACGTCTAGCTGCTATTTGTGCTGCAACCGTTTTATGTGGCGAGTTATCTTTGCTAGCTGCTCAGACAAATCCCGGTGAGCTGATGGAAGCTCACTTAAAGCTGGAGCGCTAATGTCGGATCTGACTAATGATCGAAAGCTTGAACATATAAGAGCTATAGAAAATGATCCATCAACGGATCGAGCTGGAAGGTACTTTGATCGCATACATTTAATGCATCGTGGTTTACCTGAGATCGCTTTGAACGATGTTGATAGCTCATGTGAATTTTTAGGTTATCAGCTAAGTTTTCCTTTGTTGATATCCTCAATGACAGGTGGTGATCATCAGTTAGTAAAGCAGATTAATCATAATTTAGCGAAAGCAGCTCAGGCAACGGGTGTTGCTATGGCAGTTGGTTCGCAACGCGTTATGTTTACATCTCCTGAAGCTAAAGAAAGCTTCGTTTTGAGAGAATTGGCTCCTGATGTGCCTCTTATTGGAAATCTTGGCGCTGTTCAACTGAACTATGGCGTTGATGTGGAGCATGCGCAGCAAGCTATAGACTGTCTAGGTGCTGATGCTTTGTATCTTCACCTCAATCCTCTCCAAGAAGCGGTACAACCTGAAGGGGATACTGATTTCTCCAATCTTGCTGAGAAGATCGAAGCCATTGTGGCAGCACTTGATGTGCCTGTGTTGCTAAAAGAGGTTGGGAGTGGTTTGTCTCCTGCCGATATTGAACTAGGTCTAAAGGCGGGTATAACAACCTTTGATCTAGCAGGTACAGGCGGCACATCTTGGAGTCGAATTGAACACCATCGCAGAAAAGACGCGAGTAATATCGGCCTTAAATTCCAAGATTGGGGACTGCCGACCCCTGTAGCCTTGAAAATGGCTAGCCCATATCGCGATGTTGCCACATTAGTTGCAAGTGGTGGCTTAAGAGATGGGATTGATATGGTTAAATCTGTTATACTCGGCGCCTCTTTATGTGGCATGGCAGGTCCGCTGTTAAAACCAGCAATGGAATCTGCTGATGCAGTTATAGAAGAAATAGAAAAAATAAAAGCAGAGTTCAGAACAGCCATGTTTCTGCTAGGTGTCCGGGATATAGCATCTTTATCTAATAACCGGGCCCTTGTTTTAGACGAGAGTTAGGATCGAGACCCAAGAATGTCAGTTGGTATTGACGAAATCAGTTTCTATACATCCAATTATTATCTGGATTTAAGAACACTGGCGAATGTTCAGCAAATTGAGTCAGAAAAATATTATCAGGGAATAGGCCAAGAGAAGATGTCTATGGCGGCACCTGATGAAGATGTAGTGACTATGGCTGCAAATGCTGCTTACCCGTTAATTGAAAGGGTAGGCACTGATTCAATTAGTACGTTGCTTTTTGCTACAGAAACGGGTGTGGACCAGTCTAAGGCTGCAGGCGTCTATGTGCATAGACTGTTAGGATTGAATTCTAACTGCCGTGTTGTTGAGTTAAAGCAGGCGTGTTACAGCGCAACAGCTGCTATTCAAATGGCGTGTGCGTTAGTCGCTCGACAGCCAGAAAAAAAGGTTTTGGTCATTGCGTCAGACATTGCTCGATATGACCTGGACACCTCTGGAGAGGCGACCCAAGGTTGTGGTGCTGTCGCTATTTTGATCTCTGCAAACCCTCGTCTAATCGAAATCGATCCAGAAGTTGGTAATCATACTGAAGATGTGATGGATTTCTGGAGACCAAATTACCGTACGACTGCACTTGTTGATGGTAAATACTCTACCAAGATATACCTTAAATCGCTGAAAAAGGCTTGGGAAAACTTTGTGGAAGTTAGCTCTCTCGCGTTTAGTGATTTCTCTCACTTTTGCTATCACTTGCCGTTTAGCCGCATGGCGGAAAAAGCGCATAAACATCTAGCAAAGGTAAACAAAGTAGGTCTTTCTTTAGAGCAAATTGAAGAGCAGGTTGAAGAAACACTTTATTACAACCGTATCATTGGCAACAGCTATACAGCTTCAATGTATATCGGTCTGACCTCTTTGCTTGAGAACTGCAAAGAAAATTTGGCTGGTAATAAAGTTGGTTTCTTTAGTTATGGCTCTGGTTGTGTAGCAGAGTTTTTCTCTGGAACGGTGGTTGCAGGTTATGACAAATGTCTTCATACCATAAAGCATAAGGACATGTTGGATGCTCGCCAAGAAGTAAGTTATGACGAGTATTTGAATCTGTATCGCCACCCAGACCCTCGTGATGGAGAGCATCACGATATCCCTAATGCTACGACTGGGCGTTTCCGTTTGGCTGCGATCAGCGGTCACAAGCGAGAATACGTTAGCTGTTAATGAAGGCAATAGCCCCAGGGAAACTAATACTGAGTGGTGAGCACTCAGTTGTCTATGGGGCGCCTGCTATTGCGATGGCTGTTACATCCTCTGTAACAGCTTCATATACTCCTAACACGAGTCTGAATTTATCAGTTTATTCTGATGCTTTCGGTTGCTTTTCTAAGAATATAGCTACATTTAAACTCTTTTCTGAACAGCTTGATCAACGTTTTAATCTGTTTTTACAAGGAAAGCTCGCTGTAGCAGATGTTCTCTCATCACCTTCGGATCTGCTCTTTTATACCTTGTCGCAGCTTGGTTTTGATAGGGTTGGTCAGATCTTGATAGCGAGTGATATTCCAGCAGGTGCTGGTATGGGTTCCTCTGCTGCAGTGATTGCTGCATTGCTAAAGTTGGCTGAAGCTGCTTCTCAGCAAGCATTGACTAAACGGGAGTTCTTCAAGTTAGTTCGCCACTGTGAGAGATTGCAGCATGGACGTGGTAGTGCAATAGATGCTGCTGCGACGACTTTTGGAGGTGTTGTTAAAGTTCAAAATGACCATGTAACCCTATTGCCTGAAAAAATAGGTGATAACTGGTTTATCTGGAATAGCGGTTCACCTAAATCATCAACGGGTGAAACGGTTTCGGCTGTACGTGAGTCATTTGAGTTTTCAACAATTTGGCAGCATTTTGAACAAGTTACGCAGGATTTTGAGCGAATTATCTATTCTTCAGATGATCAGCAGAAACTAGACCTCATACAAGAAAATCAGCGCCTATTACAACAGATCGGAATTGTTCCACACGCCGTTGCTGATGTTATTAAGCGTATAGAGTCGATGGGGGGAAGTGCTAAGGTTTGTGGTGCTGGTAGTAGTTCTGGAGATACAGGTGGTTTGGTATTGGTCTATGCCCCGAAAGGGAATGCTACAGAGATCGCTAGTCGTTTAAATATCCACCTACAGCCTTTAAAAATCAGTTATCAAGGAGCGTATGTTGAATCGGATTAAAGTGACTGTGCCTGGCAGTATTATGCTGATGGGTGAACACGCAGTGCTTTTTGGTCATAAGGCATTAGCTTGTGCTGTGGATAAATATATACGCATAGAGCTTGAGCCTATCTCAACACGAGAAGTGCTGATTGACTCTGCACTAGCCCAATACCAGAGCCCGTTGTCAGATTTGGTTGCTGATGACAGGTTGAGTTTTGTGCTGGCTGCCGTTGCTATGTATGCAGATCGTTTGCCTTCAGGTATTAAAATTACGATTCGTTCAGAGTTTTCTCATACCGTTGGTTTGGGTTCTTCAGCCGCGGTCACTG
The DNA here is from genome assembly GCF_047778055.1 of Neptuniibacter sp. QD34_54. Classification (GTDB taxonomy): domain Bacteria; phylum Pseudomonadota; class Gammaproteobacteria; order Pseudomonadales; family Balneatricaceae; genus Neptuniibacter. Next base: position 2,635,512 of record NZ_CP180546.1, on the reverse strand, counting down.
CTGGTGTGGTCGCTGCACTTGCATCTTTTGTAAACGATGAAACGGATCTAGATAGTTTATTTGATCGTTCACAGGCAGTTGTTCATCAAGTACAAGGTGGACGAGGATCAGGAACTGACCTTGTGGCTAGTATCTTTGGTTCAATCGTTTCTTACCGTGTTAAGCCAAGGGAGATCAAAGCACTGTCAGCGCTACCCGACATATCACTTTACTACGCGGGCTATAAAACCAAAACACCCGATGTATTGAAGCATGTAGAGGATTTAGCGAGATATTCCCCTGAACTTTATCAACAGATCTATCAGCTAATGGGATCGGTAACGGATAATGCTGAAAAGGAAATTGCTAAACAGGATTGGCAGCAGCTGGGTCAATTAATGAATAATTACCAAGGCTTAATGGACGCATTAGGTGTAGCAGATAAAGCGATTTGCGATATTGTGTACACGCTTCGCCAGAGCAAGCATATTACAGGTGCTAAAATTTCAGGTTCGGGTCTTGGGGATTGTGTGATTGCACTTGGTTCGGATCCAGATCTATCTATAGCTTACGAACAAATTCCAGTCTCAGTTTCGGCGCAAGGGGTTAGCATTGAGCATTACTAAGCAGAGTGTAGTGGCATCGTTTCTTCCAGAGAAAACTATGCCGGGTAAGACAGCGGAAGCGTTTGCGCCAAGTAATATTGCCTTGTGTAAGTATTGGGGTAAACGGGATGTTGAGCTTAACCTGCCTATCAATGCCTCATTATCCATTTCGCTAGGTGAGTTAGGTAGTCGAACTAAAATCACGCCATCGGAAACCGGTGATCAGGTCTATCTGAATGGCGTGCTGCAGAGTGAGGGCTCCTCCTTTGCTCGGAAAGTAATCGCGTTTATTGATCTTTTTCGTCGAGATCTGGACCAACCAGTTAAGGTAGAAACAAATAATAATATTCCAACAGCGGCGGGGCTTGCCTCTTCAGCTTCCGGTTTTGCTGCACTGATGTTGGCGATTAACGACTTTTACAGTTTCGATCTTGATCAGAAAGTCCTGTCGGCATTTGCCCGAATCGGTAGTGGTAGTGCATCACGATCTATCTACCAAGGGTTTGTGCAATGGAATAAAGGTGAGCAAGAAGATGGCATGGATAGCTGTGCCGAGCCTTTAGCAGTAGATTGGCCTGGCTTCCGAATTGGTTTGCTAAAAGTTGCAACGGGCGCCAAAAAAATCGATTCTCGTTCTGGCATGCAACGTACAGTTGAATCGGCTGATCTATATCAGTCTTGGCCTGCACAGGCAGAGAAGGATCTGAATACAATTAAGCATGCTATAGCTGAACAAAATATGAGTCTGTTAGGCCAAACTGCAGAGCAAAATGCTCTGTCCATGCATGCGACCATGATTGCTTCATGGCCGCCGCTTTTGTATTGGCAGCCAGAATCTGTAGCGGCTATGCATCGTGTATGGGAATTAAGAGCGTCGGGCGTAGAAATTTATCTGACAATGGATGCCGGCCCTAACCTTAAACTCCTATTTGACGCGAAAAATGAAGCTGCGGTTCGCGAGGCTTTCCCAGAGTTAACCGATATGGATCTGGTCGCGCCCTTTGGTTAAGTGAGTATGCCTACTCATCATGATCATTCAGACCAGAGCTCTTCAGCATTCATTCTGACTCGGAATCAGCACGACACTCGCGAGGGTATCGTGCTGACCTATTGGGTCTGTTCTGAACAAAATGCTTTTCCGATTTCTATTACTCAGCAAGAGGCGGTGCTTTTTGTTCTTGATGAGCAAGTTCCTCGAGTTAAAACATTACTGAGTCATCTCCGAGACTGGCGCGTCAATAAAGTTGATCTGACTGATCTGCAGTATCGTGGCGTTACCGCAATATACAGCCAAACTTTAAAAACCTATCGCCAAATTCAAGAGTTACTGCATCTACATAATATTGTCATGATGGAAGATGATATACGTCATGCAGATCGCTACCTGATGGAGCGGTTTATTCAAGGTGGTGTACAAATTAGCCATGTGAATGAACAGGTCCGTTTAAAGTCAGATACGTATACCCCCAATTTACGCATCCTTTCTATTGATTTAGAAACTACGATGAAAGCGGACAATATATTGTCCGCTGCATTCTATGCTGATGACTTTCAATTGGTATTGATGCAGGGGGAAGGTGTAGATAGTGATGGGCTTGAATATGTTACTGATGAAACAGCTTTGTTGCAGCGATTTATTCAAGTGGTGGCGGAATATGACCCCGATGCGTTTATTGGTTGGAACGTAGTTGGCTTTGATTTTCGGGTACTACAAAAACGTGCTGAGGCACTGCGTATTCCACTTGTTCTAGGTCGTGACAAGTTGCCTTTAAAGCTGCATGAATCGGCTCAAGGTAAGCTTTTTGTACGTATGGCAGGGCGAATTGTATTAGATGGCATTGATACCCTCAAAGGTGCAACTTATCAGTTTGAAAGTTTTGCCTTAGAAAATGTCGCTCGGGAGATGCTAGATCGAGGTAAGTTGATAGACCATGTCGATGATCGTGGCGGTGAAATACAACGGTTATTTAGAGAAGACAAAGAGTCTTTAGCTCGTTATAACCTAGAAGATTGCCGATTGGTTTGGGAGATATTTGAGCATGCTGATCTGATTAATTATCTCCTTGAGAGGGCACGTCTAACAGGACTCGCTCTTGATAAAGTGGGAGGCTCAGCGGCAGCATTTGATAACCAGTATCTCCCTCTATTGCATCGATCAGGCTATGTGGCACCGCAATATGCTTCAGGGATGTCAGGGCTTAGTGCGCCAGGTGGTTATGTAATGGATTCACGCCCGGGCCTATATAGACAGGTCTTGGTTTTAGATTTTAAAAGCCTGTACCCCAGTATTATTCGTACCTTTAAGATCGACCCTTATGGTTTGGCTGAGGGACTTAAAGAGGGAGCTGAGCCTGAAGATTTAGTCCCCGGTTTTAACCACGCAATATTTTCGCGTAGTAAAACGATTTTGCCTGAGCTGATCGAGAAGCTTTGGGCAGCGCGAGATCAAGCAAAGCAGTTAAAAAACGCGGTGTTATCCCAAGCAATAAAAATTATTATGAACTCCTTTTATGGTGTTTTAGGTTCAAACGTCTGCCGCTTTTTTGATCAACGACTCTCGAGCTCGATCACCTTGAGAGGACATGAAATCCTGACCAAGACACGTGATCATATCGAATCAGAATTCGGTTTTAAGGTGATTTACGGTGATACTGATTCGGTTTTTGTCTGGTTAGGTGATGACTTCCCAGAAGAGCAAGCCAACAGTACAGGCCGTGCTGTAGCAGAACATCTCAATAGCTGGTGGCGTGAAAACCTAAAAGAGCGTTTCGAGCTAGATAGTCAGTTAGAAATCGAGTACGAGACGCACTATTGTCGGTTTTTAATGCCGACCATGCGCCATTCAGACAAAGGCACAAAGAAGCGTTATGCAGGGCTAAAGCGTTCTGGGGATGGTTCGTCTAAGATGGTGTTTAAAGGTCTTGAAAACGTCCGTACAGATTGGACGCCTTTGGCTCGTGAACTTCAAGAGCATCTCTATGAACGTATTTTCATAGGCCAAGAGTGGCAGACGCTTCTTAAATCAACGGTCGAAGCGCTATTAGCGGGGAATTTAGATCACAAGCTCATCTATCGAAAGCGTATCCGTCAACGTTTGGATCAGTATGTGAAGAATAAACCACCTCATGTTCAGGCGGGTTTGAAAGCTGAGTATGGCTACCAAGTAAAAGGTCAACCTAGCCCGTATCGGTCAGGTTCTTATATTGAATATATGATGACTGTTAACGGCGCAGAACCCATTGAATTTTTGAGTTCGCCTTTAGACTATCAGCATTATCTGGATAAACAGGTGAGGCCAGTGTGTGAGACGATCCTGCAGTTTTTAGATGAAGATTTTGATGATCTCACGGCGCCACAACATTCGCTTTTTTAGCGATGTTGTTAGGCTTTAACGTCTATTTGGGTGCCTAGCGGGCTCAGTGGATCTACTCTAAGTTTGCCTGGTGCTGTGACTTCTAATAGCTGCATCAATTGCTCACCCGTCTGTTCGATCTGATCTTTAGCCATCTCGGCTGATTTAACCGCATGAGTGGTTTGTGTCTGTTGCGTAGACATGGTTGTCGCTGCAGCAGTGATTTCATTGGCGTCCATAACATCATCCTATTGTCCGATTACGACAGCTATCTGTAATTCGTTCACAGGTGTCGGTGCTTGATGAAAAAATACTTACATTAATCTATCGGCTTGGATTGGTTTGGCTTTAGAGGATTTTAATCTATTTAGCTAATTAAGTACTTTTGGATAGGTTCTTAATGATAATAGTTATCAATAAATTCCTGGGGCATGCTGGTATTTCACTTAATGTGTTGTGATAGATAAAAAGGAATAATAAAAATGCTAAAAAAGATTATGGGTGTGGTAGTGCTATCTTCGTTGTTAGGTGCTGTAAACGCGTCTGCTGCGGGTAATATTGCGGTGGAAGAATCAGTAAAGCTGAATGTGAAGCCATCTGCTGTATGGGCGCTTTTAGGGGATTATAACGGTTTGTATCGTTGGCACCCTGCGGTAGCTTCCAGTGACAGAGATAATAAAGTGCGTGTACTAACTTTAGGTAACGGTGCGAAAATTACGGAGACTTTATTGAGCAAGGATGAAGGTAAGCGCAGCTATCGTTATCAAATTGATGAGTCACCATTACCAGTGTCTGATTATGAATCTGAAATTCAGGTTAAGTTGGATGGCCAAGGCGGCTCGATTGTTGTTTGGAGCTCTAGCTTTAATGCAGCTGGTGCCTCTGATGCAGAAGCGGAAAAAACAATTCGTGGCGTTTATCAGGCGGGCTTACAGAATTTAGATAAGCTATATAACTGAGTTGTTGAGTGGCCATAGAACAAAAAAAGCCACCTAAAAAGGTGGCTAAAGCAATAAAGATATAGAGCTACATATCTTTAAGGATAAAGATCACAAGTACGCAGGGGCCATGAGCACCCATTTGTAATTTTTGTCCGATGTCCGCGCTACGGGATGGGCCAGTAATCATATTGACCGTGCGCGGCATTTCATCAGGGTTCTGTTCACGTACCATCTGCCAAGCATCTTCGTAGCTACCGACGATCGTCGATTCACGCAATAATACGAGATGGCAATCCGGTAGGAAGTTCAATGTCGTCGGACTCTCTGGACGGGAGTACATCATCAGAGTCCCTGTCTCTGCGATACCTGTCATCGAGGTGGTTAAGCTAGCAACATCGCCAGATTGCGCAACACGCTGCTCGCGTTTGATATCGCCTAAGGCAGACCAATCGAGCTCATTTAAGCAATCATCGCTAGCGCTGACTAGGGATTTAAAATCATGTTTGTTAAGCCAGTTTGCGACAGCTGCAGGTAGATCACTCATTGCATTTATGTCGATAAGCTCTGCTGCCGCACCGCTTGCCATATCTCTAAACAGTTGGATCTGACCTGCTTTGTCTAGCTGGCTACGCTTAGGAATTATGGTCGCTTTATGTGCATTAATGCGACGTGTCGCTGCTGCTTTTTGTGCGGGTGTTGCTTCACCACGTTGCAAACCACGGCGGATGTTGCCCAGGATTTCTGCTTTGCTCATCTTATTTCTCCGCCTGTTTGTGGGCTTTCCATTGATCCATAAAGGTCTTGCCTTGAGGTGCTGGCATATCACGCCAATCTGTCCAGCCACCCGCTAACGGCATTTTCTTGATGCGGCCTTTCTTACCAGCGAGTTTGTTCATCAACCATGCAGAGCTTCTTGCTAACCAGCGGTATAGGGCAGGACGCTTGGCAAAAAATGCCCAGCCAGCGATGCCAAACCTGACAGCTTTTGGTGTTAAGTGTTTTTCAAACTCTTTCTCTCGCCAGTGACGCATCAATTTTGGAAGAGGGATACGGACAGGGCATACTTCTTCACATTTACCACAGGATGTTGACGCGTTTGGCAGGTGTGCAGCTTTATCAATGCCGATCATCTTTGGTGTTAGAACAGAACCCATAGGGCCAGGGTAAACCCAACCGTAAGAATGGCCACCAACAGCACCATATACAGGGCAGTGGTTCATACAAGAAGAGCATCGGATACAGCGAAGCATATCTTGGAACTCAGTCCCCACCATCTCACTACGGCCGTTATCAACTAACACAACGTGGAAGTTTTCTGGACCGTCTTGATCTTCAGCGCGTTTCGGACCTGTGGATAACGTGTTGTACACCGTAAATTCCTGACCTGTCGCCGAGCGAGCTAGCAGTCGAAGAAATAGGCTCATATCTTCCAGCGTAGGTACAACCTTCTCGATGGAAGTAATCACAATGTGAGTTTTTGGCAGGGTTTGAGTCAGGTCGCCGTTACCTTCGTTGGTTACGATGATAGTTGAGCCAGTTTCTGCGACCAAAAAATTGGCTCCAGTAAGCCCGACATCAGCGCCTACGAATTCTTTGCGCAGTACTTCTCGAGCTTCCTTCATCAATGCCTGTGGGTCTTCTGTCTTCGGGCGTTTGTGATGTTCGTGGAAGGTTTCGGATACATCATTAACATTCAGGTGAATTGCTGGCGCAATAATATGGCTCGGATGATCATCGCGAAGCTGTAGGATGTACTCACCCAAATCTGTCTCGACAGGGCGTACACCGTTCGCTTCAAGGTATTCATTTAGGCCAGTTTCTTCCGAAACCATCGATTTACCTTTAGTGATGGTCTTGGCGTTTACCTGTTTGCAAATATCGAGAATGGTTTGGTTGGCATCGTCACCTGTTCTACACCAGTGAACATGACCACCATTTTCGATTACTTTGCTTTCAAACTGTTCCAGATAGATATCTAGATTCTGAATAATGTGATTTTTAAGATCACGCGCTTCATCACGCAAATCTTCAAACTCTGGTAGTCGCTTGATGGCATTAGCACGGTTAACTGGGAAGCCATGTTTAAACTGACCTAGGGCTTCTTGAAGTTCGACATTATGTAGCGCTATACGAGCGTTTTCTTTAAATTCTGGGCTCTTAATATGCATCGTGTATTACCCCGCGCTCAGTTCAGAGGCTAGCTCATATTCTGCCTCGCCAATGGCTGGCGTGTCAGTCATACCTGCTAGGATCTCTACTACATGACGTGCTTCGATTTTCTTGCCTTCGCGTTTGAGCTTGCCAGCCATATTTAATAGGCAGCCTAAATCGCCGCCGACTAAAGTGCTCGCACCTGAGTCGCTGATGTATTCAGTTTTGTTAGACACCATACGGTTGGATATATCTGGATATTTAACGCAGAAGGTACCGCCGAAACCACAGCAGGTTTCCGACTCTTCCATCTCGTTAAGTGTTAGATTTTCAACCTTAGATAGTAGCTTGCGAGGTTGCTGCTTTACACCGAGTTGGCGAAGACCAGAGCAAGAATCATGGTAGGTAATCGTACCTTCAAATGCGGCATTGATACGGTCAAAATCGACTACGTCAGTTAGGAATTGGGTAATCTCAAAAGCGCGCGATTTTAGGTCTAATGCGCGTGCCTTCCAAGGGTCGTTTTCGTCAAAGACCTCTGGGTAGTAATGGAGCATTCCAATACAAGAACCGGATGGTCCTACGACATATTCATAGCCATCGAAAGCTTCAATCGTTTTTCTTGCAATTTCAGCGGTGGTTGCTTTGTCGCCTGAGTTGTATGCCGGTTGGCCGCAGCATGTTTGTGTCTCTGGCACTTCTACTGTACAGCCTGAAGCTTCTAGTAGTTTGACGGTAGCAAATGCAACGCTGGGTCTAAACATATCTGCTAGACAGGTTACAAATAAACCGACTTTAGGATTCTGATTTGGCATGAATGTCATCGCTATATTGGTCAGCTCTACCTGATAGGGATCAGGTTCTCACGTCACTGACGTTTCTTATTTCTCTTCAGGTTCTAATGCCTGAAGTTTTATGTGTTACCCAAAAGATAGTTAAGAGATGGCACAAATGAAATGCTAAACTAATAACTGGTCTGACCAAGAGGTCGTGAGGGGGATTTGGTGGTAACAGAAAAAGGTGTAAATCTAAGCCAGAAGTTGAGTTCTGAACTGCAGAATCAAATTCTCTATGGAGATATTTGCCCTGGGGAGAAGTTGCCATCTCAGAGGGTATTGGCAGAGCGCTATAGTCTATCGAGAGCAACGGTTCGTGAAGCGGTTCAGGATCTTGAATTAAAGGGGATTGTCGAGACCTATCATGGCGGTGGGAGTCTGTGCAGAAACTTACTTGAAAGTCATTTTTCAATGCCTGTTGACAGTATTGGCGATAACTTTGAGTTTCAAGTTCAGGTTATGGAGATGCGTGCTGCTCTAGAAGGTGAGGCTGCTTACTACGCCGCTTTGCGCGCGTCAGATGAACAACTTGATCGTATCGGGCAAGAGTATGAAGCGATGCAGGCGCGCAGTAGTGGCCACACTACGCTCGCAAAAGCAAAAGCTGATCTTAGGTTTCATATGATGATTGCGGAAGCAAGTCACCATCTATTGGTTATCTCTTTCAGTCAGATATTCTATAACCGTTACTTCAATGCAATTTATGGTGTGCTTGATCGCACACTTAAGAAATTTGGCCGGTACCCTGATGGAATCAGCGCTCAGCATACCCAAATTTATCAGGCATTGATCAATAGGAATGCCGAGTTAGCCCGCAAGGTGGCGACAGAACATATCGACTACACTCGAAGGCAGTTAGAAGCTTCTTAACTGCTTGATATTGGTAACTATCTTAATTAACCAAACCTAAAAAATACTCCTATACTTTCTTCGTGTGTATAACGACCATAAGGGTAGGGGATGCAGGTTCGCAAGTCATTGGTTTGGAGAATTATCTTCCCTGTCCTGTTTGCCATGGTGTTGCTGGTAATTGCTATCCTGTATTACTTACCGCAAGTTCTTACGCAGCAAGCAATAGATGACGCTCAGCAAAGGGCTGAAGAAACAGTTGAAGAATTTAAACGTTTACGGAGGTATTACACTGAAAATGTAGTTAGCGAAGTTCTATTACATTCAGATATTGATGTCACCATAGATCATAAAAATAACCCTAAAAGTATCCCTTTACCTGCAACTATGGTACATGAGTTGAGCGAGCAATATTCTCAAATAGGTACCCTGATTAAACTTTATAGTTTTTACCCCTTTCCCAATCGTGCAGAGCGCCAATTAGATGAATTTGCCAATCAAGCTTGGCATCACCTTAATGAAAACCCCGAGTCTGAATATATAAAAGTTTTAAAAAACAAGCAGGGCGAGAGTGTTGTGCGTGTGGCTATTGCTGACAAGTTGGTAGCTGAGGCATGTGTACAATGCCATAACCATCATCCCTTTTCTCCAAAGGTAGATTGGAAACTGGGCGATGTCAGAGGAATATTGGAAGTTGATAGCATCATAGAGCCTGCGATTAAAAGTGGTGAAGCTCTAGGGATGAAGTTGGCATTAATGATCTGTGCAGTCATCGCTTTCATCGTTATGTCGATTTACGTAATCCACCATTATCTATTTCAAGTTCCTCTGCATAAATTAGCCATGTTGTTAGAGGCCTCTACCGATCACAATACAAAAGGAGAGGAAAGTGAGTTATCAGAATACGCTGAGCTGACTTATCCCGATAATCATGAGCATGATGAAATAAGCTTCATTTATCACAAATTCTCCCAACAGCATGAACGTTTGCATGCTAATGCCCAAGCGATGCGCGGATACCAAGAAAGGCTGGAAGCCGAAGTTAAGCTAAATGAGAAACTGTTAGAAGAAAGAGAAGCTCAGTTGAGTGAAACTCAGGACCAGTTAGACGCTACCCAAAAAGAATTACTGCAAAGCGAAAAACTATCTGCATTAAAACGTCTAGTTAGCAGTATTGGACATGAAGTGAGTACGCCATTAGGTGTTTCTAAAACAGCTTCATCATTTTTAATTGAGGAAACTGGTGATGTGATGAACAGTTTCCAAAACAATACGATGACACGTACGCAATTTGAAAAGTTCTTATCGGATACTCTCGAAGCAGGTGAGCTATTAACTTCAAATTTAACCCGAGCGCATGATTTGATGCTAGCGTTTAAGCAAGTAGCTGTTGATCAGATTAGTGAGCAAAAGAGGGATATAAATCTAAGAGAATATATTCAAGATGTGTTGTTGAGTTTAAAACCCTCCTACAAGAATGCTCCTGTTGAAGTTGTAAATAATATTGATATCGCGATTGAATTAAATGTAGATGCAGGTGCTATTGCACAAATCGCGACGAATCTTCTGAACAATTCGTTAATGCATGGTTTTAAAGATGGAACAGTTGCCGGCACTGTAACGTTTAGCAGTGAGGTGACGCCCGAAGCATACGTACTTATTTATGATGATGACGGTGAAGGAGTCACTGAAGAGGTACAACAGCATGTATTTGAGCAGTTTTATACAACCCGGCAAGGTTCAGGAGGAACCGGTATGGGGATGTATATTATCCATGAGCTTGTAAAGGATAGACTGCTTGGCGATATCCAATTTAGTAGTAACGAAGGTAAAGGCATCAATATCCGAATCTCTCTGCCGAAGGGTTCAGGCTCCGAATAGATCCTCAGTGAACATAGTCCTAGCTCCTTTTCTTTGATTGACCTATAATCGCGCCAACTTACAACGTACTTGGTTTGTACGGTAAGTAATTTGTATCGAATATAAGTGGCCTTACGTATGGGTCACCACTGAAATCAAGGAAATAACATGCCTGTAATTACCCTACCAGATGGTAGCAAACGCGAGTTTGCTAACCCTGTTACTGTATTTGAAGTTGCTGCTGATATCGGCGCTGGTTTAGCTAAAGCTGCGTTGGCCGGTAAAGTTGACGGTAAAGAAGTTGATACCTCTTACACTATTGAAAATGATGCCGATCTAGCCATCATCACTGCACGTGATGAAGAAGGTCTAGAAGTTATCCGTCACTCTACTGCTCATTTGATGGCTATGGCTGTACAAGAATTGTTCCCTGGTGCGCAGGTAACGATCGGGCCTGTTATTGAAGATGGTTTCTATTATGACTTTGCTTACGAGCGTCCATTTACACCAGAAGATCTAGAAAAGATCGAAAAGAAAATGGCGGAGCTAGTTAAGCAGAACCTACCTGTTACTCGTTCATTAATGAGTCGTGATGAAGCGACCAAAATGTTTGGTGAGATGGGTGAAAAGTACAAAGTTGAGTTGCTTCAAGCAGTACCGGATGCGGAAGATCTTTCTTTCTACTCGCAAGGCGAATTCATCGATCTATGTCGTGGCCCGCACGTTCCATCTACTGGCCACATTAAAGCATTTAAACTGATGAAGGTTGCTGGTGCATACTGGCGCGGTGATTCTAACAACGAGATGCTTCAGCGTATCTACGGTACTGCATGGGGTGACAAAAAAGCCCTTAAAGCTTACCTACACCGTCTAGAAGAAGCTGAGAAGCGTGATCACCGAAAACTGGGTAAACAGCTGAATCTATTCCATTTGCAAGAAGAAGCACCGGGTATGGTGTTCTGGCATCCAAATGGTTGGACGTTGTATCAGGGCATTGAGCAATATATGCGTCAAAAGCTTCGTCGTCGTAACTACGTTGAAGTAAAAACGCCACAGGTTGTAGAGCGTACTCTTTGGGAAAAGTCCGGTCACTGGGAAAAATTCTCCGAAGAGATGTTTACAACTCACTCTGAAAGCCGTGATTTCGCTGTTAAGCCGATGAACTGCCCATGTCACGTTCAGGTATATAACCAAGGCCTACGTTCTTACCGTGACTTACCATTACGTATGGCTGAGTTTGGTTCTTGTCATCGTAACGAACCATCAGGTGCACTTCACGGTATTATGCGTGTACGTGGTTTCGTTCAGGATGATGGGCATATCTTCTGTGCAGAAGATAGCATTCAGAGTGAAGTATCTGAATTTATCGATTTCCTACACGAAGTGTATGAAGATTTTGGTTTCCAAGAGATTCAATACAAACTGTCTACGCGTCCAGAAAAGCGTGTAGGTAGCGATGAGGTCTGGGATAAAGCAGAAAAAGCGCTATCTGATGCGTTAGATAATGCTGGCCTGAAGTGGGAGCTGTTACCAGGTGAAGGCGCATTTTATGGTCCTAAGATTGAGTTCTCTCTGAAAGATTGCCTTGGCCGAGTATGGCAGTGCGGTACAATCCAGGTTGATTTCTCTATGCCAGGTCGTCTTGGTGCGCAGTTTGTAAACGAGCAGGGTGAGCGTGAAACGCCTGTGATGTTACACCGTGCAATTCTTGGTTCTTTTGAGCGCTTTATCGGTATTTTGATCGAAAACTTCGCGGGTGCATTACCGACTTGGTTAGCGCCTGTACAAGCAGTTGTGATGAATATTACGGACAAACAAGCTGATTATTGTCAAAAAGTTGTTCAAAATCTTGAAAATCAAGGATTCAGAGCCGAGTCAGACTTGAGAAATGAGAAGATCGGCTTTAAAATTCGCGAGCGTACTTTACAGAAGGTTCCATATCTTCTTGTAATTGGCGATAAAGAAGTAGAGGCAGGCACGGTTGCTGTACGTACGCGTACAGGTGAAGATCTAGGTTCTATGTCTCTAGAAGAATTTGTAAACCTTCTTGGCAGTGATGTCGCTAAGAAAGGTCGTCAGGACTCATAAGTCTAAAAACAGTCAGGAGATAAGACTATCAGGCGTGATAATAGAAGGGGCGCTCGCAGAGAAGAGCCCATGATCAATGAGAATTTACTGAAAGTAACTAAGCAGTGCAGACTTATTGGTCCAGACGGAACACAGATTGGCATCGTACCGGTTAACGACGCTCTTGTGGCAGCACAAGAAGCGGGACTTGATTTGGTAAAAATTTCTGAAGCTGATCCCATCGTTTGTAAAGTGATGGATTATGGCAAGCATCTTTATGAGCTGAAAAAGCAAAAGAATGAAGCCAAGAAAAAGCAGCATCAGGTCCAGATCAAGGAAGTGAAATTCCGTCCTAATACGGAAGAAGGGGATTATCAGGTCAAGCTACGCAACCTGATACGTTTCCTTGAAGCAGGAGATAAAGCCAAGATAACTTTGCGTTATCGTGGTCGTGAGATGGCCCATCAGGAACTGGGTATGCAGTTACTCCAACGAATCGAGAAAGATTTGGAAGAGTTAGCAACTGTAGAGCAGCGTCCTAAGATGGAAGGCCGTCAACTGGTCATGGTCTTAGCTCCGAAGAAGAAAAAGTAACTCGTTACTTTCCTTAACCCGTGACTGACTTGTAAAAGTTGGCTACGGGTTTTGTCGTTTGTTTCGGGCGAAAAAAAATTAACGAATGCGTGGAGATTTTAGTAATGCCTAAGATGAAATCCAATAGTGGTGCGGCTAAGCGTTTTAAGAAAACCGCTAACGGCTTCAAACACAAGCAGTCTTTCACTAGTCACATTCTGACTAAGAAATCTACTAAGCGTAAGCGTCAGCTTCGCCCTATGCTGCAGGTACACGCTGCAGACAAGGCGTTGGTTCGTCGCATGCTGCCTTATATTTAATCGATTTTTTAGCTAACAGAATTTAGAGGAAGAAAGACATGGCTCGCGTAAAACGTGGTGTTGTTGCTCGTCGTCGTCACAAGAAAGTCCTGAAAAAAGCAAAAGGTTATTACGGTGCTCGTAGCCGTGTATTCCGCGTTGCTAAACAGGCGGTAATCAAAGCTGGTCAATATGCATACCGTGACCGCCGTCAGCGTAAACGTCAGTTCCGCGCATTGTGGATTGCACGTATCAACGCTGGTGCTCGTATCAACGGTTTGTCTTACAGCCGTTTCATTGCTGGTCTGAAGAAGGCTAACATCGAGATCGACCGTAAGGTTCTAGCTGATCTTGCTGTTCACGAAGCTGGCGCATTTGCTGCAATCGTAGAGAAAGCTAAAGCTTCTCTAGCGTAAGCTAGCACCCAGTGTCGTGTAAGCGACTACTTTGAAATAGGGGAAGGGTGCGAACTCTTCCCCTATTTTTTCGGTTATTTTGCCCAGTTTTTTGCGGAACATTTGGCAAAGTAACTGATTACTAACCAATTACCGTATTTATCCTTCTATTCGGAGCCGGATAATGGAAAACATTCAAAGCCTTTTGGCAGCAGGTACTCAAGCTGTCGCTACGGCAACTACTACTCAACAGTTGGACGATGTTCGCGTTCAATACTTGGGTAAAAAAGGTGAACTTACTGCACTTCTTAAAGGCTTAGGTAAGCTATCTGCAGAGGAACGCCCACAAGCTGGTGCTAAGATCAACGAAGCTAAACAAGCTCTGCAAGAAGTTATTAATGAGCGTAAAGCTGCACTAGAAGCAGCAGCTCTAGAAAGTAAGCTTGCTGCTGAAACGATTGATGTAACTTTACCGGGACGTGGTCAGGCGCTAGGTGGTTTACACCCTGTGACTAAAACCATGGAACGAATTGAAGAGTTTTTCGGTGGTATCGGCTATACGGTAGAAGAAGGTCCTGAAATCGAAGATGATTACCACAACTTCGAAGCCTTAAATATCCCTTCGCACCATCCGGCTCGTGCTATGCACGACACATTCTATTTCAATGCGAATACACTGCTGCGTACGCACACTTCAGGTGTTCAGGTACGTACAATGGAATCGCAAGAACCACCACTACGTATAATCTGCCCAGGCCGTGTATATCGTTGTGACTACGATCAAACGCACTCTCCAATGTTCCATCAGGTAGAGGGTTTGATTGTTGATAAAGATATCAGCTTTGCTGACCTAAAAGGCACACTAGAACAATTCCTACGTGAATTCTTCGAAGAAGATGTTCGCGTTCGTTTCCGTCCGTCTTACTTCCCGTTCACAGAGCCTTCAATCGAAGTTGATATCGATCGTGGTGATGGTAAATGGTTGGAAGTACTAGGTTGCGGGATGGTGCATCCTAAAGTATTTGAAGCTTCAGGTATCGACCCTGAAGAGTACACCGGCTTTGCTTTCGGTATGGGTGTAGAGCGTTTGGCTATGTTGCGTTACGGCGTAAATGACCTGCGTCTATTCTTTGAAAACGACCTGCGTTTCCTGAATCAGTTCAACTGATCAAGACAACGTTTTAAGCGGTTATTAACAGGATTTTCGGGAAAGCAAAATGAAATTCAGTGAAAAGTGGTTACGCGAGTTGGTTAACCCTGCAATCAGTACGCAGGAGCTAGTTGATCAAGTCACAATGGCAGGTCTGGAAGTAGACGAAGTTGAAGCAGCAGCTAAAGATTTTACTGGTGTTATCGTAGGTGAAATTCTGACGGCTGAGCAGCACCCAAATGCAGACAAACTTCAGGTTTGCACGGTTACTAATGGTAGTGAAGTTGCACAGGTTGTGTGTGGTGCACCTAATGCGCGTGCCGGTTTAAAAACAGCATTCGCTACTGTGGGTGCGGTACTACCGACTCCAGATGGCAAAGAGTTTAAGATTAAAAAAGCTAAACTACGTCAGGTAGAGTCTTTTGGCATGCTATGTGCGGAAGATGAGCTAGGTATTTCAGATGATCACGACGGCATCATGGAGCTTCCAGCGGATGCGCCTGTAGGTACTTGTATTCGTGAATACCTAAATCTAGATGATAAAGTTATCGATGTAGATCTAACGCCTAACCGTGGTGACTGTCTAAGTATTTCTGGTTTAGCACGTGAAGTGGGTGTGCTAAATAAAGCGCCAGTTACTTTTGTTGCTGACAATGCAGTTGAAGCCACTATCGATGCGACTTTCCCAGTAGAGTTAAAAGATGCAGCTGACTGCCCACGTTATGTTGGCAGAGTTATTCGTGGTATCAATCCACAAGCAGAAACACCATTGTGGATGAAACAGAAGCTTGAGCGCTCTGGTGTACGTAGCATCGATCCAGTTGTAGATGTAACGAACTATATCCTTCTTGAGCTTGGTCAGCCAATGCACGCTTTCGATCTGGATAAACTATCCGGTGGTATTGTTGTTCGCCGTGCGGAGCAGGGTGAAAAGCTAACGCTTTTAGACGGTGAAGAAGTTGAGCTTAATGCTGATACGTTGGCAATTACCGACGCTAATGGCCCTGTTGCTATGGCTGGTATTATGGGTGGTGAGCCGACCAGCGTAACTTCTGAAACGCAAAATATTTTCCTAGAAAGCGCATTCTTTAACCCTATCTCTATTGCGGGTCGTGCGCGTTCTTATGGTTTGCATACAGATTCTTCTCACCGTTTTGAACGTGGTGTAGATTGGCAGTTGCAAAATCAGGCAATTAATCGCGCTACAGAGCTTCTACTTGAGATTGTTGGTGGTGAAGCTGGTCCAGCTGTTGAAACTGTTAATCAAGATGAGTTACCTGCTGCACGTCAGGTATTCCTACGTCATAGCAAAGTCAATGCGATGCTGGCGTTTGAAATGCCAGCTGACGAGATTGAAGAGATCTTAACGCGTCTTGGTTTGGTTGTAGAGAAGACTTCTACGGAAGGTGAGTGGCACGTTTCTGTTCCATCTTATCGCTTTGATATCGCAATTGAAGTGGATCTGATCGAAGAATTAGCGCGTGTATACGGCTACAACAACCTACCTGTACGTACGCCAACAGCGTCTATGCCAATCAAGGCAAACGATGAAACTAAAGTAACGATCCAGAATGTGCGTCGTGCGTTGATCGCACGTGGCTATCAGGAAGCGATTACTTACAGTTTTATTGAAGCTGGCCTACAAAAGCAGTTCGATGACCAATTCGAAGGTATAGCACTGGCTAACCCAATCTCTGCTGAAATGGCAGTGATGCGTACGACTATCTGGCCAGGTCTAGTAAAAGCGTTGCAGTACAACCAGAACCGTCAGCAAGCGCGTGTTCGCTTATTTGAAAGCGGCCAGCGTTTCCTACCAACTTCTGGTGATGAGATCATTCAGGAAAACGTAGTGGCTGGTTTGCTAGCAGGTGCGCGAGATCCTGAAGGTTGGAATGCGGGTAAAGATCAAGTTGATTTCTTTGATATCAAAGGTGATCTAGAAAGCCTACTTTCCTTAGGTGGAGCTGAAGATGAGTTTTCGTTTGTAGCTGATCGTCATGTTGCTTTGCACCCAGGTCAGACTGCGCGTATTGAACGTAATGGCGAAAAAGTTGGTTACATTGGTGCATTGCATCCTAACTTGGTTAAAGAGTTGGGTCTGAATGGTGCTGTGTATCTTTTCGAGATTAACCAAGCTGCTTTGACTCAAGGCAAACTGCCTCGTTACCAAGAAATTTCTAAATTCCCAGAGTCTCGTCGTGATCTAGCACTTATTGTAGATGAAGGCGTAGCTTTCGATTCAGTACGTCAATTGGCTGAAAAAGAAGCGGGTGAATTCGTTAAAGAAGTAACGCTTTTTGACGTTTACCAAGGCCAAGGTATTGAAAAAGGTAGAAAAAGTCTTGCTGTGGGCTTGACGTGGCAGCATCCTTCGCGCACTCTTAATGATGAAGAAATAAACAGCGCCACAAGTGCGGTTATTTCTGCACTAGCCAGTGAGTTTGGTGCCTCATTGCGAGAATAAGCAGCGAAAGGTGATTTATCATGGGCTCGTTAACAAAAGCTGAAATGGCGGAACGCCTGAACGAAGAGCTAGGATTAAATAAACGTGAAGCCAAAGAGATGGTGGAATCGTTCTTTGATGAAATCCGGGCATGTCTGGCTGCTAACGAGCAGG
Source organism: Neptuniibacter sp. QD34_54 (assembly GCF_047778055.1). Lineage (GTDB taxonomy): Bacteria > Pseudomonadota > Gammaproteobacteria > Pseudomonadales > Balneatricaceae > Neptuniibacter. The sequence continues at coordinate 2,617,838 of NZ_CP180546.1, read as the reverse complement.
TAAAATTGTCCGGCTTCGGTAACTTTGACCTCCGCGATAAGCGTCAAAGACCGGGCCGGAATCCTAAAACTGGGGAAGAAGTGCCTATCTCGGCTCGCCGTGTTGTAACTTTCCGCCCAGGTCAGAAACTGAAGGACCGTGTCGAAACCTATGCTGGAGACACCCCAGAGTAACGATCCCAACCCGATCCCGGGTAAACGTTATTTTACGATTGGCGAAGTTGCTAAGCTTTGTGACCTCAAGGCGCATGTATTGCGTTATTGGGAGAAAGAGTTTTCGCAAATCTCGCCTGTAAAACGAAACAATCGCCGTTATTACCAACGACAGGATGTTTTGTTGATCCGTCAGATCAAAAGCTTGTTGCACGATCAAGGTTACACCCTAAGTGGTGCTAAACAGTATCTTGCGGGTGACAATAATGAAGATGATCAAAGCCAATACAAGCAATTGCTTCGACAGACTATCTCCGAATTAGAAGATCTATTGGAATCTATTAAGCGCTAGTGTTCTCTTAGTGCTTAATTTCTACCTCTCTATTAAACGCCCGTTTTACTTATATAGTTTATTTCTACTTAAACTTTGGCACTGTTTCGTACCTTAGCTGTTGGCTGTGATCTACCGCTTGATTAGGATCTATTAATGGTGAACATGCAAGGAATGTCAAAATGGCGATTTTAAGAGTAGGTCTAGGGCATGCTGAAGATGCTGCAGAGGCTGCGAGTCAGGCAATGGAGTCCACACCTAAACCAGATTTGGTGATCTGCTTTGTTAGTTTCTCTTTGGATATTGAGAAAGTTTACAGTGACATTAGGTCAGTTGTAGGAGATGTCGTTCCCATTGTAGGCGGTAGTTCTTGGGGAGAAATTTCTAGCCTTAAGCAAGGGCCGCAGGAGTCAAGCGTTGTTGTAATGACGCTACAGAGCGCTTATTTCAGCGTCGGTTTAGGCGTCGGTCAAAACTTATCAAAGCAACCTGAACAAGCTGCAAAAGAGGCTATTCGCGAAGCTTATTCAAACTTACTCTCAAACCCCGCTGTCATGTCTTTAATGGCCATTGCCTTAGACAGTAAAGGGGCAAAAGAAGTCTCTAGAATAAAGCCCTGCATTAATATGGTTTTACCTGATGGCACTTCTGCCCAAGAAGAAGCTTTTTTACGCAGTCTCATTTTAGAAACAGGGACGGTCTCCCAAGTCATTGGTGGTTCAACAGCTACAGATTTCTCAGATACTAAAAGTTATCAAATCAGCAATGGTGTTTATCAAGACTCTGCGGTTGTTGCGAGCTTTAGCAGTGGCTTAAAAATTGGTACCGCTATGGGTCATCCTTATGTGGCAGCTAATAAAGGCGCTGTAGTAACTCAAGCTAAAGGGCGGACTGTGCAGATGCTCAATGGTAAACCTGCCACAGAAGTACTTCAGAAACTGTTGGGTGGAGAAGAACTGACCCCGGAGCTGTTTATTCAAAATCCTTTTGGCATTAAGTCATCCGATGTTTTCGCTGAATATACTATTAAGAGTGCTCAGCAGGTTCATGATGATGGTGGTGTTAGTTTTTATGCAGAAATTCCGAAGGGCGCATTCCTGCGTGAAATGAAAACGGATGCTGAGATTGCGAAAGAGCGTTTCAAGGAGACGTTGCAGAAGGCGATCATCGATGCCGGTAGCCCCAAGAAGATCGGCGCAGTAATTATTTTTAACTGTATCTTACGTCATCTATTAAAAGCACGTTTAGATGTGGATGATATCTGCTTGGTTCAAGAAGTTTGTGGTGAGGATGTGCCTGTGATTGGTTTTAATACGTTTGGCGAACAAGGGGCGACGCAGGGTGGTTCAATCGGTCACTATAACCAGACGGCTACCATCATGGTGATAGGCGAAGAGGTTATCACTCAATAAACGCAAAAAATCTTTCCAGATTCAGAGTGTTCAGTTAAGATAACCGCCACTTGAAAGTGTTCATTTTCAAGATCTTAGTCGGGATGTAGCGCAGCTTGGTAGCGCACCTGCATGGGGTGCAGGGGGTCGTAGGTTCAAATCCTATCATCCCGACCATTTCTTAATAATACTATGATTTAACTTACCATTAGGTATTAGCGTTTGATGGTGTGTGCCACAAGCTTAACGTTTTCGGCATCCTGTCTGTGCTGAACAAGCCAATCTTGTTATGTCTGGTTCATTTGATTTTGCATTGATTCATTTGATGCGGGCAAAGATAGAGTGCTGAGTAAGTTAATGTCATTATTTTAAAAGACAATTTTAAAAAATCATTTGTGTGAATTTCTATATGGGCAATCGCTATAGCAAAGAAAGTTTAAGCGAAATCGAACGCGTGACTCTAGGGCATTATGAATCGAATGCAGCGTCTTTTTGGCAAGGTACACGTGATCATGATGTTAGCCAGAATATTGATGCTTTATTAGGTGCATTACCGCAACGAAAAGGGCTGGAAATTTTAGATTTCGGTTGTGGGCCTGGCCGCGATCTTCTTTCTTTTAAAGCCTTAGGTCATTTTCCTACTGGGCTCGATGGAAGTCAGACTTTCTGTGAGATGGCCCGATTACATAGTGGTTGCCCTGTGCTGAATCAGTCGTTTTGTCATCTCGATTTAGGGGAAGAGTGCTTTGATGGAATTTTTGCTAATGCTTCTATGTTCCACGTCCCCAGTCAGATGCTCGGTGAGGTTTTGTCTAAATGCCATATTGCGTTGAAACCAAATGGGATCTTATTTACTTCAAACCCAAGAGGAGCGGCGGAAGGGTGGAATGGTGAGCGTTTTGGTCACTATATGGAGTTAGAGGTGACTGCTCAATATCTAGAGGATGCAGGTTTTCGTATTCTTGATCATTATTATCGCCCAGAAGGTTTACCTTGTGCGCAACAGCCTTGGTTGGCAATTGTTAGTCAGCGTTGAGGTTGTCGGTTTTTGTTAATTCTTTTCTTTATTTGAGAGTCTTATTTAAAACAGCCGTGAACGATGGCCAATTCAGAATCAATTAAATGAGTCGAATGAGTAGAGTGTTTCCGTTATAGCATCGGCTTATCAGGCTCAGTAGGTGATGGGTTCGCTAATCCTGTTCTACTCCATGATTGCCATTGAAGGCCTTCTTTGCGTTTTAGTCGCTTTAAGCTTCTGAGGAGTGCTTGGAACTCGACCGCATCGACGACATACCAGATTAGCCAAGCGATGGGAGCGTAATAGAGCATCCGCATATGGAAACGTGGCTGGGAATCATACGAAGTCTGGAAACTAACAAGCGCCGAGATTAGTAATATACAAAGACTTAGGGTGATATAGTCACCGGTGTAAACAATGTAGGTGAAAAATAGGGTTAGCAAGGGGAGCTCTAGTAATAATAGAAACTCGGCATAAAGCGCAGTTGGTAACAGTAACCAGGACAGATAATAGTTATTGGTTTTCGAACTATTAAAAAAAAGTTGACGATGTTTGATAAAGGTTTGAAAGCGCCCGTACTTCCAGCGTAAACGTTGATTGCAAAGGCTCTTTAGATCCGAAGGGCCTTCTGTATAAATGATGGCATCAGGTGCGTAACGGCAGTGATAACCCATGCCTAGAATACGGGTAGATATTTCAATGTCTTCAGTAATGATACTGTGATCAAATCCACCTGCCTCAATCAGTACGGATCGGCGATATGCTGCAGCGGCTCCGCCAATAATGTAAACCGCATTGAAAACAGAATCAGCTCTTTTCATAAAGAAGCCACAGAGATATTCGAGTTGTTGGATAATCCCGAGCCCAGCATGGCCATTACCGATGGCTACGTTACCTGCAACAGCAGCTACCTTGTTGGATGAAAATTTCTTCACTATGTTCTGAATAGCCTTGGGGTGCATTAGGCTGTCAGCGTCGATAGTGAGGACAATCTCTCCTTTCGCGTGCTTTAGTGCATGATTTAGCGCTTTGGCTTTGCCCCCGTTCTCTAGTGCAAAGTAACGTAGTTTTATTGGGTTGTTGGGATTGAACTGTGCAATGAATTCACTCAGGAGCTGGTGGGTTTTATCAGTTGATCCATCATTGATGACGATCACTTCATAATTGTTATAGTCGGCAGCTAACGCAGATCGTAGAGTATGCATAATACCAACCTCTTCATTCCATGCTGGAATTAATACACTCACCGAAGGTTCTTGGCCTAAAGCCGGTTTGTCTCGAAAGAAATCAATGACTCCTGAGAGGGGGGCTGCGATCAGTTGGATCAAGAATTTTATGATAATTGGGATAAGTACAAGCGTTAATACTAAGCGGTAGTTAGCTAAAAACTCAGTTTCATGGCTGGTCTGTGTATAGGCAAGGCATAGGATAAAGCCGGTTATGCTGTACGCGATGACTGTATTAATAATCGATCGAGAGGAAATTCGGCCTTTCTGCAACATGCTAATGTCTCGACACCTGAGGGGCGTGTTAAAGATTTGGCGCGGATTATGCGCCTAGTTGCTCAGCTAATAAAGCAATTCCCATAGATCCTTAGTCTTAGTTCTTAAGAATTGTTTTCTAATCTTTGCTAAAGAGTAAATGTAGATTGAAGCAGTGCTCTCGGAGGCAGGGTGCAGGCCTTACTTTAAGCTAAGGCCTGCCCGTTGTGTGCTTTTATAACGTTACAGCTGCAAACCAACCAAAGGCTAGTAGAGGTAAGTTATAGTGCAAGAATGTTGGTACAACCGTATCCCAGATATGATTGTGTTGCCCATCGACGTTTAAGCCTGATGTTGGGCCTAGGGTCGAGTCAGACGCAGGGGAGCCCGCGTCACCTAAAGCTGCAGCTGTGCCGACTAGAGCAACTATAGCTAAAGGGCTAAAGCCTAACTGAATAGCTAATGGTACGTAGATAGCTGCAATAATTGGGATTGTTGAGAACGATGAGCCTATGCCCATAGTGATCAATAAACCCACCAATAACATCAAGAAGGCCGCTATCGGTTGATTTTGGCCAATAACGTCCACTGAGCTTGTCACTAGCGCTGCGATATCACCGGTTTCTTTAAGCACCTCAGCAAAACCTGACGCGGCAATCATGATAAAGCCAATGGTTGCCATCATTTTCATGCCATCAGTCAATACGCCGTCAGATTCTTTCCAGCGGATCACGCCAGTAACGGTAAATAGAATAAAGCCAAGCATGGCCCCCATGATCATGGAGTTGGTTACCAGCTGTGTTACGAAGGCTACACCGATTGCTAACAGAGCAACGACAATACTCTTAGAATTAAAGTCATTAACGTTGTTTTCGACAGCTTTGATCTTTGACTGATCATATCGACGTTTCCCGCGATAACTGATGAAAACTGCGATCAATAGTCCACACAACATGCCTGCAGCAGGTATGCTCATCGCTTGCATCACAGAGATGCCTGTTGTATCGAGTCCGCCTTGACCGATATGTTTAAGTAGAATTTCGTTAAGGAATATTCCTCCGAAGCCTACCGGTAAAAGCATATAAGGGGTTACTAGGCCAAAGGTCAGTACGCAGGCAATTAAACGTCGATCCAATTTCAGTTTGCTCATCGCTAGAAGCAAAGGTGGTATTAAAAGTGGGATGAACGCAATATGGATTGGGATTAAGTTTTGTGACGAAATGGCTACCGCTAAGATGATTAGGAGTAGTAGCGTTTTGATCTTGTTGACGCGTGCTGGCGTAGGGTCTTGGCCAATCACTGTTATTGCTTTATTCGCTAACAAGTGTGGCAGGCCTGATTGTGCAATTGCGACTGCAAAGCCACCAAGCAATGCATAGCTCAAGGCAACGCTAGCACCGCCGCCAATTCCAGCATTAAAAGCATTGATTGTAGCATCTAGACTCAATCCTCCTGACAAGCCGCCGACAAGCGCGCCAATCAAAAGAGCAATAACCACATGGGTTCTAAAAAGGCTCAGTACCAACATGGTTAGCACTGCAATAATCACTGCGTTCATAGTTAAGCCTAGGGCTCCACATTTTAAAAAAAGGGCGCACCATGGGGGAAGGGCGTAGGGGAGTCAATATGTAAAATGCAAAACAGGTTTAGCGGCTAAAATTACTTTTTTCTCGCGCTATTAGCCTGGTTTTTTTACGAAATTCAGGGTGAAATACTACAGATAAAAGGGATTGGTAATGGGTAGTTGAAATATAGAGTTGAGGTCACGGCAATATAAAAGTGGCCTGTTATTTATCTGCCGTAACCTCCAACTAGATCGACTAGAAACGGAAAGTGTAAGCTGCTTTTACTTCAGGGCTGTTGCTGCGATCAACAATAGGGCTATCCTCTACCTCACTGCCCCAACCATTAACGCCGATACCCATCTGGATAGTTTGCTGTTTATCCACTACATAAAAAGCATCCACACCTGCTCGGTAGCTCATACTGCTATCTGCTTTGTACACAGCTCGTTGTGCGGTTGCTTCGTTCGACTTTACGCCGTAGTAATAATTGTTCAGGTCATCACTTCGCCAGCTTAGTTCCATTGAGGGTTTAACCATCCACTTGGCATTAAGCTGATAAGGTTTAGTCCAGCCTACAGATAGTTCATGTCCTTCGTGAGTATTTGAGATATCTGTCAAAAAAGAGGCTGACAGGATACCGTAGTGTGTGTCGAGCGTTGCACTGATACCTGCTTCGAGTGCGCCATCACGTTCTACCATGCCGTTTAGGGCAAATGAATCATCAGCTTCATAGCCTTCGAAACGGTATTGGCCCAATAGATTGACTTGGAATTTACTATTACCGTAAAGGCTGTATTGGGCTTTGTTGCCTACTAACAAAAAGTTGCCTTTTTGTGCGTACAGCGTTGGAAATACAGAGGTTTCAGTGCCTACACCTTGGTAAGCACTTTCGTGACTTTTAATCCCAGCACCGATACCGAAGATCCATTCTTCATCAGCTGCTGCGTTGAAGCTTAATAAAGCGCCTGTAACTATCGCTATTTGTGATTTCAATTTACCTATCTCCTATAAAGGATCTTCCTGAGTGAGTAATCAGTTACTCAATCAAAGCGAAGGGGAGTGCTTTGAAAGAATTAACCTGTACTAACTAGCTTGAGGTTAAGGATGCCAGCATCGGTATAACCTCAAAATTAGGGATTACAGATAGGCGAGTAGGTGTTTATCTATATTGCGAAAACAAAAACTCCTCTTAAAGAGGAGTTTTTAGGTATCAGCTATTCAAATCTTCTTAGCCGTAAGCGAATGCCGGTAGCCAAGTTACCAACTGAGGCCAGAATACAAGCATTACCAATGCAGCCAACTGCAGGAGGATGAACGGAATTACACCTCGGTAAATTTGAGTGAGTTTTACCTCTGGCGGGCAAACACCTTTTAAATAGAACAGTGCAAAACCTACGGGTGGGGTGAGGAATGATGTTTGTAAGGCCATCGCAACAAGCATTACAAACCAGACTAATTCTGGGTTATCCACAACTCCGTAGCCATTGATATCTAATCCCAAAGCTGAGATTACTGGTGCCAGTAGCGGCAGAATGATCAGAGTGATCTCTATCCAGTCAAGGAAGAAACCCAGCAGGAAGATGATCAGCAAGATAAAGGCAACAATACCGTAATCACCGAAAGGTAAGCCGGTTAGGAAACTTTCGATCAGTTCATCACCGCCCAACTCTCTTAATACCAGAGCGAAACAGGTAGCACCGATAAAGATGGCAAAGATATAAGCAGTAGTGTTGTAAGTGCCGTGTAAAACTTCCTTAAGTACTTTGAAGTTGTATTTGCGATTGTATATTGCAAGCAGAGTAGCACCAAAGGCACCCACACCTGAGGCCTCTGTCGGCGTTGCTATACCAGCGAATATGGAACCTAAAACAACGAAGATAAGTAGTACTGTTGGGGTGATTGCTTTTAAGACCTTGATTACCGTCTTCATGGTAACAGGCTGGACGTCCTGAGGAACTGGGGCCGCTTCAGGGTTAATAAAGCCTGTTATCAGGATGTAGGCGATATACAAACCGCCCAAAATCAGGCCAGGGAATACCGCACCCATAAACAGATCGCCTACAGACAAACCTAATTGGTCGGCCATGATCACCAGCATAATACTTGGCGGTATTAAAATACCTAAAGTACCAGCACTGGCGATTGTGCCTAACGCAAGCGGTAGTGAGTAACCCTGTTTTTGCATCGAGGGTAGTGACATCATCGCTAGCAATACGACGGACGCACCGATAATGCCAGTGGAGGCCGCTAGGATAATACCGATTACTGTTACAGTGATAGCCAAACCACCACGTACTTTGCCGAACAGTTCCTGCAGGGACTCCATTAGTTGTTCCGCAACGCCCGATTTATCTAGCATATTGCCCATAAAGATGAACATGGGCAGGGCGACCAGAATCCAGTTGTCCATGATCTTAAACAGACGATTAACCACAAGCCCTAAGGTGGTGAAGTCTAATCCAGTTAAAGTGCCTAAGTAGATATCAGATAAGTAGCCTACTAGGGCAAAAATAACGCCAATACCACCTAGTACGTAGGCAACGGGGATACCGGTAAAAAGTAGTGCGATGAATGATAGAAACATCGCAATGACAAGAATCTCATTGATTTCCATCAGTGCTTACCTCGTAACAAAAAACAGATATCTCGAATGAACCGCGACACACAGGCCATAAATAACAGGCCGAAGCTGGCAGGTATGACTGCCTTAATCAGCCAACGGTATGGAAGTCCTGAAGGAGCGTCGGAATGCTCATTGATGGCCCAGGCAGAATGAACAAATTCCAGACTGTGGAAAAATACGACGGTAATAAAAGGGAAAACCAGAAATAGCATGCCAAAAATTTCGACCCATGCTTTAGTGCGTAGGCTGAATTTGCCATAGAAGAGATCAACACGGATATGGGCGTTATTGACTTGCGCATAAGCTAAACCAAACATGACGCCGACAGCATACAAATGCCATTGCAACTCTTCTAAGGCGATTAAACCACTAGCAAAACCTTTACGCAGAATTACTTGGGTGATGATCACCAGTACTAATACGACATATACCGATGCGATAAGCATCCCAGTCCTACGTATGAACAGATCGATTGCATCAGCAAATGCAACCTGCTCTTGATGAGAGGAAGACAGATTATTCACGGGACCCACCCTTGGAAATTCTGATAGAGAAAGAGGTGTTCAGAACGGTTGGATAACCGTTCTGAACGGGTATGAAATAGACCTGACTCGATGTGAATCAGGCTGTTTGATACTTAGTCTTGAGGCTTAGTACGTGGAAGGTAAGCCAAGGATTCCCATAAATCGTAACCACCGCGGAACTGACTCATGTCATCCCAGACTTTCTTGAAGAAAGCATTTTCACTTTGTTCTGCAACCACTTCGTCCCAAGAGGATTTGAAGGCTGTTAGCATAGTATCGTTCCAATAACGAAGTTCAACGCCTTTTTCAGCGGACTTAGCTAGTATTTCAAACTGGCTAGCTTCACCTTCGGCTAAAGATTCCGTGATCGATGCTTTACATGTGGTTTCAATGATTTCCTGCTGTGTAGCTGACATCTTGTTCCAAGTATCTTTATTGATTAGCAGCTCATGCAGGGTTGCTTGCTGGTGCCAGCCAGGGAAGTAGTTATATTTAACGATCTTATGGAAACCTAGGCGTTGGTCGATTTGTGGTAGTGAAAACTCCGTGGCATCGATTGCACCTTTTTCCAAGGCACCAAAAATTTCACCACCAGGTAGCTGGACTGTACCTACGCCCATTTTTTCCATGACTTTAGCGCCTAGACCAAAGAAGCGCATATTGATGCCTTTAAGGTCTTCTGGCTTTTCGATCGGTTTAGAGAACCAGCCTGAGGTTTCTGGTGGATTAATCGCGCAAGGAACGTTGTGTACGTTATAGCCATGAGAGTCGTACATTTCTTGCCATAACTTACGGCCATTGCCATAGTACAACCAAGCTAGGTATTCACCCGCTTCGGGACCGAACGGTACTGCTGAAAACAATGCGGATGCTGGGATCTTACCTTGCCAATATCCAGCCGTTGCATAGCCTGAATTAATCTTACCTGTAGATACGGCATCAAGGATTTCTGGTGGAGCAACAAGTTTACCTGGCTCATACACCTTCATTTTGATATTGCCACCACTAATCTTATTTAGGCGTTCTGCTACTTCAACAATAGGAGAGCCTAATGCTGGCAGGTTGGTCGCAAAAGCAATCGGTGTTTTCAACAGTACTCTGCCTTCTGCTAATACTGTGGAAGACATTGATACAGTAGCTGCAACAATCGCTGTACTCAGAATGGTTTTTCTCATGGTTTTCATAAGTAACTCCAGTTTCTATTTTTATAGTAGTAATGCGGATATCGACTTATTCGCATGGGGTTCTTGAGGTAATGCTTAGTTAAAAATTGTTGCTCCGGGATAAGGAGCTTCGCCGGTCAATTCGGCTTCAATTCGAAGAAGGCGGTTGTATTTCGCGACACGATCAGAACGACATAAAGACCCGGTTTTTATCTGGCCCGCAGCAGTACCAACGGCTAAATCTGCAATAGTGGTGTCTTCGGTTTCACCTGAACGGTGAGAAATTATGACGCTATAACCAGCGGCTTTGGCCAAGCGAATAGCATCCAATGTTTCAGATAGTGTGCCGATCTGGTTGAATTTGATCAGTATTGAGTTAGCAACCTTCTGTTCTATTCCCTGTTGTAGAATTTTGCTGTTGGTCACAAACAGATCATCGCCGACCAATTGGACTTTATCGCCTAGCTTTTGCGTAAGTTCTGACCAGCCCTGCCAGTCGGATTCGTCCATGCCATCTTCTATCGAACGAATTGGGTATTTAGCAGTCAGTTCAGCTAGATAGCTGCTGAATTCACTGGCACTAAACTGCTTGTTTTCACCACTTAGCTGATAGAGGTTATCTTGGTAAAATTCTGATGCAGCGCAATCTAATGCTAGGCTAATATCAGTACCTAGTTGATACCCAGCCTGTTCAACAGCCTGCTGAATAATGATTAACGCCTGCTCATTGCTGCCTAAATTTGGAGCGAAGCCGCCTTCATCACCTACCGCAGTATTTAAGCCTTGTTGTTGTAGTACTGTTTTCAAACTATGGAAAACTTCTGTGCCACAGCGCAACGCTTCAGAAAAACTGCTGAAATTCAGTGGCTGTACCATAAATTCCTGAATATCCACATTATTGTCGGCATGCTCACCGCCGTTAAGAATATTCATCATTGGTACTGGCATTAGGTATTCACCGGGAGTGCCATTCATTTCTGCAATGTGGGCATACAGAGGCATTTGCTTTTCGATAGCAGCCGCTTTAGCAACAGCTAAAGATACCGCTAAGGTGGCATTGGCACCCAGGTTCGCTTTGTTTTCAGTACCGTCCAGATTGATCAAGCATTGGTCTAACTGTTGCTGGTCTAAACAATCCATGCCTTGTAGGGCTTGGTTGATGGATCTGTTTACATTGGCAACCGCTTTTAAAACGCCTTTTCCTTGATAGCGTTTTTTATCGCCATCCCGTAGCTCTAAAGCTTCTCGGGAACCGGTGGATGCGCCTGAGGGAGCACAAGCAGATGCAGAAACGCCCGAGTCCAGAATGACATCCGCTTCAACCGTTGGATTACCGCGTGAATCTAGGACTTCGCGACCGATGATCTGTTTAATCTTGCTCATGACTTTTACCTTCGGTTTCATTCGCAGGGGGATGCGGTATCTCTAGCAATTCTTGCTGCTCGGACACTTCTATTCGAAAGTCAAAATCTCTCGGCCAAGCAGCGGGTTCGTAGGTATTAGTTGGTTCCATGGCATCTCCTCCTGTTATGTTTCTTATTTGATATCACTGCCAACACGAACAATTTTTAGCGTGTTGGTACCACCGTGAACATTGAGGTAATCCCCTTTGCTGATCATGACCAAATCACCTTCGGTGACGATTTTTGCGTCGATTAAGCTGTTTACAGCAGACTGATTAATCTGTTCGTGAGATATGGAAGAGGCATCGAAAAATAGAGGTACGACACCACGAAATATGGCTGCTCGATGCAAGGCTTCTTGATTAGGGCTTAAGGCAAAAATCGGTAAGCCTGAACGGATGCGAGACATTAGTAACGGAGTGGCACCGGTCTCGGTCATCGCAATAATCGCTTTAACCCCAGATAGGTGGTTGGCGGCATACATTGCGGCCAGGCCGATGGTTTCATCAATATTTGAGAATGATTGATGCATTCGGTGACCAGAGGTTCTTGTTTGAGGTTGAGTTTCCGCGCCCTCTATTACACGCACCATGGCTTCAACAGTTTCGATCGGATAATCACCAGCAGCCGTTTCAGCTGATAGCATGACTGCATCGGTGCCATCCAGAACTGCGTTGGCGACATCAAAAACTTCGGCACGGGTTGGCATCGGGTTCGTGATCATCGATTCCATCATCTGGGTTGCCGTTATCACTACACGGTTTAATTGTCGTGCCCGTTGGATTATCTGCTTTTGCACACCGATTAGTTCGGCATCCCCAATTTCGACCCCTAAGTCTCCGCGCGCGACCATAACGCCATCAGAGGCTTCGATAATTTGATCGAGTACTTCTGGATTGCTGACAGTTTCAGCGCGTTCAATCTTTGCTATTAAACCGGCACTACTACCTGTCGGAGTGAGCAGGGCGCGTGCTTCCTGCATATCGGCGGCATCGCGAGGGAACGAAACGGCTAGGTAATCCACACCGATCTCTGCGGCAGCTAAAATATCTGCTTTATCCTTATCTGTTAGCGCGGCTGCTGATAATCCGCCGCCTTGTCGGTTTATGCCTTTGTTATTAGATAGGTAACCACCTAGGACAACGGTGCAGTGGATTTCTGGAGCGGAGATCTTTTCAACGCGCATTGTCAGGCGACCATCATCCAGCAGCAAAAGGTCTCCTGCTTGGCAGTCTTCAACTAAGCCTTTGTAATCAAGCCCGACTTGATCTTGGTTGCCAGCGTCTGTATCCAACTCTGCATTAAGGGTAAAAGCCTGACCTGCTTTGAGTAGGACTTTGCCATCAACAAAGCGGGATATGCGGATTTTTGGACCTTGAAGGTCGCCTAATATTGCAACGTAGCGGTTAGCCGATTTGGCTGCTTCACGTACACGTTGTGCACGAATTTTATGGTCAGTCACAGTTCCGTGGGAGAAATTCAGGCGGACAACATCGACACCTGATTGAATCAGCTGACTGATTACCGCAGGGGAATCAGAGGCTGGGCCAAGAGTAGCAACGATTTTTGTTCTTCTCATGATCTGTGTTCCTGTAGCCTTTTAGGTATGAACACATTATCGGATGATGAGAAAGGACCTGCCTCGGCAGGTGTACAAAATTAATAGCTAATTCAGATCTGTTTTTTGTGCATTTGTACAAAAGTGAGTTGTGAGTAAAGATGGCCGTATTTTGAGTAAAAAAAAAGCCGGTCTGAGTATCAGACCGGCAAGAGTACAGCAAAGCGCTGTAAGAGGTCAGGGCCACAGAGCGGTCCTGAGGATGTGATTCTTTAAATGTTACTGTGGTTAAATGCCCAGATCGTTGCGATATTTTTGGCACAATTTTGTAGATTGATTTCTGCTTGTTGTAGTGCTTCTGGTAAAGAGACGATGCCAGGTACAACACTAAATATGGCATCAATGCCACAGGCTTTCAGAGGGGCTTGTTCTGGAGTAATGGAGCCAGCTAGCGCTATGACAGGGCAGTTAAAATGCTTAGCTCGCTTTGCAACACCAATAGGCGTTTTGCCGCGTAAACTTTGGCTATCAATGCTGCCTTCACCTGTAATTACCAAATCAGCAGCTTTCAAGTGTTGGTCTATTTGTACAGCGTTTAAGACGATTTCAATTCCGCTTTTAAGTTGAGTATTAAACAGAGCACATAATGCTGCGCCTATGCCTCCTGCAGCCCCAGTTCCAGGGACTTGGGTTACATCAGTGCCGCTAACGCGCGTTAGAAATTGTGCAAAATGTTTTAGGTTTTGATCTAGACGGGATACCTGTTCTTTACTGGCACCTTTCTGTGGGCCAAAGGTGCTTGAGGCTCCTTCTGGTCCAAGTAGAGGGTTATCAACATCGCAGGCTACTTCAAATTGAACATGTTTTAAGCGTGGATCGAGTTGGCTGATATCCAGATCCGCTAGTTTATGTAAGGAGCCACCACCGGGGGCTAAAGGATGGCCCGCAGCATCTAGAAGCTTTGCACCAAGGGCCCGTAGGATTCCAGCGCCACCGTCATTGGTCGCGCTACCACCTAAACCAAAAATGATCCGAGTAACCCCTTTATCTAAAGCTGCGCGAATTAATTCGCCAGTGCCGTAGCTGGAGGTAATCATCGGATTGCGCTGATTCATTGGAATCAGGTCTAGGCCTGAAGCTGCAGCTGTTTCAATGACAGCTGTTTCACCATCGCCTAGAACTCCCCAAGTGGCAGTAACTGTTTGTCCAAGTGGATCTTGTACTTGAGTGTGATGGAAAGAGCCGCGTGTGGAAGAAATCAAGGCGGCAGTTGTCCCTTCGCCACCATCTGCTACCGGAAGTTGAATATATTCGGCCTGCGGAAGAATGTGACTAAAGCCCTGTTTAATGGCTTCAGCTACCTGCTGTGCGGAAAGACTCTCTTTAAAAGAGTCTGGAGCAATAACTATTTTCATAACAATCCTTAAGCAATGCAGGGTGACAGCAAAGTGCTACAACCAGTAATGATTTAAGGATTATTATCCGAAGTTGTGGGGATGACGGCTTCGTACAAAAAAACAAATTAAAAAGGCTTAGTAGTTTTGTTTTTGTCAGATTGCACAATTTAGGGTGATATTAGTTATTCCGGCTTGTTATCCCATTCGCTTAATCGGGTAGCGATGTATAAACGAAAGAGATCTTGAAGGTTTTTAAGATCGATATCTAAGATATCATTAATTTTCTCAAGCCTGTAGCGCAGAGTGTTGCGATGAACATGCAGACTTTCAGCTGTGAGTGAAAAGTCTGTGTTATTAGCGAAATAGACTTGCAGAGTTTTTTGCAAACTGCCATTACTGTCTTTTTTAACCAGCTTTTCATAGTCCGCTAATAATTGAGGGCCGCTCCAGCTTTCTAATGAGTCTTTCAGAACCAAATCCAACAGCATCTCTCTGGCTGAAAATAGTTGTTGTTTAAGATGGCTCAGCTTGCCGACTTCAAGGGTTTTGAGTGCGCTTTGATAGGATTCAGCTAGACCTTCTATACCTTCAAAATACTGTCCCAGACTGATGTGGAAGTTAATATCAGTTTGCTTGGCGAGTTGCAGACGATATTTCTCTTGGTGTTCTTGGCTTTTTTGATAATCCCAATGTTCATTGCGTAAGAGTATTTTTTGCAAAATAACAATTTGAGTTGG
Organism: Neptuniibacter sp. QD34_54; assembly: GCF_047778055.1. Classification (GTDB taxonomy): domain Bacteria; phylum Pseudomonadota; class Gammaproteobacteria; order Pseudomonadales; family Balneatricaceae; genus Neptuniibacter. The sequence goes on along the minus strand of NZ_CP180546.1, from coordinate 2,602,495 downwards.
GCTTGATATAGCGAGTAATGTGTCTGGATCACGTTTTTCTAGTAGACGTAAAATCCCTTGCATGGTTGAGAGGGAGATATCTTTTTGTGTTTCAGCAGATCTAAGATCAACGATCATTGCAACACGAGGGATGTTTAGATCTATTTTCATTCGTTCAACACGATCGTTGAACAATGTATCGTTCTGCCAACCTCCCTCAATCAAGCGCACGATAACACTTTCCTGAAGGCGTCGGTCCCAGCGTACCTGCGCAGCGAGCATTGCTTGTTCTAAAACAAGTTCAGCTGTCATTACAACAAGGTCTGCGTATTTACGCACTTCGTTGGGATTACCAGTAATTCCTACAACTCCAATAATCTGTCCATCATTGGTGATAGGTATATTGATACCGCCTTGTACACCGGTTAAAGACTCAGCTTGGTCGGAATCAAAATCGATCTCCGCTTTAGCATTTAAAACTTGCAGGGCGCCTTCGTGGAGTTGATCAATCCGATCTGGATCACCAGAGCCAACGATGATTGCTTGGTGATTCATCACATTGACATTGTGACCGATGATTTTCATCGAGCGATCTACGATTTTTTGGGCAATTTGGTGATCAATATACATAGTTTTCTGTAACAGCTTTTTTGGGCAGCTTAATACAGAGTGGGAGAATACGCCAAGAATGGGCATATGATGTTGCTATTAGTTTCTATTTAATAAATAAGTTTAATAAAGTGTTTACAGGGGAGGGGAAATAAGTGTTCGTAAGAGTGAGTGGCTCTATATTGAAGAGTGAAATGTATAAAACAGAGGCCTACTCTAGGTAGGCCATATTCAATAGAATCTAGAAATTAAATTTTTTCCCTGTGTCTTTTTCTTGCTCTTTAGCGATACGCTTTTCTTCGTTTGCTTGATCGATCTGTTCGGCCAGCTGAGTTAAATGTGTACGAATTTCGTAGAGCTGGCGATCCAGTTCTTGATTGCGGTTTAAGTTATTGAGTTTGCTGAAGCAGCTGCGGTAATGATGTACAACTACTTCAGGGCCTTGTTGCTGTTCAGTTTCTATTGCGCTCATAAGATCAATATCAACTTCGATTCTACTATAGATGCGTTTCGCTTCCATGGTTAGGTGATCGGCGGTATTGCCGTTCAATTCACCCTTGTTTTTAATCTCGCTTACAAACTGAGCAAACTCTTTAATAACTCCAAGCGCTCTGGCTGCTTCATTTGGATTGGAAAACAGCGTCATTGAACCGGAAGGGTGGCTGACAGGTTCTTGAGCCGCGCTTACCATCGATTGAAAAGCTGCTTGCTGTTGTCGGTTGGACTCTGATCCATCCAGTTCGATCACAGCATTCCAGCGAACTTCTATGTATTTAACTAGTAAAGAGTGGATCTCACTTGTAATAAGGATTGGGGGGAAGGCTTCAAATAGATGCGAGGCACGACGAATGGCTGTTTTGAGTGTTATGAGTCTCAGGCTACGCTCTCTTTTCTTATTCTCGATATCTTGGACGGCAAATCCAATTCCTGCCATAACGGCGACACCAAGTAGAATTAAAAGTCCAATATAGGTCGGGCTCATAAAAGTAGGTCCTGACTGTCAGTGAAAAAGCGATTTTTCAAAAGTCTTAAATAAGTTAGAGGATTGTATAACGCTCTATCTATATAAGTAAGTTTACACTATCGAAAAAGCACCTGATTTTATAGATAAAAAAATCAAAAAAGTGCTTGTAATTGCAAAGGGGTATATATAATATATGCCCCGCTTTCAGAGCTTATCTGGAACTACAGCGTCCCATTCGTCTAGTGGTCTAGGACACCGCCCTTTCACGGCGGTAACAGGGGTTCGAACCCCCTATGGGACGCCATTTTCTTTCTAACTTCTTGGTTAAAAAGAATATGCGGGAATAGCTCAGTGGTAGAGCACAACCTTGCCAAGGTTGGGGTCGCGAGTTCGAACCTCGTTTCCCGCTCCAAATGCAGCCAGCTTATTGCTGGTTTTTTTATGCCTGAAATTTATCCTCTCTCGATTGTTTGTTTTCTCCCTTAAGTTTTCTATTTGTTTGTTTAGACTTTCCGTTCGGTCGCATTATTCATTTACTTCAATGAATTGAATGTTGATTGAGCAATTATGCTTACATTTGTTTTTTCTAATTCGGTGGTGTTCTTAATAACGCCTTTCTAACCAATAGGTTAGGTGGATTTTTGTTTAATTTTTGAGCGTTGTTTTAAATATTTTTTCAATAACAAAAAAACTGCAATTTTTTCTTAAAAATAGGGTTGACCCACCAGAATCAGTTCTTTAATATACGCGCCTCCTCACAAGGGAACACCCTTTGAGGAACAGCAGCGTCCCATTCGTCTAGTGGTCTAGGACACCGCCCTTTCACGGCGGTAACAGGGGTTCGAACCCCCTATGGGACGCCATTTTCTTTCTAACTTCTTGGTTAAAAAGAATATGCGGGAATAGCTCAGTGGTAGAGCACAACCTTGCCAAGGTTGGGGTCGCGAGTTCGAACCTCGTTTCCCGCTCCAACTCTTCGGAGTTTACAATTTGTTGCGTCCCATTCGTCTAGTGGTCTAGGACACCGCCCTTTCACGGCGGTAACAGGGGTTCGAACCCCCTATGGGACGCCATTCTCTTCTTAAGAATATTGATCTTAAGAGATTGCGGGAATAGCTCAGTGGTAGAGCACAACCTTGCCAAGGTTGGGGTCGCGAGTTCGAACCTCGTTTCCCGCTCCAACTCTTCGGAGTTTACAATTTGTTGCGTCCCATTCGTCTAGTGGTCTAGGACACCGCCCTTTCACGGCGGTAACAGGGGTTCGAACCCCCTATGGGACGCCATTCCTCCTTTATGCTTATTTTTTCCTCAGTTACTGGGCAGTGAGTGTGTGTTTAGTCTAAACTAAGCGAATATTCGGCCAGATAAGGTATTTATGCCGTTTGGGTATAATACCAGGCTGTTTCACATAGGATGTGGTTGGCTTCATTGTATGATCAGAACTCTGGTTTTATTACTGCTGTTGTTGCTACCTAAGACAGCTTTGTCTGAGGTGATAGTCAATTCAGAGGTCTCTCTGGAAAGTCTGTCGAAGCAATATTTGCTTTCAATCTTCTCCATGCGTACACGAACTTGGCCAGATGGCATGCCAGTTCATGTATTCATTCTTCCGCCTTACCAAGCTGAACATCAGCTTTTTGTTAAGCAGTCTTTGGGTATATTCCCTTATCAGCTATCTAATATCTGGGATCGATCTGTTTTTTCTGGTGCGGGACAATCACCGATTACGGTTAATTCTGAAGCTGAAATGCTTCAACGAGTGTCCCAAACTAAAGGGGCTATAGGCTATGTGATGACATCGATCCAAGGAGGGCTGAATGTTAAAGTCATTACGATTAAATAGGTTGCTGTTGCTCATAGTGGCCTCCGTTTCTATGTCAGTACAAGGGGCATCTGATATAGAATTTAATGGGTTTATTACTCAGGGATATACCCATACTAGTGATAATAGCTTCTACGGTGATAGTGAATCGGGCAGTTGGGATTTTCGGGAAATTGCCGGAAATGCTTCTTGGCGTTTAAGTGATCGTTTACTGCTGACTGGGCAGTTAATGTCACGTAGAGCAGGTGAGGTTGATGATGGTGATCTCACTGTCGATTATGGCTTGCTTGATTATCGGGTTTATGAAGGTGAGCGTGGGTCTTTTGGTATAAGTGTAGGTCGTATTAAGAATCCCTTTGGTTTCTATAATAAGACACGAGATGTGGCGTTTACTCGTCCATCCGCAGTTCTACCACAATCTTTATATTTTGATAAAGCCAGAAACTTAGAATTGTCTTCTGACGGTTTTAGATTGTACGGCCGTTATCTGTTTGATCATGGTGCCTTGGAATCTGAACTTGTTATGGGGGAACCACGTAAAGATCTAAACGTGGAATACGCATATTTAAATAATAATTGGGATGGCGCTTTTAGCGACAGCACCGGGCATTTATGGCGCACAGAATATAGTTTAAGTGATTATAGCTTTGTGGTTGCAGCTACTATTGGTGGTTTTAAATTAGATTTTGATGGCCCTGATACGCCTTCTCTGGGGGCCCCAGGTGATGGGCGTGTAGATATTGATGTTACAGTACTGTCTATGCAATACAACTGGCAGAAATGGAGCCTGACAGGTGAATATTTCCAACAGGAAATTAACTGGGGAAGTTTAGCTGGTGTTTATGCATTAATTCCTGAAAATACAACAGAATCTTTTTATCTTCAGCTGGATCACCGTTTAACATCTGATCTGACACTATTTTTACGTCGTGACATGCTTTATTTAGACAAAGATGACCGTGATGGGACGGATACCGCAGCGTTACTAGGTATGCCTGCTCATACTCAATTTTCCTTTGATTGGACGCTAGGGGTTGGTTGGAAGCCTAATCAAAATTGGTTATTACGTGCAGAGTGGCATAAAGTTGAAGGTACAGGCTGGTTAGCTGCTCAAGAAAATCCGAATGACCAGGATGAGGTTGAAGATTGGGATATGCTTTCCTTACAAGCGACCTATAGGTTTTAAGCTATATGTCGATTGAGAGTTCAACTGAAAGGTCTTTTTTAAGTCTGCGCTGGAAGGTTTTTCTTAACCTTATCCTTGTGCTGGCTGTTTTGCACTTGGCGTATAGTTACTACTCTTATGTACAGTTGACTCAAAAAACCACTCAAGAACAGTTTGAATCTTCAGAGCGAGATCTTTTTGTATTAGAGGGCTTAGTTTCTTCTTCCTTTGATCGTTTGCTCGAAATGGGGCAGATGATCCCTATTGTTGTCGACTCAAAAGGGGCTTCTGCCGGTGCTTATATTGAGTCAATTGAGCGTTATTTTCCCGGTTTGTTGATGAATGGTGCAATGGATGCTGTTTATCTATATGACCAATATGGTCAAGCGCTTCACAAGCAAGGAATCATTGTTAAGCTTCCTTTTTCTGTCATATCCCAAGTTTTATCTAAAGAAACGCCTTATAACTACTTCTATTGCGTCAAAGAATGTTTACGTTATGTCGCTATGCCAGTCCGTCTTGAAAAGGACAATGTTGGAGTCATGGTAGTTGGGCGCGAAATGCGTGATGTTATTCTTGATTTTAAGAAGCAAAGTGGCAGAGATATCGGCTTGGCTGTTCAGCCAAAAAACCAAGTGAAAGCCGCTCGTTTATGGAAACTGGATTTAAAATATCTGACAGAGAAGTCCGATAACGTTACGCTGCTTAATAAGTTGGTCAGTGAAAAGAGTATTCCCCCGAAAGGAGGTGTATTTGAAGTTGAGAGTGGCGAAAAAAAGTATCAGATCATACTTCAGCCGCCATTAGGGGCTGAGCCTGGTGCTGCCTATTGGATTTTGATTGATGATCACACTCAAAGCTATCGCGAAGCTCAAGCTGAACTTTTCCAGCAGTTGATGGTATCTGGTATAGGCCTATTCTTGGCAGCTCTGTTTCAGTTGGCAATGATTCGTTCGCCACTAAATATGATCACTGAGATATCTGTGCTACTCCCTTTATTGGCCGGAAGTGCCTTTACCGAAATGCGTCAGCGCCTTGGCGCTATTCAGCGTAAGGCTATCTACGAAGATGAATTGGATTTATTGAAAGATAGTACGTTGGATTTAGCCAATCAATTAGAGAGGCTGGAAACTTCTTTGCTGGAGCGGGCACAAAATCTAACCGAGCGATCAGTGCAATTAGAAGCAGAAAGGGACTTTGTTACTAGTCTGCTTGATACAGCTGAAACAATCATCCTAACGCTAGATAGCAATGGGAACATAGTTACTTTGAATCGATTTGGGCAGGAGGTTTTAGGGCTATCTTCTGCTGATGCTAAGCTGATGCATTATCTTGACCTTAATCATGACCCAAAGCGTCAAGAAGAGCTCAAAGTGCAGTTGGAGAATTTGCTTACTCGTAAAGAGTCAAAGGTACAAATTGAGTCATCCATCCGTTCTAGTACAGGACAGATGCTGCAAATTTCTTGGTTACACTCCATTTTGAATATCCCGGGTGCTGATGCGCAGATTCTTTCTATAGGTTTGGATTTTACCGAACGTCAGCATGCAGAAAAACGGCTTATTTGGATGGCAAATCATGATCCATTGACAGCGCTTCCAAATCGTTTGTTTTTTAATGAAAAAGTAGAAAGTGCTATTCGCAGGTGTGAGCCTGATAACACTATTGTTGCTGTCCTTTTCTGTGATTTAGATTCTTTCAAAGATGTAAATGATTCGCTTGGGCACCCTGTGGGGGATGAGCTTTTACAGCAAACGGCTGAACGTATCCAAACGGTTATCGCCAACGATGGTGTTTTGGCGCGTCTAGGTGGAGATGAATTTACTATTCTGCTTGAAGGAAAAAGTTCAGTTCGTGAAGTGGAGCTGGTGGCCCAGCATATTCTTAGAGCGTTTAGGCAGTCTTTCTTTATTGATGGTTATGAAATATTCAGTACGGTCAGTATCGGCATTTCCCTTTTCCCTGAGCATGGACGTGATGTAATTAGCCTTATTCAGCATGCTGACGTGGCAATGTTTGATGCCAAAGAAAGCGGGAAAAATCAGTTACGCTTTTATCATGACGAGCAAGGAAGTCAGCGCTACGAGCGCTTCTCGTTGGTGAATGATCTTCGTCGAGCATTAGAAAAAGAAGAATTTAGAATTTTCTATCAGCCGCAAATTGATGCGAGGGATGGCAGTGTAATGGGGGTTGAAGCCCTATTGCGTTGGCAGCACGAAGAAGCGGGAATGATTTCTCCGGCTAAATTTATTCCTCTTGCTGAAGAGCAGGGGCTTATTGTGCCTATAGGTGAATGGGTTCTAGAGGAAGCGTGCCGTAATGGTAAGGCTTGGCATGATCAAGGCATGGATATCCGTATCGGGGTGAATATTGCTGGGCAGCAGATTATGCATGAAAGCTTACTTTCCACCGTAAGACGGGTTATACGAGAAACTAATATTTCTCCAGATCTCCTTGATTTAGAAGTGACTGAAAATTTCTTACTTAGACAACCGGAAATCACTATTCCTAAGCTACATAAGTTCCGCGATATGGGGCTTTCACTGTCGATGGATGATTTTGGTACAGGTTTTTCTTCGCTTAGTTACTTGAAAAAGTTGCCGCTGAATACCTTGAAGATAGACCAGAGTTTTGTGCGTGATATTGGCACAAACCCAGAAGGGGAAGCCATTGTTAAGGCGATTATCGTATTGGCGCAGAGTTTAGGTCTTGAGGCTTTGGCTGAAGGTGTTGAGACTAGTGATCAGCTATCTTACTTACGGCAACATGGCTGTCACTTGATACAAGGTTATTATTTTAGTCGTCCTTTACCAGCTGATGAACTGCCTGATTTTGTTATGAACCAGGCAGTTGAAATCTCTTTCGAATAGAGACTATGTGGACGCTATAAACTAATTAGTTCTGGCCAAATAAGCCTGCGCGTTTATTGATGTAATCAAACTCTTCATTATTTTCTTCGGCTTCAAAGCGCATTTCATCTAGCTGTTGGAATTTTTGAATTTCATCATCCGTCATATTGTGAAGATTATTACCCCCAAAAAACCAAAGAAGGTCGCGGGCAATAAGGTGTGCTAACTCTGGATAGCGACGGAAAGCTTTATCAATGAAATCAGCGCCTTGATCATAAACGCCAGCTTCTTGTGATTCGAAATTCTCAATCAGTTGCTGAAATTCCTCAATAAAATCCAAATCATCTTGAGTCGGTGTTTCTGATTTGAAAGGATCTCGATTAATAAAGTTATTGTAAGCAATTTTTAAGAAATTCAGGTGATGAATTTGGTAAGATGTCATTTTGCTCTCCAGATAATGGACAGGGTTATTTTATAAGCTCAGGCTCATTGCAGCCAGCCTTACACCTGACTTAATCCTGTATTTGCACAGTTTGCTGAAATCTTGCGATGAGAGATTCAATTCACTTAGGTTCTAAGTCGATTTGGATAATTACCTGCTTATATTTTTGGAAAGATTAATGACGTTAGCGCTCTCTATAAAAAACCTGCGTAAAGTCTATGGGAATGGCTTTGAAGCATTAAAGGATATCTCCTTTGATGTTCAACAAGGGGATTTTTTCGCCTTACTAGGCCCTAATGGTGCTGGTAAATCGACTACCTTGGGTATTGTCTCCTCCTTGGTGAATAAAACCTCGGGCAGCGTATCGATCTTCGGGGTGGATTTGGATAAGGACTTAACCCAAGCCAAAAAATATCTGGGTGTTGTGCCGCAAGAATTTAATTTCAACATGTTTGAAAACGTGCGGGATATTTTAATTACTCAGGCGGGATATTACGGTATTAACCGTAAAGCAGCTGGAGAGCGAGCAGATTATTACCTAAAACAATTAGGTTTATGGGATAAGCGTAACGGTGCTGCTCGCATGCTATCGGGTGGCATGAAGCGTCGTTTAATGATTGCACGAGCATTGATGCATGATCCAAAACTTTTGATTCTGGATGAGCCAACAGCTGGCGTAGATATCGAGTTAAGACGTTCCATGTGGGAGTTCTTACAAGAGATTAATGCGGCGGGAACCACAATCATTCTGACGACACACTACTTAGAAGAAGCGGAAAGTCTTTGTCGCAATATTGCGATTATTGATCAGGGTAATATTGTTAAAAACACCAGCATGCGAGCTCTGTTGCAGCAACTGAATACTGAAACTTTCCTACTTGATCTCGATTCAAACTTAGAAGCTGCACCAGTGGTCTCAGGTTATCCGATCAGATTGCAAGGTGACCATCTGTTAGAAGTGGATGTAGAAAAACATCAGAGCTTGAATACGCTCTTTGTTGAGCTACAAAAGCAGGGTGTGAATGTGAGTAGTATGCGTAACAAATCCAATCGATTGGAAGAGTTGTTTGTTGCGTTAGTAGATAAAAGTTTGGATTAGGATTAGGCATGAATACCCAAGATTTATTGGTAGCTTTCTGGACCATTGTTCGACGCGAAATAAAGCGTTTTATGCGGATCTGGGCTCAGACGCTTCTACCTCCTGCCATCACTATGACACTGTATTTCATCATCTTCGGTAATCTGATTGGTAGCCGGATCGGTGAGATGGGTGGCTTTGACTATATGGAATATATAGTGCCAGGCTTGATTATGATGTCAGTGATCACTAACTCCTATAGCAACGTAGTGTCATCGTTTTACAGCACTAAGTTCCAAAAAAACATTGAAGAGCTATTAGTTTCGCCAGTTCCGAACTGGGTGATTTTAAGCGGCTTTGTTCTTGGTGGTGTAGCGCGTGGATTAGGCGTGGGTTTAATTGTAACAATCTTGTCTCTATTCTTTACTGATCTTCAGGTTCAGAATCTTATGGTGACGATTGCGATTATCTTCCTAACCTCAGTTCTGTTTGCTTTAGGCGGATTTATTAATGCTGTCTTTGCGAACTCGTTTGATGATATCAGCATCATTCCGACCTTCGTGTTAACGCCTTTGACCTATTTGGGTGGGGTGTTTTATTCGATACAGTTACTGCCGGAGTTTTGGCAGGGGGTTTCTCAGTTAAATCCGATTCTCTATATGGTGAATACCTTTAGATACGGTATTCTAGGTGTAAGTGATATAAATGTAGGGTTTGCTTTCGGCATGATTATTCTGTTTATCGCCGGTCTATTTTCATATGCCCTATATCTGCTACAAAACGGTAAAGGTATCCGTAGTTAAATGAAAGAACATGATGTAATTGCCAGCTCACCATTAGGGCAAGGTACCGAGTACGTTAACAGCTATGATCCAAGTTTGTTATATCCAATTGCACGGGATGTAAATTGGAAAGAACAAGGCGTAGAGCGTAAAGAGCTGCCATTTGTAGGCGTTGATATTTGGAATGCCTATGAGATGTCTTGGTTGAACCAGCGTGGTAAACCAGAGGTGCGTTTAGCTGAGTTTAAGGTCTTCGCTGATTCTGAAAATATTATCGAGTCTAAGTCGTTTAAGCTGTATTTAAACTCATTCAACCTCAGTAAATTTTCCTCTGAAAGCGAAGTAAAAGAGCGCTTAATCGAGGACTTGTCAGCAGCAGCTGGTGGTCGTGTAGAAGTTCGCATTTACCATCCAGATCAAGCACCAGAATTTGGGCAATTCACTGGTTTCTGTATCGATAATCAGGATGTTGAGATTACCCAATACACACCAGCGCCTGAGTTATTAACAACGGGTGAAGATGATGTAGAAGAGGTGCTCTATAGTCACCTTCTGAAATCAAACTGTCCTGTGACTGGTCAGCCTGATTGGGCAACGTTGGGTATCAGTTATTGTGGTAAAGAGATCGATAGAGAGGGATTGTTAAAATACATCATCTCCTATCGTGAGCATGGAGATTTCCATGAGCAATGTGTAGAAAATATATTTATGCACATTTGGGAACGTTGTAAGCCACAGAGTCTAAATGTTTATGCGCGTTATGTTCGTCGTGGTGGTTTAGATATTAATCCATTCAGAAGTAGTGATTCTGAAGATATTGATAATCTGCGTTTGAGCCGCCAGTAGAGGGTAAAATGGAAGCTTTAGAATTATTACATAATCGTGTTTCTTGCCCGGTTTTAAATGAGCCAGGTCCTACCGAAGAACAGTTAAAGAACATTTACCAGGCAGCTTTACGTGCGCCCGATCATGGCGCACTGCGTCCATGGCGCTTTTTGTCTGTGCAAGGCGAAGCGAGGGTACAGCTTGGTGAGCTATTTCTGCGCGGTGCTTTAGCCAACGATGTAGAACTGCCTGATGCAAAACAAGATAAAATTCGTGCGATGCCTCTTCGAGCGCCATGCATGTTAGTTGTGATTGCCGCAGTCAAAGATAGTCCTAAAATTCCTGTGTTAGAGCAGGAGGTTTCAGCAGGCTGTGCCGCTCAGAATATGATTTTGGCCGCTTATGCTCAGGGCCTAGGAGCTATGTGGCGAACAGGTGATATGGCTTATAACTCAGTTGTTCGTGAAGGCTTAGGTTTAACCGAGCAGGAAACAATTATTGGTTATATCTATCTAGGAACACCAAAGAAATTACGTAAGGCTCCTGTGCATGATCAGCAGGAGTATGTCGTTGAATGGACTGGCGTATAGGTAGCACCCTTTGAGCGAAGCAAACAGTACCACTGAGTTTCTTACTTGGCTTAAATCACAAATCCCATTGGTTAATCATATGGGAGTAAAGCCTTTAGATTGGGATGGCAAGTGCTTGCGAATGTCTGCTGCGCTTGCTCCTAATGTAAACGATAAAGGCACAGGCTTTGGCGGATCTCTAGCAACTCTATCTACACTCTGTGGTTGGAGTGCTGTGACGTTGTATCTTCGCGCTCAGGGCAGAAGCGATGATGTGGTTATCCGGGAGAGTAAGCTGGAGTATTTCCTGCCGGTAACCTCTGATTTTACCGCAGAATGCCAATTACCTAATGTTGACGCATTAGCTGTTTTTGATCAAAAAATGCAGGCTAAGGGCCGTGCCCGGATGGATTTGGTGATCGAAATTAAACAGAAAGACAAAGTCGCAATGCGTCTTAGTGGCAGTTATGTTGCTATGGAAAAGCAGTCGTAGCCGCCTTCCCCCTCATATCCTCTCTAATATACTCTTGACCCTATAGTTAGCTTTAGGGTTTATGCTTAAGGTGATTTCATCACGTAACTTCTCAATCTATCAACCACACGACAGGTTTCATCATGATTTATCGGTTGTCTTTACAAGGTGTTAAATGTGCAGGCTGTGTTAGGTCATTGGAAAAAGGCTTACAACAAGCAGACGTGGTTGAGGACTTTGCAGTTAATTTTGCTGATCGCAGCTTAAGTGTTTCCTCTGAATCCAGTGTTGAGCAAGTTATCGCTGCAGTAGAAAGTGCAGGGTATGGTGCAGAAGAGATCACTGATGAAACTGACTTCGAGCAAATCGAAGCGCGAGAAAATAGGCAGTATCAGATAACGTTAAGGCGCAGTGTCATTGGTTTGGCTTTTGGCGCTCTGTTAATGCTCCAAGGCTGGTTGGGTATGATGCCAGATATAACGACAGCTTCAGGGTTATGGGTAGGGGCTGTAACGGGGGGCGCAGCGCTGCTTTTGATGTTTTTCTGTGCAGGGCATATCTACCAAGGTGCTTATAAATCTGCCTTTCTAGGGCGATTTAATATGGATAGCTTAATCGCTTTAGGGACAGGGGCTGCGTGGATCTATTCTACAGGTCTATTGCTCGTTTCTGTAGTAGGTATCGAACTGCCTATGGAAGCACGCCATCTTTATTACGAAGCTTCTGTGATGATTCTTGGTTTTATTCTACTTGGGCAGGCATTGGAGGCACGAGCACGAAAGAAAACCGGTGATGCTGTTCGCAGCCTTATGAACCTTCGACCTGCTACAGCATTGCGTGTGCGTGATGGTGAGGAAAAAGAGGTGCCCGTTGAGTTGCTTGCAGTAGGTGACGAGATCCGCGTTCGGCCTGGAGAACGGGTACCAATCGATGGTCGGGTTTTGTCTGGCAGCAGTTACTTGGATGAATCTATGTTAACCGGGGAATCAATGCCGGTGAATAAGGAGATTGGTGATTCTGTAGTGGGCGGGACATTGAATGGATCAGGAAGCTTGCTTATTAAAGTTGAGCAGATTGGTTCCCAAACGGTACTAGCACAGATCATTGAGGCAGTGCGTGAAGCTCAAAACTGCAAGCCGGAACTCGGAAAACTGGCCGATAAAATTGCAGCTGTTTTTGTTCCAGTCGTAATGGGTTTAGCCGTTGTCACTGCTGTCATTTGGTGGCTGTTCGGCCCAGAGCCTCAGTTGACCTACGCCATAATTACTATGATGACTGTGCTGATAATTGCTTGTCCGTGCGCTTTAGGATTGGCGACACCTATGTCAGTTATGGTAGCTGTCGGTAAAGCCGCGCAAAACGGTATTTTGATTCGTAATGCGGATGCTCTGCAATTAGCCGAAAAAATCTCAGTCGTCGTGTTAGATAAAACTGGTACGGTGACTCGAGGTGAGCCGGAGGTTACAGATCAGTTGTTTCTACGTGGTGATCAGGCCTTAGTTAGAGCAACTGTGGCAGCTATTGAGGCTCATTCGGAGCATCCATTGGGGACTGCATTGGTTAAGCAGTTTGCGGCTGGGGAATTGTCAGTAGAGGTTACGAATTTTCAGAATGTATCTGGGCAAGGGGTCATTGCCGAAACTGACTCTGGCAGATGGTATATCGGCAATCAAGCATGGATGGACGAAAACCAAGTTGATTGTAACCAAGTGACAGAAGTGGTTTCTAAGTGGAGTAACGAATCTAAATCCCTTGTCTTTGTTGCTCAGAATAATAGTCTGGTTGCGTTGTTTGGTGTTGCAGATCCAATTAAAGAGGACTCTGAACAAGCGATTAGTGCACTTAAAGCTTCAGGTTTAAACGTTGTTTTACTCTCAGGGGATAACAGTAAAACAGCAAATGCTGTGGCAAAGTCTGTAGGGATCAATCAAGTTTTTGCGGATGTAAGGCCTGAGGAAAAGCAGGCCGTTATTCAACGTTTGCAGGAGCAAGGTGAAGTGGTGGCGATGGTCGGTGACGGTGTTAATGATGCGCCGGCACTAGCACAAGCTGATCTTGGTTATGCGATCGGTTCTGGCTCTGATATTGCGATAGCGAGCTCTGACGTGACTTTGATTTCGGGCTCTTTAAAAGGTGTCGAGAAGGCGATAAATCTGTCTAAACAAACGGTTCGAAATATTCGCCAGAACTTGTTCGGAGCCTTTATATACAACGGGCTAGCAATCCCAGTTGCAGCGGGGGTTTTGTTTCCAGTGGCTGGTATTCTTCTGAATCCGGCCATAGCAGGTGCTGCTATGGCCATGTCTTCAGTGACAGTTGTGAGTAATGCTAACCGTCTTCGCTTAGTTCGCCTTTAATTCGGCAGCTAAGCGTTCAATCTTTTCGATAATCACTGTTTGTTGTGGGACATTACGGTGGCCACCTTTAGGCGCAGTAGGGCTTCGGCTAATACGAACCACTAGATCCAGACCCTCAGTTACTTTACCAAATACCGCATAACCTGGGCGTCTACCGCGTGCATCAAGGTTGTAGTTGTTAACCGCATTGATAAAAAACTGTGATGTAGCACTGTCAGGGAAGTTGGTGCGGGCCATCGAGATCGTTCCCTGTTGATTGCTCAAGCCGTTAGTTGATTCATTTTTAATTGGGTCTCGAACCTCTTTTCTTTCAAGGCCTTGGGTGAAACCACCACCTTGAATCATAAAACTTGGAATAGTACGGTGAAAAATCGTGCCTTCATAGAAGCCGCTATCTACATAATCTAGGAAGTTTTTAACCGTGATCGGGGCTTTTTCTGGATAAAGCTCTAATTTGATGTCACCCAAATTGGTTTTCATAACAATCTGCGGGTTGGCTTGTTCAGCAAAAGCGACGTTTATAAGAGAAAACGTAAGTGTGAAAATTGCGAGAATTTTTTTAAACATAGTCTTATCAACAATTAGATTTATTTGTTGGCATATTACCTAATTATCAAACCCGTCGTCACCTCAGTTATTTCCCACTCATTTCGGGTGAATTACCTATTGGTCATCTATTAAGCAATTAACTGATATCAAAAGAGTTTTGCTATCTTTGAGAATCGTTCTATAGTAGTAGAGTATGTAACTCCTAAGTACTGTTGAGCCATTTCTAAGATTTGAAGATTGCGCTCGGTAGGGGGCGCTTATGACGTTTACGATAGAAAAGCTAGATCACATTGTTCTAAACACTCTCAATGAGGAAGCGTGTTTGGACTTTTATGTCCGTGTTCTTGGCTGTGAACTGATTCGTAAGGTGGAAAGCCCTCCGATGTATCAACTTAGAGCAGGTGACTCTCTGATTGATATCAAGCCGGTTACAGAGCGTAGTGAACACGCAAATCTTGATCATTTTTGTTTGAGGATTAAACCATTTGAACCCGAGGTGTTATTTCCTTTTTTGGGGAGGGAAGGAGTGCCTTATGGACGGGTTGAAAACAGGAACGGCGCAACAGGCTTTGGTAGTTCAGTTTACATCGAAGATCCAGATGGGAACTGTATCGAACTAAAAGCCGCATAGTCAGTGTTAATAAAAATTAAATTAGAAAGCACAGACTTTGCGTAACAATAACAATAAATGCGGTTTGAAATATGGACATTCTAAGGTGCATACCTATATGCCTTAAGCCGCAAATAAGAGTTGGAGTGAGTTAACTCATGGGCAATATGGCGCTAAAACATAAAATGCTTTTATTAACACTGATACCGTTGATTGCGGTATTGGGTGTCGTCATGGTCGTTGTTAATTTTCAGTTAAGAGCTCTAGGTGAGCATGAAATCGAGGAATTGCGTACCGAGTTAATGGCGAGTAAAAAAGAGTCATTGAAGAGCTATGTCGATTTGGCAACATCATCGGTTAAGCACATTTATGAAGGAACAGGTAAAGACGACCTATACGCACAAGAGCAGGCGTTGAAAATTATGACCGAGCTTTCCTATGGGGATAAAGGTGACGGTTATATTTTCGTGTACAAGTACGACGGTACTAATTTGGCTACACGCCCTAAACCGCAATTGCGCGGTAAAAACTTGATGGGTTTGAAAGATAAAAATGGTGTTCTAATTATTGAAGAGCTAATCAAAGCAGCGAAAAAAGGGGGAGACTACTTAACCTACGTTTGGACGAAGCCTTCCAAAAATGCGGATGTGGATAAGCTGAGTTACGCTATTGGCCTGGAAAATTGGGAATGGATGGTAGGTACTGGTTTTTATATTGATGATATTGATGATCAAGTTGCAGCTGCTACAGAAAAGCTGGAAGCAGAAATTACCAATACCATGATGTTTATTTTAATGATTGGTGGCGGCTTTGTTATAGTCTTTGGTTTGGTTTCAATAATGTTGGCGAACAGCATTGCTAATCCGTTAGCTGCAGCTGCAGCCGCATTAAAAGATATTGGCGAGGGTGAAGGTGATCTTAGTAAGCGCTTAGATACCAGTGCTAAAGGTGAAGTAGGCGAGCTCGCTCATGGGTTTAACTCTTTCGCAGCTAAAATTCAGTCGCTCATTATTGAGGTTAAATCTTCAATCGAAGAGCTTTCAAGTGCAACTTCTCGTATGACAGGTGTCGTTGATGACACTAGGCAAGAGGTAAATGATCAGCGTCAGGAAACCGAGCAGGTTGCTGCTGCAATTCACCAGATGGCTGCAGCTGTGCAAGAGGTATCTACAAACGCAACCAATGCCTCGCACTCTGCGCAAACGGCTGATGATTCTGCCCAGGGTGGTCAGATCGTTGTAAATGAAACCATCAATTCAATTCAGTCACTACAGAGTGGTGTGAATAATGCTGCGGATGTTATTGGTCAGTTAGACCGTGATTCAGAGCATATTGGTACGGTTATTAATGTCATTAAAGAGATTGCGGACCAAACCAATCTACTTGCTTTGAATGCAGCGATTGAAGCTGCAAGGGCGGGTGAGCAAGGTCGTGGTTTCTCTGTTGTGGCTGATGAAGTAAGAACGCTTGCCAATAGAACGCAACAGAGTACAGATGAAATTCAATCCATGATTGAAAAACTTCAATCAGGTGCGCGCCAAGCTGTTCAGGAGATGGAGCGTAGTCGTGAACAAACAGATCGTACAGTTGAAAAAGCGAGTCATACTGGGGATCAGTTAAATACTATAACGACCTCTGTTAGTGATATCAGTGGCATGAGTACTCAAATCGCAACCGCAGCGGAGCAGCAAACAGCTGTGGCAGATGAGCTAAGCAGAAGTATTCAGCATATTGCTGATATCTCTGAAAAAGCGAGTGGTAATGCCGATAGGCTATCTGCGACCACTGCGGAAATGTCGCAGCTCGAACAGCGCTTAACAACTTTGGTAAACCAGTTTAAAACGTAAAAGAAACTAGGTTGTTAAAGCGGGCATTTATGTCCGCTTTTTTTATGCCAATTTTCTTGGTGAGGATAGATAATAGCGGATCTAAATTACTGGGTATTTGGCTAACGGTCTGGGTCAGCGAAGGGATCGGTTTTTAAGGAAATAAAGGAAGTATGGCAAAGCCTAATAAGAAAGGTCCTTTGACAACGGTTAACGTGTATTGCGCAAGATGTAAAACGTTGTTGTTCAAATATAGGAAGGGAGGGAAGGGAGCCTTAGTAAAGTGCTTCAAAGAACGGGTCAATGAAGATCATACAAAGACTCCTTGTGAATGTCCGGGATGTCAGATGGTGTTTGCGCGTGAAGCATTAATTCGTGGCGCTCCCGCTTTCAAGTTGATCGGAGGAAAAGTGTTTGCCAAGTAACACTCTATCCTTGATAACCGCCTTGTTTGCTAGGTTAGGTGCAAGGCAGAGGATGTCCCCTTTAACCTGATAAGTAATGCTTTCTGGAGGAAGAATGTTTCCGCCACCGTACTGTGTTACAGCTTGCTTTTCTGAAGTGCGTGAAAAGATCTGGTGCTGATACGCGCCACCTCGGCACAACTCCCTTGCAGCATGATGCCACATTGTTTCTACGTCTTCCTGACTACTCTTTTTATCCCCTATATATTCCACGCTGTATTCATCACTGCTGATTGGACTAAAGCTGAATCCGCTTTTGCCGTCAAACGCGTGATAGCTGCTATCACAACCGCTAAGTAGCAGCCCTCCTAATAATAAGCTGGACAGTTTTAAGTGACGTTGCATTTTTGTACTCCTTTATCTGTAGTGTTTAAGGTCTATTTGTATACTTGAAAATATGTACAGATATTGATTTCTGATCATGGAGTAATGTTAAATTAGGTGATAAATAGTATACAGATTTAGAAAATAATTAATTAGGCATTACAGATTTGTGTAATTATCTCTGTGATGCTAATTTTTATTTTATCTGTACTGTAATATTTCACTGTAATGGTCATTTTTTATGAAACTGTATGAACAGCTCCAAGATGCTTTGATTAAGCGTATAGAGCAAGGGTATTACCCTGTGGGGAGCAAGCTGCCTTCGATAAGATCGTTAAGTAAAGAGAGAGAAGTCAGTATTTCGACAGTTCAAGAAGCTTATCTTCGTTTAGAAGAGAATGGGTTTGTTGAAGTAAGGCCGAAATCTGGATACTACGTAAAGTCCAGAGGAGAGGCACCGGAATTACCAGAAGTGAGCCGACCGGCACAACGCCCTCTGGAAGTGTCGCATTGGGAACAGGTTTATCATCTATTAAACAGTGCCAAAGGGCATGGGCACATTGCTTTAGGTACTGCGAGCCCGGAAATTAATACCCCGACATTAAAGCCCTTACTGAAAGCGTTAACTAACTCAGCTGGATTGCAGTCAGAACAATTTCTCAATTACAGTGAGATTCAGGGGAGCGAGAAGCTGCGTAAGCAGATTGCGCGGCTAGCTTCAGATTCGGGATGCAAGCTTCATCCCGATGACATCATCATTACCAGCGGTTGTCAGGAAGCTCTAGTTTGCAGTTTGCGTGCAACCACGAAACCAGGCGATGTCGTAGCAACGGATTCACCTAGTTTTTATGGATCGACTCAGGCGATAAAAGCGCTGGGGTTAAAAGCGATGGAGATTCCGACGCACCCTGAGACAGGTATCAGCTTAGAAGCATTAGAATTGGCACTAGAACAGTGGCCAATCGCTGCGATCCAAGTGACGCCAACCTGTAACAATCCACTGGGATATACCATGCCTGAAAGCCGTAAGAAGGAATTGTTACGACTTGCACAGCAGTACGATATTCCGATCATCGAAGATGATATTTACGGCGATCTTTTCTATAAATCACCCCGCCCAAGGACTATTAAATCCTTTGATGAAGAAGGTCGTGTTCTGCTTTGTTCCTCTTTTTCTAAAACCATTGCTTATGGTTTGCGATTAGGTTGGGTGGCACCGGGGCAATGTACTGAAAGGGTGTTGCATAAAAAGTTTGTTTCGACTGTGAGTAACCCACCAGTCCAGCAGGAAGCGGTTGCTGAGTTTATTGCTAAGGGGTATTACGAACGCCACCTTAGAAAGGTGAGAGCTCAATATCACCATAGCCGGGATATGATGATCGACCTTGTCAGACGTTACTTCCCAGAAGGCACTCGTATGAGTTACCCCGAAGGTGGGTATCTGCTTTGGGTAGAATTTCCTGTAGCAGTCGATTCAATAAAACTAAATAAAAGGCTAGAGGCGAAGCAAGTTAGCATTGCGCCAGGGGTTATCTTCTCTGCGTCAGGTAAGTATCGTAATTTTGTGCGCTTAAGCTTTTCCAAAAAGCTAACTGAAAAAACAGAAGAAGCGTTAAAAGCGATTGGCGATGAGGCTAAAAAACTAATAGCAGAAGCGTAATCAATTACGCGTATGGTTAACCAAAAAACTTATATAGAAAGCCTGTAAATGGCCGACAATATGAGTCTGAATGAAGTTGCTGAGCGGAGAGTACTACATGGAAATGCAGTGGCAGAAGTTACTCACAACCAAGCGTTACGGCCATGCAGAAGTAACTGAAGATGAGTTTGGGAGAAGCCATTTTCATAAAGATCAGGATCGGATAATTTTCTCCAGTGCTTTCAGACGCTTAGGGCGAAAAACACAAGTTCATCCGATGTCCTTGAATGATCATATCCACACGCGTTTAACCCACTCTATTGAGGTGGGTAGCTTAGGACGAACCTTAGGTATACGCGTAGGGGAGTTAATTCAGGATCAGCTTCCGGAGTGGGCCACGGCCTACGACATAGGCATGATCGTACAATCCGCCTGCTTAGCACATGATATTGGTAACCCTCCCTTTGGGCATGCGGGCGAGTATGCAATAAGGGATTGGTTTAAACGCCAAGAAAACAGTGCGTTACTACAAAATCTTTCTGATTCTGAACGTTTGGATCTAATGACTTTTGAAGGCAATGCTCAAGGCTTTCGGGTTGTCACTCGCATAGAAAACCACCTGTTTGATGGAGGCTTACGCTTAACTTATCCAACCCTTGGAGCGCTTTTGAAATATCCTTGGAGTGCTGATTATGCGGGGGATAAAGGTAAATTCAGTGCCTATCAAACTGAAGTTGAAATATTAAATAAATTAGGCAAAGAACTAGGTTTAATCGAGAAGTCTAAAGGCTGTTGGTGTCGCCACCCGCTGACTTATTTGATGGAGGCAGCAGATGACATCTGTTATGCCATTCTGGATCTGGAAGATGCCATTGAGTTAAATATTTTGACCTTTGATGAGATCAAACCGATCTTGCTAACACTCTGTGGTGATACCTCTTATGAAGCAGAGATTTTTACCTCTCAAGCGTCTGCACGCCGAAAAATTTCGGCATTGAGGGGGATGGCAATGAAGCATATGGTGAGCTCTGCTGTCCAAGCCTATATGAATAATCAGCATTTGATTATGCGCGGTGAGTACACTGGCGAACTCTTAGCTGATGGTGATCCCGGTGTGCGAGATGGCCTGTATCAAGCTAAAAAATTAGCACGAGAAAAGGTATTCCCAGATACCCGAAAAACTGAGCTGGAGGTTGGTGCGTATACAACCCTAGGGGTATTACTCGAAGCATTTTGCCATGCTGTCTATGACAACTATCAATTGCAGGGTGAAGGATTGAGTTATCGTAGCGATCGCATTATAAGTTTGATGGGAATTCATGCACCATCGCCGGAGTTGCCTCTTTATAAGGCCTATATGCGAGCATTAGATTTTATTAGTGGTATGACAGATAACTACGCGACCTACCTCGCTCGACAAATTGGCGGCTTAAGTTAGGGGCCAGCAGGAATTTCTCATATAATAAGATTTTTACTTCGAGAAAAGGCTTATCCAGTGGCTTCATTAAAAGATCAATTAGGCAGTTTGGTTTATTCCACAGAAAAAGGGCAGCTTTGTTCTGGCTGTGGTGAAGCTATAACTGAATGCGTATGTACAGAGCTGGAAGATAAAAACAGACTGGATAATTTAGATGGCATCGTCCGTATCCGTCGCGAAACTTCAGGCCGAAAGGGTAAAGGTGTAACAACAATTACAGGTATCCCTCTGCCTGAAAAAGAGCTTAAGGCTCTAGCTAAAAAGCTTAAAAAGGTTTGCGGTACGGGTGGTGCCTTGAAAGATGGGATCGTAGAGATCCAAGGTGATCAGCGAGACAAACTAAAAACGTTGCTGGAAAAAGAAGGCTTTACCGTCAAGTTGGCAGGAGGCTAGGATTGATGGCTAAGAAAAACTGTACGCGTTGTTTAGTCATGCGTTTTGCCTTAGTTTTTATGGCAATTGTTGTTTTGTTTATGCTGAACGGACTTAACCAATTTTTTAACTAAACACTTATAGGAAGGATAATCATGGATAGAAAACTTCTGTTAATGCCACTATTGAGCGCTTTATTGATGATGCCGACCTTAGCAGAGGCGCGCATCTATGAATATGTAGATGATAGTGGTCGTAAAGTGTTTGTGGATCGTCTTTCGAAAATTCCTGCCAAATATCGGGATCAGATGGCAACCCGCGAGGAACAGAAGGACAAGCTTGATCCACTTGAGCTTCAAGCTTTCAATCAAGGAACCGATGCAAAGCAGCGTCAATTAGAGTTAGATAAGGCAAGAGCCGGTATCACAGAAGCGATGAAAAAGTGGATTACACCCTTTCAGTTTCACGCTAACCGTATCGTTTTACCAGTCAAAGTTTTCTATGGTGCTCGTTCAACTCAATTATCGTTGGTTATGGATACAGGGGCTTCTTATACAGTTGTGCACAAGCAAGCTATTAGCTCTTTAAATGCTCAATTGCGAAAGGGGAGTTCTGCTAGAGTTGCCGATGGTAGTGTGGTCGATACACAAAAAATACACTTTGACCGTTTTGAACTTGGCCCTTATAAAGTAAAAGGTGTTACCGCTGGTGTATTAGACTATCAGGGAGGGAGCGCTGGAACTGATGGTTTACTTGGAATGGATTTTTTATATCAAGCGCGCTATGAAATTGATCGGGAAAAGAAGCATATTGTCTGGGACCCACAACGCTACAAAGAATTGCAAGAAAAACTGGTTGAGATTGACAGGCTGGAGCAGGAGTTGAAGGGGGCACCCACTGCTCCAGGAGCTGACAATCAGCAAGAGCCAGATGTTAGAAATAGCGCTCCACAGTAAGTTGCAGATGGTCATCTTTATTTAGGCTATAACTCAGGTCAGCTGGGTTATCAGCCGAAAAGAAACGGCCATCTAAACTTAGCTTCCAGTTATCCCCAAAACGCCTACTTGCTTCAACGATCATGCTATTACTGTGGTAGTCCAAATCATGGCCAATACCGGCCAGTACTTCAGTGCTTTGAGTATCGTTTAGGGTTAGCCTTGCTCCCATAAAGACGTCATTTTGGATAGCAGCATCAGCTGATTTACCACGCTTATCCCAGCCGTATTCCAGCAAAACACCTATGTCAGCAGAGCTGTCTTGAATACCGTAAAAGGTATATTCAAAACCACCTTGAGCAGCCCAATAGTTTTCACTTTTAGTGTCGCGATGAATGGTTTCTAACTTCCAAAGCCAATTGTCTAACGTAGCTTGTAAGTCAAAACCAATCTGGTTCATCTGCTCGTAATGGGGTACTAAGATCGTCTGGCCATTCACTGATTGGACTTGTAGTTTAGGATCTCGGTTGGTACCTCTAAACCAATAAGCTCCTAAGTCAAAGTCACCAATCGTGTGGCTCCAGCGGATTGCAGTATCTATATGTTTATTGCCTGCGCTGGATTCAAAGGTCGCTCTATCAGTATCGATCACGAGGCCTGCACGTAGACGACCATCTGTGCTAGCAAAGGTGCGCTCTCGGAACCCTGGTAAAAGGTAAAGATCGATGATACCCCAGTCTTTGACTAAGGATAGATTGATCATCTGCTGGCCTAGTTTGTCTTCCCCATCAAAGTCCTCGACGCCATCAGTCTGGTTGATCACATCAACGAGGTGTTGGAATTCGGTAACACCCCAAAAGACTTTACGCAGACCAGTACGAAGTTCCCAATCATCAGATACATGCACCCAGCTTAACTCACGAATATCTCCATGAGTTCGCTCGCTGTCATTTTCATCTAAACGAAGAAAAGGGGTAAAGGTTAAACTATCAGCACCATCGTTCCATTCCCAATAAAGTTCTGGCTCGAAAGAGAAGGACAAATTGGTGTCATAGTCTTGCCCCGTGAATTGAGCGCTTTGAGTAAAGAGGCGTAGATCAGCGGTGGCTTTACCTGACAACTCAAAGTAGGTTTCTGCCTGAGCAGGCAGGGCTGTTAAAAGCCCTGCTGCTAGTGCAGTCGTGAACGTCTGCCTGATCATCTTAGCGCGCTCGTTTTAGCGTGTTTTTATTGAAGTCTTTATCAGTTAAACCTGTTTTGAACTGATAAGAACCATAGGTCAGGTCGGTGCTTTTACCTGTCTGGTGGTTCACCATTTTCATTAGATCAGGACGCCAGTGCTTACCTTCATACTCTTTGTATTCATGGTAAGTCAGGGTTTTAAGTTCAGAGTCTTTACGGTCGTAAAAATCGATTTTCCATGGACGGTACTCTGCTTGATCTAACCACACTACACGTCGGGTATAACCAGAGTTCTTATCCA
Source organism: Neptuniibacter sp. QD34_54 (assembly GCF_047778055.1). Lineage (GTDB taxonomy): Bacteria > Pseudomonadota > Gammaproteobacteria > Pseudomonadales > Balneatricaceae > Neptuniibacter. Next base: position 2,578,903 of record NZ_CP180546.1, on the reverse strand, counting down.
CTGGGTATTGTTCAATTACAAAACACGTACCGCCTTCACAGGCTTCATCACGTAGATACTTGTATGTGTATTTTTCTACCTCAAATGAAGATAGATCCTCGTAAGCAAACTCAGAACCCATAAATGGGCCGGATTTGTTACGTGAAGCAATACGTTTTACGCGTTTCAACGCAGGTAGGTAAAGCCACTGATCGTCTGCACCAACAGGGTGTGAGAAGCTTAGAAAAGCAGTGCCTTTAACATCTCTAGGCTTGTCGAATACAGATAGGCTTTTATCACCATCGTTATCAACTTCTAAAGACTTCATACGAATCTCGCGTACACTTTCCTGACCCTGTTTGTTACGCAGAATCATATTCATCTGCGCTTGCATATCAGTCCAGCCAAGATCGCTTGCTTTAGCTTCTTCTGCAATACGTAGGCCTTTTTCTTCAGCGGTTTCAGCTATCGCAACGCCCGAAGTTAGAATCATGCCTGCAATGCATACAGATTTAAGCGGGTTGGTTAACAGAGTCATCTTTCTCTCCTTCAGAGTTTTTAAGTGCTGCATTAGCAGGTTGTACAGGGCCAGTTTGCGTCGAGTTAGCTTGCATAGGGTCATTGCTTTCTGAGTCTTCTTGCTCTTCCTTAGCTGTTTTATCTAACAGCATCAGAAGTGGTGGCAAGAATAAGAAATCCACAATTAATGCGATCAAAATAGTCAGTGCTGTTAGTAGACCCATATCGGCGTTCACTTTAAAGGTGGACTGCGCTAACACCATAAAGCCTGCTACCAATACAAAGGTGGTTATCCATAATGCTTTACCTACGCTAGCAAAGGCGTAACCTACAGCTTCTTTACTGTTCTTGTTACGGTCTCTGCGAGCATGTAGGTACTTGCTCAAGAAATGGACCGTATCATCTACCACGATACCTAGTGTCATGCCGGCAACAACTGAAAGTGCTAGGCCTACTTGGCCATCAATCAAGTACCAAACACCAAAACCCATTGCCGCTGGTGCTAAGTTTGGAATCAGGCTGATAAAACCAAATTTTACCGAGCGTAATGCAAAACCAAGCAATACAGAGATCAGTACTAGTGCTAGAGATGTGCCAATCAACATGCTGTAGATATTACGCTGGCCAATGTGTGCAAACATAAGGCTAGGGCTTGCAATATCCACTTCATAGTTTGATGCATTCTCTGCAAACCAGTTATAGATGCGGCTTTCCAGCTCAATCTGCTCGGTACTGGTCATATTATTGAACGTAGCGATGATGCGAGTAGAAGATTTATCCACGTTTAACTGGTTATTTAGATCCAAACCGTAAGGCAGAGACATTTCGTACAGCAATAAGTATTGCGCTGACAGTTCACGTTCATCTGGTAGTTTGTAATACGCAGAATCGTCACTGTGCATGTTTTTGTTTAAGCGTTTAATAATATCGCTCAACGTATTCACGTGATCAGTTTCAGGTTGCACTCGTAGCCATTCAGTTAGATCTCCCACAGTTTTAAGAAACGCAGGGGAATTAATGCCACTGGCTTCTTTGGTATCGATGGAGATCTCCATTGCTGTCATGCCAGATAGATTATCTTGCATGTAATCAGTTGCCTGACGGAATGGCACGGTTTCATCGAAATACTTTACGAAGTCATCATTTAGCTTGTTTAGCGGTACTAAGAAAACGGCCGCAATCATCAAAACTGACATCGCTGGAAGTAGCACGCGACGCTTCGCGATTACAAGATCTGCCAGTTTGTGCATGAAGTCATTCTTACCTTCTTCAAGCGGTTTAACGTGGACAGGTAGTAAGCGCAGCATTGCAGGGAATATTGTTACTGAGAAGATAAAGGCAAGCATGACGCCCGCAGCAACCATATTACCCAGATCTCTGAATGGAGGAGAATCTGAGAAGTTCAGGCTTAAGAAGCCGATTGCAGTGGTCAAACTGGTTAAGAAAATTGGTTGGAAGTTAATCCGTAGACTGTCTTGAATCGCTTTCTCTTTCTTAACGCCCTGACGCATCTCATAAAACATAGTGGTCAGTATGTGCACACAATCTGCTACCGCTAAGGTTAGTACCATAATTGGGGTACTTGCAGATGGGCCAGTTAAGTAGAAACCTGTCCAGCCGGCTAAACCCATAGTTGCAGCAATAGAGAAAATGATCACGACAACAGTTGCTAAGGTGCCGCTAAAATTGCGTAATAGCAGTACCATACCGATGATTACTACTAAGAACATCAAAGGCACTAGCGTCGCATTGTCTTCGATGGATGCTTCAGCAAAGCTGTTGTTCATCATTACCATACCTGAAAGGTGAACTTTCAGATTTGGGTTCGCTTGAACAAATTCATCGCGCATTTCACGAACTTTGCTCACAACCTGAGGTACTTCAACTACAGGATCAACGCCCGGTAGCTGTACGGTGATGTTTACAACCGTGACATGAGCCTCTGGAGAGATTAGCTTGTTTACCAACAGAGGTTCATTAACAGCGATCTCTTTAAGCCTTGGCATATCCGCATCAGTCAACGTTTCAGCGTCTAATACCAGATCTTCAACGATCATGTCGTCTTCTTCAGACCAGGTATGCTGATAGTTGGTAATCGAATCTACGCGGGTAGAGTAGGGTACCTGCCAAGATTCAGTCGTCAGTTCTTGAATCGCCGCAAGGGTTTTTGGAGTAAACACTTCCCCATTTTCAGGTGATATAACAAAAGCAACATTGTCACTTTTGCTGTAAATCTTCTGCATCGCTTCGAATGCTGTCAGTTGAGGATTCTCATCACTGAAAAACACGCGATAGTCGCTTTTGAAGACCAGATTTTTAGCGCCGTAAGTTGCGCCAACGACGAACATTATCGAGAAGAGAACGACCCAAATCGGGTGGTTCAACACGAATCGGAAAAGGCGATCTCTCATT